>NZ_JBNDMO010000001.1:0-753999 GCF_050436625.1 Paraburkholderia sp. GAS334 | reverse complement strand
CGAAACCGCACCGCGCTGCGTCACTTCGCAACCACTCCGGCACCGCTTCGTTCTGCGTCGCTGCATCAGCAGCAGAGAAACGAGATTATGAAGAACATTTGCTTCGTCGTCAACAGGTTTTTTTAACTTCCCCACCCGCTCAACGCCCCGCAAAGCCTTGCCCATACTGGCTTCCCGCGTCCCCGCGCCTTCTTCCGAAAGCGCGAAAGATCGAGATTCTAGCCACCTCCCCCACGCCTTGCAAGCACTATTTTTGAGAACGGACAGACGCCGTCAAAACGGCGATCGGGGATGCGATCCCCGGTGATCGGGGATGCCGGGATCAGACCGCTACCTGCTTTTCCATCAACCGCTCAACGATACGTAGAAAGTGCTCTACATCCGGCGTCGTGCGTTTTGCTTCTTTTGCGCGGTCGTCCCATTTGCGCAGGCGCAACGCATCTTCTGCGTAGGGTTTGGCCAGAAAGGCCTGCGCCTCTTCCCTGCTATATATGCCGCCCTGCAATTCCAGACTACGCACCGAATCCGCCGACAACTGCCCAAAGTATGTGTCGTCGATCGCGCACAGGCAGCGTTTTGCGTCCACATGCAGGCGGATCGGTTCAAGCACGGCCTCCGGCAACACCGGCCGCAGGAACGGCAACGCGAAATACTGGTGCAGGTCGTCGATGCCACGCGCGGACGGTGTCTCGCCCTGCTGGTTCAGCAAATGACCGAGATCGTGCAGAAACGCTGCTGCAATCAGTTCTTCGCTCGCGCCCGCTTCCTCTGCCAGCGCACCACTTTGCAATGCATGCTCGAGTTGCGTGACCGGTTCGCCGCTATAGGCGACCTCACCGTGCTGCTCGAACAATGTACGGATGTCGTCCAGACTCAATGCCACGCTCTTACTCCCACGGTAGCGAAAACGTCTTCAGATTGGTAAAGCTCTTCATCGCCTCCTGCACGCCTTCCTTGTAGCCGAGGCCCGAATCCTTGATGCCGCCGAATGGCGTCAGCTCCGACCGGTAGCCCGGCACTTCCCACACGTTCACCGTGCCGACGCGCAGTTCATTGACGAAACGAATGATCGCGTCCTGACGGTTCGTGCATACGCCCGATGACAACCCGAACGCCGTGCCATTGCTGATCCGGATTGCGTCATCGAGCGTATCGAACGTGATGATTGGCGACACCGGACCGAAGGTTTCCTCGCGCACGAGTGCCATCGATGGATTCACCTGATCGACGACGGTCGGTGCATATAGCGCGCCGCGACGTTGATTGCCGACGAGCAGACGTGCGCCCTGCGCAACCGCTTCATTCACGCGCGACTCGAAGAACATCGCGGCGGCTTCGTCGATCACGGTGCCCATCTGGTTCGCTGAGTCGAAGGGATCGCCGTGCGACCAGGCACGCGTCTTCTCCACGACGATTTCGGTGAACCTCGCAGCGACGCTCTTCTGCACGAGCATCCGTTTGACGGCGGTACAGCGCTGGCCGGAGTTCTTGTACGAACCCTGCACAGCCAAAGTCGCCGCGCGTTCGAGATCGGCGTCTTCGAGCACGATCAACGGGTCGTTGCCGCCCAGTTCGAGCACGACGCGTCGATAGCCTGCCCTCGCTGCAATATGCTTGCCGATCGCGACGCCACCCGTGAACGTCACGAGTTCCGCAAGCGGATTCGTCACCAGTTCATCGGCGATTTCGCGCGGATCGCCTGTCACGACCTGAAGCATCGGGTCGGGCAAACCGGCTTCGTACAGGATGTCCGCGAGATATAGCGCAGACAGCGGTACCTTCTCCGACGGCTTCAGCAGCACGCGATTGTTCGTTGCAATGGCGGGCGCCACCTTGTGCGCGACCTGGTTCATCGGATGGTTAAAAGGTGTGATCGCAACGATCACACCGGCAAGCGGCTCGCGCTGCGTAAACACGCGACGCTTCCTGCCATGTGGCGTGAGATCGCACGAAAAGCTCTGGCCATCGTCGCGCAGCGCTTCGATCGAAGAAAACTTCAGCACATCCGCGACGCGTCCAATCTCGTAGCGCGAATCCTGCTTCGACAAACCCGATTCGAGCGAGATCAGATCCGATGCTTCTTCGGCGCGCTCGCGAAGCAGCGCTGCAGCGCGCTCGAGAATCTGCGAGCGCTCATAGCGTGTGAGCTTCGCCTGATACGCGGCAGCGTATTCGAACGCACTACGCACGTCGTCTACGCTCGCAAGCGGCACGGTACCCACGCGCAGCCCCGTATAAGGATCAAACACATCGAGCGTGCGCTCGCGCAATGCGCGTTCGCCTTTCAGACGCAGCGCTTCTGCACGAAACGCCGGATGATCCTTATACGTGAGCGCATTCATGATTTCACCACGTGGTTGAGCGCGAGATCGAAGATGTCGAAATTCCGCAGACGACGGCCTTCAGTCGCTGAACGCTCAATTCGACGATTGAACAGCAACGGCACGGTCTGTTCCGACAAACCACCGTGCGAACGCAGCGGCACCGTGAGCCCGGAAAGATCGTGCTGTTCGCGTCGCGTGCCGAGCACCACATTGCGCGCGCTGACCACCACGATGTCGCCGACGCGATCGTTCGGCAACTCGAAGCGCTCGCATGCAGTCTTGTTATCGAGCACGACCTCGACGCCCGGCAAACCACCCATGCGCCCGATCACCTGCGCGGCGCTCACATCGCGCGGCAGATAGACCGTCGCGAACGAACCGAGCGCGCCGTGATGAACGACATACGGATCGGTGATCGGCAGAATCACGCGAGCCGCACTGGCGCCAAGCCATTCGTCGAGCGCGTCCTGCAGATAGATGACGTTCGGCTCACCCGTTTCCGGATCGTGCTTCGCGTTCATGCCGTGGTCGGCGGTCAGTGCGACGACCCAGCCGAGTTCGTCGAGCCGCGCGAGGTAACCGTCCATCATCGCGTAGAACGCGTTCGCGCCTTCGGTGCCCGGCGCGGCCTTGTGCTGTACGTAATCGGTGGTCGACAGATACATCAGGTCGAGCTTCTGCGTTTCGGCGAGACGTATACCAGCAGCAAAAACAAATTCGGACAGTCCGGCGCTGTAGACGTCCGGTACCGCCAGGCCGACGAGATCGAGCACGTTGTCGATGCCATTTTCCTCGCGCGTCACGCTGTCCGCCTTTTCTGCGGAGAAGCAGATGCCTTTCATCTGCCAGCCAAGCAGGCGGCGTAGTTTGTCCTTCGCGGTGACGACCGCCACTTTCGCGTCCGCTTCCGACGCCGCTGCCAGCAACGTGCCCGCACGCAGATAAGCGGGGTCGTTCATCATGACTTCCGCGCCCTTGCCGCCGTTCGCGTCCGGATCCCGGAAGTAGTTGCCGCAGATGCCATGCACCGAAGGCGGCACGCCGCATACGATCGACAGGTTGTTCGGGTTGGTGAACGACGGAATCACGCAGTCACCCTTGAACGCCGCGCCGCCGCGCAGCATCTTGCCAAGGAACGGCGCGACGCCGGCCGCGACTGCCGCCTCCAGATAGTCGTATTCGCAACCATCGACGCACACGACGACAGTCGGCGTCGACGGAAAAGCGTATTGACGGCCGTTGGCTTCGAAATTGCGTTGAGTCTGGTTTGACATCGTCTTCGTCCATTCGCGTCGATCACGCGCGTTCTTCATCAGTCGAGGCCGGGAAGGTCCGCACCGCAGACCGTTCTCCAGCCGGTTCACAAGCTTCATGCGCGCGCTGCCGGCCGCCGTTCACATGGGCGCGCATCAGCGCGGCTGCATGCTCTGCGTCGCGCGAGGCGAGCGCCATCAGGATCGCGCGGTGCTCGTCCAGCGAGCGCGCCATCGCATCGTCGTGCGCGACAAGCGCCGCACGACGGAAAAGATTCAGTTCGCCGACGAGCCGCCGGTACGTCTCGTACAGCTTCCCGTTGCCCGCCGATGCCACGATCGTGTCGTGGAACGCGACGTTCGCGCGCGTGTACGCGTCCTGATCCTGCGTATCGAGCGCGCCTTGCATGCTCTCGACCCAGGCGCGCAATCTCCCGAGCTGTTTTCCGTCGAGACGCGCCGCCAGCATCCGGCACGCCGCTTCTTCCAGCACCGCGCGCACGGCGTAAATTTCGTCGGCTTCCGCGAGCGTCACGGTCCGCACAAATACCCCGCGGTTTTTCTCAGTGCGCACCAGCCCCGCCTGCTCCAGCGCCCGAAACGCCTCTCGCACCGGCCCGCGCGACACCTGCAGCCGCGCAGCCCAGTCGGCTTCGTTCAACTTGTCGCCGGGCGCCAGGTTGCCGTCGGCAATCTGGCGCTCGATCGCGTCACGCACGAGCGTCGTCAGCGAATGCCGGCGCACCACATCAATTGCATCGACGGAAGCTGTTTGCATATTTTCGGTCATTTCGACATTTTTTGCCACATCGATATGCGTGATGGACCGACAAGGCACATCACAGGAAAAATTGAGCGGCGGCCCGTCAGTCCACGCGACGGCGGGGAACGCGTGCGGCGATCAGAAGCAGCGCAGCGAGCGAAACGAGCAGAAGAATCAGCGAAAGCGCGGAAGCCGGCAGGTAATAACCGCGCTCGACCTGTCCGACGACGACAATCGGCACCGTCGCAAAGCCCGGCGGATAAACAGTCAGCGTAGCGCCCAGTTCGCCGAGCGACAGCGCAAAACCGAGCGCGAGACTCGCGCGAATTGCAGGCACGAGTTGCGGCAACACCACACGACGCAGCACCATCGCGGGTGGCGCACCGAGACTTGCCGCCGCTTCACGCAGTATGGTCAGTTCAGGCCGCAGCGCAGCGCTCGCACACCGATAGCAGAACGGCAACACGAGTGCGAGCTGAACGAATACGACGATGGCCGCCGAACTCGACAGATCGACCGGCGCCTTGTGATACGCAATCAGCACGGCGAGGCCGAGCACCACGCTCGGCACACCGTTGGGCATCATCGCGATCGTATCGACGAACGCACCGAGTCCGCGACGATCACGCCCTTCAAGCGCCAGTGCAAGCCACAGGCCCAGAATCGTGCCGAGCACCGCGACGCCGAAACCGATTTCCAGACTGGTTGTGAGCGCATCAAAATCGCTGGAGCCAAGGCGTTCAAACCAGCGCATGCTGAAGCCGTCGGGCAGGATCGTGCCGGACCAGTGCGCTGCCACGCTCGACAGCGCGACCACGCCCACCGGCAACACGAATAGCCAGAAACACAGCAGCGCAGCGAGACCGAGCAGCACGGAGCCGGCAAAACGCACCAGCACATTGCGCTTCACCGGACGCGCACGGTGATGCACGGCCGGCAGCGGAACCGGATCGAGTTCAGCGTCCATGGCGTGTGCCTCCTGCCTTGTGTCGATTGACCTGGCGATACAACGCGTATAGCGACAGCGACATCGCGAGCATGACGACCGCGCCTGCCGCTGCGGTCGGCAGATCGAGATCGACCGTTGCCGAGCTATAAATCGCCACGGGCAGCGTGATCAGATGCGCACTGCCCAGCACGAGCAAAATGCCGAACTCGTTGAGCGTCAGCAGGAAACAGAGAATCGTGCCCGCCGCGATGCCCGGCCACGCGAGCGGCAGGATCACGCGAAACGCGACCATCCAGCCGGGCGCGCCAAGGCTTCGCGCGGCTTCGATCAACCGCATGTCGAGCGTCGCAAACGAAGCGAGCGTCGGGCGCACGACGAACGGCGCGTAGAACACCACTTCGGCGAGAATCACGCCGCCAATGCCGAACAGAAAGTTGAGCGGCGGGTTCTCCAGATGGAAAAGCCTTTGCAGCCCAATGCTGACTGAGCCCTGCGAGCCGTACAGAAAAATCAGCGTGAAGGCGACGAGAAACGATGGAAACGCCACAAACAGTTCAAGGAACCGCGTCACCATCCGCGCGCCGGGAAACGGCTTGAAGAACAGCAACGACGCCAGTGCCACACCGAGTAACGATGCAAGCCCGGCACTCGCGAACAGGATCCACAGCGTCGTGCCAACCACGCCGCGCGTTTCCGGATTCTGGAAAAACTGCGCGTAGGCGTGAATGCTGAATCCGTGCGGCCCGGTGAGGCTCAGCGAAACGAGCCGCACGAGCGGATAGATCACAAGCGGTCCAAGCACGACAACCGCGAGAAACAGCAGATGCCATTGCGCCGCACGTTCGCGACGGCGTATCGCCGCCCTGTGCGCCGCGCCGCTGGCCGCGCGATGCGCGTCGGCGAGGGCTTCAGGGCTGGATAAGGACGACATCGTCTGCCTCGTATTGCAGTGAGATCCGCGCGCCTTTCTCCGGCATCATGCCCTGACCGCGCTGCATCTGGACCTGAACCGGGTCATTCGGCATTGCATCGAGCGTGACCGACACCGACAGCACCGCGCCATACCATTCGACCGATGCAATCGTGCCGTGAAGTTGCCCTTCACCGAGCGGAACAATACGCATGCTTTCCGGACGTAGACACGCCACGCGGTCGCGCTCGTTGTAACGCGCGTCGCCCATTGCGAAGGCGACCTTCGGCGAAAGCAGGTTTGCCGCGCCCAGATAGCGGGCAACAAATGCGTCGTTCGGAGTGTCATACAACTGCTGCGGCGTGCCGAGCTGCGCGATGCGGCCTTCGCGCATCAGCAACGTGCGGTCGGACAGCACCAGCGCATCATCCTGATCGTGCGTCACGCAGACGATCGTCAGGTTCGGCAGACGCTCATGCAGCGACTTGAGTTCAGAGCGCACTGACGCGCGCAGATTGGCGTCGAGTGCGGATAGCGGTTCATCGAGCAGCAGCACATCGGGCTCGATCACGAGCGCGCGGGCCAATGCGACGCGCTGCTGCATACCGCCCGACAGCTGCGCCGGCATGACGTGGCCGGCATCTCCAAGTTGCACGAGCTTCAGCGCGCCCGCAACGCGTCGCGCAACGTCTTTCGACGGCGTGCGACGCGCCTTCAGCCCGAACGCGACGTTTTCATAGACAGAGAGATGCGGAAACAGCGCGTAGCTCTGGAACAGCAGGCCCAGATTACGTTTATGCGGCGGGACATGCGTCAGATCGCGGCCTGCGACCGTCAGCGTGCCCGCCAGTCCGTCGGCTTCAATGAACCCGGCGATAAAGCGCAGCAGCGTCGTCTTGCCGCAACCGCTGCGGCCCAGCACGGTCAGCAATTCGCCGCGCTGGATCGTCAGCGACAGATCGTCGAGCACCGTGCGCGAACCGAAGCGCACCGTCAGATGATCGATCTGCACGCCACCTGGCGTGTCCGAACGCGCATCGCCGAGCGCGTCCGGTTCGGCGCCGAGCGCGCCTGGATGAGCAAGACTGGCCGTATTCACCGGGTTCATCCTCCAACGTTGATAGTGCTGGTACAGGTAACGACAGCAGCTTACTTCGGCTTGACGACTTCGATCTGCTTGCCCGACGAACCGATCACGTCGTTCTTCCAGCGTGCCGTCCAGTCAGCCTTCTTCGCCATCACCTGCGTCCAGTCGACCGGAATAATCTTCACGCCAGCCGTCGCCTTCTTCACGATCTCGCCGTTCTTGCCTGCCAGCGGCACGTCCGTACGACCCGGAATACCGAAGATGTCCGGCACCTTCGACTGCACGTCCGTCGACATCAGGTAGTCGATCAGCTTCTTGCCTTCAGCCTGGTTCGGACCGTTCTTGATCAGGCCGATTGCGTACGGCAGCTGGAACGTCGTCGGCTGGCCGCCTTCGTGCGCGAGGAAAATCGGCTTCAGCGACAGGCCGCCGTTCGCAGCGTCATCGAGGTCCATCTGCAGGTCGCCGTTCGCGAACGCAATTTCGTTACGCGAGAGCAGCACGTCGAGGTAGCCCGTGCCCTTCGTATGGAACTTGGCGCTTTGTTCCAGCTTCTTCAGGTAGTCGAATGCCTTGTCTTCACCCATCAACGAGGTCGTGAGGATGATCACGGCCATGCCGTCGCCAGCCGTTGCCGGGTTCGAATACGCCACCTTGCCGCTGAAATCCGGATGCAGCAGGTCGGCAAACGTCTTCGGCTGGTTCTTCGTGACTTCCGGGTTGATCGCGAACGAGAAATAGTTGTTCACGAACGTCGCCCACGAACCGTCCGACGCCTTCGCGATCGCCGGCACGTTCTTGTAGTTGACGCTTTCGTACGTCTGCAGGAGGCCAGCCTGGCTCGCCTGCTGGATGAACGGCGGCAGCGTGACGATCACGTCCGCCTTCGGCGCATCCTTTTCGATCGTCGCGCGGTTCACCACTTCGCCGCTACCTGCCGTGACGATGTTGACCTTCACGCCTTCCTTCTTCTCGAACGCGGGCAGCACATCCTTGTAGAGGTTCTCGAGGCCGTCGGCGGTGTAAAGCACCACCGCGTCGGCCGCGTGCGCCTGCATCGCCGCGCCGCCGAACGCCGCTGCGGCCACCAGCGCCGGAAGCAGTTTGCGGACGATGCCGGCCGTCGTGTGAAGGTGATTCTTGTTTGTCATGTCGCTCTCCGAAAGGCAAAAACCAGACGGTCGGGAAAACCCCATACCAGTTGTGATTGAAACGGCGCGTACGCCGTGCCTCTTTTTTTGCATTGCCACAGCCCGATTGCAGATTGCTGACAACCTTACTGATTCATTTCTAGCGAGACGTCCGGCCAGCGGAGTGTTCCAGAGCGGCCTGCCTTGCCTGAAAGGGCACGGCAAGGATCACAGGTTTCCGTGACAGCGGCATGACTATTTTCACCAATTCCACAAAATGACACAATTCGCCAATAATATACATATCGCTCGTGCGCACAAGGTGCACATTTCATCTGACTATGGAGGTTGTGTGATTCTCGGAAACGATCCAATCCTGTTGACGCCGGGGCCGCTTTCGACCTCGCCCGAAACCCGCCAGGCCATGCTGCGTGACTGGGGTTCGTGGGATGCCGCCTTTAACCGGATGACACAGACCGTCTGCGCCGACCTGATCGAAATCGTACATGGTGAAAGTGACTACGTGTGCGTGCCGATGCAAGGCAGCGGCACGTTCGCCGTGGAAGCCGCCATCGGCACGCTGGTCCCGCGCAACGGCTGCGTGCTGGTGCCGAACAACGGCGCGTACTGCGCGCGGATCATCAAGATCCTTCAGCGGATGGGCATTGCATACGTCGAGCTCTTGCTGCGCGAAGACGAGCCGGTGACCGCCGCCGCGATCGAGGACGCGTTCAACGACGACGCGCGCATCACGCACGTCGCGCAGGTGCATCTGGAAACGAGCGCCGGCCTGTTGAATCCACTCGATGAGATCGCCGCGCTGTGTCAGCGTCATGGCAAAAGCCTGATCGTCGACGCGATGAGTTCGTTCGGCGCGTTGCCGATCGATCTGCGCAAAGGCGGCATCGACGCGCTGGTGTCGGCGAGCGGAAAGTGCCTCGAAGGCGTGCCGGGCATGGGCTTCGTGATCGTGAGGCGCAGCGTGCTGGAGGCGAGTGAAGGCCAGTCGCCGTCGCTCGCGCTCGATCTGCACGACCAGTACGCGTATATGCAAAAGACGACGCAGTGGCGCTTCACGCCGCCGACGCACGTCGTCGCCGCATTGCGTACCGCGCTCGACCGCTTTATTACGGAAGGCGGCCAGCCGGCGCGCGGCGCGCGTTACCAGCAGAACTACAGGACGCTGGTCGACGCGATGAAGACGCTCGGCTTCGAGCCTTTCCTTGCGCCCGAGGTTCAGGCGCCGGTGATCGTTACGTTCCACGCACCGAAGGATCCGGCGTGGCGTTTTGTGGACTTTTACGCGGCCGTGCGCGACGCCGGTTATGTACTTTATCCGGGCAAGCTGACTCAGGTGGAAACGTTCCGCGTCGGTTGCATCGGCGCGATCGATGCCAACGAACTGCACAACGCGGTGGCCGCCATCGACCGCTCGCTGAAGAAACTGGGCGTGCGTGTGCGGTAACGGCGGCCGCTTCGGGTGAAAGCGGCGCAACGCTCTGGAAATGCGGGTCGCTCAGGCGATCAGGATTTCCGGGCCGCGCGTCGCGATGGCTTTCGCCAGCGCCCGATCCGGCGCGAGTTCTGTCACGAGATAGCGCGCCGATTCGAAGCCGTTGATCCGCACTGGCGTGACGCGGCCGAACTTCGAGTTGTCCGCGACCACGATCACCATGCCCGCTGCCGCGATCATCCGGCTGCGCACTTCGGCGGCCATGCGGGAGTAATCGGTGAGCCACGCATCCGACGAAATGCCGCCCGCGCCGATGAACGCGAAGTCCGCGTGATACTGGCTCAACTGATGGATCGTATCGAGGCCGAACGTGGCGTCTTCCAGATCCGACAGTTCCCCGCCCAGCAACGTGACGCGATTGTCGTTGCGCCTGCCGAGCAGCAGCGCGATCCGCCAGTCGTTGGTGTATACGGTGAGCCGGTGCCGGTCGGTCAGCGCCCGCGCGACGGCCTGCGTCGTACTACCCGAATCGATGATGACGGAGGCGCCGTCCGGCAGGAACTGTGCCGCGCGCTCGCCGATTGCCCGCTTGGCGCCGGCATTGGCCGCTTCGCGCGTGTCGAGATCGGGTTCGCGCCGGTCGCTCGAGAGCGCGCCGCCGTGCGTCGTGACGATCAGGCCGCGACCGGCGAGCGTATTGAGATCGCGCCGGATGGTTTCGCGCGAAACGTTCAGTTCGCGAACGAGTTCAGCTACCGACAACGCGCCATTTCTGGCGACCTGCGACAGGATGTATTGATGACGTTGTTCTGCGAGCATCGCTGAGGGTGCCGGGCTGACGGCACACGTGAGTTCGGAAGGCCGGCGTATTGTATTACGCGATGCGGCGGAACGCTCCGCCCATCGCGCTTCCCTGCTACCCTGAACACCCTGGCCGCGCTTCGTCGATGCGCGCTCCGTCAAACGATCTGCCGATGCGCTCACTGTTTCGCCGACTTCTGCTGCTCTTCCACGCGCTGCGCTACGGCGCGCGCCTCGTCTGGCTCGCGGCGCCGCAGCATCACAAGCTGCGCTGGGCCGCGACGCTTGCCAGCCGTCTGCATGAGTCGGACTCGGCACGCGCGAGTGTGCATGGCGCGCTGCCTCAGCTTGGCCCACTCGCCAGTGCGTTCGCCACTGCGCTTGCCGACCATCCTGAACTCGCGACTGGCACGGTGCACGATGTGATCGACGCCGTCGAACACATGCAGGCGCCGCTTACGCCGCCGGAAGTCGAGCGCGCGCTGGTGGCTGCGTTCGGGCGGCCGCTCGCTGCGCTGTTTGCTTCTATCGATCTCACACCCGCGCGCAACGGCTTCGCCGAGCAGACGCATATCGCGCAGTTGATCGACCCCATCGACGGACACTGCAACGTGACGATCAAGGTACTGCGGCTTGCCGAGGTCGAGCAGATCGGCGATGAAGCCGCGCTGTTGCGCTGGGTCGCGCGCTGGCTCGAAAAGTTTTCAGGAACAGCGCGTCGCCTGGAACTGCGGGCGCTCGCCCAGTCGTTCACGCAGGAGTTGCTGCGCCGCTTCGACCTGCGCGCCGAAGCGGCCAATCTGAGCCAGACCGGACATCATTTCGACAATGACAAGCGAATCGCCGTCCCGAACGTGATCTGGGATCTGTGCACGCCCACCACGCTGACCGTACAGCGGATCGAAACGTTATCGGTCGCCAACGTCGTCGGGCTGCACGCACACCACATCAAGCTCGCGACGCTCGCCGCCCATATCATCGAAGTGGTGAGCGAGCAGGCGTTCGAACACGGTTTCTTCCACGCGGCGCTCGATGCCGAACGTGTGCGCGTGAGCATCGAACCGGACTCGCTGGGCCGGCTGGTGCTGGCGGATTTCGCGATCATGTCGAGCCTGTCGTCGCAGGAAAGGCAGTTCTTCGTGCACGGCGCGAGCGCGCTCTTCGAACAGAACTACGGACGCCTCGCCGACCTGCATCGCAACGCCGGTCACGTGCCGTCCACCACGCGCACCGAAGTGCTCGAAGCCGAACTGCGCACGCGCGCAGAGGCCCATTTCGCCGACGAGCCTGAACAGCGCTCGGCCGGCGCGCTGTTCCATCATCTGCTGCACGCGGTGCAGCCGTTCGAGGGCGCCGTGTCTGCGCGCCTCGCGAATGCGCAGCGCTCGTTCGAGCAGGCGGAAGCGCTGGCGCGCGCGCTGCATCCGGGCGTCGACACATGGAATATCGCGCGACGGACGCTGGGCGACATCGCGCGACGCGACCTCGGGCATCGCGGCTGGATCAAGCGCATTTCGGAGGAATTGCCGCATCTGGCGCATATCGTGCCGCGCCTGCCGCAACTCGCCGTGCGCTATCTGCAGCATCAGCACGACCTGGCGCCCCAGCAACAGCGCGCTGAGCTCGCGCATGAGTTGGGTCGAGAGTACCGGCGCACGCGCGCGCTGCTGTGGGCGTGCGCGGTATGCGGCGCCGTACTGGGTGCTGGCGCGATATTGCTGGTCCAGTAGCCCCGGTCACGCGGCCGGGTGCAGGCTCGAACAAGACGCGCCTTCTACAGTCGACCACACTGCCGGCTTCTACCGGACACGAGGCGTCGATTTTCCGATGTGGGTTACCTTCAATGCCGCGCTCTTTGTCGTGCTGTGGTCGACGGGTTTTGTCGTCGCCCGCGCGATCACGCCGTTTGCGGATCCGAATCTCTTTCTTCTCGCGCGCTTCGGCGGAACCGCGGTGCTGTTCGCAATTGTGGCGCTCGCGACACGCGCGACGTGGCCGACCGGCCGCGACCTCGGCAAGCATCTGCTGGCCGGTGCGTTGTTGCAGGGCGTCTACCTTGGCGCGGGCTACTGGGCCGTCGCGCAGGGGCTGAGCGCGGGCGTGATGGCGCTGCTCGGCGCGCTTCAGCCGCTGCTGACCGCGGCCGTCGCCGCGCCGCTCTTCGGGGAGCGACAGTCGCGGCGCGGCTGGGCCGGCATGGCGCTCGGCCTGATCGGCGTCGCGCTCGTGCTGGAACCGAAGCTCGCAGCCGCAGGCGCTCCCGTGCCGCGCGGGAGCGCGCCGCCGTGGCTCGTTGTCCTGATTTCGATTCTTGCGGTTGTGTCGATCACGGCTGGGACGCTGTTTCAGAAGACGTCCCTGGCGAAAGCCGATATCCGCAGCGCGAGCGCCGTGCAGAATTTTGGCGCGGCCGTCGTGGCCACGGCGCTGGCGCTTGCACTCGGCGAGCACCGCTGGATCCCGTCGACGCAGTTGTGGGCGTCGCTCGCGTGGGGCATCGTGATGCTATCGGGCGTCAGCGTCACGCTGCTGATGTGGATGGTCCGGCGCGGCGAAGTATCGCGCGCGACGGTGCTCCTGTTTCTCGCGCCGCCGCTTGCCGCACTCGAAGGCTATATCGGCTTCGGCGAAAAGCTGCTTCCGGTCCAGATCGCCGGTTTCGTTTTTGCGCTTGCGGGCGTCTGGCTCGCGCGGTCTTCGCGGTCCTGAACGTCGTGCGCTGGGACCCGCGCCGCGACCCCAGCAGGCCGGAGTCGATCGCGGCTCGCGACGGGCGTTGAAATCGCCCGTCGGCCGGCGGTGCGCCTGGCCACCGTCGGCGGGCGCACGGTTTGAACGCGTGTCGTGATCTCAATCGGCGGTGTCGCCGCCGGCGGGCAATTTCCTGTGCGCCGTGGAGCCCGGAGCCGGTGACCATGCCGGTCGCGCCTTGCGCTGCGAATCAACCACAACAATGTAACGCCCCGCCCACGGCGTCATCTGCCGGTCAGAATGAAGCACCCAGAGCGACGCGCCGGACGCAACGAGCGCTTCGTATTCGGCGTCGAGAATGCCGTGATGATCGAGAAACACGTTCAGCGACGCGGGAATGCGCACACAACCCTTCGAGTGACGGATGCCCAGCAGCGGCTCCAGCCGGTCGGGATCGGTGGCATGCATCTGGAAGCGCATCTGCGACACGCCGCCCTTCCCCCAGCCCCGCTCCCCGTCAGCCCAGCCCAGATCGAAAATACGCATGTCGTGCTTGCCATAACCACGAATACCGTTCTGGTTCATCGTGCCTTCAGCGCGAAAATCCATGTTGTCGGGCGTATGTTCGAAGACGCCAAGCGGCGTGATGAAATGATCGAACTCGCCCGGCCGGCCTGTCGCGACAGGCGATGCGCCGATCATTTGCCATTTGTCGGCCGGCGCCGCGCGAAAGTAGATGAAGAGCGCCTGCACATTGGCACTACGATCGACCAGCACCACATACTCACCGGACAACCCGCCAGAATCATTGGCCGCGAGCGCCGCCTGCAGGCGGGCGCCGTATGCGGCCTGCTCCGCGGCTGGCACCTTGAGCCGGCGTGTGACTTCGCGTGCGAACGCGTCGCGCATCAGAAGCGCGCGGCGCGGATCGACGACGACGCCGGCATTCGGTGGGGCGACGGATGCTCGGGCTGGCGGCGGCGCCGAAGCTGCGGACGCAGGTGCCGACGCGGTTGCAGTTGCGGTTGCCGATGACGGCGCCGACGAGGCCGGCAACGGGTTCGCTGGTGTCAGCGACGCGGCATTGCTGACATTCGCAGCCGGCGTCGAGCCAGCGGCGAGCGCGGCAACGCAAGACAATCCACACAGACCGGCCACTGCCAGCCGGACAATCCAGGCGTGGCAATGGTCGGACTTGTAGTTATGTTGCGGCTTTCCTGCAGTCCCCGGTATTCCGCTCTTTCTGCTAGCCTGATCAGGACATACATCGATGTTCATCTCGTCTCTTCGGGCGAGCCCGCATTTGAATTAATCTCAATGAGCCAGCACGTGATGGGCCTGAAGGATGTTACCAGGCGCATCCAGTATCGTGGTCGAATATGAAATCCGCCGACGCGGAAACGCCCGGTCAAATAATGCGCACCGGAATCGCGATGCGCCAGCCTGCACCGGAAGCGTGGTGAAGGGGATTTTAACCAGCGTTTTGTGACTGGATCGATCGACGCACCATCACCGCAACGTGAAAACAGGTAAACGTTCCAAAGGAAAATCGATGACTCTGAAAGATCCCGCCGCGTATCAGCGACGCATAATCGAAGAAATGCACATTACACAGCATTTTGACGCGGTACAGGAAATCGAATGGCGCGTCGGCTTTCTCGCGCGGTATCTACGCGACAGCGGGTTGAAGACGTACGTGCTCGGCATCAGCGGCGGTGTCGATTCGACGACGGCCGGCAGGCTTGCGCAACTCGCCGTCGAACGCCTGCGTGCGGACAACCATGACGCGCGCTTTGTCGCGATGCGGCTGCCGTACGGCACACAACATGATGAAGACGACGCGCAGCAGTCGCTCGCATTCATCCGCGCCGACGAAAATCTGACCGTCGACGTGAAGCCCGCCGCCGATGCGATGCTCGCCGCGCTCATCGCGGCCGGCACGCAGTTCGCGGATCCCGCGCAGCAGGATTTCGTCCACGGCAACATCAAGGCGCGGCAGCGGATGATCGCTCAATACGCGGTGGCGAGCGCGCGAACGGGCGTTGTGATCGGTACGGATCACGCCGCTGAATCGGTAATGGGTTTCTTTACCAAGTTCGGCGATGGCGGTGCGGACGTGTTGCCGCTCGCGGGGCTGAATAAACGGCGGGTGCGTGAAGTTGCTCGCGCGCTGGGTGCGTCCGAGGGCATCGCGTCAAAGACGGCTACCGCGGATCTGGAAACGCTGCGCCCACTGCGCCCCGACGAAGATGCGTATGGCATCACATACGAACACATCGACGACTTTCTGGAAGGCAAACCGGTCAGCGACGATGTGTACGAGACAGTTTTCCGCTTCCACCAGGCGACGCGCCACAAGCGCGCGTTGCCCTACACGCCATTCGACTGGCCGATGGACAACTAGCTGAAAACACAACGCGCTTCGTCACTGGAGTGACGAAGCGCGTTGGATGTAAATCAATGATCACGCGGACGAGATGGATCACCTCACTTCTGCCGTGCGGGAGGTTCATCGCCAAATAGCGAAGAACTCGCCTCGAGCGCGACGCCGTTCAGATGGAGCGTATGTACCTGACGTGCAATGACCTCTCCAACGTAAGGCACATTCGCGTCCAGTTCAACGACTGCGTATGCACCCGGCGTTCCCGCCTCGTACACGGCAATTTTGGACGCGTAGTGTCCTAACTCCTTCTTGAGGAAGTCACGCACTTCCTGCTCAGTACACGATTCCGGGATATTCCTGACGGTGAGATTCATGGCGTTCCATGATTACCGGACGCGACGCTCACTGGTGCGCGCACGTACCGGTTGCAGACGCGCTCGCCTGGTTTTTGCTGCCGCATGACGGATAATCGCCGCGCCGAGTAAAGCTACTGAGACATAAAAAACAATCATTTCAAATCTCCCCTGTGCATTTCGTCCTGATGTCAGGATAGTCAGAACGTGCTTCAAATGCGATGCGACAATTTGCCATGACGTGAACGGCGACCGGCATTCCAGCTACGACAAGGCTCTCAGACCCATTCAAAAAGCGGAACGCTCTGTTAGCCCCGACATGCCTTGCCCATATGACTGCAAGGCATTATCAATGGACTGTACCTGATTGAACGACAAAAAAAATAGCAAGAACAGTTTTTTTCCATGGCCCACCAAACAGGGCCGAAACGGGGGGATAGCGGTAACAGTTTGCCAGAAGCAAAGCGTGCTGCTGAATGTCGAGGGTGTACGGTTGTTTTACGGGGCGGTCGGCGCGCGCAGCAAGCGCAAAGCGTCGGCATCGTCCGCCGTCAAGCGGTGGACGAACGCGAGAGAAAGGGCCGGACGCGGCAGTGCCGTGACGAGCTCTTGCCAGACTGTCACGCGCGTGGCCGCTGTTACGCACGTGTGCAGTGATAAGTGAGGCGGCGGGCTGACTTGTGTCAGCTCGCCGTTTCTATATGGGCATCGTTCACCTGCGCGCCGCCCGCGCCCCTAACTTTTCTTGCGCGCCTGCAACGCCCGGATTCGCGTCATTGCTCCGGTATTGGCGACTGCCGATTCATACATCTGCGCGAGATCGGCCTTCAGCGCCGTGCGGGACCCGCCATCGAGATAAATCATGTGCCCTGACGGGTAGAAGCGCGCCGACAGATTCTGCCGGACCTGACTGCTGACGAGCGGCATCTCCTGCAGATCGAGGATGGTCTGGTAGAACGGCGTAACGAAGTCATAGAAGCCGTTCGCCGACAGCACTTTCAGATCGACGTTGAGCGCCATTACCGCAGCCAGATCTCCTGCCGTGTAAAGGACGATATTGCCTTTCGAATCAAGACCTTTCTGCGCACCAGTCGGATCGATATGACCGAAGTCCCAGTTCGCGAACGCCTGATCGTTGAGATCGGTGAAGGACGAATTCGACGTGAACTTCAACTGCTCATTCAGATACACGTTCCACATCGTGGTGTACACGCCCGTCACGGCCGTCATCGTGGGATCGTTGCCGCCCGAGTTCGGATCGATCTTGCCCGCGATGCCCGTTTCAATGCCGGTGACACGACCGTCGTACTCTCCGAGCGCAAGTCCTTTCGACTTCAGCAGCGTGGTCAGGAAGAGCGAATTGCCACGACTGTCGTAGGCCGCGACATCAAGGCTCCACGCGAGCAGCGTGGTTTTGTCGATCCCGGTGTATTCGCTGAGCTTTTCGACTGTCGCATTGTCCGTAGTCGGAAACTTGCGTAGCGCGGCCAGGTAATCGGTACGCGCAAACTGCGCGACTTCTTCGGCGAATGCGCCGAGGTCGGTCGGCGTTGGCGCTACGCCGAGCTTGCGGTGATACCAGGCATCGGCGGCTGCGGTCGGCAACACACCAACCGGATTGCCCGACTGCGTGTAATCGAGAATCGACGATTGCAGCGTAACGCCGTTCAGGTCGACGCCGTCCTCATGCAACCGGTACGCAAGGACACAGCTACGGGCGGTGCCGTACGATTCGCCGAACAGGAACTTCGGCGAATTCCAGCGGCTGTTCTTCGTCAGAAAACGCTTGATGAACTGCTTGATCGAATCGGCGTCCTGATCCACGCCCCAGAAATCGCGATTCTTGTGCGGCGCGATCGCAGCCGAGTAACCGGTACCGACAGGATTAATGAAAACGAGGTCACTCCTGTCCAGCAGGCTGTCGGGATTGTCCTCCATCGCATAGGGCGCTGGCGGGGTGAAACCCGGCATCGACGTCTTGATGCGACGCGGCGCAAACGAGCCAAGCAGCACGAACACCGACGACGAACCGGGCCCGCCGTTGTAGAAGAACGTGACGGGCCGCGTTTCTTCCTTCTGGTTATCCTGCGTGAACGCCACGTAGAACATCTTGGCGCTCGGCAAGGAACTGCTCGAGTCGACGGTCACGAGGTGACCCGCCGTCGCCGTGTAATTGATCTGGCGACCTCCGATCGTGGTCGTATGCTTTGTGATCGCTGCATTTTCGGTGCTGTCGTTCACAGAGTCGTCGGGGCCGTTGCCATACGCAACCGGATCGAAGAACGGTTTGTCCCCCGCCCGGTGCGGTGCGGCGGCCGCCATCGGCGACTGCGTGGCGTGGGAATTGTGCGGCGACTGCGAACTGCCGGAAGCTGACTCGGGGTTAGTCATGATCGCTCCATCGGATTCGTTGACGTCATATTAAGTCGTGCAAGATGCTGCCCATCATCGACGCAAGCGGGTCACCGGTCGCCACGCTATCGACCTGACTGACCACCGGCCCGCTGGTCGAACTATAGTGCTGCCGCCACCTTCTGACCATTAGGGCTGCCGAGGCCGGTGCATGCGTCCCAGCCCGGGCCGGCGGAAAAGCTGCCGTTATTGCCCTGCGTGATGTCGTTGCAGGCACCGTGAGCCTGATAAAGCTTCGGATTCACGAAGCCGGCGGGCTGCCCTTTTGCTGCGTTGATGCGCGCAATCAGTCCAGCCCAGAGCGGCGCCACCGCGCTCGTGCCGCCGACTACTGTCCGCGTGCCGTCAATCAATACGTCGTAGCCCGTGGCAGGCGATGCATCACCGGCGACATCGGGTACGCCGCGTCCGCCGAGGGCCGTTTTGCCGCCATGCGCGGCCGTAGCCGACAGCCCCTTCTGCCACGCCGGCACGGGGAATGCGGTACTCACGCCGCCCCCGCCCGCGCCGCCGTCCACGCCGTCATTCCATACCACTTCCTGTGTAATCGACGTGCCGGAAGCCTGCAGATGCGTGCCGCCGCACGCAAGCACGTAGGGGCTCGACGCAGGGAAATCGACATGCTCGCCGCCATCGCCCACGCCATCGGACGACCCGCTGTCGCCCGACGCCGCGCAAACCGTCACCCCCATTGTCGCGGCGGCCTGCAAAATGCCATTGAAGGCGTTCAGCGACTGCGCGGTCCAGATCGTTTCCGGGCCGCCCCAGCTGATCGATATGACCGACGGCTTGTGGGTCGTGTCATGCACTGCGCGGCTCACAGCATCAATAAAGCCAGCGTCGCTGTTCGCGGTGAAATAAACGGCGATCGTCGCGCCCGGTGCGATGGCTCCCGCGATTTCAATATCGAGCGTGACCTCGCCGTCGGGTCCGTTCGGATCGCCGCTCGGCTGGTTGCTGCCCTGGTCAACACCGACAGAGACGATCTTCGGTGTCGCCACGCCGAGCCCCGAAAAATAGGCGTTCAGATCCGCCGACTGATAGCCGCCACCAAGTTCGATGATGGCGATGCACTCGCCCTTGCCGTCTCCCGGCGGAAAGTCATATAGCGACGCCAGTTGCAACGGCGTGAAGGCGCCCTGATGCGCTTGTGCCGGCACGAACGGCGGGCGAATGCGAAAGTGCGGCCGCGCCTGCGGGCGGTTGTCGAGCCCGAGCACCGCCGTGACAACGCCTTGCAGATCGTCAGGCACGCTGATGACGCCCGTGCGCCCGCGATACTGGCCCATCGAATGATGTTCGAAATGCTGCAGGTGGACATCGAATGCGCTCTGGAACTGCGCGATCGTGCCAGTCAGCACGACGGTCGCCGCCGCGGGATCCTCGCGCACGATATTCAAGCCATGTGCCGCGGCAAACGCTTTCAGCTTTGCGACGTCATCGGGCGCGGCACCGAACTGCTTCGCGAATTCCTCACGCGACACAGGTTTCACTTTCGGGTCGCCCGACTCGATTTTTGTCATCAGCGCCTGAAACTGCTGCCCGCCCTGGCGACGCAGCATGACAACGACCTCAATGGTTTCCGCCGGGTTGCAACTGCCAACGACTTTCGAGCCCGCCTGTACCGCCCGATCGCTTCCAGCCAGTGGATGTTTTGCCATGGTATTGATCCTCCTCCGTGCACGGACATCACGCCGCGCGTTGGCACAGTGGACTTCGAGACGCCTGCGGGCCTGCATTGGAACCCGCACGGCGCCTGTGTTTCAACGACATCGCTGAACCGTCCGACAAATCCATTCAAACACAGTTCCTGTCGCCGTCACACTCGGCCATCCGGCCAGTTTGCAACGGCGAGCGCCGTCGGTAGGATGTCCGTGATCGCGCTATGATTGCGCGGCGCGCTAACCAGCGCGTCCGTTGCCTCGCGCGCCGTACATGCGCCCGATCGAAGAATCCGAGGAACCTTCCCATGTCCATTTCAATGTATCAAGCATCCGTGCCCGTGCTCGTGCGCGGCCTGACCAACCTCCAGACGTTTCTCGGCAAAGCCGAGGCGCACGCCGCAGAAAAACAGATCGACCCGCTCGTCCTCACCGGCGCCCGCCTCTTTCCCGACATGCTGCCGTTGAAGCGTCAGGTCTGCATCGCGACCGACACGGCGAAAGGCTGCGCCGCTCGCCTCGCGGGTGTCGAAGCGCCGAAGTACGAGGACTTCGAACAGACATTCGACGAACTCGATGCCCGTATCCAGAAGACGATCGATTATTTGAAGGAATTCAAGCCCGAGCAGATCGACGGATCAGAAGAGCGTCCCATCACGCTAAAGATGCGCACGGGTCCGGTTGAGTTTGTCGGGCTTGGCTATCTGCTGCATTTCGCGCTGCCCAATTTCTTCTTCCATACGACGACCGCTTACGACATCCTGCGTCATAACGGCGTCGATCTGGGCAAGCTCGATTTCCTTGGCCGCAGCACACTCGGCTGATCCGGCCGATCTGCGTGACACCACACAACGCGGCGACGCTTTTGCAAACGTCGCCGCCTGTGACGCGTGTGTTGCCATCGTCGTCTGAATTCATCAGGCGGCGATGGCGCAGTGCCAGCAGTAGAACGGCGGCGACCCGGACTTCACGTGGACGCCACCTGCAGATCAGTCACCGTTGCGAGACCAGACCCGCGCATCACACCCGGGGCTGGAATGCGATGAGGCTCATGCCGGCCAGCGTCACGGCGACGCCGACAAGATCCCACAACGTTGGCCGCACCTGATCGACGGCCCACAGCCACAGGATCGCGACCGCGACATAGACGCCGCCGTATGCGGCATAGACGCGCCCCGCGGCCGTGCCATGCAACGTCAGCAGCCACGCAAACAGCGCCAGGCTTAGCGCGCCCGGTACAAGCAGCCACGGTGAGCCGTCCTCTTTGAGCCAGCGCCACGGCAGATAGCAACCGACGATCTCGGCAATCGCGGTCACCGCATAAAGAAGGAATGTCGTCATTGATGAGCGAAGGGGTGTTGTGAAGGAGGAAGTTGTCGACGGACGTAGATAACACGCAAATCGTCTATGGCTTTTATTAACACAATCACTTTGCCCGCGGCCCGATCCGCATGCGAAAGTCACCGCACCTCTTCAATCTCCCCGGTATGTCATGACCGCCAAATCTCCCTGCGTCGACATCTGCAGGTTCGACGGCAAAACTGGCCTGTGCATCGGCTGCCTGCGTACCCGCGACGAATGCAAGGGATGGAAGACGATGAAAGACAAACACCGTCGCAAGATTATCGACGACAGACCGCGTCGTGAATCGAAGCTGAACAGGTAGACCAGGCCACACTGATCGCTGAACCAGGGACCTTGCGCCATTGGCAGATCAATCGAGCGATAGCCGCAACGCGAACCCAACCAGCGCCGCTGAAAATGTCCACCGCTGGACGGTCTGCGCGAGCGGATGGCTCCGCATCCAGTTCGCGATCCGTGCGGCGCCGATCGCGTAGGCCGCATCGAAACACGCGCCAACGATCAGAAGCGCGATGCCCAGTTCGGCAACCTGAACGGCGACCGGCCCCGCCTCCGGCCGAACGAATTGCGGCAACAACACTGAACAGAACAACAACGCCTTTGGATTCAGCAAGTTGGTCAACAAACCCTTGACGAAGGCCGCGCGCAACGGGCGCGGCTCAGGTGCGACGACCCCGCCCGCCGGCAACGCGAAAACCGGTGACCGGAAAATCTGCACCGCGATCCATGCTAGATATACCGCGCCGCCATAGCGGACGACTTCGTAAAGCCAGGGCGCGCTGCGAAACAGTGCAGCGGCGCCGCACGCGGACAGCGTGACATGCGTCGCTCGCGCCATCGCAAGACCGCCGGCTGCCGCAAAACCATTTCGCGCACCGCGCCCGATGCTTGTCTGCATGACGAGCGCCATGTCCGGGCCCGGAACTGCGTAGACGACAGCCAGTGCCGCGACAAAAACGACCATTAGATGAGTTGAGACCATGACGAACCCCGCGTTTTTCAAGGCTCTATCTTGCTATCGTCAACGGAGAGATTTCTGGCGATTTGCATGGGCTAGAGATAACTCGCTGGGTTATTGCGCTAAAATTCATCATTAAAATAGCGCTTTCCACCCACATGACCGACGATCTCGACAAAGTCGATCGCGCCATCCTCGCCGCGTTGCAGGCGGATGGACGCATGTCCAACGCTCGCCTCGCCGAACTGGTCGGTCTGAGTGAAACGCCGTGTGCCCGCAGATTGAAGCGCCTGGAAAACGAAGGCTACATCGAGCGCTATCGCGCGATGCTGTCGCGTTCGGCGCTTGGGCTCGGCGTGGTCGCGTTTGTGTATGTGCGGTTTGCTGTGCACGACCGGGCGGTCGCGACGCGCTTCGAGCGCGAAGTCCTTGCGATTCCCCGCATCCTGTCGTGTCATAACGTATCGGGCAGCGCGGACTATGTGCTTCAGGTCGTCGCCCGCGACCTCGACGATTACGGCACCTTCATGCGCGATCAGTTGCGCAGCCTGCCTGGGGTGACATCGGTTGAGTCGTCGCTGTCGCTGCGAGAGGTCAAAGCCAACGGTGGCCTGCCGCTGCCTTAAGCCGATGCCGTGTACAACCAGCGCGTGCCGCAGCGGAGGTTGCTCGCGAAGACCCGTGGCATAGTGGCCAGCGATGTCATATTTTTTACCCGATGAACGACGGAGTTTTCATGGATCACGAACAGGCACGAGCTGAAGAACGCAGTGCGATGGAGCGCGTGCTCAACGCGACGAAGAAAGTACAGACGGCGTTTGCGTCGTTGCAATCGCAATTCCCGCCCGCCGGCGATGGCCGGCCGTCGCAGATGGCATTGCAGACCTTCGATGCAGCGCTGCAAGAACTCGAAGACGCGCAGGCCGCTTTCGACGGGCTCCTCGGCGATCTGCTTGACGGTAACCGGTAAGCGGACGACCTCCTCTCCCTACGAGCCGCTTTTGCCTCACCGACGGTTCATTCTTTCCTTGCGCGGCGCGCCGGCCCAATCTGAAGACGCTGGGCGCGCTAGACCGTTAGTTGCCTTTTCCGCGTGAGTCTGGCCGCTGCACGGCTTGCACGCCTGCCGACGCCGAATGTGTCAGCTTGAAATCTATGACGATTCTGACGGCTTTGCCTGACATCACACGTCAATAAGTCGACATGACGTGAGGTGCTCGCCGGGGGCGTAGCCGCGGCGAGCACTGTTGATCAGGGTGTCCAGCGATAAATGATGACGCTGGCCCCGTTGTAGTTGTCCTTCGTGATCACGTACTCCCCGGTCGACCGACGGTACGATCTAAGGCCGTACATCGAATCCACATCATTGCCGACGTAGACGGTATTGGGGTTGCTGTTGATCAACGTGGTGTCCAAGCTGCCTGTGATCAGATTGAAGGCATCGATGTTGGGCACGGTGTGTACGTATCCGACGAAGAGATAGTTGCCGGCCGCCGTGATCGACTTGGGATTGGCGCTGGTGAGGTTGATCACCGGATTGGGAACGGTCGTGTTGCCTGCGAGCCAGCCGTGATACACCTCGATCCGCGTTCCGATCGATGTCCAGTCCGTGCTCCCGACAACGCCTTGTGCCAGGATCATCGTGTCGCTTTCCGGCAGGTAGATGATCCGCGTCAATGGTGTGATCGTGCGCGGAACGGGCGTTGCAATTCCTGCTCCCCAACTCGGCCGACCGTTGGCATCGAAGCCGGTCAGCGGAAAGTGCCAGATGGCATTCGTTTTGTCCAAACCGGCCCAGACTTCCCCTTTGCTGTCGAGGCAGAATCCGTCCCTGACCGGTGCGGTCGTATTGAACGCCGTACCTGGAAGCGTGGCGTCCGGTATTGCGATGTAGCCATTCGCAGCATTGAAGTGGAAGAAGTAGAAGGTATCGGGATTCTGGCCCGACGCCACGAGGATCCGGTTGGCGCCGACGGTGGCAAGTTGACCGAAGTGCTCATCCCGTGAGTGATCGTTGATGTTGATGCGCGGATCGGATGGATAGTCGATCGGATCGACCGTGTTCGCTACGAAGGTTCCCCCCGCGGTGCCGGTGTAGATGTTGGTGCCTCCATAGAAGTACGTGCCGTCAGTACCCGGGTCCGGAGCGGCGACCCCCTCGAAGTTGAGAGACTGAAGCTTCCATTGCAGGTGGCCAAAACTGTCGTAGGAGTGAATATCGGTGCCGCCGTCGCGGCCGAGGTCCCAGCTTCCGCCCCACGGGTTGTTGAGCACGTACAGGTTGCCGGCGGCGTCTTTGCCGATGCCGGTGACGCGGGTAAAACGCTTGTCGCCAACCTGGCCTTTGATTCCCGTTGTCGTATCGAGATATCCCCCCTGAATGCCAAATGTACTGACCAGAAATGGAATGCCCAAAATGTTATAGATCTTGATGTTCATGTCGGGGCCCTCGTCGCCGATCATGAGACACCCGGTCGACGAATCGAAATACAGCGAGGACGGTCGAGAGGCGACGGACGTCTGGATGGTGTTCACGAGCACGCCGGCCGGATTGAATTCGAGGATCGCGCCCGCACTCTTCTGCGCAACCCAGATGTTTCCTGCGCTGTCCACCGCGAGTGCGCCAGGGCCTGAGACGGCGATATCCTGCCGCCAGACGCCGTCGGTGGTATAGACGCGGACGCGATTTCCAGGAAAGTCGCTCGCATAAAGGAGCGAGCCCGATGTCGCGAGTCCCGTGATTACATCAGCCCGCCGCTCTGTCGTTGTCGTGCTGACCGGGATGAGAAAGTCGCGAGTTCGAGTGGTTCGGTTGTACCGCCCCACCGCGCCGCTGCCGTAAGCGGTATTAAATTGCAGAGCGGCGAAGATCGAAGTTGCATTACCCGTAATGGCGCTGCCCTGAAACTCGCCGTGACCTCCTATGGACCCCAGGCTTTGGCCGTTCTGGTATATCGCGACACCACCTTCGTTTTCGTCCCACATGGAAGCCGTGTAGATGACACCCTCGGGCGCTATCCACATGGAGCGCGCGACGCTACCCACGCGGGTAGCGTTGGTCCCAAATGTGTTCGCCACCCAGTCGGTGGTGTACTGTCCCTGGCACTCCGGCGCAAGCGTAGCGATCAGCAGTGTGGCGAGGAACGTGGCATAGATTCGTTTCATGATCATGAAGCGTGCCCTCCTGAGGCACCTGAATCGGGGGATTGCGGTTTGGCCCATGCTCGCAGCGTTGACAACCTGATGGACTTTACATGGGGATCGACCGATGGTTCCTGTGGCTGCCATCCTTGTCGTGCTGGCACGCGCGCTATGGGCTGGAAGATTCTTCGATCGGGACGGGTCGTCTTCGAAGCGTGCCCGGCGCAGGAAACTGTCCTTGTCCACTCGCCGCTCCAGTAAGTGTCGCGTCTGTCCAACTCAACGCTGCGTTCGAGCGGTATATCGGCGAGTTGCGGAAAAGGTTGAGCTGTTCGCGTTTTCAGTACAGGCCTTCTCAATTACTTCCACGCACTACACGCTGTCGGAAAGAGCAGTTGCACGCTGCACACATTGTTCGTGCGGCATGCTCGTCTCGCTGGTCCATCAAACAGGAGGATGCAATCATGCAAACTGTTATAAGGAGATTTTCCGGAAAGGGCGCAAAGGAGTTGTTCGATCTGCTGGAGAAGCGCACGGCTGACGTCGAAGAACTGATGCGTCCGGTCAAAGGCTTTGTCGGCTGCACCCTCGCACGCAGCGGCGATGGCGGATTCTCGGTGACTGTTTGCCAGGACAAGGCAGGCATTGATGATAGCGTGCAAAAGGCGAAGGACTGGATCGCGAAAGACGCCGAAAGCACGGGCGTGGGCGCGCCGGAGATATCGGAGGGATCAGTCCTCATTCACCTGAAGTAACTTTGCCTTTCGACTGGCAGCGCGTGAGTTCAGCGGGCGGATTGGGACGTACGCAACCGGCCTCACCGTCCACTCCTCACGCCCACGTCTTGCCTGATTCGTCCAGACATGCCTTTTGCGAATCCTTCGGGCTCGTCACAATGCGGCACTTCTGGCTCTCTTGCCGCCTGACTGCATTCAACGGACCCACGTCCGTACTATTCGGAAAAGCGGAGCGGGCAATCTGTTTTCTTCTTCATCGAGCGGCGAGGCGCGAACAAGCGGGCGTACGCGACTCATGTCAAACGTTGAACGGCTGCTTCGGGGGGGACTGACTGGCCGGAGTGGGTGTGCGCGGAGACACTCGAAACGTCCGGTCCGGGTGCCTGGCGTACTTAAAAATCCGTTTCTTGAGGGCACCCCTGGATAAACGTTTACGACCCACGCCCGGCAAGGCTTCGCCCGACATAGCTCGAATTTCGGGCAGTTGTTGACGGCGGCGTCGCTGTCTTTACTGGCGACGCGCCAGGATGATGCGGCGGATCACATGCGCGCTACGTCGATCACGGCATCCGCAAAGGCTTTCGGTGCTTCTTGCGGCAAATTGTGACCAATGCCGCCTTCGATATTCCGGTGCTGATACTTGCCGGTGAATTTTCTTGCGTACGCCGCCGGATCAGGATGCGGTGCGCCGTTCGCATCGCCTTCAATCGTGATCGTCGGGACCGTGATGACGGGCGCCGCTGCAAGACGCTGTTCCAACGCGTCGTATTGCGACTCGCCTTTCACGAGACCCAGCCGCCAACGATAGTTGTGAATCACGACTGCAACATGATCGGGATTCTTGAACGCCTCTGCGGAACGGTCATAAGTTGCATCGTCGAAGCTCCATTTCGGCGACGCAAGCTGCCAGATGAGCTTCGAAAAATCATGCCGGTTGGCCTCGTAGCCAAGCCGCCCGCGCTCCGTGGCGAAGTAAAACTGATACCACCACGCGAATTCGGCCTTCGGCGGCAACGGCGCCTTGTTGGCTTGCTGGCTGCCAATCAGATAGCCGCTGACGGAAACCTGCCCCGCACAACGCTCCGGCCACAGCGCCGCGATGATGTTCGCGGTCCGCGCGCCCCAGTCGAAAGCGCCAAACACCGCCTTCTGGATCTTCAACGCATCCATCAATGCGATGATGTCGACCGCGACCACGGCCTGTTGCCCATTGCGCATCGTTTTGCTCGACAGGAAACGCGTCGAGCCGTAGCCGCGAAGATACGGAACGATGACCCGATAGCCCGCCGCGGCAAGAATCGGCGCGACCTCGACAAAGCTATGGATGTCATAAGGCCAGCCATGCAGCAGAATGACGACGGGACCGTTCTCCGGCCCGACTTCCGCATAGCCCACGTTGAGCGTGCCCGCGTTGATCTGTTTGATCTGACCGAACGACGCATTCGACGTCGCGCCATTCGTCGCAGCGACGCCTTGCGCGGGTTGATTCGACTGGGCGCGAACAAGCCCGGTCAGGCTCAATTGCATTGCGCCGATACCGACTGCCGTGGTCCGCAGAAAGCGGCGCCGAGAGTTGATCTGATCCGACATAAGAATTCTCCTCTTGGGTTGATTTCATTCATGAGCGCGCGGGCTTGGATCGCGCCGGTATGCATGCAAAGTTCGCGTGGTCGAGTGTGTCGTCATGCGGCGGCTGAGCGAATCTCGTCGAAGGAAGGCCCCTTCGGACGTACCCGGATGTGCGGATCAAGACGCTGCCACGGCAGATCGGCCGGGTCCGCAGCCATCGGTCCGGGCGCCTTCGCGACAAGAATGGTCTCTGCGATAGCCTGAAAATCCGCACGAAAATGGACGGAGCTTTTGTTGACCAGAATCTTCATCTGCTCGGGTTCGATGCCCGCAACGCGATAGAGATTGCGATCGAAAATCTGCATCTTGACGCTGCTGACAGCGATTCGCACGCCGTCGATACGCAGGCACGCAACGGGTCCGAGTTCGCCCGTCATGCCGTTCAGCATCGGGCCGTCAAAGCGGAAGCGGCCATCGGACACATGCTCCACCTCGAACGTGCCTTTCAGC
Source organism: Paraburkholderia sp. GAS334 (assembly GCF_050436625.1). NCBI lineage: Bacteria > Pseudomonadati > Pseudomonadota > Betaproteobacteria > Burkholderiales > Burkholderiaceae > Paraburkholderia > Paraburkholderia sp. GAS334. Next base: position 725,552 of record NZ_JBNDMO010000001.1, on the reverse strand, counting down.
GGCTCATCGCCGGGCACGCCCGAACGGCCCGCCAGCGCAAGCTCGATGCGCGCGCCGACACCGGCGCGATGCGCGGCGGCGGCCGCGTCCGCATCCCAGATCACGCCGACGGCCGCATCAGTTGCACCGTTGCGCAGCAGCGCGCGCACCATGCCCATCGTATTCGAGTCGCCGCCCACGCCGGGGTTATCCTGCGTGTCGGCGATGATGACCGGCTTGTTGGCGTTCCGGCTGATCTGCATGGCTTCGATAACGGCTTCGTCGGGTGTAAGGAACGGCACTTCCCATGACGATTCCTCCGCGAGCATCCTGGCGTACAGCGTGTCGATCGCCTTCGTGAGCGCGTCATTGTCGAATCCGTAACCCCAGATCACCGGACCGCACTCGGGAAAGTCCGCAGCCGGAAAACCCGGCGCAAACGACAGCGACACGACCGTATCGCGCTCAAGCGATGCCAGCGCGGTGTACATGTCATGGGCGGGCGCGACCAGCGTGCACATGCCGTTCACCGGAATCAGAAATGGAATGCGCCGGACGACGCGTGTGAATTTGCGCTTCTCCGCGACCAGCCTGTCGAGCAGATGCGCCGCGCGCTCGCCCGTTTCGGCCATGTCGACGTGCGGGTACGTCCGGTACGCGACCATCGCGTCCGCATGCTTCAACATGCGCTCGGTCACGTTCGCATGCAAATCAAGGGACACCACAAACGGCATGCTGTTGCCGACCACCGCACGCACGCGCTCAAGCAACTCGCCTTCGCCGTCGTCGGCATGCTCAGCGACCATCGCTCCGTGCAAGTCCAGATAGATGGCATCGAAACCACCCGCTTTGACAGCATCGGTGATCTCGCCGGCAATGCGCTCGTATGCGTCCACGGTCACATGCGCCGACGCGCTCGCGCCCGCCCAGATCACCGGAATCAGCTCGTGCCCTTGCGCCTCCGCGACCTTGATGAAACCGCCGATCGGCACGTTCACGTCGCGCAGATTCAGCACGTCGACGCCGCGTGCCAGCGGCGGAAAACCTTCGCCCTGGATGAAGCTCTGGAACGACGCCCTGGTCGGCGCGAACGTGTTGGTCTCGTGTTGAAAGCCTGCGATCAGAATTTTCATTGCCGTTCATCCTTCGGTTCGATATGGAAAGGACGTGGCCTTTCCAAAGCTATAACTCGTTGTCTGGGGAAACACTCAGCCGCCTGGCGCTGCATGGCAGCATTGTTAAATCGTCAATGGATGCCGCGCTTGTTCGTGATAATCACGACCGATGCAATCGCAGCCATGCCTGCCATGACGAGCAAACCTGCGTGCATGTTGCCCGTGGCGGCCTTCGTCCAGCCGATGACGGCCGGTCCCCAGAAGCCACCGGACAATCCGATCGTGTTGATGAGCGCAATGCCGCCCGCCGCAGCCGGCCCTTTGATGTACTCAGGCGGAATGGCCCAGAAAACCGTGTACGCCATCCACATCATTGCCGTCGCAAGCGTCAGCGTAGCGAGCGTCAGGAAGAGATTGCCGTCGGTGAAAATGATCGACGCGAGAAGCAGCGCGCCGACGAACGCGGGCACCGCGCTGTGATGGCGCCGTTCGCCGAGACGGTCCGAACGGCGACCGGCGAAGTACATGCCAAACGCGGCCGCAACATAAGGAATCGCGACGTACCAGCCGAGCCGCGTCGTGTCCGCCACACCCTGATCTCTCAGCAACGTCGGCAGCCAGAAGCTGATCGCATAGATCGGGAAGATGATGCAGAAGTAAGCGAGCGCGAGAACATAGATGCGCGGATTCTTCGCCACGGCGCGGAACGAATGGTCGTGCGTGGTGGGCGCACCGACCTCGCTTTCGAGAAGATGTTGCTCGTCGGCGGAAAGCCACTTCGCTTCGGACGGACGGTTCGACAACACGAACAGCGTCAGCACGCCGAGCACGATGCACGGCAATCCTTCGACAAGGAACATCCATTGCCAGCCAGACAATCCGCCGACACCCGAGAACGTCGACATCAGCCACGCCGACAACGGCCCGCCGACAATGCCGCCAATCGGTCCGGCGACGAACACGACAGCAATCGCGCGCGCCATGCGCGCGGGGCCGTACCAGCGCGACAGGTAATAGATCATGCCGGGCGCGAAGCCGGCTTCGAATACGCCGAGCAGGAACCGCATCGCGTAGAACATCGGCACGTTATGCACGAACAGCATGCACGCCGACGTAATACCCCACAGCACGAGAATGCGGCTGAAGGTCTTGCGTGCGCCGACTTTCGGCAGCATCAGGTTGCTCGGAATCTCGAACAGCACGTAGCCCAGAAAGAAGATGCCCGCGCCGACGCCGTAAGCGGCATCGGAGAATCCGAGTTCGCTTTGCATCTGGAGTTTGGCAAACCCGACGTTCACGCGGTCCAGATACGCGAACATGTAGCAAGTGACGAGAAACGGCAAAAGCCGCCAGTTGAGCTTGCTGTAGAGAGACGAAACAGCATCTTCGGCTCTCAAGGTCTGAATCGCTGACATGTGTGCCTCCGTTGTTCGCCTGGCTCGTCGGGTATGAGCATCGTGCCGCGGAGAAAACCTGCTAGCAAGAGCAACTATGTTCACGTATCGTTGCTCCATGAGCAACACAATGAATCGGAGCCTTTCAATGCGCGAAATTAACCAGGCACGGCTGCGCTATTTCCACGAAGTGCTGGTTCACGGCACGATTCGCGGCGCCGCGGACAACATCAACACGTCGCCGTCCGTGATCACGCGGCAGATCAAGCTGCTGGAAGACGAGCTGGGCGCGACGCTCTTCGAGCGTGAGGCGCGCGGCGTCAAGCCGACCGAGGCGGCGATGCATCTGCTGGAGTTCTGGCGGGGGTATCGATCGCAACAGGAAAAGTTGGAAGACCAGCTGCATGCGCTGAAAGGCCTTCAGCAAGGGCATATTCAGCTGGCCATCAGCGAAGGCTATGTCGACACGCTGGTCGACGACGTGCTCGCGCAATTCTGCGCGCAGTATCCGAAGCTGGACGTCGGCGTGGAGATGCTGCCCGTCGACGATGTATTGAATGAAGTCGCGGAAAGCCGCGCGCATATTGGGCTCGCGTACAACCCGCCGCCGCATCCGCGTATCGAATATCGCGCGAGTTCGGCGCAACCCGTTGTGCTGCTCGTTCGCCGCGATCATCCGCTGGCGACACGCGGCGGCCCGGCGAATGTCGACGATCTGCTCGCCTGGCCGCTCGCGCTGATGCCTGCGACGTTCGGAATCGGCCATGTCGTCAAGATGCTGGAATTCGCCGAGAACATCAAAATCAGCCCGACATTGACCACGAATTCGCTGGCCGCGCTGAAGCGCTTCGTTTCAGCCGGGCATTTCGTGACGCTGATCGGCGAGTTCGCCGCCTATCGCGAGATCGCGGCCGGCGACCTGTGTATCGTGCCGATCGCGCACCCTCTGTTTCAGGGCACGAAAGCACGATTGCTCGTTAAATCCGGGCGGCCGCTTGCGGCCGGGGCGCAGGAACTGCTCGAATGGATCCTGAGGCGGATGCCGATGTTCGGCAACGAAAGTTGAACGCGGCGCTAGATCGACATACGGCGCCCGCCTGAACGCTTGTCCACGATACGCATTGCTCCCTTCCGATCGCGCGAAATCCGTGGGACCGCACAGCCTTGCTTCAAGTCGGTTCGACGCCCTGCCGCCGCCATTTTCCGCATGAAAGGTCCGCCCACTCCTTAAAGCGCCTGCACCTGGACCGGCGCGCCCGCCTTACCCGATACTTGCGGAGCGATCACGAGGTAACGGTGCCTGTCGCCCGCCGCGTTTCCCCCCGGTGCAACCACTTGGCGAATCTGGCCCAGCGCAGTAACAATCGCAGCACCGGCTGGGTTCGTCATGAAGTTGGCGAGCGGCTCCACGTTGCCGCTGCCATCGGGTTTGTTCGAGAGACCCAGCACGTAGGGCTGCTTCGGCTGCAGCCCAGTGACGGCCGCCTGGAGAACCTGCACCAGTCCCTGATCAAAAAGCGTGACGGTGGTGGGGACGCTCACGGCGCCCGCCGGTTTGCCAGTGCCAACGGGTATCAGGGCGAGATGGGTCGTCTGCCCCGCCAACCCGAGCGGCTGCGTGTTCTGAGTGCCGTCACCCTCTGGCACGGCGTTCGGCACGTAGGTCACTGCCTGCGGCGCCTGCCCGATCGGCACGTTGGCGATGACCTTGTTGGTCAGCGTATCGATCACGGCCATCGCATCGGCGTTCTCGAGGCCCACATAAACGCGGCTGCCGTCACCTGACGGCCAGATGCCATGCGGGAGGTTGCCGACAGGAATCGTTGCGACCTGCGAGAAGTCGTCGGTCCGGAATACCTTCACCTGATTCAGGCCGCCCACGGTGACGTAGGCAAACATCCCATTTGCGTTCTGCACGATGTTGACGTGATTGGTGATCGGACCGGTGTCGATCGTCTTCAGCACCGCAAAGGGCGGACGCGCGTCGAACACCTGGGTCCTGCCCACATCCTTCAGCGTGAACCAGACCTGCTTGCCGTCCGGCGTCGCCGCGAGGTCAGGGCAAAACGGGCTTCCCTGCATGACCTTGCCGATAATCCTGTGGTCGGCCACCGAGATCACATCGGTCTCCGGATTGAACGACGAACACACGTATCCATACTTGCCGTCCGGAGAAAAGATCTGCATGCCGGGGCCCGCGGGAACGGTAATGCGCGTCTTTTCTTCGAAGGTCTTGCCGTCCAGCACATCGACATAGTTTTCGCCACGCACGGTCACCCAGACTTCCTTGCCGTCCGGCGTGAAGAACGCCTCATGCGGCGACCGGCCGACGTAGCTGACATGCTTGATCGCGTTCGTCTGCGTGTCGATGAACGTGACGGAATTGGAGCCGATCGACACCACTGCGAGCGTGTGGTGGTCCGGCGAGAAGCCCATGCCGTGCACAAGCACCTGGCCGCGATACAGCGGGCTGAAGTTGGCGGGCGCCGGATCGCCGAGGCGAATTACACCGACCAGATGGTTGTCCGCGGGATCGATAACGGAGACCGTGTTGGAGAACTGCTCGGCCGCGTACACGCGATCATGGTGGGTGACCGGGATGTCCGGATCGGACAGCGAACCGGGCGCCTGGCCAGCCGAGGCAGCCTGCGCAGCGGTGAATACGATAATCGCGACGGCGATAGCGGCAATGGACGTGGGTTTCATCAAGGCTCCTTTTGCACGTTCATTTGCATGCTGTTATGCGACATCGAATGTGCCGGTGCGGGGGCGGATGCGGGCGTCGGCTGGTCGGGTGCCGGGGCGGGCGTCGGCAGCAGTTGACCCAGCGCGAGCCGCATCGCGACGATCTCCTGCTGTTGCTCGACCACGATTTCCTGGGCGATGCGCCGCAGTTGCTCGTTGTGTCCATAGCGCAGCTCGCCTTGACGCGGCCGTGAGTCCCGACAGTACAATCACGCGGTCCCGCACCGGCAGCCGTCGAGTCACGAACCCACTTCGAAAACCTCGCTCAGCCCTGGTAGGCGAACGGGGAATAGAACCCGTTTCGGTCTGAGATTTCTCTGGAAAAGCCGTGGTCGGTGAAGCTAAAGCGCTTCGATTTCCCGATCACCGCCGCGAATCCTGGGACAGCGGTAAACGGGTGATTGCTGATGGTGACGTCGCCTCCGTCCTGACCAGACAACGCTTCGATTTCGACGTCCGCGACATTGGGGATGCGAAGGCTGCGACGCTTCCCGTCGAGGTGGTAGTCGATCGCGGCTGGTTTGACGCCCATGACTTCGCCAATCATCGGGCCCAGCGCGGAAAGCGGCCCCCCGGCTTGACCGGAGAAGATCTTACCCAACGCCTCTTGCTGCTGTGGTGTCCCGCGTTCGTCGAGATAAAGCGCCACCTTCCACTTGTTTTGCAGCATGTGACCCGGCGAATACGCAAAAAGAGCGATGTTGAGTCCGTCCAGTGTCACGTCGGCGAACTCGCCCTGATCGACGTGCCAACCGATCAGCACCGCGCAGTCTCCGTCAGACGGCGGGCTGAGGCAAACGCAACTGCACGGGGCGTAGCAGTTGCAACTCTCGAAATACGTACCGGCAACCTTCCAGTTCTCGGCCATGGCATTGACCTCCGTCGTTCGGACGCGCGCAGGGTGCGCGCGCTTATGGCATTCGGGCATGGCGCGTTTGCGCGCGTCAGTGGCGATTCCGGACGCCGAACCGGGCGAGCGAATCAATTCAAGTCTAGGTCGAAATGGCCAGAGGGCGGGGACCGCCTACCCCAAGCGCCGTGTCCTGCGGGACCCCGGGCGCTGGAGGTTCGCAAACTGGCTAACTCTGTCCCCAATGGCATACCGTCTCAGGTCGCTGCAGTTGAGATCGTCGTCACGCCCGAAACGGGCACTCACGAATTCCCCCCAGGTAACCTTGAGCGGCCGATAGTCCGGGTTGTCGCAACCCGATAGCGACCACGCGTTCAACTTGTGCCCCGCTCTAGCAACTCAGTCCAAAGACGCTGCGCGACGGGACCGTGCGCGGCATCTCTACGTCGCGCGGCGTAGTGCTTGAGCGTCGCTCCTTCCAGGTGCCGCCCCTCGAGTGACACCAGTCGGTTTTCCTCGAGGTCGCGAGCAACAAGGTGATAAGGCATGTGCCCCCACGCGAGTCCCTGCACGATCAACTCGCGCTTCATCAACTGGTCAGGCACGGTGCAGGTTGGCGCGCCCTCGATCAGATAGTAATTAGCGTCAGAGGAGTGCTTGCTTGTGTCGCGGATGATGCACTGAACATAGGGCCTCAAGTCTGCAGGCACCAGCGATTCGACAGGCAATTGCTTGAGAAACCGTGGTGCGGCGACCGGCACCAGTTGAACCTCGAAGAGTTCAACCGACTCGATCGTCGGCGAGGGTTTGTCGAGGTGATGGAAGATCAGATCGCACTCACCGTTCTGCAACCGTTCCCAAGGCCCGCTAATCGCCTCGAACAAAAGCGTAAGACGCGTGCCGCTACTAGCCTCGAAAAACCGTTTGAGCGTGCCGAGCGTCTCGGGCAATGGACACAGATCACCTACGACGACGCGTAACTCAGCCTCCTGTCCAGCAGCGAGCTGCGCCGCTTCGCGCCGGAGATTGGCGTATTGACGAAGAAACTGCGCCACCCGCTCGTGATACGCCGTACCTTCCGCAGTAAGCGTGACACGGTAGCCGGCCCGGTCCAGCAGGATCATTCCCACTTGAGCTTCAAGCGCCCTCACCGCAGCATGGACCGTTGGATGCGTTCGGTTTAACCGCGCGGCGGCCGCGGCGAAGCTGCCTTCGGCAACCAGTGCGTCAAAGCACTGCAACTGTAAAAGTGTGGGCTCGTTCATTGTAGGGATACCATTCAGTCTTTGTCGAAAGATAGTAATTTTCTTCGACGAATGTCGATCCTACCATTCAGTCTCAAACTGAGGAGATCGACATGAAGGCAATCGTGAGAGACAAGTTCGGTGGTCCCGAGGTGCTTCACATCGTCGAGAGGCCGCTCCCCGTCGTGAAACCCGGCTGTGTCCTGATTCGTGTCCGGGCGTTTGGTCTGAACCGCGCCGAGCTCTACATGCGGCGAGGGTTATGGGGAGAGGTGGCGGAAGTGAGCGGCATCGAATGTGTTGGGTCTGTCGTGGTGGATGCAACCGGGATGCTGCCCGAGGGACGGATGGTCGTCGCGCTGATGGGCGGTATGGGGCGAACGATCGACGGCAGCTACGCAGAATATGTCGTCGTACCCGCCACCAATGTCCTCGCCCTTGAAACCACCCTCGACTGGACGGAACTCGCCGCCCTGCCGGAAGCTTACGCGGTTGCGTGGACGTGTCTTCACAGGAACCTGGAAGTCACGGCGGGGCAGCGGCTCGTCGTGCGCGGAGGTACTTCGAGCCTCGGGCTGGCGGCGATCGATATCGGCTCCCAACTCGGCGCGGAGGTCATTGCAACCACGCGTCGACCCGATCGCGAAAACATGCTCCGCGCGCAGGGAGCCACACATGTGGTGATGGGTTCAGGTGAGTTAAGTGCAGCGCGCGGATGGCCCGGCGGCAAGGTCGACGTGGTGCTTGACCTCATCGGAAACAGTACCGTTCTCGACTCGATGCGCGCCACACGTCGTGGCGGCCGCGTGTGCCTGGCCGGATTTCTGGGGGGGCTCACGCCACTAGCTGAGTTCGATCCGCTCGCCCAGATGTCAAGCGGCGTTCAGCTAAGTTTTTTCGGTAGCTTCATGTTTGGGACTCCGCAATTTCCACTATCGGACGTGCCAATGCAGAAAATCGTAGACCGGGCCGCAAGCGGTTGCTATCGAGGTCGACCCGCAAGCGTATTCTGTCTTGCCGAGGTACCGATTGCTCATGAGTTGATGGAGCGTAATGAAGCCCCAGGGAAGTTTGTCGTGCTCATTTAGGTTGACTGGACCTCCGCCGCCGTCGTCGCGCCCGCCCCTATCGAAGAGCGCTCATTGGATAGTCCACTGCTCAGACATTGACGACCTCCTTCTGCGGGGCTGACGTAGACAGCGCTCGCGCGCTGACCATCCAGCAGGCAGCGGTGTAGCGAACTTCGGTTCCGTGTACATAGGGATCAAAAGCAGTGCGAACAGATTCAATGACCTGCGTGCGCGTCCGCTCGTCCGTCTCTTGAAGGATCATACCGACAGGGCCGAGCCGGCTGAAGTAACCGACCAACTCCTTCTCGGGCAAGGTGCAGTCTATATCGATCGGCCGGATGTCGATCTCCGCCCAGCCGCTCTCTTCCAGGATAGACGAAACCCGATGCTGGTCTGCAAAGGAGAATTGCCCCGGCGCGTCGGGCCGGCGGGCGGGCAGGTTCGGCAACAGAGGCGCGGCGGCACGCTCGGCGGTTGTCATGAACGGATTGTCCACGGCACTGCGCCAGGCGATGCAGCGCAATTCGGCTCCGTCCCTTGCAGCGCGCCGCAGGTTCGCAAAGGCCAACACCGGGTCATCGAAGAACATGACGCCAAAGCGCGACATGATCCTGTCGAAGCTCGCCGGCTCAAAGGCATGGGTCTGAGCGTCGGCACAGGTGAAGCTTGCCGTCGAGTTCTCCCGTTCGGCACGCCCTTGGGCGACAGCGATCATCGGCGCCGAAACGTCGACTCCCATGCAATGGCCCTTCGCGCCAAGCCACCGCGCTGCGGCCAGCGTCGTGCTGCCCGTGCCACAGCCGACGTCGAGCACCCTGAGCCCGGCTCCGGCGCCCATCATGTCGACGAGCAGATCCTCGAAGGGCTTAAACATCTGGTCGAGTACCTCCTGCGCGGCTACCCATGCGCGCCCGGCGCTGCCGTTCCAAAGTGCCGTCTGAGCGTTTTCGGTCTGGTGTGTGAGATCCATGATCGTTGTCCTTGGCTTGCTCCGGGGAGCGGAAGCTAAACTATGCAAGTTCAAGTCGACTTCAGGTCAAGCGATGATCAAGCTAGATATTGGCGAGGTGGTGCATCGATCCGGCGTTCCCGCATCAACGCTGCGGTTCTACGAGGAAAAGGGGCTGATTACCTCAAGGGGCCGCCGAGGGTTGCGCTTCGGTTAGTGCCCGAGCATCGCGCCCAGGTTGAGTTCGTCGGCAACTTTTTTCAATCGCTTGTCGCGAGTCCAGATGGTGACGCCGGGATGCAGACGTGCAGATGCCAACAGCGATGTATCGACATATCCGATTCCACGATTGAATAACCTTTCTCGTTCGATCAGATAAAACGTCTCTTCCGGCGTTGCAATTGACGCGCGTGGCAGATCGAGCAAGGCACCGAGCACAACGTCACGGTTGCGCAGACTACCCAGCGATATCTCTTCAATCACAAATGAATGCGCCAGGACACGCTCCCCGGCAAGCAGACTGACCAGCACGGGATCGGAAACGTCAAGGTGGTCGATCCAGACTGACGTATCGACCAGAATCATTCGATGTCCTGCCGGCGACGCGGCACCCCTTTTATACCGGGTTGACTACCGCCAAGGTTCGCGAGCCGCCTCGCGGCCTCACGTTGGATCAGGGCTTTGAGCGCTTCACGCACAAGCGCCGATTTTTCCTCCAGACCCGTATAGGCTTGAGCCTTGGCGATCAATTCGTCATCGAGAGCGATGGTAGTACGCATGGACAGCCCCACAAGTTGGAGCACCTATAATAGCATCGTTTGATGAGCTTTATCGTGCATCATTTTGCCAACGCATCCAGAAGCTACTGACTGACATGTCGGGAGTGGACGATTGCCGACGATCTGGGTCCCAGAGACGAAAGGCCGGTTTTGGCCGATCAGTGACCGATGCCCTGCACGCTTGAACTCGCAAGCGGCAAACGAATATGCCGGTCGACCTGTCTTCATTCTTCGTCGCCTGGACCACGTATATGGCGAGCGCAATCCGCCAGTCAGGGCGGCCACGATCGACAACGCCGGGTAAGCCCGGACGGTGCTGTCCCGTTGCGCCGCGTTAGACTATTACCAGGTGCATTTTTTGCGGTTTGGCAGCTGTCAAGGAGACGCCGCCATGAATCGGCCGCTGATTCGATCCCCCCTCCACGCGATCGGCAGGGCGTCGGTCGGGCAATGGCTCAAATGGCTGAGCGTGGCCTCCTTTCTGCTTGCGCTCGCGACCGCGGGGCGCCTTGCTCAAATTGAAATCAACACCTCCCGGCTGCAGGCGCGCTATCTGACCGGACTGGGGCGCGATATCGCCTTTACGGTCGCCGATGGCGCGAGCAACAGTATCCGGTTTCCTGCGAGCGGCCCGTACGACGTGCGCCTCGGCTATGCCTCGCTGCCGACCTTTGAACAACGCCTGACTGCGCGCGGTTTTGCCGTCACCGCTCAGGCGCGCGATTCCGCCAGGATGGTGTCGCTGGCAGACGACGGCCTGTTCCTGCCGTACGACGAAAAGGATCAGGGCGGCCTGCTGCTTTACGATGCGAGCGGCACCCTGCTTTTCAGCGCGCGGTATCCGGATCGGGTCTACGGCAGCTTCGACGCGATTCCGCCACTCGTCGTCGACACGCTGCTCTTCATCGAAGACCGCTACCTGCTCGACCCGGACCAGCCGAACCGCAATCCGGCGATCGACTGGGGCCGATTCAGCCGTGCGCTGTTCGATCAGGGTTTGCGAGCGATCGACAGGCATCAGCCGACGCCGGGCGGCAGCACGCTCGCCACGCAGATCGAGAAATTCCGCCACTCGCCGGGTGGCCGCACCGCGACGCCGCTGGAGAAGCTGCGGCAAATCGCCTCGGCGTCCGTGCGCGCCTATCTCGACGGACCGCAGACACTGACCGCGCGTCGGCAGATCGTCGTGCGTTACCTCAACTCGGTGCCGCTCGCCGCGAAACCCGGCGTCGGCGAAATCAGCGGCATCGGCGATGGTCTGGCGGAATGGTACGGACGCGACTTTGACGAGGTCAACCGCATCCTGAAAGAGCCGGCTTCCGCCGAATCGCTCGACACGCAGGCGCTCGCGTTCAAGCAAGCGTTGTCACTGATGATCGCGCAGCGCGCGCCGTCGCGTTTCCTGCGTTCCGGGAACATGGAACTCGACCACCTGACCGACAGCTATTTGCGCCTCCTGGCGGCCAACGGAATCATTTCGATGTCGTTACGCGACGCCGCGCTGGCGGTGCCGCTCGAACTGAATCGCGCGCCCGCGGTTCGCCCCCCGGTGTCGTTCGTGACGCGCAAGGCCGTCACCGGGCTGCGCGCCCATCTGCTCGCCACGCTCGGCGTCTCGAGCTTCTACGACCTCGACCGGCTCGATCTGACTGCAACCGCCACACTCGACAACAGGGTCCAGCAAGCGGTCAGCGAAAGGCTCGCGAGCGCCGACACACGCGAGGGCGCACGGGCGGCCGGCCTGTACGGCTTCGAGATGCTGCGCACCCAGGACGATCCATCGAAGATCGCCTACAGCTTTACGCTGTTCGAGCGTCGCGACGGGGCGAACCTCGTGCGGGTCCAGACCGATAGCGTGAACCAGCCGTTCGACATCAACCAGGGCGCGCGCCTGAACCTCGGATCGACCGCCAAGTTGCGCACGCTGATCACGTACCTGCAGATCGTCTCCGCGCTGCATGCGCGTTATGCGTCGATGAGCGTGGCGCAACTACACGATGCGAAACCCGACAAGCAGGATATGTTGACGCGCTGGGCGCTCGATTACCTGTCGCACACATCGGACCGCTCGCTGAGCGCGATGCTCGATGCAGCAGTCGAGCGCAAGTATTCGGCGAGTCCCGGCGAGACCTTCTACACGGGCGGCGGCGCACAGACGTTCAATAACTTCGAAGCGAGCGACAACGGCCGCATCCTCACCGTGCACCGCGCGTTCCAGCATTCGGTGAATCTGGTCTTCGTGCGGCTGATGCGCGACATTGTGCACTACGAGATGGTCCAGACCGCGGGGCCGTCGTCGCAATGGCTCGACGATCCGGCCACACGCCATGCTTATCTCACGCGTTTTGCTGATCAGGAAAGCCGCGTGTATATGCATCGTTTCTACACGAAGTATCAGGGCAAGACAGCCGATGAAGCGCTCGCCATCCTGCTGCATGACGTGCGCAAGTCGCCGCCCAAGGTCGCGACCGTATTGCGCAGTGTTGCGCCTGATGAGCCGCAAGCGTGGTTCGACGCGCGGATGCGCGCCGCGCTGAAGCGTACGCCCGCGGCTACGCTGTCGTCCGACGATCTCGCAAAGCTCTCCACGAAGTATGGCATCGAGAAATTCAGTTTGAACGATCGCGGCTATATCGCGAGCGTCCATCCGCTCGAACTGTGGACAGTCAATTATCTGCGGGATCATCCGGTCGCGACTGAGAGCCAGTTGCAGGAGGCGAGCCGCGCAGTGCGTTTCACTGCGTATTCGTGGCTCTTCAAGACGCGCTACCACGGGACGCAGGATCGGCGCATCAAACGCATGGTCGAATTGCAGGCCTTCGCCGAGATCGGCAAGTCGTGGCGCGCGCTGGGCTATCCGTTTGCGACGCTCACGCCGTCGTACGCAGCGGCGATCGGTGCGTCGGGCGACCGGCCTTTCGCGCTCGCACAGCTCGTCGGCACGATTGCGAATGGCGGCAAGATGCTGCCGACGCAGACGTTTGCCGAACTCGAGTTCGCGAAGGACACGCCCTATGAGACGCGTTTCAGGCGGGCAGCGACGACGCCGCGCACGGCGTTGTCGCCGGAGATCGTCGATGTGGTGCACGGCTTGTTGCGCGACGTGGTACTCGGCGGCACGGCGAGACGCCTTGCGACCGGCATGACATTCCCCGACGGACAGACGCTCGGCGTGTATGGAAAGACGGGAACGGGCGACCAGCGCTTCAATGTGTTCGCCCGCGGCGCACGTCTGATCGAGTCGCGCAAGGTCAACCGGACAGCGACTTTCGTCTTCGTGATCGGCGATCGCTTCTTCGGCACACTTACCGCCTATGTGCATGAGCCGTATGCAGCGCACTACGCTTTTACGAGTGCGTTGTCGGTGCAGTTGCTGAAGTCGCTTGCACCGGCGCTGCAGCCGTTGCTCGAGGACGGCAAGAATTCAGCGATGCCAACTTCGACGGGGAGCGGAGGATAGACCTACAGCTCGCCACCTGCACCGGCGGCCGGATACGTCGTGTCGACTCCGACCCGTCGTCGGCATCTCGCGAAAGCTGATCTCCGTTAGCCTGCCGGCGGCATAACGAGGACTTGTGGATCCCATCTAACAAGATCAAGATTGTGCTGACCGAGGATGCTCGCGCTTCGGTCCAGGATTCAGGCGTTTGACCGGTTCGACGTGAATAAATTTAGGGAGAACCCCTATGAAAGCTCCGGGTCATATCCGCACCGTTCGTCGTCGCACGCTGCTCAAGGGAGCCGCGGCTGCTGCAGCGTTGCAGCTCGCCTCGCCCTTCATCATCAAGGCACGTGGCGAGACACCGCTGCGCATCGGCATGGTCGATCCGTTGACCGGCGTTTATGCTGCAGTTGCACAGAATGAAGTGACGGGCGCCAGGCTCGCCGTGCAACAGGTCAATGCCAACGGCGGCATTCTCGGGCGCCCCATCGAGCTGCTCGTAGAAGACTCGGCGAACGACGTCGGCACCGGCGTGCAGAAGGCGCGCAAGCTGATCGATCGTGATCAGGTCACGTTTCTTATCGGGGACGTGAATTCCGGCATCGCTCAGGCAATCGCCCAGGTCAGCAACGAGAAGAAGGTGTTGCACATCGTCTCGGGCGGCCACACCGACACGATCACCGGCAGCGATTGCAAATGGAACGTCTTTCGCGTCTGCAATACGACCAGCATGGAGGCCAACGCGGTCGCCGACCTCCTCTTCACCAGGTACGGCAAGAAGTGGCATTTCATTACGCCGGACTACGCCTTCGGCCATACGTTGCAGAAGGCCGCGCTGGCGGATCTGGAAAAGCTCGGCGGCACGATGACCGGCAACGAGCTCACGCCGCTCGGCACGACCGATTTCTCGGCCTACCTGATCAAGGCGCGCGCCGCCAACCCCGATGTTCTGCTGGTGCTGCCGCAAGGTTCCGACATGGTCAACTGCCTGAAGCAGATCGCGCAGTTCGGCATCGGAAAGCAGATCCACGTTGCCGGGCTTCAGCAGGAGCTCGAATCGCTCGAGGCGATGCCGCCGGAGGCGCGGGTCGGCATCTGGATGTTCGAGTGGTACTGGAAGCAGCCGGGTGTCCCGGGCGTCGAGAAGTTCGTCGCCGACATCCGCAAGATGAATGGCGGCAAAGTCCCCACTGCACGCCACTGGTTCGGCTACACGTCGGTTCATACGCTCGCCGCGATCGCCAACAAGGAAAAGAGCCTCGATGCAAAAAAGCTCGCCGAGGCGCTCGGCGGGTTCGAACTCGCGGACGACGTCAAGCTGCAGCCCAACAAGTGCTACTACCGCAAGGGAGACCACCAGTTGATGACCTCGTCGTTCGTCGGCGAAGCGCTGTCTCAGCCAGCGGGCGACCCGGAGGATCTGTTCCGTGTCGAGCGCGTGGTCGCCGGTGACAAGACTGCGCCGCCCGAGGCTGCGACCGGCTGCAAGCTGCAGTGGCCGGCCTGATCCCGAAGACGATGTCCGCGCGGTCGTGCCGGAAGCCATTCCCATGACCCTGACACGCGTGCGTGACAACACAGCGGCCCAGGCTGCCCGACGCGGCTCGTGCACGGGTTGCGTCAGGACATGAGCGGCCGATGACTCAACTACTCCTTTTCAACGTCACCAACGGGCTGATCATCGGGGCGTTTTACGTGCTGATGGCGCTTGGCCTGTCGCTCATTCTCAACTTGAGCAACGTGATCAACTTCGCCCATGGCGGCTTTCTCGTGATCGGCGGCTACATTGCCTATACGATCACGCCGTATGTCGGGTTCTGGGGTGCGTTACTGATCGCGCCGGTATGCACGGCCGTCATCGGTCTCGCCGTTGAGCGGGTGCTCATCCGGCGAGTCTATGGGCGCGATCCGCTCTACAGCCTGCTGCTGACGTTCGGCCTCGCCTTCATGATCGAGGACGGTACCCGCTTCATCTGGGGTGCGCAGGGCAAGCCCGTGACCGTTCCGCCCGCGCTGGCTCGGCCCTTGAGCAACGAGTTCTTCTTCATCACCGGCTACCGCCTGTTCATGGTTTGCACCGTGACCATCGCGGTTGCACTGCTCTTCATGCTGTTGCGCTACAGCCGGCTTGGCATACGCATCCGGG
Source organism: Paraburkholderia sp. GAS334 (assembly GCF_050436625.1). Taxonomy (NCBI): domain Bacteria; kingdom Pseudomonadati; phylum Pseudomonadota; class Betaproteobacteria; order Burkholderiales; family Burkholderiaceae; genus Paraburkholderia; species Paraburkholderia sp. GAS334. The sequence goes on along the minus strand of NZ_JBNDMO010000001.1, from coordinate 709,839 downwards.
CCGGCACGCTTGACCTCGAGACCGTCGCGGCGCTCGGCATCAATGTGGGCAGGCTGCGCGCGCTCAATTTCGCCGTCGGCATCTTTCTCGCCGGTCTGAGCGGCGTGCTCGCCGCGGGCCAGCTCGGGCTGGAGCCGACGATGGGAACAGGCCTCCTGATGCCGAGCTTCATCGCCATCATTGTCGGCGGGGTTGGCAGCCTCACCGGCACGCTGCTCGGCGGCTTGCTGATCGGCGTCGCCTCGGGCATCACCGCGGTGTTCCTCCCCGCGGCGAGCGAGGCCATCATGTACGTGCTGATGGCCGTAGTCCTGCTGATCCGACCGCGCGGCCTCCTCGGCGAAGAAGGCATGATGACATGAGCGAATACCTCCATCCTCCCCGGCTGCTCGTCATCGCATCACTCTGGGCAGCGCTCTTGCTAGCGCCCTACTGGATGCCGCTGCTCGGCGGCTATACCGCGCTCGGCACGCGTGTGCTCGTGCTCGGATTGGCAGCCATGTCGGTGAACTTCCTGCTCGGCTTCACCGGCGTGCTGTCCTTCGGACACGCGGCGTATTTCGGGCTCGGCGCCTATGGCGCCGGCCTCGCACTAAAGTTTCTCGCGCCGAGCACATCGCTCGCGCTGCTGTGCGGCACGCTGCTCGGCGGCATTGCCGGCACACTGCTGGGCGCGCTCATTGCACGGCGACGCGGTGTCTACTTCGCGATGGTCACCATCGCCTTCGGGCAGGTCTTCTACTACATCGCCTTCCAATGGAGCTCCGTCACCGGCGGCGACGACGGGTTGCGCGGCTTTTCGCGTCAGCCGCTCGATCTCGGCGTCGCCCGGATCGACATCCTGTCGAACGCCAACGCGTTTTACTACTTCGTGCTGTTTTGCCTTGCGCTGGCGATCGGCGTGATGGGTTTCATCCTGCGCTCCCCGTTCGGGCGCACCATGATTGCGATCCGCGAAAATGAGCGGCGTGCGCGCTTTCTCGGCATTCCCGTCGATCGGCATATCTGGATCGCCTTCACGCTGTCCTGCTTCTTCATGGGGTTCGCCGGAGCACTCTACGCTCTCCTGAACAACTTTGCCGATCCGCGCGGGCTGCACTACAGCCAGTCCGGCGATTTCGTGATGATGGCGGTCATGGGCGGCATGCGCAGCTTGTGGGGGCCGCTGCTCGGCGCCGCGGTATTCGTCGTGCTGCAGGATTATCTTTCGAGCATCACGGTCAATTGGATGTCGTTCGTCGGCATGCTGTTCGTCGCGATCGTGCTGTTTTTCCCGCGCGGGCTGCTCGGCTTCATTCAGCGCAGGAGCGACTCATGAGCGTGCTCGAAGTCAGGCGCGTCAGCAAGCGCTTCGGCAGCCTGGCCGCGGTGCGCGACGTATCGCTCACCGTCGAGAAGGGCGAGCTGCGCGCTGTCATCGGGCCGAACGGCGCCGGCAAGACTACCTTTTTCAACCTCATCAGCGGCTTTTTCCCGCCGAGCCTGGGAGCGATCGTGTTCGATGGACTCGACATCACGGCGCTTCCTGCATATCGGCGCGTTGCGGCCGGCATCGCCCGCACGTTCCAGATCACCGAGATTTTTCCCGAACTGACTGTATTCGAGAACGTGCGCATCAGTGCGGAGGTAACGGAGGGTTTTCGCCTGCGCCCATGGATCAGCAGCACCGAGCGGACGCGAGTTCGTCGTCACGTCGAGGAGACGCTCGAGCTCACGGGTCTTGGCGACAAATCGCACCGGCTGGTCGGAGAGCTGCCGCACGGCGACCAGCGGGTTGCCGAGATCGCGATGGCGCTGGCGCTGCGGCCGCGCCTGTTGCTGCTCGACGAGCCCACCGCTGGCATGGGCGATCAGGAGACTCTCGAGATTACGCAGCTGGTGCGCCGCCTGCATAGCGACGGCAATTTCACCATCGTGCTGATCGAGCATGACATGCGCGTGGTCTTCCATCTGGCCGATCGAATCACGGTGCTCGACCAGGGCAGCCTCCTCGCCGAAGGCTCGCCAGAGGAGATCGCGTCCAACGAGGCCGTACAGGCCGCCTACCTGGGCAACACAGCATGAGCGCCGCACTCACCGCCGAAGGGCTGCATACCTACTACGGCAAGAGCCATATCCTGCATGGCGTTTGTCTGGAGGTTGCGGAGGGCCGGATCACTGCATTGCTCGGTCGCAATGGAGCCGGCAAGACCACGACCTTGCGTACCCTCGTGGGTTTGACGCCCGCGCGCCAAGGGCGCGTGACGATCTTCGGAGCGGATAGCACCCACTGGCCGACCTTCCAGATCGCCGCGAGCGGCGTCGGTTACGTGCCCGAGGGGCGAAGAATCTTCGCCAACCTCAGTGTTGAGGAAAATCTGAAGGTCCCGCTGGAGCGCGGCGGACCGTGGACGATCGCGCGGATCTACGAGCTGTTTCCACGCCTGGCCGAGCGCAAGTTCAGCCGCGGGCGCCTGCTCTCCGGCGGCGAGCAGGAGATGCTATCGATTGCCCGCGCACTCCTGCTCAATCCCCGGCTGCTCATTCTCGATGAGCCATCGCAAGGCTTGGCCCCGCTGATCGTTCGCGAGGTGTTTCGAGTCGTGTCGCAGATGCGCGATGAGGGGATTTCGGTACTGCTGGTAGAGCAGAACGCACGCATGAGTCTCGAGATCGCAGACGATGCTTACGTGCTGGACGATGGCGGCATCGTCTATTCGGGAGATGCGCGCGCGCTCGCCGCCGATGAAAGCCGGGTTCGAGCCCTGACCGGTGCCAGCGCGGAGCAGTGAATGCCCTCATAGCTGGCTTGTCATTCTCGGCGGCACCGCTGCAGAGTCCGCTCCTCGCCGCGATGCAATGGACACTGCCCCCTGGATCCGCACGCTCCTGGTACCGATTGTCGACGATCCGTGCAATAGCATCGACTGGCCGCTGTTGGCCCGACTACTACCGGTTGTCCAACGTCGACTGCCGGACGACGAGGACAGGGATCTGACTGTGCGTCAGGACCTTCTGGGTCTCGCTGCCGGGCAAAAACGCCCGCATGCCGCTTCGACCGTGGGACGTAGTGACCCGCCTATCCGCTGCGACCACATCCTGCCGGGCGGCATCGAAGTCATGCGTATGGTCGTCATGGGGCAGATGAAGAATTCTCGCGGCATCCATATGTCTGCCGCTGATCCCATTTCGTTCGTTCCATGCAGCGACGACGTGGGGGCCGGTCACAGGAACCGTCAGAAGCCGGTGTTAATATCTTCCGCAGTAACGCTGATCAAGTCCTTTTCGCTCCCCGCGAAGCCTTGTCGTCACGTGGCCATCCGCGAAAATCAGGTACTTGTTCAGCGTTGCCTTAAAGCCCACCTCGCCGATACCCCGCCTCGGACGACCGTTCGAATTTCCACTCAGCACCTTCGTTCAAAGGAACAAGCAGTGACCCGATCGCACTCGCCGGCGCATTTTGACGCGTCCGGCGATGAACGGCATCGACGTATCGTGGATGCCGTTCATGACCATGGCTGGTCCGAACAGGACAATTTTCTTCCACCGGATTTGACGCTCGCGCTGGCGTTGGAATGTGCGGCGCTTGCGGCGGCGGGGATGCTCACATTGGCGCGTGTCAGCCAGGGCGCGGCGAGTTCGCTCCAGCCGGATGTGCGCGGCGACCGGATTCAGTGGCTGGAATCGGGCCAATCCGAAGCCTGCGACCGGTATCTCGCGATTGTGGAAACGCTGCGTATCGCGTTGAATCGCGGGCTTTTTCTGGGACTCGATGAATACGAAAGCCACTTCGCGTTCTACGCGCCGGGCGCTTCGTACCGGCAACACCGCGATCGATTTCGCCACGACGATAGCCGCACGGTGTCCGTCATCGTCTATCTGAACAGGGACTGGCTGCCTGAGCACGGCGGCGCGTTGCGACTGCATCCAGAGGGCTTGAGCACACAGGACATCTCGCCGGTCGGCAGCCGGCTCGTGGTGTTTCTATCCGCCGACATGCTGCACGAAGTATTGCCCGCGACGCGCGACCGCTTATCGCTCACGGGATGGTTCAGACGCCGCTCGTGATCTCGCTGGCGTTTTCACGCCTGCGCTCACTGCAAACCGCTAGCAACGCCAGACATTCGTTACTTTTACACGATCGCTGATCGCAGCCGATATGCGAACGCCCAGCCAAACCACGGCGGCATATCGTGTTTTACCCGAGAGTTGACAGGAGATCGCCGGCATCTACTATGTCCCTTAAGGGACGCGTGCAGGAGGTGTGCGCATGGATGCACCGAACAAGGAATTCATGCTCGTGGGCAGCCTTGAAGCGCTGAAGGCGGAGGGGCGGCTGGTTGTGCAAGGTGGTCATCGTCCGATCCTCGTCATCTACGACCGCGGGCGCGTCTTCGCCCTCGACAATCGTTGCCCGCACATGGGCTTCCCGCTCGAGCGCGGCAGCGTCGCGGACGGCATCTTGACCTGTCATTGGCACCACGCCCGCTTCGATCTTGAAAGCGGCTGCACCTTCGACCTATGGGCGGACGATATACCCATCTGCGCGGTCGAGGTACGCAATGGCGACGTTTGGGTAACGACCACGTTCGGTCATCCCGATCCCGCGGCGCACTGGCGTCAGCGGCTTGCGGACGGCCTCGCACATGACCTCGATCTCGTCATCGCCAAGGCCGTGCATGGTCAGCTCGCGGCCAATGTGCCGATGGCCGAGACCGTGCGGCAGGTGGCGCTGTTTGGGGCGCAGAACCGCGACGGCTGGGGCGTCGGTCTCACGATACTGACGGCGCTGGCCAATCTCTTCCCCTTCTTGCCAGAGGACGAAGCCTATCTTGCCCTGTTTCATGGTGCGCGCCGCGTGGCGGCGGACTGCGCCGGCGAGGCGCCGCGGCGGGAACGTGCGCCGCTTGGAAGCCGGCCGGAGCCGGCCGCACTCAAGCGCTGGCTGCGTCTTTGGACAAGTGTGCGCCATCGCGAAGCGGGCGAGCGCACCCTGCTGACGGCGATTGCGGCCGGTGTCTCGCCAGCTGTGCTTGCCGATGCCCTGCTCTCGGCCGCGACCGAAAGGGCGTTTGCCGACACCGGTCATTCGCTCGACTTCATCAACAAAGCCCTCGAGTGCCTCGACCTGATCGGTTGGGACCACGCGCCAGCTTTGCTGCCTGCTATCGTCGGCCAGATGGTGGCCGCCCGTGGCGCGGAGGAATCGACCGCCTGGCGCCAGCCCGTTGATCTTGTTGCGCTATGTGAGGAATCAGCCAGCCAGATGCCGGAACTGTTCGCTGCCGCGCGCACCTTGTGTGGATGGTCGCACCACGCGGCGCTCGCCCGAGAGCTGCTCGGAGACGATCCAGCGAAGATAATTGATGCGCTGAAGGCGGCGATCCGCTCAGGCGCAACTCCTGCTGACCTGGGACAATCGCTCGCTTACGGAGCGGCGCTGCGGGTGGCCCGCTTCGGCAATGCCAACGAGCACGCCGACTGGGATACGGCGCACCACGTCTTTACCTACGCTAACGCGGTCCACCAGATGCTCAGGCGGATCGGGACTGCCGACATCGACGGTTACGTCACGGCCGTGCGCGCCATAATGCACGGAGCCATGGCGCTCTACCTTGCCCGCTATCTGAATGTGCCGCCGGCCCGCATCCCAGGTGAGGACAGCGAGCAACTCGACGACCTCCCTGCTGATGTTGAGACGATCCGCGCCGCGTTGCTCGATGCCTTCGACAGGCAGCGACAGGTTGATCTTGCCGCAAGGCTGGTGGCGCGACATCTCACGCTCGGCCATTCGCCACAGGCGCTGATCGCCACGCTTGCGCTTGCTGTGCTGCGCGAAGATGCTGGCTTCCATGCCTATCAGATGCTGGAGGCCGGAGTCCGGCAGTTTACCGCGTGGGGTAATACTGGCGAGGCCCGGCACGTCCTCATTGCGGTCGCCCGCTATCTCGCCGCCCATTCACCGACCGAACGCGGGGCGCTGCAGACGGCGGACATCGCCCGGCGCTTGATGCGGGGCGTCGCGATCCATGAGGAGGTTGGGGCGTCGTGACGACGCGTGCCGGTGATCGATGCCTGCAACGGACCCGGGTACAGCGAACTGGCGGTATCGACCCGGAGCGGACTTTCGGCTGCCCCGGAAGCTGCCGTTCAAGGGCGCCCGTGTCTTTGATAGCATGTTGACCACGTACACTACCCGCGCGGCCCGGAAACACTGCGTAAGCTTGCGCTCACGACAACGTCGAAGGTTGTTGTAGGGAAAGAAAATTATAATGGGCGCGCCTCGTTCACTTTCGGATCGCCCGCATGATGTGTCCCTCTCATGCCGCGCAAGGGCATTGGGCGTCCTGACCTTCTGGATCAGACCCCTTCGCCGCTCGAGCCGATCCACCCTATTCAATCATGCATACTCAATTCCGCTTTTCCTCCGCGGCTTTCGTGCTTGCGCTTGCGAGCGCACTGTCTGCGTGCTCGACGCCGAAGCCGCTTTACCAGCAAGAACAGTTCGACGCAGGCGACAGCCCCTATACGCACAAGTTCGCCGCGAAGACGGAGCCCGCTTGCGAAGCCGCCCGCCGTGCGTTGCTCAGCCAGGGATATATCGCCAGTTCGACGAGGTCTGATTCGGTCGATGGTTCGAAAAATTTCCAGCCCACCAGCGATTCGCACGCGGTGATCGAAATCCATGTGGTCTGCACAACCGACGACCCCAAAAGCAACAGCAGCACCGCGTACGTGAACGCGGTGCAGGATCGCTATGCGCTGAAGAAGAGCAACACGTCGGCGAGCGTCGGCCTGAGCGTGTTCGGATCGCTGTCGCTGCCGATCGGCTCGAGCGATGACTCGATGGTGAAGGTTGCGAGCGAGACGATTCCCGCCGGCGTTTTCTATCAGCGTTTCTTCGCGCTAGTCGAGCACTACCTGAAGGCCGACTCCGCCCAGCCGGCCCCAGTTGACACCGCTGCGGCGCCGAAAGAGACGCTGCCGTCGATGAACGACGCCGTGCCGCCGATCGGGGCAGCCCAGACGGGGAGTGATTCGGAGAAGGCGACGAGCACCAAGTAAGCGTCGCCGATATCGCGCGCTCGAGCCGCATTTCGTCCGCTCATACAAATTCAAAGCGATCCCGAGCTTGGACGACGTCGCAATCCGCGATGGAATTGCGTGGCGGCGCGGACTCACTAATCGTGTCGCCAGTCTCACTCATAGTGGCGTGAATCTCACTATTACCGTCCGCCGGTGAGTCCGGACATTCGCCCCCAGAATTCCGTACTGGCATTTATCCCGTCGAGTGTACCGGTACCGTTCCCCCTCGCCTGCTCAAGGCGAAGTCTCAGGCCCCTGCCAGTGCCCATCCCGACGATCTCCCTCGCGACGGCGAAACGTTGGCTTCGAAAAGAGTGGAAAGGACGGTCAGTAGCTCGCACGAGGGACTTGTATTCCAGCAATTTCTGATCGATGTAGTCCAAATTCGCGCCATCCGAAAAGTGCAGACATCTTTGTGTGCCGACAGCCATCAACCCCATCTGGAACAAGGATTTTGCGAATATCGTACAATTACGATATATGATTCGTTCCGTAGCGATTCATTCGCGCGGGATGTTTTCATGCTGTGCCGGAGTGACCGTTGATGAAAACCCACACTGAACCGAAAGCAATTGACGTCGATGCGATCCACAAGGCGCTCGCCAATCCTGTGCGCCGCGAGATTCTCGGCTGGCTGAAAAATCCGTCCGCGCACTTTGCGGATCAGGAGCTTCCGTTCGACTACGGCGTGTGCGCCGGCAAGTTCGAAGGCCGCTGCGGACTGTCGCAGTCGACCGTATCCGTGCACCTCGCCGCCTTACAGCGCGCTGGGCTAGTGACGTCGAAACGTATCGGTCAGTGGGTGTTCTTCAAACGCAATGAAGCCGTCATTGAGGCGTTTATCCAGCACATGAACGCAGATCTCTGACGCAGCGCATTCGCATCGCCGCGTTCCTTTTATCACGCTGTTTCATAGCCGCGGGCCGCTGGCCCGCCAGACAAGGTGAACACTTATGCCGACTCTTTTTGACCCGATCCAGATTGGCGATCTCACGCTGAGCAACCGCATTTTCATGGCACCGTTGACGCGTTCCCGCGCCGGTGACGTCCGCGTGCCGAACGCGCTGATGGCGAAGTACTACGCTGAGCGTGCATCGGCAGGGCTGATCCTGAGTGAAGCGACGTCCGTCACGCCGCAGGGCCTTGGCTACGCCGCGACGCCAGGCATCTGGTCGCAGGAACAGGTCGAGGGCTGGAAGCTCGTGACCGCGGCCGTGCATCAGGCAGGCGGAAAGATTTTCCTGCAACTGTGGCACGTAGGTCGCGTTTCCGATCCGGTCTTTCTGAACGGCGACCTGCCTGTTGCGCCGAGCGCAATCGCGGCGAAAGGCCATGTGAGCCTCGTGCGACCGAAGCGCGAATACGTGACGCCGCGTGCACTCGACCTCGCGGAAATCCCGGGCATCGTCGACGCGTATCGCAAGGGTGCTGAAAACGCCAAAGCCGCCGGTTTCGACGGCGTCGAAATACACGGCGCGAACGGCTATCTGCTCGACCAGTTCCTGCAGGACAGCACGAACCAGCGCAACGACGCCTATGGTGGTCCGATCGAAAACCGCGCGCGTCTGCTGCTCGAAGTCACCGACGCGTGTATCGCTGTCTGGGGCGCAAACCGTGTCGGCGTTCACCTTGCGCCGCGCCGCGATTCGCACTCGATGGGCGATTCCGATCCGGCAGCAACGTTCGGCTACGTGGCACGCGAACTCGGCAAGCGCAAGATCGCGTTTATCGCCGCGCGCGAAGCGCTGGGCGACGACCGCCTCGGACCGCAACTGAAGCAGGCATTCGGCGGCACGTACATCGTGAACGAAAAGTTCACGAAGGAAAGCGCGCAGCGCGTGCTCGACGCAGGCGAAGCCGATGCAGTCGCGTGGGGCCAACTCTTCATCGCGAACCCGGATCTGCCGCGCCGTTTTGCACTCGACGCACCGCTGAACGCGCCGATCCCGGAAACGTTCTACGCAGAAGGCGAAACCGGCTACACGGACTATCCGGCGCTCGAAGCAGTGAACGGATAACCTGTCCGCTTCACGGGCAGTCGCGGTTGCAGTAACAGGCGCGGGGTGCGCGACCGGAATGAAACGGTGGCGCACCCCGCGTCTTTTTGTTTTCGCCTCGTAACGCATCGGTCCCGCTGCATTGCCCGGCATCGAAAGTCCTGTGCGCGTGTCCGCCCGCACAGGACTACACTTCTGAAACCTGAGTTCTGCTTGCCCCACCATGGACCTGATGCACCTGTTACAGCTTGCGTTGCACTTCGACCAGCATCTGGGCGCGCTGATCGAGCAATACGGCACGGCCGTGTACGCGATGTTGTTTGCCATCGTCTTCGTCGAGATCGCGTTTTTGCCGCTGTTCTTTCTGCCGGGCGATCCGTTGATCTTTATCTGCGGCGCGTTCGCCGCGACGCATGCCTTGAATGTATGGATCGTGATGCCCGTTCTCTTCACCGCGACCGTTGCCGGCAGCATCGTCAACTACGCGATTGGCCGCGCGATCGGCGAAAAGGTGTACACCGCGAACATTCGTTGGATCGACAGGAACGCGCTGCGAAAAGCCCACGCATTCTATGAAGCGCGAGGCGGCATTACATTTCTGCTGTCGCCGTTTATCGCCGTGGTGCGTACATTCGCGCCGTTCGTCGGCGGCGTGGCACGCATGACGTTTGCGCGATTCGTCGCATTCGTCGTGTCCGGCGCGGCCATCTGGATCGTCTCGCTCGTCGCAGCCGGCTATGTGTTCGGTAATGTACCCGTGGTGCGCGATCATATGAGTTCGATCGTATTGCTCGGCGTCGGTGTCGGTGTCGGCTCGTTGCTGCTGAGTGGGCTGTGGCGGCTCGTCAACGGCCGCAGGCAGCGCGCATAAGTCCACTCATCTCCTTTCTCGCGTGGAAAATGTGGTTCGCGCCAACCGACGTGCAGAAAGACGCGCTACCGGGCGGCCAGTCTCCGTGGCGCATGTTCGTCGCGGGGTTGATGGTCACACTCGGCAACCCGAAGATCATGGTCTTCTACCTTGCACTGCTGCCCACGATCATCGACCTCTCACATGTCGGCACTGTCGCGTGGTTCGAGCTGACGATGACGATGCTGGCCGTGCTGATCTCAGTCGACTTCGCGTGGGCACTGCTCGCCGTGCGTGCGCGCAGGCTGCTGACCAGCCGGCGCGCCGTCAGCATCGCGAACCGCAGCAGCGCGGCGATGATGGCCGGCGCCGCAGCAGCAATCGCAACGCGTTGAGCGTCGCATCCCTCACGCGTGCGCATTCTCAGGACGGGCGTCGCGCTGCGGCGTCCGGACGCGCATCCTGCACGCATCGACGCCATAAAGAATGGCGCCTTGTAACGCGGCATCGTGCCCGAACGTGGCGACTGTGACTTCGGGCGGATACGGCAGCGCGCGCTGAAGGAACGTAGCCAGGTCCCGCACGATACGCGGCACACGCGCCATCCCGCCGCCAATCGCGATACGAGCCGGATCAAGCGTCAGCGCCATGTTCGCGACGTGCACGCCGAGCACGTGCAATGCGTCGTCGACCAGTGCCGCGACGCGCGCATCCGTCTCTGCCAGTGCGAACACTTTGCCGGCGCTGACTTCGCGCCCGAGCAACGCGCCGACACGATCCTGCAACGCGCGCCCCGAGACGAACTGCTCGAGCGACGCGCCACCGTCGGCGAACAGGACATCATCTGCCGTACCGCGCAGTTGATAGCCGATTTCGCCTGCTGCGCCGTGCGCGCCCCGCAGTACCCTGCCATCGATCACCGCTGCCGACGCGAGACCTGTTCCGAGATTCAGATAGATGCCACATTCGACGCCCGACAGCGACCCGCAGCGCGCTTCCGCCAGCGCGGCGGCCTTGACGTCGGTCTCGACGACGACGTTGTCGATATCAAAGCCGTCGCGCAGCACGTCGGCAAGTGCAAGCGTTTCCCAGCCGGGATTGTTGGGCGCGAGCCTGATGCCGCCAGGCTCGATGATGCCTGGCGTCACCGCAGCGACGGCCCTTAACGCGCCGCCATGCCGCTCAGCCGTTTCGCGAATCAGGTCGCGCGCCACGTCGAACATGCGCTGCATGACCCGCGCCGCGCCCTCGTCTGCCTGCGTCGGAATCTCCCGTTCAGCGAGCCGTTCGCCATCGGTCGCCGTGGCCGCCATTGCGATCTTGGTGCCACCAAAATCGATCGCGAGCAGAAAGCCCGCGTCGCCGCTTCTCTGCCCGCGCGGCGGGCTTCCTTCTTCGTATGACTGCATGCGTGCCTTGTTGCTCACTGGCCGCGCGCGGCGGCATCTTCCTGTTGCTGGCGCTCCAGAAACACCTCACGCGCCTCTTTCGGACCAAACGGCCACACGTGTGCGACGCGCGCCCAGATCAGGAACGCGACCACGCCCAGCGCAATCCACGCGGTCGACATGATCTGCGACAGATGATCGGTCGCGTAATACACATACAGCCAGCCGATGAGCGCGATCACGCTCGGCACCGGATACAGCCACTGGCGATACGGCCGGCGCAATTCCGGCTGACGGCGACGCAGCACCGTCAACGCTGCGATCTGCGCCACAGATTGCAGCAGTACAGCAACGGCGACGAGCATGTTGATCACGGTCGTCAGGTCGAAGAACGTGCCCGCTGCGGTGACGACGCCCATCACGAGCAGCGCGACGTGCGGGAAATTGTGCTTTGGATGCAGCTTGCCGAACGCGGAGAGAAACACGCCGTCGCGGGCCGCGTAGAACGGCACGCGCGAACCGCCCAGCAACCCGGCAAACACCGACGCGAACGCGGCAATCAGGATCAGCACCGTCACGACCGCTGCGGCCGTATGCCCCCAGTTGCGCGACACGACCAGCGAAGCGACCGACTTCGACTGCGCCACCGTCTGCCACGGCACCGTGCCGATCACGCCGATATTCATCGCGAGGTAGAACACCATCATCGCGATGATCGATACGATGATCGAACGCGGCATCACGCGGCCAGGGTTCTTCAGTTCGTCGCCCATATAGGCGGTCGTGTTATAGCCCGCGTAGTCGTAGATCGCGATGATCAGACCGGCGCCGAGACCCGTGAAGAACTTGCCGATATCGCCTGAACCCGGCGGCAGCGACAACGCGAGGCTCAGATGGAAATCCGAGTACGCAGCGGCAGTCGTCAGGCCGACCGCGAGAATCATGATGATCCACAGCACCGTAGTGAGCGCGCGGATCGATTCGATGCGCCGGTACAACGCGAGCACGACGAGACCGACCACGATGAGGCCGATGGCGTGACTTTGCCACTGTGACAGGTCTGGCAGGAAAAAGCCCAGATACTCGACGAAACCAATGATGCCCGTGCTCATGATGAGCGGAATCGAAAGCATCGCCGTCCAGACAAACAGGAACGGCATGAGCTTGCCCGTACGATACTGAAACGCCTCGCGCACGTACAGGTACGTGCCGCCCGCGCCCGGCATCGCAGCGCCGAGTTCGGCCCAGACGAGGCCATCAGCCATTGCCAGCAGCGCGCCCACGATCCACCCCACCACTGCAAGCGGCCCGTTCATGACCGCGACGATCGCGGGAATCGTAATGAACGGCCCGATCCCGCAGATCTGGATCATGTTGACGGCAATTGCCGGGAAAAGACCCACTGAGCGGTGGAAATGCGGTGCGTCCTCGCGGGACGCCTGTGTCTGATCTGCCGGCGCCGAAGCGCGCTCCGGCCATGCGGAAGGTGTGTCGCTCATCCCTGTCTCCATGCGGCTTGCGCCGCGCCTGTCATCGAAGGTTGTTACCGTGACGCGCCGCTTTCTGTCAGTACGGCGTCGATTGCCGGATGATAGGAAAGTTTCTTTACGAATGCAAATAGATCAAAATAAATCGCCGACGCGGGTTGCCCCGAACGCATACGAGCTTGATTGCGCGAGGTCCGGTTGTTAGCATCGCTCGTCACCTGAATCCAGCCTCCATGAATCCTCCGACCCGCAAGCACCTCCGGCCGACGCCGCCCGTCACACGTGGCCCCGCCTTCGTGCGCCAGGACAACGAGTGGGCGATCTATCAGCATCTGCTCGATCTCGCGCCGGCCTCCAGCCCGCAACTGGCCGAAAGCACCGGCCTCTCGAAGGTGACGATTTCCGCGGCGCTGAACAATCTCGAACGGCTCGGTCTCGTCGAACAGAGCGGCGTGCGGGCGGGCAACGCGGGGCGCGCGCCGCGCCTTTACGCGCCGCGCGCGGAAGCCGGCTTTGTGGTGGCGATCGACGTCGGCGCTGAATGGATTCGCGGCGCGCTGGCCGATCTGACGGGGCGCGTCGTCGCGCGGCTCGAGAAACGCACGCCCGCGCGCGTGGCGCGGCTCGTCGCGCAGATCGACGACATTGTGAGGACGATGCTCGATCAACATCACATCGCGCGCGACGAGGTGCTCGCCACCGTGCTTGGTTCGCCAGGCGTGCTCGATCCGGAGAAAGGCCGATTGCGGCTCGCCGCCAACCTACCTGGCTGGGAACGCACCGACCTTATTTCGTCGCTGCGCGAAGCGCTCGGCACGGACATCGTGATCGAGAACGACATCAATCTCGCGGCGCTCGGCGAGCAGAAACACGGCATCGGGCGCGGCGTCGATAACTTCGTGTTCATGTCGGTGGGTACGGGGATCGGGCTTGGCATCGTCGCCGATGGCAAGCTGCATCGCGGCGCGCATGGCTTCGCGGGCGAGATCGCCGTGTTGCCGCCCGCGCCATCGACCGTCGATGCGCCATTGCCCGGTGCGCGCCATCGCGGTCTGTTCGAAGCCTGCGCGGCCGCAAAAGCGATCGTCGCGCACGCGCATCGCCTCGGCCTGAACGCCGCAAGCGCAGAAGATGTGTTCGTCGCCGCCGATGCGGGCGACCGTCGCGCGCTGGAGTGCGTCGCGGAGGAAGCGCGGCAACTGGCGTGGGGACTGGCGTCGATTGTGCCAATCCTCGATCCGACATTGATCGTGCTCGGAGGGGGTATTGGCCGCAACGGCACGCTGCTGCTACCGGCGATCCGCGAATATCTCGCTGAGTGGCTATTGATTCCGCTGCCCGAATTCGCGATCTCCGCGACGGGTACGGACGGCGTGCTGCTCGGTGCAATCGAGCTGGGTCTCGATCGCGCGCGTTTGAAGGCTTTCGAGCGGCTCGAGTATTGAGCGGCGCGCCGGGTTAGACGCGGCGTGTGATACCGCGTCTACCGATCTTGCTGCCCTGGCAAGCGAGCCCTGCTGTTTATAAAGCTGCGCCAGTGCATGCAAAGGCTGCGCTGGCCGTCGCTGCTGTCATACACATGGCCCCGGAGAGATTACGCCGTTGTCGGGACCCGCAGCAGGTCCCGCCTCAGATAATCAATTCCCTCCTCGATAAAGCGTGCTATTGAGGTAGGAAAGCTGGCCGTTTTTCTGCGCCTGCGCGAGTTCTGCCTTTACCTGTGCGCGAGTGCGCGACAGTGTGTTATTGCCCTGCGTCGATGGGTCCAGATGCACGACGGCCGATTTTTCGACGTTAGCCGGCGCATAATCCGCGGCGTAAGCAACACCGGTTGTAGCGGAAACAGCAATGGTCACTGCGATCATTAAGGCTTTCATGGTGTTCTCCTGAAACGGGTTGGATGAGACAGACGCCCGGATATCAAACATTTCGTGTGGCGGTTTCCTGAAATCTGCGAAGTGCAGTACAGGTTGGATCCGGCGTTGATGCATTAGAACGTCTGGATGTATCGGGCCTGTGTCGCGAAACGCGGGAATTGCAATGTTGTGTATCGCCGCGTTCTATCTATACATTGCGATACAAATCTCATTTCCACGGTCGGCCGCGACGTTGAAAACGAAGCCGCCCTACGGGTGTTAGCCGAACGTGAATGCGTACGCGTTGACGCCGGGGTCGAGGAATTCGATGGTGACCGTCCGGTCCCGGATCTCGCCTGGCTGCCGCACCAGCTGATAGAGGCGCTGACCGTTGACTATGCCGCTGCCGTCTGCCGCGATATCGGCGCCATGCGCGGCTCCAGGCGGCGCTCCGTCGATGCTCACGCGGAACCGCACCGGTTTCGCACCCTGGCTCGTCCCTAAAACGAGGTGCACATCCCGCGCATGGAACCTGTACTGGATCTTTCCAGACGCGCCCGTAAGCGTCGCCTGTTCAGTGCCCACGTTCCAGTCTCCCGCGAGACTCCAGTTATTGAGCTGCATGTGCACTGGCGCGGTGTAGGTACGCACCTTGTCTTCCAGCGTGCCTTCAGGCGATACAAAGCCTTCGGACTCGCCATAACCGATATACGTCTCCGCAGAGCGCACGTTCTTGTTATCCGACGCCATTTGCGCCCCGCTTCCCGTCACCATTTCGGGCGCGGCAGTGACCTTTGTCTGCCCAGATTCGCTTAACAGCTGCTGGATCACCTGCTCAGACCTGCCGTAATCACCTTCGCCGAAACGATGGTGCCGGATGCGGCCCTGGGCATCGGCGATATAGAACGCTGGCCAGTACTGGTTGCCCAACGCACGCCAGATTGCGTAGTTGTTGTCGACAGCAACGGGGTAGTCAACGCCAAGATCACGCGTCGCACGTTTGACGTCACCGATGTCACGCTCAAACGCGAACTCCGGTGCATGCACACCGATTACGACCAGCCCCTTGTCGTGGTACTTCTTCGACCACGCTTTCAGATAAGGCAACGTCCGCAAACAGTTGATACAGGAGTACGTCCATACATCGATGAGCACGACTTTTCCTCGCAGTTCATCGGCGGTCAGCGGCGGCGAATTGATCCATTCAACCGCGCCCGAAAGCGCGGGCAGGCGCCCTTCGACAGGCAGCGGTGCGTCTGCGGTCGAGACAGAAACTCTGGTAATGAAGCCCGCAGGCGATGTATTCGCAGACCCGGTTGTTGTCGAAGGCTTGTACGCGACACCATCCGCTCCACCAGCCTTCGTTGCCGATGATGACCGGGATGAAATCCGCTCGACGAGTTTCTCTTCGAAGCCTCCGGTGGCGGAGTTCGAAAGACGCGTGAGCACACTCGTATCGATGCCTGTCGCGATTGCGGCCACACTGCCCAGAATGGCCACGCCGATTGCGCGGCGGATCCATTCACCCACGCCGAGCGAGCGTTTCATGGCGGCGAACACGCGCCCTCCGATAATCAGCGCGATCGCAAGCGAAGTTGCCGCGCCCGCCGCATAACTAAAGAGCAGAAACGTCGTGCCCGCGCTCGCTCCATGCAACGCTGCGCCTGTCAGAACGAGGCCCAGTATCGGACCGGCACAGGGCGCCCAGAGCAGCCCCGTCGCGACGCCAGTCAATACCGACGATATGATCCGCGGGCTGCCGCCCTTCTCCTGCGCGAAATCGGTAAGCCGGCTTCCTGCGGTCACAAGTGGATGCATCAGTCGTTCAGCGAAGGTCGGAAGCAGCAACGTCAGACCGAACACACCAAACAACGCGATCGCGATCCAGCGGCCGTATTGATTCGCCTGTGCAGCCCAGCCGCCACCTATCGCCGCAAGGCTTGCAACGGCGGAAAAGGTTAGCGCCATACCCACCAGAAGCGGCAATCCGCTGCGTACAAACGGTTGATCCGACCGCGAAAAAACGAGCGGCAGCACGGGTAAAATACAGGGGCTCAGGATGGTAAGCGCACCACCCAGAAAGGCCACGACAATGAATAACATGCGATGCTCTCCTTCTCTGGCGACTTGCCTGAAAACGTTGCCGATGACGTCAGGCGACGCCAGAGCCGGAACTCGACGGCAATCGCGTACTTGACGGATCGAACGCGTCAGACCAGACCTTGCGATATGAATTTCGTCTGGAATCCGGCGTTGATGCATTGGAACGCGCGGAGGTATCGGGCTTGTGTCGCGGAGACGGGACAAGTGCAATGTTGTGTATCGCCTTCGCCTGCAGATACATTGCGACACAAATGTCGCGCGAGTTCGGGCTATAAAGCAGGCTCCGATACTCGAGGAGCGAATCATGTCTGGTGAATGGCTGAAGGGATCGTGCCATTGCGGCACCGTGCAATTCGAAGTACGTACACCGGTGACACCCGCCACACGCTGTAACTGCAGCCTGTGTCGACGCAAAGGCGCGCTGATGTCGCCCGCATCCGCAGCGGATGAACTGAAAGTGACTAGCGGTACAGATGCGCTAAACCTTTACCAGTTCAATACGAAGGTGGCGAAGCACTACTTTTGCAGGCACTGCGGCATCTATACGTTTCATCAGACCCGCACGGATCCCGCGTTGCGGAGAGTGAATCTGGGCTGCATCGAGGGCGTCGACCCGTATGCGCTGGAGTTCTCGGTCGGTGATGGCGCGAGTCTGTCCGTGGTGGAGGGTGTATGAAACGTATCATCGCAATGCTCGTGTTTCTAACCGGCGGCGTAGGGTTTGAGTTAAGCACCCCCTTCAGCTGCTCATTGATCCACACTTCCCGGCCGCCCGAAAGGCGCCGCACGCTATAACCCGACGATGGAAAAGCCCGACCACATCCTGATTGTCGACGACGACCGCGAAATCCGTGAACTGCTTGGCAGTTACCTCGCGAAGAACGGTCTGAGGGCGTCACTCGCGTCCAACGGGCGCCAGATGCGCGCGTTGCTTGAGCAGGAAACACCCGATCTGATCGTGCTGGATCTGATGCTGCCGGGTGAAGACGGTCTTTTGCTATGCCGCGATCTCCGTGCCGGGCAATGGAGTTCAGTGCCAATCCTGATGCTGACTGCGCTTAGCGAAGAAGCGGACCGCATCGTTGGCCTCGAAATGGGTGCGGACGATTACCTCGTCAAGCCGTTCGCGGCGCGTGAGCTGCTTGCGCGCGTGCGTGCGGTGTTGCGCCGCGCGCGCATGCTCCCGCCCAACATGCAAGGCGCCGAGTCAGCGCAATTCCTGCACTTCGGAGAATGGCGGCTGGATACCACCGCGCGTCACCTGCTCGATGCGAACGGCACGATGGTGGCGCTAAGCGGCGGGGAATATCGTCTGCTACGCGTTTTTCTCGATCATCCACAGCGAGTGCTTACGCGCGATCAACTGCTTAACCTGACGCAGGGGCGCCGCCCGGATCCCTTCGACCGGTCCATCGACCTGCTGGTCAGCCGGCTCCGTCAGCGCCTCGGCGACGGCGCGCGCGAGCCGCGCTACATCAAGACGTTGCGCAGCGAGGGATATGTGCTGTCGGTTGCTGTGACGACTCAAGGGGCGGGGTAATGACGCGGGCTCAATGGCCAGGATGGCCGCGCACCCTGTTTGCGCGGCTGATCCTGATCCTCTTTCTGGGACTGATGCTGGCGCAGGTGCTGTCCTTCTCGCTGACGCTTAGCGAACGCGACGATGCCTTCTCCACCATGATGACGGGATACATCAATCGCGAAGTCTCCATTTCAGTAGCCTTCCTGGACCACCTGCCTCCCGACGAACGCGCGAAATGGTTGCCGCGTCTCGCGCGTCGAACCTATGGCTTCATCCTGGGCCCGGGGGTCGCGGGACCATCGCCCGAAACGCGCCTGTCTACAGCGGTCGCCGCCATCACCCGGGGTCTCGACAACCGCTATCCGTTGACCATCAACGCCGTACCCGGCCTTCAGGAACATCTGCAGGTCCATTTGCGTTTGAGCGACGGCTCGCCATTGACCATCGACTACCGGCCGTTACCTGGCATACCCGTGTCCCCCTGGCTGCCGTTGATGATGCTAGGCCAGTTGATTGTGCTTGGCGTGTGCGCCTGGTTCGCCGTGCGCCTTGCGACGCGTCCGCTCAAGCTCCTCGCGCAGGCGGCTGACACGCTCGGCCCTGACATGAAAACGACGCGCCTCGCCGAAAGCGGCCCCACCGAGGTTGCACACGCGGCGAAGGCATTCAACGCAATGCAGGATCGCATATCGACCTACATGACGGAGCGCATCCAGATTCTGGCGGCCATCTCGCACGACTTGCAGACGCCCATCACCCGTATGCGTCTGCGCGCCGATTTGATGGACGATAACGCACTGCAACCGAAGTTTCAGCAGGACCTGAGGGAAATGGAAGCACTGGTTCGCGAAGGCGTCACCTACGCGCGCACCTTGCATGGCGCGGTTGAAGCACCGCTGCGCATCGATCCCGATGCGCTTCTGGAAAGTCTGGTGTCCGACTACACGGATGCAGGTCAGGCAGTGACGCTTCAAGGGAAGATCGGTACACCGCTACTCGCGCGCCCGCAGGCATTGCATCGCGTTCTTGGCAACCTGGTCGACAACGCACTTAAATTTTCGGGCGCAAGCGAAATCGTGGTCGATACCTCGCAGACGGGTCACGTCACCATTGCAGTGCTGGATCGTGGGCCAGGTATACCGGCTGAGGAAATCGACGCGGTATTTCAACCCTTCTATCGCGTCGAAGCTTCACGCAATCGTGATTCTGGCGGTACCGGTCTGGGCCTCGCGATTGCGCGTCAGCTCGCGCTCGCCATGAACGCGACCTTGTCACTGCATAATCGTGTGGGCGGTGGTCTTGAAGCCCGGCTGACCCTGCAGATGCAATAGCGTTCAGAATTGCGATCAGGAACGTATGCCCGCATACATTCAGCAAAAGCATTTCGTCTGACGATATAAGGAAGCAATGTGCCTGTCGGCACGCCCCGGCGCGTCAAAAGCGCTGCGCGAGCGCTAGTCGACAGGATTTAATCCGTTGCTGTTGACCCGCGCTATTGGCCCATATACGCCGGTTTGGCCACTAAAAGCGTGTCGAAAACCGAATAACGCCGTGTTATTGTTTTAGCAACGGTTCGCGCACCCGCGAACCGAACTCAGTCAGATTCGCGAGCGTCGCCATGAGTGATGTACGTCACCAGTTAAGCCCACGTGACCGCGTCGAGTTGCTCTGCTGGCTCACCTGCGGAAACCTCGGCGCCTGGTATCTCAACGAGGCGTGGCCCGAGCCGTCATTCCAGGTAGAGGCGGCGCACAAGTGGCTCGACAGGCACATGCGCACCGCCGACTGGCTCAGTATCGCGAAGCTGTCCGCACTCGCCGTCGACATTGCCCGCCAGCACGCATCTTTCGTCGATACGGAATGGGCGCGGGACGCCGTCGAAGAAATCCTCAGTACCGACGACCTCGATTTCCAGGCGCGACTGGTCCGCAACGTGCTCGCCGACTGCCAGCGCGCGCTGGCCGACAAGCGGATCGCAGATTGACCTCGAAAGCAGAATAGATAGAACGTGTTGTCGATTTCCTGAAGGCTGGCTCGTCGTGAAGAGAAGGCGGTGGCATCAAAAGACGGAGAACCGCGCCGTCTTGCGCCCCCATTTCCTTTAACTCGCGAGGAGATCGTTCATGACTTCAGTAGACGTATCTGCACAGCCGTTGAAGCCAGCCGCGGAGCTGGCTCAGTCGACCCGGCGGTTTCCGGGCGAAAGCGCGCTATACCGCAGCGCCCGCAACGCACTGCTCGAAGAAGAAATCGAACTGCGACGCCACATCGAGCGCGTGGCAGTGCAGCGCCGCGCCCTTCCACCCGGCGGTGACGTGCCGCAAAACTACCGCTTCGACGGCGAGCACGGGGCGGCGACGCTATCGCAGATATTCGGCGGCTATGACACGCTCGTCACCTACAACTGGATGTTCGGCCCGAAGCGCGCACGGCCGTGTCCGATGTGCACGTCGATGCTCACTGCACTGGACGGCGAGATGGCCGACATCCTGCAACGCGTGGCCTTTGCTGTGATCGCCCGATCGCCGCTCGAACGCCTGGTAGCGTTCAAAAAGGAGCGAGGCTGGAGGCATCTACGTCTGTATTCGTCGGGCGGCAACAGCTTCAACCGCGACTACGCCAACGAAGACCCGACGGCGACGACAACGCCACATTCAACGTGTTTGTCCGCTCTGGCGGCACCGTCCGTCATTTCTGGGGCGATGAGATGGGACTGCGGACAGCGGACCCGGGCCAGGACCCCCGCGGCGCACCGGACGCGATGCCGCTATGGACCGTGCTCGACATGACGCCCGGCGGCCGCGGCACCGACTGGTATCCGAAGCTGGAATATGGCCTGAAATAGGGCCTCTGCCGTTAGCGCCGATATCGACGCGACATCGCGCGATATTGGCGCGCGCCTCCCGCGAACGCTCAGGAAGCCGCGCGCAGAAACTACTCTCGCCGCGCGCGGACACGCGCGCGGCCCGAAGACGTCAGCGCCCCGGAGAAAAACAGGTCGAGCGCCTTGTTGAATGCGTCCTGCGATGTAAGTTGCGTGCGCGCCAGCATGGCCGGATCGTGCAGACCTCTCGCGACAACCAGCCAGTACTCGACCAGAAACGTCGTGTCGACATCGTCGCGCACCATGCCCTGTTCCACGCCCAGTTTCAGAACACGGGTCAGGCCCAGCGGAATGTTATGCACCTTGATTGCGTCGATTTCGTCATAGAGCTGGGGCGCGAAGCGTTGAAGATCTGCCAGAATCTCAGCGTTGTAGCAGCCGATATGCGCGGCCACGATACGCAGCACGCCATCCAGTTTCTCGACGAATCCGCCCTGGCGCTGAAGGATTTCGCCAACCCGACGAAGAACAGTGGCGCCCGTCGCGGCGAGAATCGCAGAGACCATCGCATCCTTCGAAGAAAAATGGACGTACAGCGTTTTCTTGCTCATACCAAGCGCGAGCGTGAGACCGTCCATCGTGAGTCCGCTATAGCCGTCGCGCAGGAGGATTTCGCGCGCGGCCGCAAGAATGCGGCCGGATGGACCGTCGTCGAAATCGACGTGCGGGGGTGCAGGCGGCGGCTGTGCGGCCGACGCCTGCGCGTCCTCTGTTCGATTCGTCACACGGGGTGCTCGGGTTGTCATGCTGCCTGCGTCCTTTGAACGACGCGCTTCACGCAATGGGCTGGCGCGGAAAAATTGTCTGCATCGCCGCGCACCGTGAAAACGGCCTGCCGTCGATAGAAACTATTTTCCCGGTTTTAGTTTCCCCTATCAAGCGAATATCAAAATCCCGGACAGATCGAATGGAATACGTGTCCGCAGCTGTCGCGCGGCGCCGGATGGCTGCGTGATGACTTGCGGCGCAACGCAGCGCTGCATTTACACCGGCGCAACGCCGACGTAGTTCTCCGCCATCGCGGTCGCTGCGAAGCGCGACGTTGTAACGTACTCCAGCTCAGCGACCTGCAACCGCTGCTCGAACGGCGAGGCATCGTCGAGACGGTGCATCATGCGCGTCATCCACCAGGAGAAATGCTCGGCGCGCCAGATACGCTTCAACGCGGTTTCGCTATAGCTCGCGAGCAGATCGTGGCGATCCTCCGCGTAATACGCGCGCAAGGCATTCGAGAGAACGCGTACATCGGCGACCGCGAGATTCATACCCTTTGCGCCGGTCGGCGGCACGATGTGCGCGGCGTCGCCCGCGAGAAAGAGGCGGCCGTGCTGCATCGTGGTCGATACGAAACTGCGCATCCCGACAATGTTCTTCTGGAAGATCTTCCCGTCCACAACCTTCTGGCCATCTTCCGAATCGACCCGTGCATGCAGTTCGGCCCAGATCCGGTCATCCGACCAGTTCTCGACAGAATCCTTCGGGTCGCACTGAAAATACATCCGCTGCACGTGTGCTGAGCGCGTACTCACGAGTGCAAATCCGCGATCGTGACGGGCGTAGATCAATTCGTCCGACGAAGGCTTGCCCTCGCACAGAATGCCGAACCAGCCAAACGGGTACACGCGTTCGTAATCCTTTCGCAAAGCCTGCGGGATCGATGCGCGCGACACGCCTTGCGAGCCGTCGCAGCCAATCACGAAATCGCATTGCAGTTCGCACGCTTCGCCTTCGTGGCGATAGCGGATCGAGGGCGCCGTGGTATCGAGGCCATGCAGTGATGTATCGGAGACATTGAAACGCAGTTCGCCGCCAGCGGCCACGCGCGCGGCGACAAGGTCCTTGATCACTTCGTGCTGCGCGTAGACGGTAATCGAATGGCCCGTCAGTCCGGTCAGGTCGATGCGGCGCCGCCTGCCTTCGAACGCGAGTTCAAAGCCGTGATGCAGCGCACCTTCCGCCTGCATCCGCGCGCCCACGCCGGATTCGATGAGCAGATCCATCGTGCCCTGTTCGAGCACCCCGGCGCGGATAGTGGATTCGATCTGCTCGCGGCCGCGTGTTTCGAGCACAACGGACTCGATGCCGCGAAGATGAAGAAGATGGGAAAGAAGGAGGCCTGCCGGCCCGGCACCGATGATGCCAACCTGAGTGCGCATGTCTGTCTCCTGAATGCGGCGAATGATTTGCACCCAGTGTGACGAACACAGACCGTATCGCGCAACGCGATATCAGGGATATGCACTATCTGTTTTTGAGATACAGGTCGACAGCAGGTCAACGCGCTTTTACACGCGCCAACCGAAACCAGACGAAAAGCCCAGGACTCGAAAGCCTTCGGTAAAACCGCATCGTGGTTCAATGCAAAACGCTGCGGGCACCTTTCAGCGCCCGCAGCGAGGTCCGGTCTTACTGGCTGGCGGCCTGACCGATACCCGCCTTTTTCTCTGCCTTTTGCAGCTTGTCCGGATAGTTCGGATCGTTCTGCGACGGGTTGTAGCCCGCATCTTCGAGCTTCTTCAGTTCCGCGTTCTTCTTCGCGCGCGCCTGCTTTCTTGCGGCCTTTTTCTCCGCTTTGGTCGGACTGGCAGGGGTCGTTGCCGCAGCTGCGCCATTGCCCGGGGCAGCATCACTCGCGCCTTGAGCCATCGTCGAAGTCGCGAACCCGAAGCTCAAAGCTGCCGATACGAGCAGGAGCGTCACGCTTTTTGTGCAAGACATTGTCATGTTGGCCTCCACGCCAGGAACGATCGTTGAATACACGGAGCCTGACGGCTACTGCGAAGTGACCCAGGTCCGTGGCTCCCGTTATTTGCAACAGGACACAAAGGGCAATGTACACGTCCGCCCGGCATTGTGCGCACCCGCTGCAACCACGCCCTCATTCGCCGTATATACAGGCGGCGCGTATCACGCGACGTCCACCACGATCTTGCCTCGCGCGGTTCCGCTCGTGATCGCTTCGTACGCGCGTTCTGCTGAAGCAAGGTCGAAGCGTCGCGGATCGAGCCGCGGTGTGAGCTTGCCTGCTTCAACGAGACGCGTGGCATCGCGCAATATCGCACCATGATGCGCCCGGCGCTCGCCGCTCAGTAGCGGATGCAGCGTAAACACGCCCGAATAGCTGGCTTCGCGAAACGAGAGCGGCGCCAGTGCATGCGTACCCCAGCCCAACGCGCTCACCACGTGACCAAAATGCTTCACCGCCGCGAACGACGCGTCCAGCGTCGCGCCGCCTACGGTATCCACCACGACATCGAAACCCGCGCCTTCTGTCAGCGACGCCACGTATTGCTCGACGGACTGCGCACGATAGTCGATGGCTGTCGCACCGAGGCGCGCGACAAGGTCGAGATCGCGCGAACTCGCCGTGGCGAACACCTTCGCGCCCAGCGCGGCCGCGAGCTGTACGGACACATGTCCGACGCCACCCGCGCCGCCTTGCACCAGCACCGTTTGACCCGCCTGCACGCGCGCCCGGTCGACGATGCCCGAATACGCCGTGATGAACACAAGCGGCAGCGCAGCCGCTTCGCGCATGGTCAACGTGGCAGGCTTCAGCGCAAGCAGGTCCGCATCGACGGCCGCGTATTGCGCCAGCGATCCCTGGATACCGCCGACGCCACCCGTCATCCCGTACACCTCGTCGCCGGGCTTGAATGCGCTGACGTCCGCGCCGACCGCCTCGACAGTACCCGCGAGGTCGATGCCCAGTACGAGCGGCAACGGATGCTTCGCGTGCGCAGCGCTACCGGCGCGGATCTTGGTGTCGAGCGGATTCAGCCCGCTTGCCGCGATGCGCACAAGCACCTGACCGCGCGACGGTTCGGGTTTCGAGAGATCCGTCATTTCGAGCGGACCGTTATAGCGATTGAGGACGAGTGCCTGCATGGACATGATGTTTTCCCTGTTGAAGGAAGGAGGAGATGCATCCATACTGGTTCATGCGAAACAGCATGTAAATCTACGTTTTTGCATGACCGCCAAACGAAAATGACTGGCCACAATCCTGAATGGAATGACGTGCGGATCTTCCTTGCTATCGCGCGCAGCGGCACGCTGGGCGCGGCGGCGAAGCAGGTCGGCCAGACCCAGCCGACGATGGGCCGCCGGCTGCGCGCGCTGGAAGAAGCGCTTGGCCACGTGCTTTTCCAGCGTACCAGCGACGGCTTCGTCCTGACCGATGAAGGCACAGCCGTGCTCGCGTACGCCGAAAGAATGGAAGAAGAAGCGCTCGGCTTCACGCGCGCGCTTGCCGGCAGCGATGCACAGTTGACCGGCGTTTTGCGCGTATCGTCTTCGGACTGGTTCGGCGTCCACGTATTGACGCCCGTATTCGCGAGATTTCTGGCCCGGCACAAAGGCGTCTCCCTTGAACTCGTGACGGATTCGCGCCCCTACAACCTCGCGCGTCGCGAAGCCGACCTCGCGTTTCGCATCACCCCCTTCGACGAACCCGATGTCATCCAGCGCAAGCTGATGCACATGGATTACGCCTTATACGGGCGCAGCGATCTCGTCCCGCCGCGCGCAGGCGACGGCGAAGGTCACACGCTCATCAGCATGGATAGCGCATTCGATGTCTTGCCTGACGTCGTGTGGGTCAAACGCATGCTGCCGAAAGCAACCATCGCATTCGGCAGCAACAATCGCGGCGCACAGGCGCGTATGTGCGCGGAAGGAGGTGGCTTTGCCGTGTTGCCCTGCCCGCTTGGCGATACGACGCCGGGCCTGCAGCGCATCGATCTGGGCGAAACGCCGCCGGGACGCGATGTCTGGTTCGGCTATCACCGCGACCTGCGTCGCGTCGCGCGACTTCGCGCAATCGTCGATATGACCGTCGAGGCGCTGGCCAACGTTTGATGCATCGCTACGCAGCGCGGCGGTTGCACGCAGGGGTGCTCATGGACGCACATAAGGCGAACGCGCAGGCTCATTCCTTACGCGCCTTGCGTCGACGTTTTGGCGCGCCCGCGCCGCATATCCCAGCAAAGCCGTTTCGGACGTAGCAACATCGTCGCCCGGCAAAGCTTGCATCAGATACAATCATCGGCGAGCGCTGTACCTAAGCGACATCCCAGCCTACCGCCGACATCGGGGACAGCGTTGAGCACGAATCGATATGCAGGCAAAGGAAAGCGTTTCGCCGGGCGGGTCTATCGTCTGCGCATGATCGGCCTCGGTATCGGCTTTTTCTGCGTCGCATCGGTTTTCTATCAGCTGCATGCAAGCCTCTGGCTGTGGGCATTACTCGTCTTTCACGGTTTTATCTGGCCTCACGTCGCGTATCGCGCGGCGCTGACCTGGCAGATTCCGTATCGCGGCGAACGCTGCAATCTGATGATCGATTCGATCTTCGGCGGCCTGTGGGTGGTCGCGATGCGCTTCAATCTGCTGCCATGCGTGTTGATTCTCGCGATGCTGAGCATGGACAACATCGCGGCCGGCGGCATGCGTTTCTTTCTGCGTGGTGTTGTCGCGCACTTCTCTGGTTTTGCGATTGGCGCGCTGACGCTCGGCCTGACGTTCGAGCCGCAATCGCAGATGCCGACGGTTATCGCATGTGTGCCGTTTCTGGTGCTGTACCCGCTTGCGCTCGGCTGGTCCACCTACCGCATGTCGCAGAAACTGGCGTCGCACGCGCGCGAATCGGAACGCCTGAGCCGTACCGACGGGCTGACAGGTCTGTGGAACCGTCGCCACTGGGAAGACCTGCTTGCCATCGAATTCGAACGCTGCCGCGCGGGTGGCGCGTCATGCTGCCTGCTGCTGCTCGATCTCGATCACTTCAAACGCGTCAACGACACCGAGGGCCACGCCGCCGGCGATGCGGCGCTGCGCAGCTTCGCGCATTTTCTGCAGATGACGCTGCGGCCCGGCGATATTGTCGGCCGGTATGGTGGCGAGGAATTCGCCGTCATTCTGCCGGGGCTGAAACTGGCGGATGCGCAACCGATGGTCGAATTGCTGCTGCTCGATCTGCGCCTGCGCACCGGCAACCCTGACCGCGCGCTGCGCTGCACGGCGAGTGCCGGCCTCACCTGCTACCGGCCCGGCATGACCGATTTCACGGCCTGGATGATGGAGACTGACCGCTGTCTCTATGCGGCGAAAGCGAAAGGCCGCGATTGCGTCTTCGTGTCGGGCGAGCACGGCGCCTACTCGTCGAAGCCTGGCGCGCAAGTATCCATGACGCACGCCGACAGTCATTTATCGTTGTAGGCGCAAGCAGTTCACATTGCAGGCCCGACTGGATGTACGCCGGCGTGCAACGATCGGGTACAACACATTCCGGCGGCGTAGCCAGCGAAGCGGGCTGCGCCGAAGTCGTCACCAGTCCCTGCACGGCTGGCCAGTTCCTCGGCGTCACGAAGAGGTCCGCGGCAATCATGGCGCGGGCCGCTCTTCTGGTACGTCGCTAGTCACAACAAGTTCGTTGTCGATCAGTTGCAGCTTTAGCGGATTGTCGGGCGAGAGCGCCTTTTTAGGGAACACGCGGCGCCAGTTACCACCTCCCGCCGAGTCGCGGAAGAATGCAACGACGGCGACATACTGCGTGTCAGCGCGTATCGGCTGAGACAGGTTGACCGCTCCTCCAGGCGTGACAATCGCGCTCGCTGTATCCAGCAGATCCTGGGCGAGCACCGTGCGGTCGTTCTGCAGCAGGTCATCGTAGGAAGCGACATCGAACGCCTTGCGGTCCTTCAGCTGGTAGATTCGTACCGCGACCGACAGCGGCTCTCCGGCTGCCCCGCTGTTCAACGCGGAACGCGCGCTCAGGTCAACGTTCAATGTCTTGACTGTCTTGTGAAACACGGCGTTGTATGTGCTCGCTGTGCCTTCCGAGACGGACTGCCATGCTCCGCAGGCCGACAGAGTGAGGCACAAACCTACGACGACCACTACAGGAAATGTCCGCACGGATTCTTCGTGATTCATGCGTTCAGCGAGTCGTCGCGATCGAGATTTTGAGAATGCCCGCAACACGTGCAAAATCTGCTCAAACCGTGGCTTCTTCGTCAGTTCCATTCAACGCTTTCTCCGTGATATTTTCAGCCAACGTGGCACCATCGTCCTGTGTCAGAGCTGCCACCGTCTGCTCATGGTTGTTCTGATAGACGTTCCGATAGCGCAGGTAGCCGCCCGTAATGTCCTGTGGCTCCATCTTCTTCGGAATGCGGAATCCTGCGCGCGAATCGTGCAAGTAGCCATTAAATAGCTTTTCTACTCCAACGGGCACTTCGGCGTTCTCGATTACTGCCGAAAACAGCTCGCGCGTTTCGCTGCTGCCAGGACGGTGCTCCCACGCGTATTTTGCTGCCACGACAGGTGACAGCAGATTAAGGAGTGCGTCAGTTCCTGCCGTTTTCAGCGGAGATTGCAGGGTGGCGCGAATTGCATTCACCTGTTCAGCAAGACCGTTCTGAGCTTCCTTCAGCTGGTCCCGGTCATCGGTTGTGGCGTGATTATAGAAATCGCGGTTTTCAAGATCCACTTTGGCCGGCAGCGCTTTTCGCCACTGCAGATACTGGCGCGTGTGCTGGTGAATCACATCAAGCACACCATCATTGCCTGATGCGTTCGTGTTGATACGGCTATCGCTCCAGTACGCCTTGTACGCCGCAAGCAGATCGGCCGGTATGTCAAACTGCTTCTTGAGCGCCTCGAATCCTTTACTATTGATTTCGTCGCGTGAGTGCAAAGGCACACCAGCCTTGAGGGCCTCGTAGTACATGTCGTTCAACGGAATCTGTGACAACTGCCCGGATTTACCCTGCTCGGTAGGCAGATAGCCACCGCCCACATCTGAGTGCATGCCGGGATAGGCTATCTGCCGCACGTTGTCGACCATCTCCAGCGGAAAGCAGGCGCGCTGCTCGTGCAGCGCAATGAAATGGACACACTGCTCCACTATTCCCGGAATGGACTGCGTACCATCCGCCCATGCCATATGGCCGTTCACACCGGGTATCATGTTTGGAACGCCTACCGACGCGACCGTATCGAACAGGCCAAGAAAATACAGGCGCAACGGAACGCCCGCCAGTGTGTAGTAACCACCGTCATCGCGCTTCAGCAACTCACTCAACCAGTTTGCAAACGCGCGGGCTTCTGCCGCACCGCGCGAGAAACCTAACACCGCGACGTTGACGGAAGTGACCTTGCGCTGGCTGCTTTTGAGGACCGCAGCGAGCCTGTCTTCCCATTGACGCAGAGCAGCAATACGGCGTTGCTTTTCCATTGCCATGTTCGCGAGCGTCTGACCTAACTTTGTACCCAGATTAGTAATGGCGGGGGTGGCCAGCGTCTGCCCGAGCGTGGTGCCAGACGTTGTGCTCGAACCGGAGCTGATGGAGTTCACGAGGACTTTGGCGACTGCGTCGTTGAGCAGAAGCGTGCCCGTGACGTAGTAGTGAACAGCGTTTAAAACCCGCGTGATGCCCCAGTTAATACGGTCGGCACCCATGTAGCCAGCACCCAGACCAAGCGTGCTACCGCTCTGGTTACTGTCACCAATCTCCTTGAATGGCGTGCCGACGCCAGAGATGCAGTAAGGAAAGAATCCAAGATCTGGATCAGGAGTCGCGGCGTTAAATAGCCGGGCGATATTGCTGTGCTTGTCGCGATCCCTTTGAGTGCCAGTGGTCTTCGGCTCAATCCAATCTTGGTTGTTGCCAGTGCCGTCGAAGAACAGGGTGACATACACCTGTCCCGGGCATTGCCCAGCCTCCTTCTTGTGGATGCAGTCCATCGCAGCCGCTCTTCGTGCCATGTCGCGCGGGGAAAGCTTGCGATAGCCATCTGCGGGCAAGGGTTCGGGAGCAGTGATCGTGTAAGACATGTTGATCGTCCTTGTTATTGTTCACATCCGAGCTTCGTCGCCCTTCAGCGGGTAGTTGGGGTGCCTAGGGCCGAGCATCGTGACAAACACCTTGATCTGACCATCGCGCAGAAAATGTACAGCAAACATGCCGCCATCCTCAGGCGTGTACGGGGGGACAGCGACAACACGGCTTTGAGGATGCTCGTCGTATTCATCCGTCCAGGTCACCGTCACTGTCATGTCGAATTTGTACTTCGCTGGCAGGGACACGCAGCAGGCAAAGCCTCCCTGTTCGTGCCTGGCGAGAAACGAGCTCCCTTGACTGTTGACTGAAAAACTGCCAATTGAGTGATCGGTATGGTTGTAGCCCACAACATCGAGGCCCATGGTGTCATCGGCTTCCGCATTGCGATGGACGAGCAAAGCAGTCGACAGTACGAGTATCACGACACATGCAAGAATTTTAAGTAGACGATACATTTTGCTATCCATATTATTTTCACATCCGGGCTTCGTCGCCTTTGAGCGGATAGTCTGGATTGCTCAAAAATACGAGGTCCGTGATGAATACCTTGATCTCGCCATTGCGCAGAAAGTGCACAGCAAATACCCCCGTGTCCTTTGGACCGAAGGTAGGAACAGCGACAGTACGACTTTGGGGATTCTTGTTGTATTCATCCGTCCACGTCACCTTTACGGTCATGCCGGGGGTGTATTTCGCCGGCAGGGACACGCAGCAGGAAAATCCTCCGCCACCCTCGTGTTTGCCGAGATACGAACCAGCTTCACCATTGACCGAAAAGCCACCGATATCGTGGTCGGTATGGTTGTAGCCCACAACATCGAGGCCCATGGTGTTGTCGGCTGCCGCATTGCGAAGGACGAGCAAAGCAGTCGACAGTGCGAGTATCACGATACAGGCAAGAATTTTTAGTAGACGATACATCTTGCTATCCTTATTGTTTTCACATGCGATCTTCGTCTCCCTTCAGTGGGTAGTCTGGATTGCTTATAATTACGAGGTCTGTAACGAAGACCTTGATATCACCGTTGCGCAGAAAATGTACCGCAAATACGCCAGTGTCTTTTGGCTTGAAAGGTGGCACAGGAACGGCCCGGATCTGAGGGTTTTTGTTGTATTCATCCGTCCACGTCACCGTCACTGCCATGCCGGGACTGTATTTCGCTGGGAGGGAAACACAACAGGCTTCGCCATGTTCTTCGTGCTTGCCAACATACGAGCCAACTTCGCCGTTGACAGAGAAATCGCCGATGTCGTGGTCGGTATGGTGGTATCCGACGACACCCAAGCCCATAGTGTCTGCGGCTGCGTGGCAATTGGAGAGCATAGTGCTCAAGAGCAAAAGCACTAGGCCACCAGCAAGTTTCTTCATTGTTGTCATGGCGCTCGATTTTTCACGGGTTCAGCGAGTCGTATCGCCCGAGGTTAATCGTTACCGTCTGGTTGGCGGCAGGTGTAAGCAACGCCGTCCAGGCAAGACGTGGTCGGTGCACGCCCGCCGGAGGTGGCCCGGCAGTCAGTGCGAGTTGCGGCGCATTTGCCGCGGGGATCTTCATGCACAGGATGGCGTCGGCCTTCTGGCCCAGATACACGGCCACCAGGCGCATCAGGTCGTCATGTAGCGGCTCGCCAGGCAGCAATGCATGAGTCTGCGCGGCATCGAGCGGCTGGATCGTGACGAGCACTGCCTGTGAATGGTCGAGCAGGCGGGAGCCGAGCACGTGCCCGTCGCCCAGACCACTCAGCGTCTTACCGCCCGCAGCTCGCAGCGGCGGCCGGGCCGTCAGCCCCTGGGGCGTCCCGACAGGCGTCCACACCGGATAGAACTCGCGCACCGCGACCTGTGCACCGTCCAGCAGGTATCGCACCACGCCCGCGAGCCCTTCGGCTGGGCGCGTGCGTTGCGTGAACAGCCCCAGCAGGGCCAGCAGTCTTGAAGGGGCGAGGCCCGACTTATGCGCCGCGTTACCGATCCCGAGACCCGCCAGACACAGCAGATAGTTCGAGATATCGTCGGTCCCGCCCGCACGGAAGCTGACCGGATAGTGGTATTTGAGCCAGGCGCGGTAAAGGAGCGTGACGACGCGATGGTTGAATATGTCGAGAAAGGCCATCGCCTTCTCGTGTCCTTCGCGCCGCAGCACGATGTCATCGATCAGGTGCGACGGCATCGTCGCGTTCACACCGTACAGCCCGAGGAAGGTCGTGCGCACCGACGGCGGCGCCTCCGGCCGCTCCTCATCGAACTCCACCCCCGCCACTTCGGAGCCTGGAAAGCCCACGCGTCCCTTGGGCCGGAATCGAACGGGTTCATGCTCCAGCGCGTCCTGCGAGCCGAAGCCCGGGAGCTCCGGCGTATGCAACTCGAGCAGCCGGCAAAGCTGGAAGATATTCATGCGCGGTGCGCTGGCCAGCACCGCGCGCACGAACGGCGCGAGCTTTGGCCTTCGCAAGCCCATGCCACCCATGCCGTAGCGCACGTCGTCCGCTTCGCTCATATCGGCGCCCGGTCCGACTTGCTCGCCGGCCATTCGATACGCTCCTGGGTCGGCAGACTGACGATCACCAGTTGCGTGAAAAGATTCACGTCGGCATACAGTTCGAAGAAACGGTGCAGCAGTTCCCCGAAAAGCATCAGGTCGCCTTCGCCCGAGAACGCGCGGCTGTCGAGCGTCACCTCGATCTGCAGGCCGCGTTCGACCGCCCCGCCCGTTACCTTGCGCAGGCCCTTGCGGGTGACCTTCTGGATGCCGTCAAGACGCCGCCGGTTCATTTCGCCGTCCGTCCAGTCGTAGAGCGCGAGCGTGCCGCGCAGCACTTCGGCATCGATCAGCGACAGATAGTTCGGCGCCAGATGCGAAAGCACCCGCCACTGGAAGCGGTCGCCCCTTGGCGGGTGCAATGGCAGGGTCGGCGACACGAGATTGCGCACGCGCGCTACGTTCGGTACGCCGCTCATCAGTTCGTTGATGCTGGCCTCGCGCAGACCCTTGCGCGGCAGCATCCCGTTCGTGCCGGTGACGCGCAATGAGAGCGTCTCGCGCGGCAGGTCTTCCGCGTTTTCCCATGCGTGGCCACCGAGCACCACCCACGTTTCGTAAAGCCCCTTCACCCCCTGCTGAACGCGCGTGTGATAGTAGCGCTCCGGTGCATCGTGCCGCAGCATGCCGCCGCGATGTTTGAAACTGGAGAACGGCACGTACTCGATGCGCGCCCCTGAGTCGTGATCGTGTGCGTCCAGGGCGTCGACCGAATACGTCTCGACGTGGCCGCCGTGACGCTGACGCGGCCGTACAGCGTATTCGGTTTCGTGGTGATCCACGCGGACCGGCTCCGCGTCGAGCCGGAACAGGTTGATGATCGGCGTGCAGAACAGCCGGATGTTCTTTTCGGAGAATCGCAGATCCGCCGGATACGTCTGGTTGAGCACGACTTCGACCTCGAATTCGGTGACGCTTGGGGCCAGCGCGGCGAGATCGATGCCGAAGAGATCAACGAAGAGGAATTTCTCAGGAAAGCTGAAATACTCGAGGAGAAGTTGATACCTGTACAAGGCCGTCACGAGCGGACAGACGCTCAAGTCGGTCGAGGTCAAGTGGTACAAGATCGACGACGCGGGCAAGGAGAAGGAGTACTTCAACACGAAGCTCGACAACGTGAAGATCGTCGCCGTGCGCCCGAAGATGCTCGACATCAAGGACCCGGCATACGAGAAGCACAACCACCTCGAAGAGGTCGAGTTGCGCTACGAAACCATCACGTGGTCGTACAAGGACGGCAATATCATCCACAAGGACACGTGGAACGAGCGCTCCTAAGCGACAGTCTCTCAGGAGGCCGGTACCGGCCCGACTGATCCCCGCATCGGTTGTGTGCCGACCGTCGTTTCGCCAGTTCACCCTGTGGACTGGCGTTTTTTGTTACCGGCAGACCTCTTCCCTGCCGCGCCCCAGGACCGGGTACCACCATGACGATGCGCGACACCACTCATCTGCTTCGCAAACTCAATCCGCATTGCGCGAGCGCGCTTGAAGCGGCCGCGAATCTCTGTAACGCGCGCCTTGCCAGTGAGATAACCGTCGAGCACTGGCTGCTGAAGCTCATCGAAGCAGGCGACGGCGATATTCCCGCGATCCTGCGCCGCTACGAGATCGACATTGACGCCGTATGGAACGCGCTGCTCACGGCGATTGACCGTCTGCCTCGCGAGCTGCGTGGCAAGCCGTCCCTTTCCCGATCACTCGCGAGTGTGCTCGAAAGCGCCTGGCTCCATACGTCAGCTGGTGATTCCGCGCAGCCGATCCGTTCGGCGAACCTGCTGCAGGCGGTTGCAGATGCGCCGCATGTGCTTCGCGCGACCGACGCCTGGCCGCTTCTGTCCGTGAGCTCCACCCAGATCCAGCTGCTGCTGCGTGAACTGGACCGGTATTCGGTTGAGGGAGTGCGGCACGATGCGGGGAACGCCGCGGAAAGCGAAGCACCTGTATCGCCCGACGGTGTTGCGGTGACAGACGGCGGGGCGCAACGGAAGGCGCCGCCCTCTGCTGGAGTGAACCGAAGCACAGACGGTGACGCCCTCGCCCGCTTCGCCATCGACCTGACCGAAAAAGCGCGGCGCGGCGACATCGACCCGGTCTTCGGCCGCGATCGCGAAATCCAGCAGATGGTCGACGTGCTCGCCCGACGTCGAAAGAACAATCCGATTCTCGTCGGGGAGCCGGGTGTCGGCAAGACCGCGCTTGTCGAAGGGCTCGCACTGCGCGTCGCTGAAGGCAGCGTGCCGAATGTCATTCGTGACGTGCGCATTCTCACGCTCGATCTCGGTCTGCTTCAGGCGGGCGCAGGTGTAAAAGGCGAATTCGAGCAGCGGTTGAAGAACGTGATTGACGAAGTGCAGGCCTCGCCCGTACCGATCCTGCTTTTTATCGACGAAGCCCACACGCTGATCGGTGCAGGCAACGCCGCCGGCGGCGCCGACGCCGCGAACCTGCTGAAACCCGCGCTCGCGCGTGGCGAGCTGCGCACGATCGCGGCGACCACGTGGGCCGAATACAAGGAATACTTCGAACGCGACGCCGCCCTTGAGCGGCGCTTCCAGGTCATCAAGGTCGAGGAGCCGGACGACGATGCGGCGTGCCTGATGCTGCGCGGACTGGCGAGCCGTTATGCGAAACACCACAACGTGCATATCCGCGGCGAAGCGATCGTAGCTGCGGTGAAGCTGTCGCGTCGCTACATCCCGGCGCGTCAACTACCGGACAAGGCGGTCGATCTGATCGACACGGCTGCCGCACGTGTGCGCATGGGGTTTGAATCGCCACCGCCGGACCTGCAGCGTGCCGCCGCAACGGTGACCGCGCTGGAACTTGAGCTTGCCACGCTCGATTCCGATCAGCAGGTTGGTGTGCCGGGACTGGCTGGCGAGCGTGAAACGCTGAACGAGGCACTCGCCGCGGCGAGAACAGAAAGCGAGCAGTTGCAGCAACGCTACACGCGCGAACTCGAACTGGTCGGTGGGTTGCTCGGCCATCGAGAAACTGGCAGCGACGCCGCAACGATCGAGGCCGCACAGCGTAATCTGTCAGATGCGCAGGGCAAGACGCCGCTGGTCTTCGCCGACGTCGATGCGCAGGCGATCGCGCGTGTCGTGTCCGAATGGACGGGTGTGCCTGTCGGCAATCTGGTTGAAGACGAACTGCGCAGCCTGCTGGCGATCGAACACGGCCTGGCCCAACGGGTTGTCGCACAGGACGATGCACTCGCCGCGCTCGCCGAGAGCCTGCGCACCGCCAGGGCAGGCCTGAAAACCGAACACGCTCCGCTGGGTGTTTTCCTGCTCGCCGGTCCATCCGGCGTTGGCAAGACGGAAACGGCTCTCGCGCTCGCCGACCTGCTGTTCGGTGGCGAATCGGCACTGACCGTCATCAACATGTCGGAATACCAGGAAGCCCACACGGTCTCGCAACTGAAGGGATCGCCCCCGGGCTACGTCGGCTATGGCAAGGGCGGCGTGCTCACCGAAGCGGTGCGGCAACGGCCGTACTGCGTGGTGCTGCTCGACGAAGTGGAGAAGGCGCACCGCGACGTGCTAGACCTCTTCTATCAGGTATTCGACCGCGGTGCGATGCGAGACGGCGAGGGCCGCGAGATCGATTTTCGCAACTGTGTGATCCTGATGACGTCGAATCTCGGCAGCGCGCAGATCGACGAAGCGACGGCGGATAATCCGGCCATCTCACAGGATGAACTGCTCGAGGCGATCCGTCCGCAACTCGTCGCGCATTTCCAGCCGGCGTTGCTTGCGCGCTTCCAGACGCTCGTCTACCGCCCACTGAAAGCGGCGGCGCTCGAATCCATCGTGAAACTGAAAATCGGCAAGGTGGCTGAGCGCCTGCGCCGGCAACATAACGTTGCGCTTTCGTGCGACGAGGCGCTGACGGCATCCCTCGCGCAACTGTGTCTCGCGCGGGAGTCCGGTGCGCGCAACGTTGACGCGCTCCTGAACCAGCGGATTCTGCCGGCAGTGTCGCGTGAACTGCTCGCCAGGATGGCCGATGGTCTGGCACCCGCCGAGATCCGGCTGTCGATGTCCCCCAAGGGGACTTCCTTCGGGGCGTCGGATGAAGGCAACCTCATGATCGATTTCGTCGACCGCGCCGACGGCGAACACAACGAAACGGTCGGTCATGTTCCTGCCACCGAAGCTTCGACCTGAGGTCAATGCGATGCCCGCCGGCCCCTCCCTCTACGACATGCTGCTCGGCCATATCGACGGCGAGCCGCTCGAAGCTCACGACGATAAAACGCTAGAAATCCTCAGCGTCCAGGCGAATATCCGGCGCATCCTGAACACGCGCGCCGGAGCGCTGAAGCACGTGCCCGACTATGGGCTCCCGGATCTCACCGACGTGTACAGGAATCTTCCCGCCTCCGTTCACGACCTCAGGAACCGGATGGAGGCAACACTGCTGAAGTTCGAGCCGCGTATCCGCGCAATTGATGTCGAGGTCGACGACAGGCCCGACCCCGGCCTGCTGGTCAGCTTCTGGATGACCTGTCACCTGAAAAAAGCGGGGCTCGTGCGTTTCGGGACCTATTTCGAGCCGCCTGGGCGTATGCGAGTGGAGCGCGCGCAGCCACTGAAGCCGGACCAGTGAGCGTGGGACAGACGCGTGTGATCTTCAATAACTGCCTCGAAGATCAGGGCAGCGCAACGCACGCTCGTTGATGCGCATTCTCGACGACGCGCATTGCATTTATGATGAGCACAGTCGACCCGCTTAAGCTTCCGCAGAGCCGTCCAGCTTCGCGGTGCCCAACCATCACGCCTGAAACCTGCTTCGCTGGAGATGCAATGCCGCTTCGTCTTCCTCCGCTTTCGTCGCTCCGATTCTTTGAAGCGGCCGCGAGACATCAGAGTTTCAAGCTCGCGGCAGCGGAACTCAACGTGACGCCAAGCGCTGTCAGTCATGCGATCGTCGGCCTTGAACAGGCACTCGGCGTCGAACTCTTCGTTCGCGAACCTCGTGGGCTTTCGCTCACATCCGAGGGCGCGGATTATCTGCCGTACATCTCCAAAGCGTTTGAGCTGATTGCGACCGGTACACAGCGTCTGCCCGACAGGCGGGCGCATCGCACGATCGCCGTGAGCTGCGCGCCCACCCTCGCGTCCCGCTGGCTATTGCCGCGACTGCACGCATTCCGCAGCCGTTGGCCCGACGCGAACGTGACCGTCGATACCTCGCGAAGGCTGGTCGAATTCCCCAACGATGGCTTCGATTTCGCAATCCGGTTGAGCCGCAAACCGGTTGCCGGCGCGACATGGCACCGGTTGTTCGGCGAACGCCTGGTGCCGGTGTGCAGTCCGGCGTACCGCGCTACGCTCATCGATAGCGAGGGCAACATCGATCTGCGTCGCGCAAAGCTGCTTCACGTCGATTCAGCAAGCGAAGACTGGCAGGCATGGCTGGACGGAACAGGCAGGCAGGATATCGAACCGTCAGGCGGCATGCGCTTCGATACCGTCCAGCTTGCGTACGAGGCCGCCGTAATGGACATGGGCGTGGCGATTGGAAGACGGCCGCTCGTCGATCGCGAACTCACTGCGAACGCGCTCGTCGAAATCAGTCCGGAGGTGATTGTCGCCGGCACCGCGTACTGGCTCGTGAGCGCGGAAGCCGCCGATCATCGCCCCGATCTCGCCACCTTCCGGCAATGGCTGCTCCAAGAAGCCGCAACCGTCGAAGACAATGCAGACACCTTCGCTGCTGTCGATCTGGAACCGCGCAGCGAAGATCCTGACCGAACCGCGCCCGCTTCCTGAATGTTCAGGTGAGCCACCCTCACCTGTCGTCAAAATCTTTTCCTTTGATGCCTCAGTCACCCGCTGCCAGTATTGGCGCGAGGAGGACTGAACGATGTCGACAGCACACTACACGCACCCTGCATCCCAGCAAACCCGCACCGCACTCGTGATCGTTGCGGCCGCACTCATCCTGAGTGCAGCGATGGGCGTACGCCAGACCTTCGGCCTTTTCATCGGCCCGTTCTCGTTTGACCGCGGCGTGCCTGTCACGCTCATCGCGTTCGCCATCGCATTGCACAACCTGGTGTGGGGATTCGCGCAGCCATTCGCGGGCGCGGCAGCAGACCGCTACGGATGCACACCGGTCGTCGCGTTCGGCGCGGCCGCCTTCGCGGGCGGCCTGGCCCTTGCGGCGCTGACGTCATCGCCTGCGTTGCTCGTCGTCGGCATGGGCGTGCTGGTCGGCATCGGAATCAGCTGCACGAGCTTCGGTGTGGTGCTCACCGCGGTCGGTCGATTGGCTTCCGCCGAAAAGCGCAGCGTGGCGATGGGGCTGGCGAGCGCGGGCGGCTCGCTCGGTCAGGTGCTCATGGTGCCGCTCGCACAGACGGTCCGGCAAACGTCGGGGATCGCATCGTCGCTTCTCGTGCTCGCGTTCGTGCTGATCGTGGCCGCGCCGCTTGGCGTGTTGCTTGATCGCCGGAATGGAGGCGCTGCGCCGCTTTCGGGGCCGCCCGCGTCGTCCTTGCGGACCGTCGTTGCACAGGCATGCCGGCATCGCGGATATCGCCTCCTGACCATCGGCTTCTTTACCTGCGGATTCCAGCTTGCCTTTATCGCCACGCACTTGCCGGGCTATCTGTTTCTCTGCCACATGCCCGTTGGTGCAGGCGCAACCGCGCTTTCGCTGATCGGCCTCTTCAACATGGCAGGCAGCTGGGCGTGCGGGTGGCTGGGCGGACGCTTTCGCCAGCAGTACGTGCTGGGCTGGCTTTATCTGATCCGGGGCGCCGCCATCGCGATCTTCTTCCTTCTGCCTAAAACAACGGTCTCGGTTGCCGTCTTTGCAGCGGTGATGGGTCTCACCTGGCTCGGAACGGTGCCACTTACTAGTGGACTCGTCGCGAAGGTATTCGGCACGCGTCATCTGGGCACACTGTTCGGCGTGTGCTTCCTCAGCCATCAACTCGGCTCGTTTCTGGGCGCGTGGCTGGGTGGATTCGTCTTCGATGTGACCGGTTCGTATTCGCTGATATGGGGCGCTACGGCCATTGCGGGGGTGTTTGCAGCGATGCTGCATTTTCCGATCGACGATACCGTCGTGGAGCATCCGGGCGCGCGGCCCGATCCGGCGCATGCATAAAGAAGCGCCAAGGTGACGGGCCGCGCTTCAATCGCTTAACGACGCGCCGCCTTCCGCGTCGGCATTGCGGGGCGCATGCAGGGTTCGGGTGTATGACGCGAGCATCGTCGCGAGTTGCTGGGCTGCTGGCGTCAGCGGCATCGACGCGCGCTGAAGCAGGCAGACGTCCTGCGGCGTCACACGTTCGCGCACGGGGATCGTCACCAGCGTTTGAGCGAAAAGCCCGCGCTGCGTGAGGATCGACGGTTCCAGCGAAAGACAGTCCGTCTGCGCGACAAGATGAAGCGCCTCGAACAGACCTTCGACGGTGGCAATGACCTTCGGCGGCGCAAGGCCGTGTTCGACGAACAGATCGGCCAGCCGGTTCGACGGCACGTCGCCGGCGGGGTTGGGAGACGGCGTCGCCACCCACGTGCAGTCCGCCAGTTCAGCCAGCGAGGTCGCCGATGCTTTCGGATGGCCGCGTCGGCAAACAATCACCGGATCGGACGGATACAGCGTCGTCACCGAGAGATCCGCTGTATCGCTCTCTTTCGATACCAGCGCCACCGCGAAATCGAGCGTGCCGTCGCGAATCCGCGAGATCATCATCCGCGACGTGCCGGTACGCAGACGCAACGCGACCTTGCCGAAACGCGCGTGGTATTCGGCAAGAACCGGTGCGAGCGCATCGATCAGCGGTTCAGTGGACATGCCGAACGAGACCTCGCCCGTGTAATCGCCGCTCAACTGCTGCATCTCCTGCTCGGCCCGCTCGCACTCACCGAGAATCGTCCCCGCCCGCAGCAACAGACGCTGGCCAAACGCCGTCAACGCGATGCCGCGATTGGTGCGCGTGACGAGCGTGGTGCCGAGCATCAGTTCGAGGTTCTGCAACTGATGCGTAATGCCGCTCTGCGCGATACCCAGCG
The DNA here is from genome assembly GCF_050436625.1 of Paraburkholderia sp. GAS334. NCBI lineage: Bacteria > Pseudomonadati > Pseudomonadota > Betaproteobacteria > Burkholderiales > Burkholderiaceae > Paraburkholderia > Paraburkholderia sp. GAS334. Next base: position 669,265 of record NZ_JBNDMO010000001.1, on the reverse strand, counting down.
CACGCGACGCCGCGCGGATGCTGCCATGCTGCGCGACCGCGGAAAACACGCGCAATTGGGAAAGTGTCAACGCCATAGGTCGCAGATCTGCGATCACATAAAGTGATCATGATAGCCCGGACTGCTCTTTTGCGATTCACCTCTATGCCTTAGCATGCGTGCACACACTCCCGCTATCGACCGTAACGAACCGCGGCGCAGGGCCACAACCCTGCAGTAAAGTGCCGCAACGTCTCTTTGAACGGAACACGCATGCAAAAGCAGACCACGCCCCTTCTGTCACCCGCCGTCGGCACGCACCGCGAACTGGTGAGTTTCCACTTTGGTCCCTCGTCGGATTCATCGGACAGCGGGCAAAAAATTTACATCCAGTCGGCGCTGCACGCGGACGAAACGCCTGCGATGCTCACGGCCGTTCTGCTGAAACGCCGTCTGCTCGAACTCGAAGCGGCCGGCGCGCTGGCCGCGGAAATCGTGCTGGTGCCGGTCGCCAATCCGGTCGGCCTCGGACAATACGTGATGGGACAGTTCATCGGACGCTTCGACCTGGCGAGCGGCAAGAACTTCAACCGTCACTTCCTGGAGTTTCCGACGCTCGCCGAGCGCGCGAAAGATCGGCTCGGCGCCGACGCCATGCGCAATCGCGACATCATCCGTGAACTGCTGCGCGAAGAACTCGCGCAGCAGGCGCCGCTGACCGAATTCGAATCGTTGCAACTCGCGCTGTTCAAGCAGTCGTTCGATGCGGACCTCGTCATCGATCTGCATTGCTCGCTCGAAGCCGTGATGCACGTGTACACCACCGAAGCCGCGTGGCCGTCGATCGAACCGCTTGCCCGCTATCTCGGCGCCGAAGCCTCGCTACTCGCCACCCACTCCGGCGGCCAGGCCTTTGACGAAGCGCACAGCCTGATCTGCTGGAATCTTCAGCAGCAGATGCCTGCCGGCAAGCCCGTACCGGATGGCACGCTCGCGGTCACGGTCGAATGCCGCGGACAGCGCGATGTGTCGTACGCCGTTGCGCAGCAGGACGCCGACGCGATCATCGATTACCTCATGTCGCGTGGGGCGATTCGCGGTGAGCCGAAAGCGCTGCCGCCGCTGCCTTTTCCCGCGACTCCGCTCGCCGGCAGCGAGCAGTTTTATGCGCCTGTCAGCGGCATCGTCGTGCATCGGGCGAAAATCGGCGACACGATCCGCGCGGGCGATCCGCTGTTCGACATCGTCGATCCACTGACGGACGAGACGACCACGATCAGCAGCCACACGGATGGCGTCCTCTATATGCGGCGTGCCATCCGCTTCGCGACTGCGGGCGCGCCGCTTGGGCGCGTCACGGGCACGCGTCCGGTGCGTACAGGCGTGCTACTCGGCGCATAGACCGCGTTATTGAGTGTCGTCGCCTTCATAGAACGTTCTTCCGCTGCCTGAGCGCCCTGAACCCGCGGCTACACCCCCATAGGCGCTATCTTGCCCATTGCGGGCATCCAGACGACGCTCAGCTGCCTGAACGTTCTCCGGATAGGCGGTGGAGTCGGACGTCGACGGGTTGTAGCCGGCGTTCTCGATTTCAATCAGTTCCTGCCGCACTTGCGCGCGGCTAACGGATGATTGTGACTGAGCATGTGAGGAAAGAGGCGCAGCAAGTACTGCCGCGATCGCGGCAGCTTGAAAAAGACCTTTCATGATTGGCCTCCGAAGACCCGTTGTAGCGTAAACCCTTTATCTTAACGCTACATACAGTGCGCAGTACGGCGCATGCCTGGATTCCACGGAAGCGATTGATTACAGTCGAGGACGCACGCGGTCGGTCGGGCGCTGTTCAAGCATGCATGCTTGCCAGTCGCTTCAATACCTGCACCTGTCCGTACCAGCGCTCGATCACGGTCTTGTGTTGCTGTAGCTGAAAACTGATTCCAGTCGTCAAGCGTGCATAGTCCACCCGCTGCGACTCTCCCGCCTCGATGGTCGCCACAAAACACGTCAGCGGAAAATTGCCGCAGGAAACCGGACGAGCATTCAACTGCAACTGATAGAAAGCTTCGTCGAAGACAAAAGTCAGTGCTGCACGCCCCGTCGAATGGACTGCGCGCGCGGTCCGTGAACTGGACCACAACGCGAAGCACAGCGCATGTGCGTCGGGCACGAAGAGTTCGCCAACACTCAGTAGCGAAGTGCGCACCCGGGCGCTCTCGTCGACGGCGAGCAGCGAAGCGGTGAAACTGCCCTTTGACTCGATGTCCATGCCGTCAAGAAGCGTTTGCAGCGCGCAAGGCCACGCGTCAAAATCGCCTCTTGCGGTTGATGTCGCATGCGGTACGTTGATGTCGACCATATAGGTAACCCGGGAGGCTAATTCACTTGTCAACGCAAACGGACCGCACGATTTCCTGCAACCCGTGCGTCTCGTCTTTTAAAAGTCATCGCAGCCCATTGCCGCGCGTCAGGGTGCGATCTCTTCGAGACTCCGCTCACGTGTCTCGATCATTTTCAAGGCGCCTAGCGCACCGACCACGCTCACGCCCGCAAACATCAGGAATACCGATCCGATACCCTGCTTGTGCAACAGCAGGCCAGCGAGAGAAGGTCCGACCGCCGATGCCAGGCGCAACCACGAAGTCGCGAGGCCGGTGCTGGTGGCGCGCATACGCGTCGGATAGACCTCGGGCGTGTACAGGTAAAGCACTGCGGCAATCGAGCCGATCAACCCGTAGCTCACCGTACCGAGCATCATCACGCCCCACACACTGTGCGCGCCGAACAAACCCAGGGCAGCCAGCAGCGCGGCCGCGACAACAAAGGCCGTGACCGTCCAGCTGCGACGTCCTACGCGATCAATGCTGTATGCACATACGAGCAGCAGCACCACCTGCGCGACATTTGTCATCGATGCAGCGCGCAACGCGGTTTGCAATGGCAGGTGATACACAGAGCGGTACAGCGTCGGCAACCAGTTGTTCAGGCTGTTGGCGACGAAAAAGGCGCTGGCCCACAGAAGCCACACGATCAACGTGCGGCTGCGATAAAGCGGCGACAGGACTTCCCGCCAGCCGGCCTTCGAAGCCGCTTCGGTTTTGTGTTGCTGCACGGATTGACCTGGTGCAATGCGCCGCTCGGTGCTTGCCTCCATTTCACGTATCACGGCTTCGGCTTCGGAGAGACGGCCCTTGCTGATAAGCCAGCGCGGCGACTCCGGAAGCCGCGACACTAGCGCGGCAATCAACAGCCCCGGCACCGCACCGATCCAGAACATGATCTTCCAGCCGATCGTCGGCACGAGCCACGCGCCGATTTGTCCGGTCGCCATGAGGCCAACCGGGAAGATCACCTCGTACAGCATGAAGTATTTGCCCCGGCCGCGCGCGTTGGAAAGTTCGCTGATGTAGGTCGCGGCAACCGGCATTTCGCCACCCACGCCTATACCCTGAATGAACCGGCAGGCGAGCAACATCGTGAAATTTCCACTCAGCGCACAACCGAGGCTCATCACGGACATAATGCCGATGGAGATCGTTGCGCTCCTGATTCTGCCGTGGCGTTCGGCGTACCAGCCGAAAATCAGCGCACCGACGAACTGCCCGATGTAGCTGGCGCCGATGAGCACACCGATCTGCAACGGTTCGATGTGCCATAAGCCGATCAGCACCGGGAGTACAAAGGCAATCGACAGGGCATCGAACGCGTCGAAAAAAGTGGCGCTGCCCACAATGATGCGAGCCTTCGTATGCCACCACGAGAACGGCACGCTTTCGATGCGTCGAATCAGCTCCGCTCTCGCCGACGATGCGCCAGCCATCGGTTCCCACGCCTGACTCCGGCTCACTGCGCTCTGCAACACGCCGCCTTCCTGCATCTCGGTCTCCTCATTCGATACCCGCTTATTGGTCGTCAGGCGGCCGGTCTGGTGCTGCCGGTGGTGCGAGACGCGCGGGATTTACCAAGCTTTTCGTATCAGTGCAGCGTGTAGGCGGCGGCCGCAGCGACCACCAGGATCGCGCCGGCCGCCCAGAGCCACACCTTGCGGTTGCCGATCGCCCTGGTGTCGTCGGCACCGCGCTGGGTGGCTGCGCTTGCACCCGGTATAGCGCTGCCTGCCATCGGCGTTGACCTGCGAGCGTCACCCGGCTGGCCGATCATCGCCCCATCGTCTTCGACTTGCGTTTGCGGACCCGTTACGGCCGCAGTAAAGCGACCGAAAAAGTCTTCCGCCATCTTTTTCGCCACGCCGTCGATCAGTCGCGCGCCGACTTGTGCAAGGCGGCCGCCCACCTGAGCATGCGATTTGTATACGAGCTTCGTACCCACGCCCTCGGGCAGCAAATCGACACGCGCGCCACCCTTGCCGAACCCGGCTGCGCCACCCGAGCCTTCGAACGTCAGCGAATAGGATTGGGGCGGCTGCAAGTCAGTCAGCGTCATCTTGCCCTTGAAACGGGCCTTGATAGGGCCGACCGAAGCAGCCATCACCATCTGAAACTGATTCTCATCCACACGTTCGAATGACTCGCAACCCGGCACGGAGGCCTTCAGGATCTCGGGGTCGTTCAATGCCGCCCATACACGTTCTCGCGGCAGCGGCAAGATTTGTTCGCCAGTCAGTTCCATTTACAGCTCTCCTTTTCCTTCCCCGGACATCGCCGGGGCAGGCGAGCCCCTCGCAGGGCGTTGCGATCAAGCATGGTTGGGTGTTGAAGCTTCCGGGTGACGCGCCAACGGTGCCGGGTCGATTACGCCGTCACCGCGGCTCGCTTGCCGGCCCGCACGTGCAGGTGAATCACCTCATCGAACATCGGCGCTGCATCAGCCGGCTAGCCCAGGATGTGTTGCCACTTCGCGCGCGTTTTTTCCTGCAGTTCCTTGCTCGCTTCCGCGACTTCCGGAAACTCCTTGAGGAAGTCATAGGGACGACATGCGTCGATAATTGCCTTGGCGTTGAACGGCGCCTTGTAGGGATTGGCGATCGACATCGGGTCGTTCTTGGATCCCATGCCTCTCTTGATGATGTCGATATCGATATCCGGATCGGTGCGCGTTGCCACCGCCCACATGACCTCCTGAAGATTCGACGGGTCGATATCCTCGTCTACCACGATCGAATAGCGCGACATATAAGCGCCGACGCCGCACTGGCTGAGGATGTGCCCAGCCTGGCGAGCATGTCCCGCATAGCGCTGCCTGATCGACACCACGTTAAACATGCGCGCGCCGCCAATCTCGTGTGCCCACACACCTTCGACGTCGGGCACGCCGGCAGCCTGCAATGCGTCGAGCAGCAGCGCCGAGCGCATGACCGCCTTCGAATAGGAGTAGTCGTTAGGCGGCTTCGCCGGCGGGCTGCCCATGATGATCGGATCGTTGCGATAGTAGATGCGCTCGATCGTCACCACGGGCGCGGTTTCCGCCTTGCCCGGGTAATAGCCGTGAAACTCGCCGAACGGGCCTTCGATCTTCACGTCGCCCGGATGCGCGTACCCTTCGATGACGATCTCCGACGCGCTCGGGAACGGCAGACCGGTCAACTGGCCGTGTACGACCGACACCGGCTGCTTCAGGATCGCGCCGACATAGTTCAGTTCGCACATGCCAAACGGCACTTCGATGCCCGATATCAGATAGCCGAGCGGATCGCAGCCGATCACGATCGCAACGGGAAATGGCTTGCCGGCCTTCATGTGCTTGTCGTACTGGATCGCACCGTGCTTGCCGGGGATCATGTCGAGTCCGACATGATCCCTGTCGTGAATCATCACACGGTACGTGCCGACGTTGACCCAGTCCGAGTCGAGATCCCTGGTGACAACCAGGCAGCCGGTGCCGATATAGCGGCCGCCGTCTTTCTCGTGCCACAGCGGCGACGGAAACGAAAACAGATCGACATCGTCACCGGATTGCACATTCTCGAAGATGGGCCCGTTGGCAACGGTGACGGGTTCGTATTCCGGGGCCTGCGACTGCCATTGCTTCGGCCTTCCCCGCAGCGTCTCTACGAGCCCCCGATGCGTGGACTCATGACCGATGCGCAGGATCGAGGACAGACGCGCCGGGCTGGCCGTGCTGCAGGTCAGCACCCGAAAGCCCTTCGGGTAGCCGGGAATATCATCGAACAGCAGTGCAGACGGCCGCTCTTTCTTCACATTGAGCTCGCTTATCGCGCCGAGTTCGAGATTCCAGTCGGCTCCCGACACCTCGGTCAGCTCGCCAAGCGAGCGTGCCTCCTCGAGCCAGGCCCTGAGGTCGAGCGAATGGGTCGTCGACGTACTTGTCACTTTCTCGGTCTCCTTGATATTCATGCGCGTCATGCGCTGCCGCAGCGGATACGCTGCCTTGTTGCTCTATCGCTTCTCGAATGGAACATTGAAGCAATCGCAGGACGGGCGCAAACGACCATCTTTCATGCTCGGGATGAGATTCTTTCATGCGCGGGCGAGGCGACATGGGGGCGGCGCGCCGCTCAGTCGCTTCCGCTGCTCCCGCGCGCCAGCTGTTCCCGCCTTGCACGGCCACCGGCGTATTTGAATGTGCCCTGTGCGGTCGCGATGAGCGTCGTGGAGTCGATCCACGCCTCGCCACGCGCGAAGAAAATCGACTTGCCCTTGCGTTCGAGGAAACCTCGCGCAATGACCGTGTCGCCGAGGCCTTTGTCGAGGAAGTTCAACGTCAGCGACAGCGTCACGCCGTGAACCGGCCGCTGCGGATCGGGACTGTAAAGGCCCGCATATCCGCAGGCAGCATCGAGCAGCGTTGCGATCACACCGCCCTGCAGCACGCCCTGTCTGTTCAGCAACGCAGGATGAAAGCAGACACAAAACTCCGCAAAGCCTTCGCGCCACCCGGTACGTGTGGCGCCCAGGCTCGCCAGGAAGGGGTTATCCAGCACATCGATATTCAAAATTGTTCTCCACACCCGCTACCTGGAAGGCCTTCGTGCGCGCCGCTTCCAATCTGTTGTCCGCGCGTCGTGAATATCGCGTGTCACGGGTCGCGGCGAATCCGTCCCCGAGCCATGCATCAATTCAAGCGCGCCTGCAACGCACGCCCAGCGCGCCGCACGAATGCGCCCGCTCCGACGTAAGGGCTATCCTGGCTGATCAGCAGCGCCAGGTCGCGCGTCATGGTGCCGGCTTCGACCAGTTCGATGCACGTCCGCTCGAGTGTCGCCGCAAAGTTCATCACATCGGGCGTCTCGTCGAGGCGGCCCCGCTGCCAGAGCGCCCGACTCCACGCAAAGATCGTCGCGAGCGGATTGCTCGATGTCGGCTCGCCTCGCTTGTGCTGCCGGTAGTGGCGCACCGCCGTACCGTGTGCTGTCTCCGTCTGTATGCAACGCCCGTCGGGCGACATCAGCACGGACGTCATGAGGCCTGGAGATCCGTAGCCCTGTGCGAGATAGTCCGACTGCACGTCGCCATCGTAGTTCTTGCAGGCCCAGAGATAACCACCCGACGATTTAAGGCTGAACGCAACCATATCGTCGATCAGACGCGGCTCATAGACGAGCTGCGCCGCCTCGTACGCCTGTGCGAACTCTTCAAACACCTCGGCGAAGATCTCCTTGAAACGTCCGTCGTACTGCTTGAGCACGGTACCCTTGTGTGAGAAGTAAACGGGGTAGCCCCTCTGCAGCCCGAAGTTCAGGCACGCGCGAGCGAATCCGCGAATCGACTCGTCGAGGTTGAAGAGGCCGAGCGCCACGCCAGCACCCGGGAATTCGTGAATGGTCTGAACGAGCGGCTCGCCGCCGTCAGCCGGTTCGAACACGAGCTTCATCGTGCCGGCGCCGCCCACGACTATTTCCTTCGCACGGTACTGCTCGCCGAACGCATGACGCGCGATCACCACCGGCTGGCTCCAATGCGCGACGAGGCGCGGGACATTGACGCAGATAATCGGCTCACGGAATATCGTTCCGTCAAGCGCGTTACGGATCGTCCCGTTAGGCGACGGATAAAGCCGTGCGAGTCCGAACTCCTGCTGCCTTGCGCGATCCGGCGTGATGGTCGAGCACTTCAACGACACGCCGTATTCCTTCGCCGCCTGTCCGGCTTGCAGTGTCACCTGGTCGTCCGTCCTGTCGCGGTTGCCGATGGAGAGATCGAACTGGATGAGGCTCACGTCCACGAACGGCAGGATCAATTCATCGCGAACCCATTGCCACAGGACGCGGGCCATCTCGTCGCCTTCCATCTCCACGAGTGGGGTCCGGACCTTCACTCTTGCGATAGTCATGGTTTTCCGAATTCAGAATGGTTGATGCGTTAGCGTCTGTGAAGGCGTTACCTCGAGGAACCACGGTTCGTCATTCAATGCGTTGGGCAGCAAGATCGAAGAGTGCATGAGCGCTTTCCGCACGCGCAAACTAACTTTTCTCATACACGACATGAGAAACTTTCATTTCCTCGCTGGACGTAACCGGCTGATCATCCGTCATTCCCTTTCCATTGGGAGCCGCGTTGCGCATTCGTATGAACCGGGCGCGCGAACACAACAATGAAACCGACTACAATCGGATACCTGACGACCTCGCACCGCCCTGACGCCGAATGAGACCGTACATTCCCTCCTTGCAGAGCCTGCTTGCTTTCGAAGCAGCGTCGCGACATCTCAGCTTCACGCGCGCAGCACAGGAACTTGAACTGACTCAAACCGCAATCAGCCATCAGATCAAGACCCTTGAAGACCGGCTGGAAATCAAGCTGTTCGTTCGTCGGCGCAACGTGCTCACGCTGACGCCGGCCGCACGCGAGTATCTGAATTCCGTGCACGAAGCGATCAATCTTCTGTCGATTGCAACGGCACACGCGCGCAAGAAAAAGCCGAGCACGGTTCTAACCGTCACGTGTCTGCCGACGTATGCCGTGAAATGCCTCATCCCGGCGCTGCCGGAATTCCAGCGCGACCATCCCGAGATCACTGTTCATCTCGCCACCAGTTCGACCTTCAACGAATTCGAGCGCAACAGTTATGACGTCGCGATTCGCTACGGCTCGGGGCGCTGGGCATCTTCGCGCGCCGACCGGTTGCATGGCGAAGAGTTCTTCCCTGTGTGCTCGCCAGCGGTGCTCGCGGAGACTGGCGAATTCGGCTCGATCGCAGAATGCCTCGCGCGGATGCGGCAGATTCGCACGTACTTTTACTCGATGTATCAGGATGACTGGCCCGCGTGGCTCGAAGCAGCTGTCCAGAAACCCGTCGAATTTGCCAGCGAGTCGGTATTCCATCTGCAACTGACGTCGCTTGCCGCCGCGGTCGACGGCGTCGGCATTGCCATCGGCCGCACGCCGCTCGTCGACGCCGATCTCGCGAGCGGCAAACTCGTCGCGCCATTCGACCTGCGAGTGCCGTCGAACTCCGCCTATTTCGTTACGTCGCCAAACGACAAGGCCAGGATGAAGAAGGTGGAGCAGTTTCGCGAATGGGCGCTTGCGCGACTAGGTGAAAACCCGGCTCGCGAGACAGCTTCTGCGACGCGCCACGCTTCGTCCGCGTCGTCAGTCGAAGGCCATATGGCTCCATGTCCAGCACCTCTCAGCCGGTAGCCGACCCGCCGTATCGCACCGTAGCGGTTCTGCTCGAACAGCATAGGCGCCGGACGCCCGAAAAACCTGCGATCGTCGACGTCGATGACCGCAAGAGCATCTCCTTCGAAGAACTGGCTGGTGTCGTAGATGGAATTGGACGCCAGTTGCTGCGCCGCGGTATAAAAAAGGGCGAGCGCGTCGTACTCGCCGGCACGGAGGGGCTGGACAAACTGCTTCTGTGGCTTGGCATCTGGCGCATCGGCGCGGTCGTGTGTCCGCTGGATGTGTCCTTCGTCCGTCCCGCGATCGCCCGCACGCTGATCGACACCATCGCGCCCGCACTCGTCCTCGCTCCCGCGAATGGGGACGACAGCATCTGTGCGGTAACGGACGGGCCGGTGACGCGCTTTGCTGCCTGGTCGTCAACCGGCGCAGATGAGGCCGCGCCCGAGACGCTACGGCTCGACAGCGACGATCGCGACGACGTCGCCCTTCCAGAAGGCGCCACGGCATCCGCACCCGGCGATATTGCATCGATGTGCTGTACGTCCGGCACGACCGGCATGCCGAAGATCGTCGTGTACGATCACGCATGCTACTGGCTGAACAGTCTCGACAGCATCGATCTGCTGGGTTTGAACGTCGATGACCGCGCGCTCGAGTATCGTTCGTTCGACTGGTATTCGGCGCAGATTCTCAGTTTGATGCCGTTCCTGCAGCTTGGCTCGACGCTATACGTCGCACGCCGTTTTTCCATGAGCCGGTTCGCGGACTGGATCAAAAGCCATCGTGTCACCGTGAGCGCGGGCGTGCCGACGGTGCTGAACATGCTCCTCGAAGCGCCTGTCGACACCCGTGACGGAACCTTCGCGACGTTGCGCGCGATGACCTGCAGCACGGCTCCGCTGTCGCCCGTCCAGTGGGCGCGTTTCGAAAAGCACTATGGCATCCGGATACTGAACCTCTACGGCTCGTCGGAGGCGGGCTGGATGTGCGGCAACCGGACGCAACGACGCAGGATCGGCACCGTCGGCTATCCCGTCGCACATATCGAGTTCGATATCGTCGACCCCGATGGCGTGTCGTGCGGCCCCGACGTGGAAGGCCAGGTGGTCGTGAGCGGACCCAAGCTTGCGCTCGGGCTGCTGTGTGCGGACGGCACCATCAAACCCATTCGTGGTGCGCCCCTCTTTACCCGTGACGTTGCGGCGCGTGACGCGGACGGCTTCGTACGAATGGCAGCGCGGATGGACGACCTGATCATCCGCGGCGGCGTCAAGATCGTTCCACAGGAAATCGAGGACGCGATGCTGGGCCATCCGGATGTGCAGGACGTAGCGGCCCTCGGCGTTCCCGACCCCGTGTACGGGCAGGAATCCGTATGCTTCGTCGTCCCGCACCCGGGCACCGCTCCCGATGCGGAAGAGTTGCGTGCGTACTGTCGAGCGCATCTCCCCCGAGAGAAATGGCCGAAGCACGTTTATCTTGTGGCATCGCTGCCGCGGAACGCCCGCAGCAAGATCCTGCGCGACGAGTTGCGGCAACAGTGGTGGCAAATCGTCAATACCGCCAGGGATCTACCCGAGTGCGAGTAGTCGCGCCGCCAGAACCGTCAAACCGTCTCTGCCAGGATGGGGCATAGGGCATGCGCGGAAACGTCCTCATGCGCGGCCTTCGCCTGCGCGACCTGAAGCGTTTTCGGCAAGCTCACGCCGTTCTTCGCAGCCGTCATCTCCGCGGCGATCGAAACGGCAATCTCCGGCGGCGTCCTGCTGCCGATGAAAATGCCCGCTGGTCCGCTCAAATGGCCAAGCTGCGCATCGCTGACGTTGAAGAGCTTGAGGCGTTCGCGTCGCCTGTCACTGTTCCTGCGTGAGCCGATGGCGGCAACGTAGAACGCATCCGTCTTCAACGCGTCGATCAGGGCAAGATCGTCCAGCTTTGGATCGTGCGTCAGTGCGACGACCGCGCTGTGCGCGTCGAGACGCATATCGAGCACCGTGTCGTCGGGCATGGAGCGCACGATGCTCACGTTCGGCAGGCTCCACGCATCGGCGTATTCTTCCCGCGGGTCGCAGACGGTCACCTGATAGCCGAGTCCGCATGCGATCGTCGCAAGGAAGCGCGACAGATCGCCCGCGCCGATGATCAGAAGACGATAGCGCGGACCATGCACGGTCACGAGCGTCTTGCCGTCAAAGCGCAATTGTTCGTCCGGCAATGCACAACGAAGACGCGTGCGCCCGCTTGCGATATCCAGTTCGCGTCCGATCAGCGCGCCCTGTGCGAGTTGCGCCGCGAGATCGACGAGTCCAGCCAGCGACCCGTCACCCCAAAGCGGCTCGATGACCAGTTCCATCGTGCCTCCGCACGGCAAGCCGAAACGCAGGGCTTCTTCCGCGCTGATGCCGTAAGTCGCCACCTCCGGCCGCCCGCCGGCGAATAATTGCCGCGCGCACGATCCATCAGATCGTCCTCGACGCATCCACCCGACACCGAGCCGCTTACGACGCCATCATCACGCATTGCCAGCATCGAGCCGACAGGCCGCGGACTTGAGCCCCACGTCCGGGTCACGGTGACGAGCACGACGCGGCGACCGGCCCCGAGCCAGTCGACTGCATGCTGCAAGACGGCTACGTCAATGCTGTCCATCGCTGTTCTCCTGTCCCGTCAATGCCCGACTAGTGGCGGCTCCTTCGTCAAGCCGATGTATGGGCCACCATCTGCAGCTCGACGAGAAATCCATGATGCAGTTCCGGTACCGGCACGACGGCGCGCGCCGGCTTGTGGTCGCAGAAGTATTCCGCATAGATGCGGTTGAATTCCGGCCAGTGCCCGACACCGACGATATAGGCGGTGCACTGCACGACGTCGGTCAGCCTGCATCCTGCTTCGGTAAGGACGTGCTCACAATGCTGCAGCGTCGCGCGCACCTGACGCTCGAAGTTGTCCGGGCCTTCGGTTGCGACGCCCGGCCCCGGCAGCATGCCGGACACGAATGTGAAGCCACCCGCCTGAACTGCCTGCGAATAGTGCCCTCCCGGCGCCGGCGCATCGGTCGTAAAAACGAAATTCATTGTTCAAACCTCCTCAGGTAAGGGTTTGCCTCGCGTTTCCGGCAGCAGCGGAGCCAGCGCGAGACCCACGAGATAGATGAAACCGACTGTCACTGCCGCATGACCGTAGCCACCAAAGCGCGCGATCAGGGTTCCTGCGACGAGCGGACCGCTCCACGCAAGAAAGCGTGGGACATTGAAGCAGAAGGCTATCGCCGTGCCGCGTACACGCGTCGGATACAGTTCGGGTAGCCATGTCGGCATCCACGTATACTGGCCGAGACTGAAGAATCCCGTGACGCACGCGACCGCGAGCAGGAGCACGACATCGTGCGTCCACATGAAGAGCACCGGCGTCAGTACGAACGCCATCGCGAAGAACAGGAAGGTGACACGCTTGCGCCCATATGTGTCCGCAAGAAAGCCGAGACCAATGTAGCCTGCGATCGCGCCCACGTTGTATGCCATGCCAGCAAAGCTCGCCCAGGCCGGCGCTGAAAGCCCCGCTTGCGCCGCGACCGAACCGATATACGGCGGCACCCACGTGGAGATACCCCACCAGCCCAGCGTCGTGCTAAGCGACATCAACACGGCAATCACGGTGCGACGGCGCAATTTCGGTTGCGCAAACAGGTCGAACAGCGTGAGACGCGCGAGGGCCTGTTCCCGATCGTCGAGCGCCATGCCGGCCTTCCTTCGAACCTGCGCGTCCTTGCGGTCCGCGTCGACACGTGCCCACTGCTCCGACTCCGGTATACCGGCGCGCATCCACAAGGTAGCCAGTCCCGGCAGTACACCGAGAAGATACATATAGCGCCATGCATGCTGACCCATGCCGCTCATGAAGAGCCACACCAGCGATGCCACGAAGAAACCCATACCGAGGCCGCACTGCATGAGTCCCGCGCCCTTGCCTCGATGCTGGTCGGGCCAGATTTCGGCGGTCATGGCGGTGCCGGTCGCCCACTCCGAACCCATCGCCAGCCCGACTACGAAGCGCAACGCCGCAAACGACGCCCAGTTCCACGAGAGCGCGCTCAGGCCCGTAGTCAGCGAGTACGCGAGAATCGCCAGCATCATCATCCGCTTGCGGCCGATGTAGTCGGTGAGCACACCCCCGACCAGTCCGCCGATGCCCCATCCAAGCAGCGTCAATGCGATGGTAAGACCCGCGTAGAACGGAATCTGCGCATGCGCGGAAGGTTCGAGCAACTGACCGAGTGCGCCGCCAACTGTGAGAATCAGCGCGTAGGTCTCGTAGCCGTCGAAGAACCAGCCGAGATTGGACGCAACGAGCGCGCTCCATTGTTGCCGGTTGATCGACCGGTACCAGACGACGGGCGCAACGCCGTCGTTGATCGTGACCGCGGTCGGCATGCGCGACCCACGCGTGCCGTCACCCTGCCCTTCCAAGGGTCGCTGCATCGACTGTCTCCTTCGTTGTTGTTCTCCACACAGCCGGCTTCATGCGATGTCTGCACCGCTGAACCGATGCGCGGGACAAGCGCGACTGCTTTATGCGAGCACTTCCTTCTGTTCCGACCTGCGCATTTGCGCCGCGAGTTTAACGGCTTCGATGATCTCGGGGTAAGCCGCACAACGGCACAGATTGCCGGACAGGAAATGCCTGATTTCGGCTTCGGTCGGGTCGGGATTGCGGTCGAGCAACTGGTGGCTCATCAAGATGAAGCCGGATGTGCAGAATCCGCACTGAAACGCCCCGCATTCGATGAACGCCTGCTGCACGGGATCGAGCTGACCGTTGGCATCGAGATGTTCGATCGTGACGACTTCGCCACCGTCGACCATCGCCGCCAGAAACAGGCAACCCGACACACTCTCGCCGTTCACGATGATCGTACAACACCCGCACAGCCCTTGACCGCAGCTTTCCCGGGCACCGTACAGCGAAAAGTGTTGCCGCAATACTTCGAGAATCGTTCGATGCGGTTCGATGACCGCGCTCACCGGTTCGCCGTTCAGCGTGAAGTGGATCGTAATGGACGTGGCACTCATGGACTACTCCTCGGACAGCGGCGCGTTGCGCAAGACGCACAATGCGCGGAAAACGGATTCGGGGGTCAGCGGCAACGATTTAAGCCGAACGCCCACCGCGTCCTCGATCGCTTCGGCGATGGCCGACGCGACACCGAAGGTCGAGCTCTCTCCGACGCCCTTCGCGCCGAACGGGCCGTTGTGCTGCACCGAGTCGACGGTCTCGCGGCCAATCACAGGCGGGATGTCATGGATGCCCGGGATCTTGTACTCGGCAAATGAAGCATTGCGAAGCTGCCCCACTTCATCGAAGTCCATGCGCTCGAACATCGTGATGCCGAGTTGCATGATCGCCGCGCCCGAAATCTGCGTGTCGACCACCTTGGGATTGATCGGCGTACCGCAATCGACGACGTGCTCGAAGCGGATCAGCTTGAAATGCCCCGTCTCGGTGTCGACTTCCACTTCCACGCCGCAGCCGCCGACCATCCAGTTCGGCGTGATGTTCTCCGATTGTCCCGATTCATACGCCGGCGACTCGTAGGCCGGAATGAAGCTGCCGATACCGACGACGTTACCGGCCTGCATACCGTACTTGCGCCGCAGCAACTCGCCGGCGCGTGCCGCCGGAACCGGTGGCACGCCGAGTTCATTCGCGATGTCGACGAGTTTCCTGCATACGTCTTCCGCCGCGAGACGCACTGCGTGTCCCATATGAAACGTCGAACGTGAACCGAGCGTGGCCATGTCGTAAGGCGTGACGTCGGTATCCGGCCGCATCACCTTGATCCTTTCGGCCGGAATGCCGAGCACTTCGCCCGCCATCAACGCGATCGCCGTCTCCGACGCCTGGCCCATATCGACCGTACTTGAGTAGACCGTGCAACTGCCGTCGCCAGCGAGACTCACCATCGCAACCGAAGTCGTCGGCGCAACCAGCGCCTTGAAGCCGATACCGATGCCGCGCCCGCGACGCACCGTGCCCGTGCCGCGCTCGAACGGTGCGTTCCAGTTCATCCGCCCGGCGACGCGCTCGAGCACGAGGTCGATGGCCGCATCCTGCATCGGCGTGCCCGTTGCATGCGGCCGTCCCTCCCGCAGAATGTTGCGGCGACGGAACTCCACCGGATCGATCCTGAGCGCACGCGCGATCATGTCCGCGTGGCTCTCATAGGCCCACACCATCTGCGGAATACCGAAGCCGCGGAAGGCGCCGGCAGGCGGCAGATTCGTATACACCGCGTAGGAATCGATCGAAACGTTCTCGATGTCGTAGGGCCCCGACGCCGTGAAGCCCGATTTTTGCGTGACGCGCGGGCCGATATCCGCATAAGCGCCGCCGTTCCACCACACTTCGCACTTGCGCCCGGTGATGCGGCCGTCGGCCGAGACCGCAGTCTTCATCCGGAACGTCGTTGCATGCTTTGTGATGGTGAAGAACTGCTCTTCCATCGTCAGCGAAATCTTTACCGGGCGCCGCGCGAGCAACGACAACGCGACCACGAGCGCCTCGAGCTTGATATACAGCTTCGCACCGAAACCGCCGCCCAGCAGCGCCGACTTCACGCGTATGCGGTTTTCCGCCCAGCCGAGCAGGCGCGCGATTTCGATCCGCACGAACGACGGACTCTGCGACGCGGTGTGCACCGTCAGCGTGTCCTCGCCCGGCTCCGCAATCGACACCATCGGTTCGAGTGGCGTATGCATCACCTGCTGCGTCGTGAACGTGTCCTCAAACACGTGTGCCGCGGCCGCACATGCCGCGTCGACATCGCCACGCCTGAGCTGAAAATCGAGCGCGACGTTAGTGCCGCTGCGACCGGCCAGATGCTTCAGATCGGGAAACGTGCCGGCCGGCCTCAGGAAATCGTGTACGAGAACGCCCGATTTCGCCGCCTCGACTTCGTTGAACACGGCGGGTAATTCCTCGTACTCGGCCATGATCAGATGCGTGGCCTCCTCGGCGATGTGCGGATCGGCCGCGAGCACGACGGCAACCGCCTCGCCGATATAACGGACTTTCTCGAGCGCGAGAATCGGCTGGTCATGGAAGGCCGGACCGAAATAGGGCTCGGGTATGACCCGCAGGATGTCCTGCGCGGTGTAGACGCCGAAGACGCCCTCCATCTCGCGCGCCGCGCTCGTGTCGATGCTGACAATCCTGCCGTGCGCGACGGTGCTGCGAAATATCTTGCCGTAAAGCATGCGCGGCAGCACGAGGTTATGAATGTATTCCGCGCGCCCGGTCACCTTTGATCGGGCTTCGAGGCGGTTTAGGGAGCGGCCCACCTGCTTCTCTGCTGGTTGCTCGTCCAGAGCCGTTTCGATTTTCATGATGCATGGGTTCCGTGATGGCCGGCCGGTTTGCCAGCGGTGGCGGCAAGTGCCGAGCGCACTGCGCGACCCAGATAAACCCTGAGCAGTTGTTTCTTGTAGCTGGCCGAGCCGTGGGGATCGCCGACGATATCCAGCTCCTGCGCGCCCTCTTCGCCGGCACGACGCAAGGTGATCTCGTCGGGAAGCGCATCGCGCAGTAACGCCTCAGTCTTCGTCAGCCGCGTCGGTTTATCGGTCGCGGCGCCGACGATCACGCTCGCGTTGCGAATCCGCGGACCCTGCATGTCGAGCACAACGGCGACGCCAAGCGCGGGCCAGTCGTGGGCCGCGCGCGTCGTCACTTTCATGTACGCGGCGGGCCTGCCGGCTTGTGGCGGCACGATCACTTCCGAGATCAGCTCGTTGCGGGCCAGCACCGTCTCGTAGTAGCCCGTGCACAACTGCTCCATCGGCACCGTGCGCTCGCCCTGCGGGCCGCTCAACGTGACCCGCGCGCCGAGCGAGGTCAGCACCGGCGGGAGGTCCATGTGCGGGTCCGCGTGACCCAGGTTGCCGCCGAGCGTCGCAACGTTCCTCACGCGCACGTTCGAAAGCGTGCGGAGCGTGCGCGAGAGCATCGGCCAGCCCTCCTTGACGAGAGGCGAGTGTTCGAGCGTTGCAAGGCGTGTCAGCCCGCCGATGCGCAATTCGCCGTTCCCGCCGATCCGCACCTGCGAATACGCGGGTTCGATGTCACGCAGGCTTACGAGCCGCGTGGGTCGCAGCACGCCGGCCTTCATCATCAACATCACCGCCGTGCCGCCGCCGACAGGGCGAATGTCTGGATCCTCCGGATCCAGCAGCCCAATCGCCTCTTCGAGCGACCTCGGCCTCGCGAGCTCAAACGGAATCATCGGGTGCACTCCTTTTTTTGTGACGCGCTGCGCTGGCAGCGCGCTTCATCTGTTCCGCGAGCGCCGGCAGGACAAGCGCGGTCATTGCCGCACGATTGCGGCGTGCCTGCCGGCACTTCGAAAACGTGTCTAGCGGCCGCAGTGCGCACGGTCGAGCAGGGTGTGCAATTCCGCGGCGACGACGTCCGGGGTTTCGAGCGGCGTCAGATGACGCGCCTTCGGAACTTCCACCAGCGTCGAACCGGCAATCCCTGCATGAAGCGCGCGCGCCATGGCCGGCGTCGCGGCATAGTCTTCCTCGCCGACGATCACGCAGCACGGCACCTTGACATCCGGCATCAGCGCCCGACCGTCGAAATCGCCCAGCATCCGGCCTGTCGCGGCGAACGCAGCGACGTCATTACGCAGGAACGTGTCGACACAGCGCTGTAGTACGTCGGGATGGTTGGCACGGAACGCGTCGCTAAACCAGCGGGTTGCCTGGAAATCGACGAGCGGCGCCAGGCCACCGGTTTCAGCCTTCTGCGCGCGTGCATTCCAGTCTTGCGAGGCCGTCTCGCCGTACCACGCGGTCGTGTCGATGAGACCCACCGCGGTGCAAATATCCGGATAGGTCGCCGCGAACTGAAGGGCAACGCAGCCGCCCATCGATGCGCCCGCGATCAGGACGGGCTGAAATTGCAGTGCGGCCACTAAGTCATGCACATCCTGCGCGAAGAGCGGCACGGTGTACGGGCCCGCAGCCTTGTCAGAAGCGCCATGACCGCGAGCATCGATTGCAAGAACCGAAGCACGGGGAAGGAGTTTCTGCACAACCGGTGTCCAGAAATGACGATCCATCGCCAGCGAATGCACCAGCACGACCCGTATGGGGTTCCGGGTTCCGCCATACAGGCTGTATCCGATGCGCGTGCCGTCTCGCTCTGTGACGTGGGACGACACGAGATCGGGATTGAATTGATTGTTCATCGCGTGTTCCGCAGGCTGTCGGGTAGGGTTGGATTCGGGAATTGAGCCCCGCAGCCGGATATTGCTGGTCCGTCGGTACGGCAGCAAACGATGATCTTTCATGCGATGTATGAAAACAATTCATTGGCTGCGAATGGCCGTTCCGGGCAGCACGCATACCCGGGCGCAGCGCGGCCGGGATGAATTTCTCTCATATGCAGCATGAACAATTACCGTTTGCCCGCTGACCTGGTCGCCTGCAATCTTCCTGCGAAGGTGTACCGCATCGGCACGCCGTCGTCGCGGAAGCACCAGCGATCACACCGGCCGCCTGTGCCCCCGGGGCCCCGATCCTGGCCACGGCGTCGGCTTCCAGCGGCTCCACGCCCCGTTGCGTGACGAACGCGCAATGCGCGCGCACCCGCAAGCCCATCACTAGCCACATCGCCGTTAGCCGATCCGGCGGTCCACTTTTCAATCGGTCAATCACAAAGGTCGAACGTCATGAACTCCGCTAAAAAAATCCTCACTTCGCAGTGGGTGCGCCCGCTCCTGCTCATCTTCGTTCTGCTGGTGACATGGGACCTCGTGATCCGGATCTTCAAGATCCCGCCATACCTGGTACCGACGCCTGTGGCGATCATGGAGCAGATCGCCGCCCAGTGGCAAATGCTGTTGCAGGAGTCGCTGCCGACCCTTTACGCGACCCTCGGTGGCTTTTCGCTGTCGGTGCTGATCGGCGTGCCGATTGCGATGCTGGTGGCAGCGTCGCCGCTCATCGAAAGCTATCTGTACCCGCTGGTCGTGTTCTCACAAAGCATTCCGAAGGTGGCGATCGCACCCTTGTTCGTCGTCTGGTTTGGCTTTGGTCTTTTCCCGCGCGTGCTGGTGGCGTTTCTGCTCGGCTTCTTTCCCGTGGTCGTGTCGACGGTCATGGGCTTCAAGTCGGTAGAGAAAGACCTGATCGACCTCGCAAAATCGATGGGCAGTTCACCGCTAAAGACGTTCTTCAAGATCAGCCTGCCTCACGCCCTGCCGTCGATCTTCTCCAGCATGAAAGTGTCGATCACGCTTGCAGTAGTGGGCGCAGTGGTCGGCGAGTTCGTCGGCGCGAACTCCGGGCTCGGATTCGTCCTGCAACGCGCCAACGGCAACTTCGACCAGCCGCTGATCTTCTCCGCACTCGTCGTGCTGTCGGTAATCGGGGCGCTGCTGTTCGTGGTGATCGACATGCTCGAACGCGTCGCGATTCCGTGGCACTCGTCGCATCGCTCGCGAGTCCTGGGTCGCTCGTGAGCCGCTACTGCCGCGGCTCGCTTCTCATCCAGATATCCACGTCATATAACAAGCAGGAGACAACATGAAGTACAGAACCCTATCCCGTCTCGCCGCTGCCGCGATCAGCGTCGCCGTCTTATGCAGCAACGCGCTCGCGAAAGACTCCGTCACCATGATGCTGAACTACACCGTCAATGGTGCGGTCGCGCCGTTCTATCTCGGCAAGGTGAAGGGCTATTTCGACGCGGAGGGCATCGACCTCAAGCTCATGGAAGGGCACGGCTCCGGACCGACCGTACAGGCCGTCGCCACCCATAACGTCGACATCGGCTATGCCGACTTCAGCACGATGGTCAAGGTCGCGGCGATGGGCGCGCCGGTGAAAGCGATCGGCGTGCTGATGCAGGAGAATCCGACTTCGGTCGTCGGTCTTGCGGAAAAGAACATCAAGACCCCGCAGGACATCAAAGGCAAGACCGTCGCGGTCGCGCCGGGCGACGCATCGTCCCAGCTGTGGACGATGTTCATGAACAAGGTCGGGTTGAAGGAATCGGACTTCAAGACCATCACCGGCAATCCGCAAACGACGATCAATGCGGTGATTACCGGCCAGGCCGACCTCCTCGTTGGCTTCGCGACCATTCCACTGATTTCCGTCGAACAGGCCACCAGAAAGCCCGCGCACGCGCTGCTGTTTGCCGACTACAACGTCAACGTGGCCACGCTCAGCATCATCGCCCGTGACGACATGATCAAGGACAACGCCGACTTGCTGAAGCGCTTCATGCGCGCCACCGCCAGATCGGTCAGCGAGAGCGAGAAAGATCCGGCCGTCGCTGTCGACGCCTTGCTCAAGACGCTGCCAGCCGCAGGATCGCGCGACACGATGATCCGGACGCTCAAGGCAACGATTCCGTTCTACCGCACGGCCGAAACCAGGAACGCGCCCATCTTTCATGTCAGCGCGAAGAACATCACTGATTCCGTGTCGGCGATCGTGCAATACAGTAAGCTGGATAAATCAGCGAACGACCCGGCCAGATACTACACCGGGGTCTTCGTACCATGAGCCGCCTTGCGCGCAGACGCGCGCTTGCCCCGTCCTTCACTCGCCCACTTCCCGAAACCAGCCTCGATATGACTTCCGTACTCAAGCTTAGCGACAATCCCCACCGGTCGACCACGCACGCAAGCGCACGAGCGCTGATCCAGTTGCGCGACGTGACCAAGCGTTATGCAAGTCGTCAAGGCACGATGGAAGCGCTGCGGCCGCTCGACTTCGACATTCGCGACCAGGAGTTCGTGTCGGTCGTCGGGCCGTCGGGCTGCGGCAAGAGCACGCTGCTCAAGATGGTGGCCGGTCTCGAGTCGATCTCATCCGGGTCGATGACGCTCTCCGGAAATCCGATACGGGGACCGCAAAAGAACGTGGGCATCGTGTTCCAGAACGCCGTGCTGCTCGCATGGCGCAACGTGCTGCAGAACATCCTGCTTCAAGCCGAAATGCGCAGGATGCCGATGCGCGAAGCCCGCGAACGGGCAATGCGTCTGATCGAGATGGCGGGCCTCAAGGGATTCGAAGAAAAGTACCCGTGGCAGCTCTCAGGAGGCATGCAGCAGCGCGTTTCGATTTGCCGCGCCTTGCTGCACGAGCCGACTGTGCTGCTGATGGACGAGCCCTTCGGTGCGCTCGATGCAATGACTCGCGAAAGTATGAACATCGAGTTGCAGCGGATCTGGATGGAATCGAAGAAAACCGTTCTTCTCATCACACACAGCATCTCCGAGGCGGTGTTTCTGTCGGACCGGGTTCTGGTCATGTCGGAGCGGCCTGGCTCGATTGCCGCCATCTACGACATTGACCTTCCGCGACCACGTCCACTCGAAGTGATGGCGACGCCGGCGTTCCTGCACTACACGAAAACAATACGCGCGCACTTCAACGCTCAGGGCTCACTCGATGACCACTGAGGCTTCTTGTTGCATCGTGCGGTTTGCGAAGTAGTCTTCACCAAGGCGGCCGCCCGGCCGCCTCTTTGAAACATGATTCAAGGCGCTTACGTTCTGGCGCGTCATCAACAAAAAATCCGGTTGGCGTCTGGAGACCCCAACCGGATTTCAGCGTTCGTTCGCTGCAGCTTTAGAACCAGTGGTTCATACCAAACGAAACGCCAGTTTGCTTCGAATGACCCGACGGGTTGAGCGTCGAATTGGTCACATAGCCGCCGGTAAACTTCGTATAGTCGATGTCCGCATAGAGTTCGGTGCGCTTTGACAGCAGATAGACAATCCCCAGTATCGCCACGTCCTTTCTCCCATCCACTGCAGCCGTCGTGTTCTTGTTGTCATAGTAGGCGGCCGTCACATTGAAAAAGGGCGTCGCCTGATAGCGCAGCCCGCCCCACAGGTACTGATTTCGGGTCTGGCTTTTCGCGGACGCCGGGGTGTTCTGGATGTTGAGCGAATAGCCGACCATCGCGTCGACGGGACCCAGGCTGAGCGTGCCGCCTGCTGTGTACTGGTCGTCTCCGAAATACGCGGAAGAGGTCGCCGACAACGGATTCGACTTGTGCGTGTAGCCGGCTCCCAGCTTGACCAGCGCCGTGCGATAGTTGAAGCCGCCCGCGAACGTCGAGCCATGCGCAGCGCTGCCGGGCACGCCGCCAAGAGCATAGGTGCCGCGAATCACCCAGGGACCGAAGATGCCCCGGTAGTTGATGGCGTTGTCGTCGCGTCCGGTTACACCGCCGGAGATCGCCGTCGATTCTGTGATGCCGAGGTAGTGAAAATCGAACGGCTCGAAATCCTTGATCAGAAAGTGCTGCAGCGTGAACTGATGGCCGATGTCGACCTGACCAAACGGACCGCCAAGGCCGACTGTCGACGTGCGCTGGAAGATCTGATTGCTGGTGTTGTTGTTGGCGCCCGTCGACAGCACGTAGCCGGCTTCAAGATTGAAGCGGGCATAGTAGCCGCCACCGAGGTCCTCCTTGCCCTCGAAACCCCATCTATTCGAGTTGTATGTGCCATTTGACGCCATCGTGAGCGCCGCGCCGCCGCCTTTGGTCCCGTTCACCAGATTGCGCAGACCTCCGTCGAGCGATCCGTATAAGGTAACGCTGCTCTGGGCATGTGCCGCGCCTGTGGCGAGCCCAAGCAGCGCCAGGGCGGCCAGTGATCGCGTCATGCAACCGGTGCGATCTGTTGCGACAACTCCTCTCTTCCCGTGCATATCTCCTCCATTGATTTAGTTTTATTGAAGCGATCTGATATCGGCATCGCCGGCGCGCGACTGCCCCGCAGGCGAAAGCGCCTGCCGGTCTGACTCGATGCCAGGCCAGCCGCGCCGGGCCTACTATCGCTACTCCGCTTCGTTTTTCTCGAAGTACCAGCCCGAGTCCTTGTTGATCCATTCCGGGCCAACGCGCTGGTGCGTCTGCTCTTCGCCTGTGTCGAAGTACTCGCTCTTTACCGCGCGCTGAGCCATGGCTTCATTCCGCTCGTCCCAGTCCCCCATCGAGACGCCATACCAGGGCCATTCCGGGCGTAACGCCGGGAGACCCAGTTCTTCCCAGATGGCTTTCGCGTTCTCCATGTACGGCTTCGTCGGCAGCGACAGCGGCGGCAGTTTTTCCTTACGCGTCGCATTCATCAGGATCACGCCATCCACCGCGTCGTCGCCGCGTTGTGCGCCCGACGTGCGCGGGCCATGGCCCGTGTCGCGTCCGTGCATGATCTGCACGTCCTTGATCGCATTCATCCGATAGCTCATTGACCAGAAGACTGCGTCGCTGTTCTCCGGGTTGATGTCGTTGCTCACTGCCACCACCAGCTTGCCGACCGCCGGCTGAAGCGAAGCCGCACCCAGCAACGCGCGCCAGATTTCGGTTTCGGTCGCCTTGTCGCTAAAGACGACAATCACGAGCTTGCGCAGATTCGTGAGCGGCTCATGCATCACCACTTTCTCCACGCTAGAGATGCGCAGCGAATTCCTGAGGTGATCGAGGAACAGCGGCTCGAATGCGACCTTCTTGACGAGTGAGCTTTCACTTGGCGTCACCTGGCTTATGATCGAAACCAGATGAGCATTCTTGCGGCGCGTGATCGCCGTGACATTCATGTACGGATTGAATTCCTGCAGATTCACGTGCCCGTGCGACTCGCCAAACGGACCTTCGGGCTCCAGCGAATCGGTCGGAACAAAACCTTCGATGACGATTTCCGCGTCGGCCGGCACCAGCAGGTCGTTGGTCTTGCACTTGACCACGCGCAGCGATTCACCCAGGATCGCGCCCGCCACGCCGAGTTCGTCCACGTCGATCGGGAGCTTTTGCACCGAGCAGAAAGACACGGCCGGGTGGCCGCCGATCACGAGCGCCGCCGGCATTGGCTTGCCCATCGCCTTGTACTTCAGCCAGTGCTGATAGATTCCCTGCCCCATTTCGATCGAGGGATTGCAACCCACGCGGCGCTTCCCCTTGATCTGGCCGCGGTAGGTGCCCATGTTCTGGACACCGTTTTCCGGGTCCACGGAAATGTACTGCGAGCAGGTCGTGTACGGCGCGTTGTCGAAGCCCGGCGTCGAGATCGGAATCGGCAGATGTTCAAGACCTTGACCGTCCACATCCAGATCGTCGCCGATGTAACAGACCTCCTGACACGCAGCTTCTTGCACCACGGTCGGCTCAATAGGGTTGCCCTTGGCGTACTGCCACTTCTTTCCGATATCCTCGACCGGAACCCCCATGCCGATCGAATAGACTTCGCGATTGATCGAAAGCGCGCCTACGACGACGGGCAACTCGTACCTGCGACCCTTGCTGTCCACGACGTTGTGAAAGACGAACGCCTTGCGGTCCGATTCCGGGATCCCGCCACGCAGTTGCCAGCGCACCAGTGGATGCAATTCGGTGTCTTTGTTGATCTCGCGATGAACGTGAACGACCAGGCCTTTTTCTTCTAAGGCCTGTAGATGCGTCTGGAAGGAAGGGTAGTTCTTCATGGTTATCCGGTTTGAGAATCAAAGGGATTGCCTCACGGGCCGGTCAGCCTCGCAGTCGGCATGCATACATATCAGCGGCGCGTACAGGGGGACGGACAGACATCGCCGGTGTGAGTCAAAGGGCCAGACGCGTACGCCGTCGCTCGCATGCGCAGTGGATCCTGCGGCGACCGCGTCCGCTAATCCGGCGTCTGATCGATGAGCACTGCGCAGCGTTTCCACGCGCCTCGCCCACTCTGTCGTCGATGCGCCGCCGCGAAAGTTCGCATTGAACTGGCGCTGTCTCCTCCTGTACGTTCGAGGGCCCCGCACGGCATTGCATACGAGGCTCTGATCGGAGACTGAAGGAGAACTACCGGCCCCGCAAACGGTGATTTTTCATACGGCTCATGAATGAATTTCATCTGTAATGCGTGTCAGGACGAGCCATGCGATGCATAGGATCTCGATGAAATGGCTTCATGCAAGACATGAACAGATTTCGTTTGTGTCGCCACGCGCGTGTGATGCAACCTTCACCCACCTCCTTCGCAACACGAATGGGAAAGCCAGCTTTTCCGTCCGCTTCCGGCAGATAGACATGACAGAAAAAAATCGACCCACACGAATCGTGGTCGGCATCAGTGGCGCCTCAGGTGTGGTGTATGGCGTCAGGTTGCTCGAACTGCTGCGCGAATTGAAGGTGGAGACGCATCTGGTGATGAGCCGGTCGGCGCAGGTCACCCTTGCGTACGAGACTGACCAGCGACTTCTGGACGTTCAGGCGTTGGCCGACGTGCATTATCCAAATACCGATATCGGCGCTGCCATTTCGAGCGGGTCCTTCCGCGTCGATGGCATGATCGTCGCACCTTGCTCGATGAAAACGCTAGCGGAGATCGCAACGGGTAACACAGGTTCCTTGTTGTCGCGGGCCGCTGACGTGATGCTCAAGGAACGCAAGCGGGTCGTGCTGATGGTGCGCGAGACGCCGCTGCATCTCGGGCACCTGCGCAACATGACGGCAGCCACGGAGACAGGCGCGATCATCTACCCACCCGTACCCGCGTTTTACGCACGGCCCGACAGTCTCGAATCGATGATCGATCACACGCTTGGACGGGTTCTAGACCTCTTCGACATCGATGCGCACACGGTCACGCGCTGGACGGGCGCTCGCGGCACGCGGGAAGTCCAGCAAATCGGGCCGCGAGATGTTTGCGATAGCGCGAAGCGCGCAGCAGATGCCGCTTGAGCGCAAAGTGCCGCCGGACGGGACCCAGGCTTGAGAGAAACGCCCGCGTGCGTTTGTGGTCACGAAACCCGCGCACGCCCCGAAAGCCGCCGTTCGACTTTCGACAGGAATCGTCGGCGTCGGCTGGCTTTCGGCTGGCTAGCGCGTGGCGGCGCGCTTGTCGCAGCAGAGATGTATCCTATGAGAAAGGCGTATCAAGGCGCGGCGCGCCGCCCGTTTTGGCGCCTTCGTTTCTGAAGTCTCCCAGACGAGAGATGCCGCCCATATCGCATCGATCAAGGGAAAAGGCAAATGCACCGACGAGCAAAGCCGACGCGATAGGACCTTCTGTAAGTGTCCGGCCGGGCCGCTCGTGCGCCGACGCACCGGACACGCAAGCGCGGAAGGTGCGTTCATTGATTCTTCGGTCGCGGCCCAAGGGGTAGCAGTGGTGCCGACATGAAGCGTATGCGTGCGGTTATTGTGCTTTGCAGCGCGATGGCTGCCTGTGTATCGGCAGGCATCGACGTCAAACCGGAGCAATTGTCGAACTTCAAGCGGGGGTTCAGCACCCTTGAAGACGTTGTCGCTGTGCTCGGGTCTCCAACGGTACAGACCACGCTGAGAGATGGATCGACCGTGTTGATCTATTCATTCATCACATCCAGGCCTCACCCCGAAAGTTTTATTCCCCTCATTGGTCCGCTGTTCGGTGGAGCCGATACCCGATCGTCGACTGTCGTGTTCGAGTTCGACGAAAACGGCATTCTCATGAATGAACGCAGAACGACGTCGAGCGGCGCATCAGGATTCAATGCGCCGCTGCCCGGCGCCCCGCCAGAAACGGACGAACCCCATCAAACGAAGTAGCTCAAAACTGAGCCTGAGCCTTGAATCGCCCGACGAATGCCGGAACCGTTTGTCGACGCAGCCACGCACTACGCCCGTTTCACTGCCTCGCCCGGCCGCTGTGTTCTGCCTTTCCCCAGCTTTCCCCGCATTTTCCCGGCAGCAACGACTGGTTCGGTCAGTTGCCTGCGAAGACAGCGCCGCCGTTTCCTGCATCGGTTCAACTCCCCGCCTTCCCATCCGGGCTGGGCGTTCCACCGATCCGGCACGAGCCGGTCGCACTACATCGGTAGTTAACATATGTTGCATAATATTTTTTCATGACAACATATGTAGACAAATGCAAAACGGTGCCCGGGGCTCCGTTCGCGTCCCCCCAAACCTGACATCGATCCGAAAACGCCATGAAAACCTCGACACTGCCCGCTCTCGCTGCCTGTCTCGTTGCCAGTCTTGCCGCCGCGCAGGGCGTGTTTGCGCAGGACGCGACGTCCACGCTCGCGAAAATCCAGACCAGCGGCGTGATCGCAGTCGGGCATCGCGAAACCTCGGTGCCGTTTTCCTATGTCGATACGAACAATCAGGTGGTCGGCTTTTCGCAGGATCTATGCGACCGCATCATTGCAGCGGTCAAGGCAAAGACAAAGCGGGCGGATCTGAAGGTCCGCTTCATCCCCGTCACGTCGCAGAACCGCATACCGCTCGTGCAGAACGGCACCGTCGATCTGGAATGTGGCGTCACGACGAACCTGACGTCACGCCAGAATCAGGTGTCGTTCTCGGACACGTTCTTTGTCGCGACAACGCGCCTGCTGACGCGCAAGGACGCCGGCATCAAGGATTTCCCCGACCTCGCCGGCAAAACCGTCGTGACGAATCAGGGCACGACGTCGGAACGCATCCTGCGCAAGATGAATGAAGAGAAGAAGATGAACATGCAGATCATCAGCGCCAAAGACTATGGCGAAGGCCGCCTTACGATTGAAAGCGGCCGCGCGGTGGCTTACATGATGGATGACGTGCTGCTTGCGGGTACGCGCGCGTTGACGGCAAAGCCTGCCGACTGGGTGATTACCGGCACGCCGCAATCGTCAGAAGCGTATGGCTTCATGCTGCGCAAGGACGATCCCGAGTTCAGGAAGCTGATCGACGACACGCTGGCGGATGTCATGAAAGGCCCTGAAATCACGACGATGTACGACAAATGGTTCATGAAACCCGTGCCGCCCAGGAACATCAGCTTCGATTTTCCGATGAGCGATTCGCTGCAGAAGCTCTACGCGAACCCTAACGACAAGGCGTTTGAATAACGCGCTGGAATGGCGCGTTTGAATCGATGCGCGGCGTGAGCCGCCGCGTATCAATCGTCAGTGGCCGCGATTTCTTCACGCTCTTTTTGAGGCCTCCTCAACCAGAAACGATGCAGGGGCTTTTCGATGAAGCGGCCGATCGTCAGCAACGCAAAAACGAGCACCAGCGCCGCGACCGCAACCGACCACGCGCCTGTCCCACACACGATGCCAAGTGCCGCGGTAACCCAGATCGAGGCGGCCGTGGTGAGTCCGCGTATCTTGTCCTGCGACGGATTCTGTACGATCACGCCGGCGCCAAGAAATCCGATGCCGGTGACGATGCCCTGAATCACGCGCGATACGTTCGCATCGGCGGCAATGCCGTTGACGATGAAGCCCATGCCGGCCATCGTCGCAAGACACGAGCCGAGGGCCACGAGCCCGAGCGTCTTCATGCCGGTCGGCTTGCCGCGCAGGTTGCGATCGATGCCGACGATGACGCCGATCACCATCGCGAACGTCATTCGCAGGATCACTTCTTGCAATGTGGAAGCAGGCAGCATGTCGCGCTCTCAGGTTGTGCAGTCGATGTGTTCGATGTCGTAATACGCAGTGTGCGCCGATTCGGGCCGGTTAAACATGCGCGCTCACAGAGGCGCTTCCTGACCGGAAAACTTGCGGCGGTATGAGGCCGGGCTCGTGAGCGCGATGCGGCGGAAATGCCGTCGCATCGATTCTTCGGAGCCGAAGCCCGCCAGCTCCGCAACGCGCGCGATCGGCAACTGCGCCTGCTGCTCAAGCAGGTCGCGCGCAATCGCCACGCGTTCGCGCACCAGCCATTCATACGGCGCCATTCCGGTTGCATCGTGAAACTGCCGCTGCAAGGTGCGCGTGCTCATCGCGGCGCGTTGCGCCAGCGAGCCTAGCGTGTGCAGCCGCGCCGGGTTGGCGCGCACCCAGTCCATCAGTTTCGTGAGGCGCCCGCTTTCATCCTGCGGCATCGGACGCGGCACGAATTGCGCCTGACCGCCTTCGCGATGCGGCGGCACAACAAGCCGTTGCGCCACGCGATTCGCCACCGCGCTGCCGTGATCCCGCCGCACCAGATGCAGCAGCATGTCGAGACCCGCCGCCGAACCCGCTGACGTGATGATCTGCCCTTCGTCGACATACAGCGCGTCAGGCTTGACCGTTACCTGCGGATAGCGGCGCTGGAGACGTTCCGCGTAGCGCCAGTGCGTCGTAACGGTCTTGCCATCGAGTACGCCCGCTGCCGCAAGCACGAACACGCCGGAGCAGATCGAGCACAGCCGCGCGCCGCGCCGATACGCGGCGCGGATTTTCTTCAACAGCGGTTCGGGCGGAATTTCGTCGGCATCGCGCCAGCCGGGAATGACGATCGTGTCTGCGCGGTCCAGCATACGCAGCGAATACGGCGCGGCGACCGTGATGCCGCCGGCCGCACGGATCGGCCCGCTCTCAGCCGCGCATACCGCGAAGCGATACCAGTCGACGCCGAGTTCCGGACGGTCGAGCGCGAACAGTTCGGTCGCGCAGCCGAATTCGAAGGTACAGAGCCGGTCGTAAACCAGCGCGACGACAAGATGACCATGCATGGCGAGATGTTACCGGATATTGTCAATTGCGCCGCTATCCATTTGTCCATGAGAACGGGACAATGCATCGCATCAACACTCATGAGGAATCTCACATGTCGCCCGTCTCAGCCGTTCCCGCTGCCGATAGTGCCGCGGCGCTCACCCACTTCAGTTCGTCGCTCGCGTTCGAAACCGATTGTGCCGATGTACATGCGACACTTGAAGCCGGCGATCCGCACTCCATCGATTTCGTACTGCTCGACGTGCGCAGCCCCGCGCTCTTCGCGCGCGGACATGTACCGGGCGCCGTCAATCTGCTGCACGGAAAGATTGTTGCGTCGAAGCTCGCTGAGTATCCACGCGATACGCTCTTCGTCACCTATTGTGCGGGCCCTCACTGCAACGGCGCAACACGCGCCGCGATAAAGCTCGCCCAGCTCGGCCGCCCGGTCAAGGTGATGATCGGCGGCATCACAGGCTGGCTCGACGAAGGCTTCGAGCTCGCTGCGACCAAGGTGGAATGACGCGCAGCGCGATTTTCAAACGGCCCGAACACACACAGAAATCGCATACTATTCAACTGACTATGCTTTGAGTCTGCGCCACGGCCCGATCGCCTCCCTTTGACTCAGTGTAGGGAAAACGAGGGGATGCCGATTTATGCAACACCGACGCATCGTTCATACTTTGCATTTGCACCAGAATCAGAAATGAACAGTCTTTTTGCAGGAGACCTTGATGCGAATCTTGATTCTTGGAGCAGGCGTGGTCGGTGTCACGAGCGCCTGGTATCTGGCGCGCGCCGGTCATGAGGTGGTGGTTCTTGATCGCCAACCCGCTGTAGCGCTCGAGACAAGCTTCGGCAACGCCGGCCAGATTTCACCGGGCTATGCGTCGCCGTGGGCCGGGCCGGGCGTACCCGCCAAGGCCATCAAATGGCTACTGCAGAAGCATCCGCCACTGTCACTCCAGCCGGACGGCACCTTGTTTCAGGTGCAATGGCTGACACAGATGCTGGCTAACTGCACTAAAAAGCGCTATGCCGTCAACAAGGCACGCATGGTGCGGCTCGCCGAATATAGTCGCGACTGCTTTATGGCGCTGCGCAACGATACCCACATCACCTATGAAGGTCGCCAGCAGGGCACGCTGCAAGTCTTTCGCACGCAAAAACAAATGGACGGTACCGCCAAGGACATCGCCGTTCTGAAGCAAATGGGTGTGTCTTATGAGTTGCTGTCGCGCGACGAACTGGCTCGCGCCGAACCGGCGCTTGAGGGCTCAAAGAATAAACTGGTCGGAGGCCTGCGTTTGCCAGGCGATGAAACCGGTGACTGTCATGTGTTCACCAGCAAACTGGCCGAGATGGCGCAAGCACGCCACGTGCAGTTCCTGTTCAAGCGCAGCATCGATGGCCTGGTAGTCGAAGATGGCACGCTAAAGGGAGTGCATTCAAACGGCGAAACATTGACTGCAGACGCTTGTGTTGTGGCACTCGGCAGCTATTCCACCGCACTGCTGCGCGGCCTGGTCAGCATTCCGGTCTATCCCGTCAAGGGCTATTCGATCACTGTGCCGATTACCGACGCTGCGCAGGCACCCGTCTCGACCATCCTCGACGAAACCTACAAAGTCGCGATCACCCGCTTTGAAGATCGAATTCGCGTGGGGGGCATGGCTAATCTGGTGGGCTTCGACAAGGAACTGCACGGTACCCGGCGTGAGACACTGGAATATGTTGTCACCGACCTGTTCCCGCATGCAGGCGACGTGACACAAGCCAGCTTCTGGACTGGCCTGCGGCCGATGACCCCTGATGGCACGCCGATTATCGGCCCGACCGCGATCAAGGGTCTATGGCTCAATACCGGCCACGGCACACTGGGTTGGACCATGTCCTGCGGTTCGGGACAACTGCTGGCGGATTTGATGTCAGGCACAACGCCGGCGATTACCAGCGACGACTTTGCGGTCAGTCGCTACGGGAACTAGCCGGACAGGCAACAGGCAGCAGGTGTGCAACCCCGGCAGCAGGACCTGTCGGGCGTCATCGTGCGCTTTTGCCTGGGGCTCCCAGTCAACCGCGCGCCGGGTTCGACCCGTTATGCTGCCGGGCACGTGTACCTGAAGCGGCCGTTCACGGACCGCGCTGAGCAGCCTGCTCATGGCGCTCAGCGACGCTCGACAATCGGGCCTTCGGCATCGATGTTTCCAACGGCACCGGCAGGCCCGTCCACCGTGAGCGGGCCGCGTACTTCAAGGTCGCCATGCACGATCAGTGGGCCGTGCACGGTAAGCGGACCATGAAATGTCCTTCCTCCCCAATGCCTGCGCACTGCGGGGTCGTTCGGGGGAAGTTGTGCGAGCCATTCGGCCGTAAGTGGACCGTGAACGAAGATATCGCCTGCCACAGTGAGCGGGCCGTCCACCGTCACCGGTCCCTGGACGACGAGAGAACCGCTGATGCTCAGCGGCCCTGTTTCGACGGGCTGAGCATGCCCGGGGTTCAGCCAGATGACGGCCGCAAGCAGAGACAGGCCTGCAATAGTGCGTGGCGTGCGCCTCACAATGAAGTGTTTCACGCTGTCTCCTGAGAGCAAGGCCGCGGATTTTGTCAGGCGTTTGCCGATTGCCGATCAATCAATCCTGACTACGACACCTTGACCCTTCTCGACAGTCTGGCCTGCTTGCCACCAGGCCGTCGTCGCAAGTCGCCACCGCACGTTGCCTCTTGTTGAGTCTAGCTGCGCGGAAGACGAATAACAAACCGGCAAGCTACCTACTTCTTGACAGCTGACTCGACGGAAATGGCGAGAGCTTCGGTGTAAACGGCATCCACCTGATCACCCTTCCTGATGTTTGCGAACTGCGCGGGGTCCTCCACTTTCAGGTCTAGCGTGTTGCCCTTGGGGCCTTTCAACGTGACGGTCCTGGTTTTTGGGTTGACCGCGACGACGTCGGCTACGATTTTCACTTCCCGGCCCACGGTGCCGCCGGGCTTTGCGCCAGCAGGCGCGCGCTCCATCGACGCGTTCTCTTCGACCGAAGGCGTGTCGCCGCCTTTTTTCTTCAGGCTCAAGGTGAGTGATTCCCGGTAAACAGCATTGACGACGTCGCCGACCTTGAGCTGGTCAAAGTTGCGTGCTTCATCCCCGACGACCACTTCAACGACCTTGCCGTTTGGCGTCTTTAGCAAAACGGTCCTCGTCGCGGCATCGATATCCTGCACCGTGGCCGTCACCCTTCTGGTTCCCTTGATGGTTGCCGTGCCCGGCGCTTTCATCACTTGCACACTGGTGTCCTGCTGCGCCCATGCCGCTGACGCCATGGCCACCAGGGTGGCGAAGACCAGAAATTTTCCATTCGTCATGGGGTTCTCCTTCGAAACGCTGAAGCTTGATCGGACGCCGGGGAACTCGCGCAGAACGCGTTGCGTTGCGTGGTGGCTGAACCCCGGCCACGCCGGTCGGCGCTTCTCAGCGCCGACCGCTACAAGATGTTGGTAGCCGGCGATCCGGCCTTATTCCACCAGTTCAAGGACGAACTGAACTCGACAAGAGTCTAGTTGTAATCGTGTTGTCAAGGTATGGGACTTTAGTCCCATTGGGCGCCGGCATTCGGCGAGTCGCACTGGCTTCGCAGGTGAGCGAGGGGACAACAATTTGCAAAGCGTAGAAAAGCGCGCGTCGGGAATATGCGCACCGTCGCAGTCGTTTACGTCGGATAGTCAATCACACGCAGGCGGCGCAACCGCACGGCGCGGGTGCGTTCGTCTCATCGACCGACGGCAGGCTGTCATGAACATTCACGACGCGCGTTTCCCTCGCTCCGCGCCCGCTTCACTGTGCGCGGCGATGCTTTTGGCGCTCACGGCATGCGGTGGCGGCGGTGGCGGCGGAGGTGGCAGCGCCAGTCCAGCCGCGACGCCATCGAGCATGACGGTATCGGGCACGGCCGCGAGCGGCAAGGCATTGGCCGGCGCGACGATCAGCGTGAGTTGCGTGCAGGGAACGGCAAGCGCGACCGCAGACGCCAATGGCCAGTTCAACGTCGCACTCAAGGCCGTACTGCCCTGCCTCGTCACGGCGACTGCCAACGGACGCACGTTCCATTCCGTCGCGTTCGCCAGCGGCACCTTCAACGTCACGCCGGAAACCGACCTGCTGCTCGGGTATCTCAGCGGCCAGCTCGGCACAGATGAGGCCGGGTTGCTCGCCAGCTTCGCGAGCAACGCACGGTTTCAGCTGGTGCTGGGCAACCAGACCGATGTGCTGAACGCGCAGACCGCCGTCGTGACCAGCCTCCAGCAACATTTCGCGTTGACACTATCTGTGCCGAACTTTTTGACCACGCCCTTTATTCCCAACCACGAAGGGATCGACCACGATCTCGATGCGCTGCAGGCGGCCGGCGCGATCGGCGACGGCGGCCCGCAAATCGCAACGCTTTCAATCGTCACGGCGGCAGGCGCCGCGCAGCCGATTCCCGCCACGCCTTCGACAACGACACCAGGCGGTGGAACAGGCAACGCGGGCAGCAGCAACTCCGGCGGGATGATGTAAGTCCGCGCTTTCACGTGGCTCGTCGAACATCGTGCCGACGAGCCGGGCAAACGAATGCCAGATCGCGCGCCCTTCTTCGGGCGGGCCCGCCATCGGCGCGGGGCAGCGGCGGTTTGTCGCAAAATTTCTTGACTTCTCTCACCGTCGAATTAATATACGCACAGCGTATATAACCAACCTCAACCACCACCGACGGGTGACCCGCATGAGCGTTCCTCAGCAAGCCTTCCTGCGCGACGCGATGCGTCGCATGAACATGACCCGCGAGACCTTCGCGAGCCGCATCGGCGTATCGCGTCGGGCGCTCGATACGTGGCTGCTGCCGGACGATTCGCAGGAATCGCGCGCCATGCCGGAGATCGTCGAGCGTTTTGTGTCGGAAATCGTCGTCAGCGGCGTGCCCAATGAAGGCTATACGCAAAGCGTAGATTCGCAGTCGCTAGCGAGTCAGATGCTGTTCGAAGGCCGGCCGCAGCTGCTATCCGTCGACCAGTTCTCGCGCGACTCGGTCGAAGCGCTGTTCCGCGTGGCCGACATCATGCAACCCATCGCACGCCGCCGGAAAATCTCACGCGTGCTCGAAGGTGCGGTGCTCGGCAACCTGTTCTTCGAAGCCAGCACGCGGACCCGCGTGAGCTTCGGCGCCGCATTCTGCCGGCTCGGCGGCTCGGTGTGCGATACGACGGGTTTCACGTTTTCGTCGATGGCCAAGGGCGAATCGATCTACGACACGAGCCGCGTGATGAGCGGCTACGTCGACGCGCTGGTGATCCGCCATCCGGAGCAGGGCTCTGTGGCCGAATTCGCGCGCGCCACCAACATTCCGGTGATCAATGGCGGCGACGGCCCCGGCGAGCATCCGAGCCAGGCGCTGCTCGATCTGTACACGATACAGCGTGAGTTCTCGCGGCTCGGCAAGATTGTCGACGGCGCGCATATCGCGCTCGTCGGCGACCTGAAATACGGACGCACTGTGCACTCGCTCGTGAAGCTGCTTGCGCTCTATCGCGGCATCAAGTTCACGCTCGTCTCGCCGCCGATGCTCGAAATGCCGACGTATATCGTCGAGCAGATCTCGCGCAACGGACACGTCATCGAGCAGACCCATGATCTGACCGCCGGCCTGCGCGGCGCGGACGTCGTCTACGCAACGCGCATCCAGAAGGAGCGCTTTACCGACGAATCGTTCGAAGGCTACACGCCGGATTTCCAGATCAATCAGGCGCTGGTCGACACGGTGTGCGGCATCGATACGCTGATCATGCATCCGTTGCCGCGCGATAGCCGGCCGGGCGCGAACGACCTGAGCGTCGACCTGAATCACGACTCGCGGCTCGCGATCTTCCGTCAGACGGACAACGGCATTCCCGTGCGGATGGCGATTTTCGCGATACTACTGGGCGTCGAGAAGCTCGTGCAGCATTCGATGCGTGATGCCGCGTGGCGTCCGCCGGTATATCTCGGACCGGACGACGCCGTCTTTCACGGGATCGATTGATCCGGGCCAGCTTCAGCCCATCACGATTACAAGGTAGATGCCTGTGTCAGGCGGAACTCCGCGACTGCTTCGGTCATGGATTGCGCCTGATGCTCAAGTGCGTTCGCCGCAGCAGCCGCCTCTTCGACAAGGGCGGCATTCTGCTGCGTGACCTGGTCCATCTGGCTCACGGCCTGGCCGACCTGTTCGATGCCCGTGCCTTGCTCGATCGTCGCCGACTTGATCTCGTTCATGATGACCGCGACGCTCCGCACGGCGCCGACGATGTCCCGCATCGATTGTCCCGCTCGCGTCACAAGCGTATTGCCATTCTCGACGTCCTGCACGGACGCGCCAATCAATGTCTTGATTTCCCTTGCAGCATCCGCGCTTCGCAGCGCGAGACTGCGAACCTCACTCGCGACCACGGCGAAACCGCGGCCCTGCTCCCCCGCCCTCGCCGCTTCGACCGCTGCATTGAGCGCGAGGATGTTGGTCTGGAAAGCAATGCTGTCGATCATGCCGGTGATCTCCGCGATCTTGCGCGAGCTCTCCGTGATCGCAGTCATCGTCTGGATTGCGCGATCCACCACGCCTTCGCCATCCTGCGCCACCTGCGCCGCGCTCGCGGCCTGCTGGCTCGCCTGCTGTGCATTGTCGGCGTTCTGCTTCACCGTGGACGTCAGCTCTTCCATGCTGGCGGCGGTCTCTTCCAGCGCAGCGGACTGCTGCTCCGTGCGACTCGACAAGTCCTGGTTGCCCGCGGCAATCTCCCGCGCCCCGCTGTAAATCGCTTCGCAACTGCTCCGCACGTTCGCCACGGTCAGCGACAGACCGCGCTGCATCCGGCGCATTGCAGCAAAGAGCTGACCGATCTCGTTGTTCCCGGCCTCGGGAATGCGAGCCGTCAGATCGTTTTTCGCAATCTGATCGAGCAACGTGGCCGCGTCCTTCAACGGTACGGTAACAACACGCCGCAAGGCGAAGTGCGCGACCACGATCAGCACCAGCGCACCGCAGACGCCGACAATGACCATGCTGACGACCCACACATATTCCCTGTCGACCTGCGCGACGGCGTCGTTGGACAGGTTATTCGCCAGAGTCTGGAATTTCTCGACGTTCGCGGTGTATGCCTGGCCTGCTGCCGTGATATCCCGGTCGTTGATCTGCACATAGGCGTTGGTATCGCCCGCGCGCAACGCGTCGGTGGCCTGGCTCAGGATCGTCGCGAGACGCGCGGACGATGCGACCAACTGTTGCTTCAACTCGTCGTCCAGACCGCGAAACGCCGCCGCGTTCCGGAATGATTCGGTTTCGTCGGCTGCGCGCTGGAACGTCGTCGCCGCGCTTTTCAGCGCCGAATCGCGCGTCGCCTGGTCATTGCGTTCTTTCAGCGCTGAGTAGGCCCGCGTCAACGCGGCACGCGTGCGGGTGGAATCCTTGTATCCATCGTTCACGAGTATTTCCTGCGTCGCAATTCGATGAATGCGCTCCAGGTTGGCGTTTGCGCGGCTAAGCGTCGTGACGCCGACCACGCCACCGATCACGATCATTGTCGCGAAGACCAGAAAGACACCGAGGAGGCTGTTTTGAACCGATATGTTGCGCATGCCGCTTTTCAACCCGAAGTTGTACGTTGACGTTTTAACGGCATTTCCAGCCGACGACTTGAGCGAAAATTGGGTGACTTCATGCGCTGGAACACGATTTAATCGTGTAGCTGCCGCATCGCGATGCCTGGATATTTCGCACACCAAAAAAATGGCCCGTGCGTCTACCGCACGGGCCATTCGACATGCTTTGAAACACCCATCTGTGCCGCATTCGCGCGAATGCCAGATACGCGCGAATGCGTCAGCGTGACACGACGATCAGGTTAGTTCGAGCCGTCGAACTCCACGAACTCGATCCAGTTCGGGTTCTTACCCACCGGGTACTGCCCAAGCGCAAGCAACGCACCCGTTTTCCGGTCGATGCGATACGCGCTCATCTTTGTCGATAACTGCCCCACTGCAAGCAGATAGTTGCCCGACGGATCGATATTGAATCCGCGCGGCTGCTTCTCCGTCGGATACGTGCCGATACGCGTGAGCTTGCCCGACGCCGGATCGACACGATAAGCCGCCAGCGTGCTCGACGTGCGCTCCGATGCATACAGGAAGCGGCCATCCGGTGTCAGATGAAGGTCCGCGCCCCACGGTTTGTCGCCCTTGAAATCAGGCGGCAGAATCGAGACGGTCTGAATCGGCTTGACGGTGTCGCGGGTACCGTCGAAGGCAAGCACATGAAGCTTGCCGTCAAGCTCATCGATCAGGTAAGTAAAGCGATGGTCCGCCGAGAATACGAAGTGGCGCGGGCCCGATTTTTCCGGCAGCGCATACGCGGGGGCGGCATCCGGCGTCAGATGACCGTTCGATGCGTCGAACTTCAGGCGCAGCCAAGCATCGGAACCGAGCACGGACGCAAACACATAGCGGTTATCCGGCGCATTGCGGATGGCATGGGCCATCGGACCGGTGCTGACTGTCTGCTGGACCTCGCCCGCCACGCCATCGGCAGCGATGGGGTTGACCGCCAGAAGATTGCCGCCGTACGAAGCAGAAAACAGATAACGGCCCGTTGCGTCAGTGGACAGATACGCCATGCTTTCGGCCAGCGGCGAAGTGCCCAGCTGAATCAGGCGGCCATCGATCGGGTTGATCGCGAAGCTCACCACCCGGTACGGCTTCGACCGCAGACCGACGTACAGGCGATGGTGATCCGGGGAGACTGCCATCGGCATCGCGGTCCCGCCGACGTGAACCGTCTCGACTGCGTCGAGCGCCCCGGTCGACCGGTTGAGACTGAACACCGAAATATCTTCGCTGTCGGCGTTCGATACATACGCGTAAGTTGCAGCGTGGCTGGCGCCAGAAACGGTGAGGCCGATCAGCGCGCCGGCGATAGCGCTCAGGATTGTTTTTTTAGTCATGAACTCGTAGCTGGGTTTCTGAACGGGTTATTTTTTGATTAACGACTGACCGGCACCACGCTCAGGTCACCGGCGCCGGATTGAACAGCGTCAACGCGTTGTGAAGCCCGAGCTTCTCCGCGCAGGTTTGCTTGCGCCCGCTTGCCACGTCGAGCATCAGGCGGAACAACTCCCAACCCACGTCTTCGATGGTCGCGGCGCCGGTTGCAATGGTGCCGGCGTTGATATCCATCAGGTCATGCCAGCGGCGTGCGAGATCCGAGCGCGTCGCGACCTTGATCACCGGCACTTCCGCGAGGCTGTACGGCGTGCCGCGGCCGGTCGTGAACACGTGAAGGTTGATGCCCGCGGCCAGTTGCAGCGTGCCGCAGATGAAATCGCTAGCCGGCGTCGCCGCGTAGATCAGGCCTTTCTGCTTGACCTTTTCGCCCGGCGACAACACGCCCGAGATGGCCGAGTTGCCCGACTTGATAATCGAACCCATCGCCTTTTCAACGATGTTCGACAGGCCGCCCTTCTTGTTGCCCGGCGTCGTGTTGGCGCTGCGGTCGGCGCCGCCGCGCTTCAGATAATCGTCGTACCTCTGCATCTCGCGGATGATCGCCGCCGCCACGTCGGCGTTTGCCGCGCGTGCCGTCAACTGGTCGACACCGTCGCGCACTTCGGTGACCTCGGAGAACATGACCGTCGCACCGGCGCGCACCAGCAGGTCGGTCGCGAAGCCAACCGCAGGGTTGGCCGTCAGCCCCGAGAATGCGTCGCTGCCACCGCATTGCACGCCGATCACCAGGTCGGATGCCGGGCATGTCTCGCGACGGCGATTGTTCAGCCGCTTCAGATGGCCTTCGGCCGTTTTCATGATCGAGTCGATCATCGACTGGAAGCCAACGTGTGCGTCGTCCTGAAGCACGACGACATCGCCATTCGAGTCTGACTCGAGGTCGCCGATGTCGGCGACTTCCGCAACGTTGGCGGCCGCGGCAATGGGAATCGTGCCCGGCGGCATCAGGCGCTCTGGCTGCAGCTTCTCGCAGCCGAGGCTGACCATCATCACCTCGCCGCCGAAATTCGGATTCAGGCTGATGTTGCGCACAGTACGGATCGGCACCATCGCGTCGGGGGCATCGATTGCTACGCCGCAACCATAGGTGTGTCCCAGACCGACGACATCGTCGACGTTGGGATACTTCGGCAGCAGCTCGGCCTTGATTCGCGTCACCGCGTGCTGAACCACGTCGGCCACGCACTGAACGGTCGTGGTGATGGCGAGAATGTTGCGTGAGCCGACCGAGCCGTCAGCGTTGCGGTAGCCCTCGAAGGTGTAGCCCTCGAGCGGCGGCATGTCCGGCGCCTTGATGGTCGCGATCGGCAGATCTTCGAGTCCGGGCGGGCTCGGCATCCGGATCACGTGTTCGTTGATCCAGCTTCCCTTCGGCAGGGACTTGAGTGCATAGCCGATCACCACGTTATAGCGAATGACTTCGTCGCCTTCCGAAAGATCGGCAAGCGCGACCTTGTGTCCTTGTGGCACGCGCTCGCGCAGCACAAGGCCATCGGGAAATACTGCGCCCTCACCCAGGCCGCCGTCGTTGACGACGATCGCGACGTTGTCATTGGGGTGAACGCGAATGTAGAGCGGAGACAGTTCCATTGCATCGATCCTTATGGCGCCTTCCGCGCCTGCTACACCAACAATTCATACGTCATCCTACAACATACGATGTCGACAGGATGTTCCGTATAAACCCTATACCCTTCATTATGCCGCCAAATCACAGTTGAAGTGCCCGATTTGTTGTTGTACGATGACGTATAAGAACTCTCTGTACCCGAACTGAAGCCCAGGATATTCACCATGACAACACCGCAGGAACTGAAGCAGATCGTTTCGCAAGGCCTTTTGTCCTTCCCCGTTACCGACTTTGACGAACAACGCGAGTTTCGCGCCGACACCTATGCCGAGCGCCTCGAATGGCTCGCTCCGTACGGCGCTTCGGCGCTGTTCGTCGCCGGCGGCACGGGCGAATTCTTTTCGCTGACACACAACGACTATTCGAATGTCGTCCGTACGGCCACGGAAGTCTGCAAGGGCAAGGTGCCGATCCTCGCCGGTGCCGGCGGCCCGACGCGTGTTGCGATTGCGTACGCACAGGAAGCCGAGCGTCACGGCGCGAACGGCATCCTGCTGATGCCCCACTACCTGACCGAAGCGTGCCAGGAAGGCATCGCCGCGCACGCCGAAGAGGTCTGCAAGTCCGCGCCGAACATGGGCGTGATCATCTATAACCGCGCGAATTCGAAGCTGAACGCCGACATGCTGGAGCGTCTGGCCGACCGCTGCCCCAACCTGATCGGCTTCAAGGACGGTGTGGGCGAGATCGAAAACATGGTGACGATCCGTCGCCGTCTGGGCGACCGCTTCTCGTATCTGGGCGGCCTGCCGACCGCGGAAGTCTATGCCGCGGCGTACAAGGCGCTGGGCGTACCGGTGTATTCGTCGGCGGTGTTCAACTTCATCCCGAAGACGGCGATGAACTTCTACCGCGCGATTGCCGCGGACGACCACGCAACGGTGGGCAAGCTGATCGACGAATTCTTCCTGCCGTATCTGGCGATCCGCAACCGCCGCGCGGGTTACGCGGTCAGCATCGTGAAGGCCGGCGCGAAGCTGGTAGGCCACAGCGCAGGTCCCGTGCGCGCCCCGCTGACCGACCTGACCGACGACGAAATGAGCCAGCTCGACGCGCTCATCAAGAAGCTCGGCGCACAGTAAGCGCCTCGCCGCCGGGTGCGCGTATGCGCACCCCGGGGCGCAGACTGGAACGCCCGGGACGCGAGCGTCGCCGGGCGTCTTTTTAAGTGCCCGGTCACGTCACCGCGCACCGCATTGCAGGAAGTGCCGGGCCACTGCCGGTTGCCACGGCATCGAAGCTGGGGAGCCTCTACCCCCGCCTGAAAATTCAGGAGACGATCATGGAAATGAGCCGCACCGCGAGCTCCGCTCACGTCGCGAAACGCACGAAAGTCCGCTATGCGATTCTGTTGTTGATCTTTCTTATCACGACGTTCAATTACGCGGACCGCGCCACGCTCTCGGTGACCGGGTCGGCGATGCGCGCCGAGTTCGGCTTCGATGCGATCAGGATGGGATACATCTTCTCCGCATTCAGCTGGGCATACGTTCTGTCGCAACTGCCGGCCGGCTGGCTGCTCGACCGGTTCGGCGCGCGGCGCGTCTACGCGGCGAGTATCTTCCTGTGGTCGCTGTTTACGCTGTTGCAAAGCTCGATCGGTTTGCTGGGAAGCGCCGCGGCCGCCGTCACGGCGCTGTTTGTGTTGCGCTTCGCGATGGGCGCTGCGGAATCGCCGGCGTTTCCGGCCAACGCCAAGGTCGTTGCCAGCTGGTTCCCGACGACCGAGCGCGGCGCGGCGTCGGCCATTTTCAATTCGGCCCAATACTTCGCGGCGGTTATTTTCACGCCGTTGATGGCCTGGCTCACGCATGCATTCGGCTGGCACGCGGTCTACGTCGTGATGGGCGTGGCCGGGCTTCTGCTTGCCCTCACCTGGCTGAAGGTGATGAAGAACCCCGCCGACCACCCACGCGTCTCGCGCGCGGAACTGGACCACATCGAGCAGGGCGGCGGCGTGGTGAACGGGCACAGGAAAGCCCAACCCCAGGACATCGCGAGTGCCGGGGGCTGGTTCCTTGTGCGCCAGTTGCTGACCAATCGCATGCTACTCGGCGTCTATCTCGCCCAGTACTGCATTAACGTGCTGACCTACTTCTTCCTGACGTGGTTTCCGATCTATCTCGTGCAGGCGCGCGGCATGACGATTCTGCAGGCAGGTCTGGTGGCATCGCTGCCCGCTATCTGTGGATTCTCGGGTGGCGTACTCGGCGGCTTCCTGTCCGATTCCATGATCCGGCGCGGCCATTCGCTGACGCTTGCGCGCAAGGCGCCGATTGTCGGCGGCATGCTGCTGTCGGTCTGCATCATCGGCTGCAACTACGTCACGACGGACTGGGTCGTCGTCGCGCTCATGTCGCTTGCGTTCTTCGGCAAAGGTCTCGGAGCACTTGGCTGGGCTGTCGTCGCGGATACGTCGCCGAAGGAGGCGCTCGGTCTTTCGGGCGGCATCTTCAACATGTTCGGCAATGTGGCTGGCATCGTGACACCGATCGTGATCGGCTATCTCGTTGCGAAGACGGGATCGTTCAATGGCGCGCTGGTTTTCGTGGGGCTGAATGCCTTGCTCACCGTGTTCAGTTACCTCGTGATCGTGAAAGACATCAAACGGGTCGAACTGCGCCAGCGGTAATCGGTCGCGCAGTTATCGTACCTCCGCAATTATCGGGAAAAACAGGCGGGGCGGCCCGTTCGGCGCCCCAAACGGCACCTGAATGTCGTGCCACGCGGCGATGCTGGAAATGATCGCCCGCTTGTATGAACAGTCGTCAGACGACGGTATAATCAACTGCAGCATGTAACTGCAATTATTTGATTCGAGGGCGTTTCCGATGGCAACACCACTGGCTTCCGCGGCACCGCCACGACGCGCCCGCAATCTCGCCGAGTTTGTCGTCAATTACGTCACCGGGCAGATTGCGTCCAACGCGCTGAAGCCCGGCGACAAGCTGCCGACCGAATCGCAACTGATGGTCACCCTGAGCGTGAGCCGCACCGTCATTCGTGAGGCCATTTCGCGCCTGCAGGCGGGCAAGATCATCGAGACACGGCACGGCATTGGCAGCTTCGTACTGGAGCCACCGCGCGAGAAGCTGGGTATCGATATGGTGCCGGCCACCACCCTGCGCGACGTGCTGTCGATACTTGAACTGCGTATCAGCCTCGAAACGGAATGCGCGGGTCTTGCGGCTCAACGGGCGACGCCTGACGACCTCGCGCACATGCGCACGGCGCTCGATGCGATTGAAGCGACGCGCCACAATGGGTGCGACAGTGTCGATGCGGATCTCCAGTTCCATATCTCAGTGGCGCGCGCGACCGGCAACCGGTACTTCGTCGACATCCTCACGCAGATGGGCAGCGCGCTCATTCCGCGGAACCGGCTCGATTCGGCAGGAATCGCGCGCGCAGAACCGGACGCTTACCTGTCGCTCGTGAACCTCGAACACGAAAGCATCCTTGAAGCGATCACGCGGCACGACGCGGAAGGCGCGCGCGCGGCCATGCGCATGCACCTGTCCAACAGTCGCGAGCGGCTGAGGCGCGCCAACGAAGCGACTGAAGCGAACAGCTGATTTGAACGACTGATTTGAACAGCGCACGCTAAACGGAAAAATGGCCGGGAATACATTCCCGGCCATTTTTTTATCCGGCTAACCTGGTGACCCGTTTAGCTGCGCGTAATTTCGCCATCGCGACGACGCCACAGGTCCAGCGGGTTGCTATCCGCGAGCGCCTCAGGCAGCAGACCGGCCGGGAAATCCTGATAGCACACCGGACGCAGGAAGCGCTCGATCGACGTCGTACCGACCGACGTCACCCGGCTATCCGACGTGGCCGGGAACGGGCCGCCATGCACCATCGCATGCGATACCTCGACGCCCGTCGGGAAACCGTTGATCAGAATCCGCCCTGCCTTGCGCTCGAGGATCGGAACCAGCTTTTTCGCCGTCGTCAGGTCGCCGCTGTCCATCTGCACGGTGGCCGTGAGCTGGCCGGCAAAGTGCTCGGCAACTGCCAGCATTTCCTGCTCGTCCCGGCAACGCACGATCGTCGACGCGGGGCCGAAGACTTCGTCTTCCAGTTCGGGCGTTGCCAGGAACGTTTGCGCGTCGGTCACGAACAGTGCCGCGCACGCCTGCGTCGGG
Organism: Paraburkholderia sp. GAS334; assembly: GCF_050436625.1. Taxonomy (NCBI): domain Bacteria; kingdom Pseudomonadati; phylum Pseudomonadota; class Betaproteobacteria; order Burkholderiales; family Burkholderiaceae; genus Paraburkholderia; species Paraburkholderia sp. GAS334. Next base: position 624,431 of record NZ_JBNDMO010000001.1, on the reverse strand, counting down.
CCCGTGGCGCCGACGCCGTGCGCTACGGCCTCCACGCCCTTGATCGCCGCCAGCTTGCCTTCGCCTTGCTCGTACGCAGCATGAATGCCGGCCGTGAGCATGGTCTGGGCAGGCTTCAGGTTCAGTGCTTCGGACGCCGTTGCAACGAAACTCTTGAGCGCGTCGCTATCGACGGCAATCGCGAGGCCCGGGTTGGTGCAGAACTGTCCCGCGCCAAGCACGAGCGAGTCGACAAAGCCGCGTGCGATGCCGTCGCCGCGCGCCGAAAGCGCGTCCGGCAACAGGAAAACCGGATTGATGCTGCTCATCTCGGCGTAAACCGGAATCGGTTCAGCACGGGCAGCCGCGACCCGCATCAGCGAAGTACCGCCGGCACGCGAACCCGTGAAGCCCACCGCCTTGATTGCGGGATGCGCGACCAGCGCTTCGCCAACCGAATTCCCGGCGCCGACGATCATCGAGAAAACGCCCTCAGGCAAATCCATTTCCTGCGCGACGCGCTGAATCACACGCCCGACCATCTCCGATGTGCCGAGGTGCGCGCGATGCGCCTTCACCACTACCGGGCAGCCGGCCGCCAGCGCCGCAGCGGTATCGCCACCCGCCACCGAAAACGCGAGCGGGAAATTGCTGGCGCCGAACACCGCGACCGGACCCAGCGGAATTTTCTGCATCCGCAGGTCGGAGCGCGGCAACGGCTTGCGCTCCGGCAGCGGCGAATCAAGCGTCGCGGCGAGCCATTGACCCGCGCGTACGACTTGCGCAAACAGCTTGAGCTGTCCGGTCGTGCGGCCACGCTCGCCTTCGAGGCGCGCTTTCGGCAGGCCCGACTCTTCGTGCGCGCGCTGGATCAGTGCGTCACCTAGCGCGGTGATGCCGTCGGCGATGCGTTCGAGAAACTCGGCACGCACTGCGAGCGACAGCTGGCGGTAAGGATCGAACGCCTTTTGAGCCAGTTCGCACGCGCGCGCCACATTCGCGACCGTACCCGTGCCGAAGACCGGCTCGGCGATCTCGGAACCGGTGGCGGGATTAAACGCACGCAAAGGTTTTTCGTCGCCGCGCACGGCATCGCGGCCAATCAGCATTTCGCCGGTAATAGACATTTTGCTTTTCCTGGATAAAGGCTCTTGATATCGGTCATCCTACAACATAACCGATGTTCGTCGCAACCTGACGCGCCCGTATTCGAGGATATTCGGGCAGAGACAACCGGCTTCCCGAACCAGACCAGCTCGCTTGTTGGCCTAGATGTACGACGACATATAACAAAGAAGTCGCGCTGAACACGATGCACAACGTAACGGTCGGCGGAGGCGCAAATCAGGAGGAAGCGTGGGGCGAAGACAATTCTTCGCCCCACACCATTGAAGCCAGCAGGAAACTGACTTCAGATGCCCGTCGGGTTACAGCGGACGAGCCATGTGATGCGTGGCGGCGTCCATGGACGCCGCCAGCCAGCTACGCGATCAGAACTTGGTAATGATGCCTACGCCAGCAGCAAACATGCTGCGTGACGAAGACGGAGCACCGTTCTGGCCGTCGCCGATAACCGCGGTAGCATTGATGATGTTGCCCGCGCCCTTCGTTCCCAGCGTCTGGCCATTCGCACGCGTGTAGGCCTCCAGCGCGTACAGCCCGGTGCGCTTGGACAGGCTGTAGAACTGCGAAAGATTGAACTGCTGATAACTCGCCGCGCTCGAGATGCCATTCGATTCGGTTGCACGCGTGTAGCTATAGCCAGCAGCCAGATCCAGCGTCGTAATCGGCTTGAAGTGCAGCACCGCGCCGCCCGTGTTGAAGGTCGCCTGGTCGTGGAACTTCGAGTTGGTGCCCGGGATGTACTGCACGTTCGAATACGAGAACGAGACGTCCCACTGCTTGGTGAACGCGTAACCACCCGTCACCGCTACGCGTTGCTGCGCCTGCGCCGTCTGATATCCGTTGTTGACGCCGGACACGGCCGTCTGGGCGCCTGCGTTCGATGTCGTCGAATCAGGGCCCCACGCACCGCCGCCAGGCGTCGAGTTATTGATGCGCTGGAAGCCCGCCGCGATACCGACCGGACCGTTCAGGTACTGCGCCGCCGCGCTCCATGTCGAGCCGGCATTGAAGCTGCCCGGCACGCCGCCGATCGAATACGACCCGCTCACCGTCAGGCCGTACATGTTCGGCGACGTATACACCACCGAGTTGTTTGCGCGGTACAGCGTATCGAGCGAATCGATATCTCCCGGGTGCGCGCCGTAGGCACCCGTGAGCCACGTAGTCGGGCTGTATGGCGAAAGCAGCGTGTAGTACGACGTGTACTGACGACCTGCGGTCAGTGTGCCGTACGAGGAATTGGTCACGCCCACGTAAGCCTGGCGATTGAACGCGAGGCCCGGGACCGACTGTGCACCGTTGGCGCTGTTAAAGCCCTCTTCGAGCTGGAAGATCGTTTTCGTGCCGCCGCCCAGATCTTCACTCCCCTTCAGGCCGAACCGGCTACCCGCCCACACGCCGTTGATCATCTTGACGACCGAGTGGCCGCCGGTTGTCGAACCGAGCGACGTCTGGCTGCTCTGATACCCAATGCCCGTGTCGACAATCCCATACAGCGTCACGCTGCTCTGCGCGTGTGCGCCCAGCGCGACCAGACCAAGGGCCGAGGTTGCAATTGCTTTTTTCATTTAGACTCCTCTGTAAAAATCTCTTTGCCTTCTGTAGCGCCCGCAAAGCATTCCGTTCTGCGAGGCCACCATCGCCGCTCTTCGTTCGTAAAACTGGCTCGCCCAGCGGATGGACAAGCCAGCAGGTTCTTGCCCGGCGCGGTCACTTCGACCGACCGGCAGCAGCGCCCGACGCGTCTGAGTCGATGTCGTCGCGCGAATAATCCAGGCCGACGAAGCTGCCGCCCTGATAGCGCTGACCCAGGGCGTCGAGCGGGTTCGGCGCGGCCAGTATTTCCGCGGCGTATACCTCGGCGTCCTGCTGCGGCTGGTAACCCAGGTGTTCGGCGCCACGGTTATCCCACCAGCTGCGCTTGTTGGCCGAGACGCCCCAGATGACCGTGAACCCGACATCCTCGGCCTCGATACAACGGTCGAGAAAATGCATCAGGTCCTTGTGGCCGAACCAGGTGCTCAGATGCCGCGGCTCGGTCGGCCGCTCGAGGCAACTGCCGATGCGCACGCAGACACTTTCGATGCCGTGCTTGTCCCAGTACATCCTTGCCAGTGATTCGCCCCACACCTTGCTCAGGCCGTAGAAGCCATCCGGACGCAACGCGCAGTCGAGGCTGAGATGTTCGGTGACCGGGTACATCCCGATCGCGTGGTTCGAGCTCGCGAACACCACACGCCGCACGCCGTGCCGACGGGCGCCTTCGTACACCTCGACCAGCCCGCGCAGGTTGTTTTCAATGATTTCGGGCAGCGGACGTTCCACGCTCGTGCCCGCGAAGTGAATCAGCACATCCACGCCTTCCAGCAGGCGATCGACGACCGCGGGATCGCGCAGGTCGCCATGCATCACATCCTCTCCGTCCACGAGCGGTGTCAGCGCGCGGGAACCTGCGGCTGAGCGCAGCGGAATGTCGCGCGCGAGCAACGCTTTCCGTACGACCGAGCCGAGCTGGCCGCCGGCTCCACTAAGTGCAATCTTCTTCATAACCTTCCTTTACAGCGCTGCGGGCCATTGAGCCGCGACACAGGCGCGGGCCCCGGCGACACTCCAGAATGCGCGGCCCTGCGACGCGTGGAGCGCCGCGACAGCGCTGTCTTGAGCCAGCGTGCGAGAGACTGGATCGAGCACGGGAGTTCTTCTAATGGCTGACAGATGCGCCGGTGAACCGACAACTTGTCGGAACACCGCCTTGTTGTACGACAACGTACTATCAGCGATGACCCGGCGAATTTCAATTAGGCATTTACACCTATAGATGTTGTGCCTTTCCTGGCAATGGATGTCGGAAAGGTCCCGCGAGCAGCATTTTAATTATGGGATGTCGTACAACATAGCGCCAGATTGGCCTCACTGCCCTGCTCCGGCCGGACGAGACACTGTGATGAAGGCGCAAACGCTGCGACGGGCATGCGTTGTCGTGCAGCGCAAGGCGTCCTTGCAAACAGTTCGATCCGCCGACCGTGCGTCCGCAGCAACGCTGTTCGATACGGCTACGATGCAGCCGTAAAAAATAGATGCGAGCGCAACGATCACGAAAATCGACGCATCGATGTGTCACTCCGCTTTCATCCAGAAAGCCTCGCGCGACGCTCTTTACTTCATCGATCATCAAGCGCAACGTGCAGCGTTGACGCGCTCCGTTGCCATTTTTTCCCGACGTTTTCCTTGCCGGTACGCGCGCCTTTGTGTGTTGTGCGCCACTCGCCAGTGGCATCGAAATTGCTGAATGAACCGATGTCCCCCGGTGCAGGAACACGCTGTGTCGCGACGCTGCACCGACCTTTCAAGGAGCAGGCAGAACGTCATGTCCAGTTACCCAGAACGTCAGAATCCCGATACGGGACCGAGCGACTCATCCACCGTTTCAGCGCCCCTGCCGAACACATCGCGGCGCCGCTTTCTGCAATCGGCCGCCGCTGCCGCGACAGTCGGCGCCGCGCCGCAACTGCGCGCCCAGCAGCAACCCGCTGCGCCGCCGCCAGTTGCACGCACGCCTGTTCCCGCGCGCCCTGTCACACTTGGCATCAATGGCCGCGACTACACGCTGCATCTCGAACCACGCGTAACGTTGCTCGACGCGCTGCGTGAATACGCGGGCCTGATGGGCACCAAGAAAGGCTGTGATCGAGGGCAATGCGGCGCGTGCACGGTGCTTGTCGAAGGACGTCGCATCAACTCGTGTCTCACGCTTGCTGTAATGCATGAAGGCGAAGCGATCACGACCATCGAAGGACTCGCGCGCAACGACACGTTGAGTCCGATCCAGCAGGCGTTCGTCAAACACGATGCATTCCAGTGCGGCTACTGCACACCGGGGCAACTGTGTTCCGCGACTGCGTTACTCGATGAATTCAAGGCCGGCACCGCCAGCGCGGTCACTGGGGACGTGCGTTTCCGGCCGCCACACCTTTCAGATGAAGAGATTCGTGAGCGCATGAGCGGCAATCTGTGCCGCTGTGGCGCCTATCCGAACATCGTCGCGGCGGTGCGCGCGGTGAACCACGGTCAGACCTGAGGAGACCCGTCATGGAAGCGATCTCCTACGAACGCGCCAGCGATGTGGCCAGCGCGGTCCGCGCAGCGCAACAGCGTGGAACGGCATTCATCGGCGGCGGTACGAACCTGCTCGACCTCATGAAAGGTGGCGTCGCGCGACCGGTCAGGCTCGTCGATATAACCCATATACGCGGACTCGACACGATCGATCCGCTGCCCGATGGCGGCCTGCGCATTGGCGCGCTGGTACGTAACAGCGATGCAGCGAATCACACGTATGTGCGTCAACGTTATCCGCTGCTGACTCAGGCGTTACTCGCCGGTGCATCGGCGCAACTGCGCAATATGGCGACTGTCGGCGGCAACCTGATGCAGCGCACGCGTTGCTATTACTTCTACGATCCCGCCTTCGTTCAATGCAACAAACGGGAACCGGGCAGCGGCTGCGCCGCGATCGATGGCCATACGCGCATGCACGCGATTCTCGGTGCAAGCGCGCAGTGCATCGCGGTGAATCCTTCGGATATGAGCGTCGCGCTCGCGGCGCTCGATGCCGTTGTACGCGTGAGCGGTCCGCGCGGTGAACGGACGATCGCGTTCGGCGATTTTCATCGCTTACCCGGCGATCGTCCCGATCTCGATACGACGTTACAGCCAGGCGAACTGATTACGTCCGTCGATCTGCCGCCGCCGATGTTCAGCGATCACGCGCACTACCTCAAGGTGCGTGATCGCGCGAGCTACGCATTCGCGCTGGTTTCAGTGGCCGCCGCACTGCAGCTCGACGGCAACACCGTGAAGAGCGTGCGTATCGCGCTAGGTGGCGTCGCACACAAACCGTGGCGCGCGAACGTCGCCGAGCAGATGCTCGCAGGACAAACGTTGAGCGACGCGAACCTGCAATCCGCCGCAGCGGCTGCGTTACGCGACGCGCGACCGCAACGTGACAACGCGTTCAAGGTACAGCTCGCGCAACGGTCCATTGTTCGCGCGCTCAAACAGGCTGCCGGTCAGCCGGGAGGTGTCGCATGAACATGATCGGCCACCCGCTCGACCGCACCGACGGTCTGCTGAAAGTCACGGGCGAAGCGCGCTACGCCGCCGAGTTTCCTGCTGCGAGACTCGCGCATGCGGTACTGGTGACGAGCACGATCGCGCGCGGCAGCATCGCTTCGATCGACGTTGCACGTGCACAGGCCATGCCTGGCGTGATACTCGTGATGACGTACCAGAATGCAATGAAGCTACCCAACGGCGGACGCGCGCCGCTCACGCCGCCCGCAGGCCGTCATCTGTCGCTACTGCAGGATAACCAGGTTCACTACAGCAATGAGCCGGTTGCGGTCGTCGTCGCGGAGACGCTCGAACAGGCCACGGACGCCGCCCGCCAGTTGCACATCACATATCAGACCACGCAGGCCACGCTCGATTTCACACGCGCGAAATCCACCGCGCACGCGCCTGACCGACCGCAGGGCCGACAAACCGACACGCAGCGCGGCGACATCGACGCGGGCCTTGCGAGCGGCACGACACGCATCGACGCGGTCTACACGACGCCGATGGAACATCACAATCCGATGGAACCGCACGCGACGATGGCCATCTGGGACGGTCCGACTCTCACGCTGTACGACTCGACACAAGGCGTCTCCGGCGCGAAAACCGCGGTATCGAGTACGTTCGGCATCGCCGCCGACAACGTACACGTGATCTCGCCGTTCGTCGGTGGCGGCTTCGGTTGCAAAGGCTCGTCGTGGTCGCACGTCGCGTTGTGCGCGATGGCGGCCAGACAGACGGGCCGGCCCGTCCGGCTCGCGCTGGAAAGGCCGCAGATGTTCGGCCCCGTCGGCGGCAGGCCGATGACCGAGCAGCACTTCACGATCGCCGCGCGCAGCGACGGCACGCTCACCGGCATGCGGCATGACACGTTTGCAAATACGTCCGTCATCGAAGACTGGACCGAAACCTGCGCGATGGTCACGCGTATGTTGTACGCCGTGCCGAATCAGGCCACCACGCACCGTCTCGTGCCATTGAACGTCGGCACGCCCACCTTCATGCGCGCGCCTGGTGAAACGACCGGCTCGTTCGCGCTCGAATCCGCGATGGACGAGCTCGCGTGGGCATTGAAGATGGACCCGATCGCGCTGCGGCTGAAGAACTACGCGGAGGAAGATCCGCAGGAACACAAGCCGTGGTCGAGCAAGGCACTGCGAGACTGCTACCGCATCGGCGCGGAGAAATCCGGCTGGTCGCACCGCACGGCGGCCCCACGTTCGATGCGCGACGGCAACACGCTGATCGGCCTCGGCATGGCGACCGCCACCTATCCGGCGAACCGCAGCGCAGCCGCGGCGATCGCGCGGATTCTGCCGGACGGCACCGCGATGGTCGCATCGGGCACGCAGGATCTCGGCACCGGCACCTACACGGTGATGACCCAGGTCGCCGCCGACGCAATGGGCTTTTCGCCCGATACCATCCACTTCGCGCTAGGCGATTCGTCGCTGCCACAGGCGCCAGTGTCGGGCGGTTCGCAGTCGGTCGCGAGCGTGTCGCCTGCGGTGCGCGATGCGGCGACGCAGGTGCGCGGCAAGCTGGTGGCAATGGCGATTGCCGACCCGGCTTCGCCCGTCCACGGCGCAACGCCCGACGAGGTCACCGTCGAAAACGGCTGGGTGATCAGCGTGAAGGATGCGTCGCGCCGCGATCCGGCCGGCGCGATCCTCGCCCGCGCGGGCGGCCAGCCCATCGAGGCGCAGGCCAGCGTCAAACCCGGCGACGAGAGGCAGAAGTTCTCGTTTCACTCATTCGGCGCGGTGTTCGCGGAAGTGCACGTCGATGCGGACCTCGGCACGATTCGCGTCGCGCGGATGACCTCTGTGTACGGCGTAGGACGTCTCCTGAACGCGAAGACCGCGCACAGCCAGTTGATGGGCGGCATCGTCTGGGGCATCGGCGCGGCGCTCGAAGAGCAAACCAGCCTGGACACGCGCTACGGACGCTTCGTCAACGCGAACCTCGCCGAGTACCACGTGCCGGTGAACGCCGATATCAACGCGATCGACATCAGCTTCATCGACGAGGTCGATCCTTATATCAACTCGCTCGGCGCGAAAGGGATTGGTGAAATCGGCATTACAGGTGTGCCGGCGGCCATCGCGAATGCGGTTTTTCACGCGACAGGCGTGCGCATACGCGATTTGCCGATTACACTCGACAAGGTGTTAACGGGTTCCACGCAAGCGTGAAGTGCCGTTTCATGCGCAATGCAGAGCGCGTATGAAACGACGCTGAAACGCATTGGTGCGCGGTCGTGTCGGAGCGACATGACCGCGCTTTTTTTTGGTGCATCGGCGGCGCGTGTCCTCGCGCGCATTCCCGGCGATCCCGGCTTGCCTGATGGCGCGTTGCGCCGCACAATCGGAACATCTCCTTTCCCTCGGTCCTGTCCATGCGTTATGCCTCGTCCGCCACTGGCGTGCTGCTGGCCGCCGGTTACGGGTCGCGCTTCGATCCGGAGGGCATTCGCAACAAGCTGCTCGCGCACCTGCCCGACGGCCGGCCAGTCGCGCATGAGGCCGCTCATCGACTGCTGATGATCGTGCCGCTCGTGCTGGCCGTCGTCAGGCCGGGTTCCGACGCGCTTGCGCGCGTGCTCAACGACGCAGGCTGCGAGGTGGTGTTTTCGGTCGACGCCGAGCGCGGCATGGGCGCGAGCCTGGCGGCCGCGGTCGAGGCGAGCCGCGATGCCGAAGGCTGGATCGTGTCGCTGGCCGATATGCCGCGCATCGCGGTCTCGACGATCGAAGCGGTGGCCCGAAAGCTCGATGAAGGCGCGACGCTGGTCGCGCCGTTCTATAAAGGCGAGCGCGGGCATCCCGTGGGATTCGGCGCGGAACATTTCGATGCGCTGGTCGCGCTCGATGGCGATACGGGCGCGCGCGACTTCTTCAGGCGACACGACGTCACGCGGCTGGACGTCGACGATCCGGGCATCCTGCGCGATGTGGATACGCCGGACGATCTGCTCGGGCTGGCGTAGGACGGGTTTGCCGAAGCGCACCGCGCCGGTCCTGGGCCGCGCTCTCGCCACGGTTCGCCGCTCACCGCTTGACACCCGGGCACGCCGCTTGCAGATACCGCACGCGGTCACACAGGCGTCTCCATTCCGGTCTAAGCTGACGGAACCGTCTGCCGGGAACACGCGTCGCGCCGTCCATCGTGCGATCTGCGTCACTCACGAGACCATGAGCGAAACCAGTCCGCGCCTCTTTGTCGTTTCTCCGCATTTCGACGACGCCGTATTCAGTTGCGGCGCGCTGCTCGCGACGCATCCCGATGCCGCCGTCTGTACCGTGTTCGCCGCGCCGCCTGAACGCGAGATGCATACCGAATGGGACACGCTATCCGGATTCGCCGGCGCGCACGAAGCGGTCCACGCCCGCACGATCGAGGACAACAACGCGCTTGCCGCGCTCGACGCGATCCCTGTGCGCATGCCGTTTCGCGACGGCCAGTACCTCGACTCGCCGTCGATCAGCAAGCTCGCCGCCGCGCTCGAAGAGATCATCTATGGATCGACGGCCGATACGCTGCTGATGCCGCTGGGCCTCTTTGACAGCGATCACGAACTCGTCTCCGATGCGTGCTGCGAAGTGCTGCCGCGGCTCGCGCACCTGTCGTGGTTCGGGTATGAGGAAGCGATTCACCGGCGTCAGCCGGGCGTGGTGGAGGCGCGACTCGAAGAGCTTGCGCGGCGCGGCATCGTCGCGACGCCCGTGTATCCGGTTGCGCTGTATACGATCGATCCGGCGCGCCAGGCGCTGGCCAAGCGCGAAGCGGTCAATGCGTACACCAGCCAGTTGAAGGCTTGCGGCCCGCACGGCTGCGACGACGTATTCGCGCCGGAGCATTACTGGCAATTGAATATGACGCGCAAGCCCGCCCGTCACGCGAGTCAATGAGCGTCGCCGCACGGATACGTCTGCATCCCGGCGGCGTTTGGCCTACGCTAGATAGGATGTCCCTCGATCAGCAGGCGGTGCGTCCGCCGCGACCGGCGGACGCACCCCGCACACGAGGTAAGGTATGACGTATGACATGCAGACCACTCCGGTTCCCGACCCGCTCGCGGACCCGACGCGCGATCCCGAAGGCGACCCGCTCGCACCGCCCTCCCCAGGACACAACGACGAACCGCAGCATCCCGATGGTCCACCCAGCAAGGACCCGGTAATCGAGCCGGACTGACCACAGTCCGGCTAAGGGCCGCCTTGCTGACCCGCAGCCCGGGCTGCTGCGGCCCTGCCCTGGTTCGTCAACGCCTTCCAGTCAGCGTACGAGCCCGGCGAAGCCTTGCAGCAGACGGTCGATATCGGCCGGGTGGATGTTGCCCATTGTCGAGATGCGGAACAGTTCCGCCGACAGGCCGCCTTGCCCGGCATAGATCACGAAGCCACGCGCCTTCAGCGCATCGTGCAGTTGCGGGTACGTGATGCCCGTGGGCAACCTGTACGCGCGCAAAACCACCGAGGACTGCTCCGGCGGCACCGCGCTCTCGATCCCCAGCGCGGCCAGCCCGGCGCGCGCCTGCTCGGCGAGCGCCGCGTAGCGTGCGTGGCGTGCGGTCCAGCCGCCTTCGTCCTCGAGTTCGCGCAGCGCTTCGACGAGCGCGTAATACGCATGCACCGAAGGCGTGAACGGCGTGTTGCGCTGATCCTGAAGCTTCGCGAGACGCCCAAGGTCGAGATAGAACGTGCGGCTGGCGGCGCTCACCAGTGCCGGACGACGCACGATCACGAACGACGCGCCCGGCACACCGTGCACGCATTTGTTCGCCGTCGCCGCGACGGCGTCGATGCCGCCGTTGTCGAAGTCGATCGCCTCGGCGGCGAAGCTGCTGACGCCATCCACCAGCAGACGGATGCCGCGCTGCTGGCATGCCGCGCCGAGTGCGGCCAGATCGTTCAGACGGCCCGTCGTCGTTTCATGATGGATCACGGCGACGTGGGTAAAACCACGGTCGGCATCCAGACACGCGGTGATGCGGTCGAGATCCGGCGCCTGCATCCAGTCGTGCTTCACCGTTTCATGCGCGATGCGGTACTGGCTCGCGATCTGCGTGATCCGCTCGCCGTACACGCCGTTTTCGATGATCAGCAGCTTGCCGTCGTCCGGCACGAGCGCGGCAATCATGCTTTCGACGGCCGCCGTGCCTGAACCCGTCATCAGCACGGCCTGCCATTGCGCCGGATCGAGGTCGTACAGATTGACGAGACGCGCGCGCGCTTCTTCCTGCAGATCGAAGAACTCGCTTTCGCGGTGGCACAGGTCCGTCTGGAGCAGACTCTGACGCACGCGTTCGGTCAGCGTGACAGGGCCGGGATTGAGCAACAGCATCAACGCACTCCTTGATCCGTGCCGATGTGGCGCATCAGACGCGTCTTCACATCGGGCGGGGTGATGACAGGACGCGGCAGGCCGTCGGGCGTGCCACGCTTGATGGACACACGCACGAAACGCGTGCCGTCTTCTGAAGACGCCGACGTCAGGACCTCGTCGATCAGCGAAAGATCATCGCCTTCGACGGCCGACGCATAGCCGCACGCCGCCGCCACGCCCGCAAACGACACAGCCGGCGAAACGGTCGACTGGCCGCCGGTCGAATCGTGCGCGCCATTGTCGAGCAGCACGTGCGTGAGGTTGGACGGACCGTAAGCGCCGAGCGTCGCGAAGACGCCCATGCGCATCAGCGCAGCGCCATCGCCATCGAGCGCGACCACTTTCAGGTCCGGACGTGTCAGCGCCAGACCGAGCGCGAACGGCGTCAGACAGCCCATCGAGCCGACCATGTATAACTGGTTCGGACGATCGTCGATTGCGTAGAGTTCGCGGCCGCAAAAGCCCGTCGACGCGAGTACGACGGTTGACTCGACCGGCGTGTGCGCGATCACGCGCTGCAATGCGTCGTGACGCGTCGGCAACGCATCCTGCGGCGCGCCGGTCGACGTCGAGCGCGCCTCGACCAGCGTACGGCGTAGAGGCGCCGCACCCTGCTTCAGCTCATAAGGCGCGACGCTGCCCTTCTGCATCACGAGCGCGTACGGACGACCGGTTTCATCCATATGGGCGATCGCGCGGTCGAGCGCGGGACCGATCGCATCCGCTTCGGTGGGGAAGGTTTCCCACGGGATTTCCATCGTGTCGAGCATGGCCGGCGTGACCGGACCCATGAGCGCGTGCTGCGGTTCGTCGGGCACGCCAGGCTGGCCGCGCCACGTCACGATCAGCAGTTGCGGCAGTTTGAACGTCCACGTCAGCGACGTCAGCGGGCTCACCGCATTACCGAGGCCCGAGTTCTGCATCATCGTGACGCCACGCCGGCCGTTGCGTGCGCCGAGCGTCACGCCTGCGATCAGCGCAACCGCATCGCCCTCATTCGCCGCCGACACATAGTGAAGCGACGGATCCTGAAGCACGTAATTGATGAACGGCGTCAGATACGAGCACGGCACGCCCGCGTACCAGTCGAAGCCGCGTTCACGCGCCGCTTCGACAAACTGCGCGGCTTCGATCATCGAGCCTCCTTGCCGGTCGTGCCGCCCACGGCAAACGGCGTCTGCTCATGTGCAAAATCGCCCGCGCGACGGAAATCTTCGAGGTCGTTCACGCCGCGCCAGTGGCCGTGCACGTATTGCACTTCGATCTGTTCGCCCGCTTCGACGAGCGCGTTCAGCAGCGCCGGCATGTCGAGCGAATCGAAGTCCTTCTGCTCACGCAGCTTCGCGACGACGGCCTTCAAGCGGTCACGTCCTTCGCCGCGCACGTTCAGCAGACCGACCCAGCGGCCATCCGGCTTTTGCGCATCCTTCTGTTCGCTGGACACGCGCTTCAACACCACCTTGTTGCCGAACAGACCGCGATCGTCGGCAGCCGAGCACCACGCGAAATCGCGCACGCTGCTGTTTTCCGTTTGCGTCAGCGAAGAATCGACCACGACGCTGAAGTCCGCTTCGCTTTCGACGAGATCGCGCAGGATGTAGCTGCGGAACAGCAGGTCGCCGTACGAGATCACCGTATCGGTTTGCAGACCATCGATCGCGCAGGCCAGCGATGCGAGTTCACCGGTTTCCGCATGACGCTCGTTGACGACGAGCTTCACGCCCGCCGTATCGATCGCATCGGCGCGATAACCGCCGACCACTGTGATGTCATTCACGCCCTGCTTCTTGAACGCGTCGACGAGCCAGCGCAAGAGCGGCTTGCCCGCGATCGGCAGCATCACCTTCGGACGATCGGTCGTCACCGCTTCGAGGCCCGCGCCACGGCTCGCGGCAAGCACCACCGCCGCGCCCGACGTGCGCGATGCCGACAGGTAGCGCTTTTCGGCTTCCGAGTATTCGTCGGCGTCCTGCAGACGGAAGATTTCGTTGACCGGCGCGATGCGGTCTTCGACGTCGACGAGCGTTTCGTTCGTATAGATCTCTTTCGCGACGGCCTGCATCGCCGTGGTTGCCGAGCGGATCAGATGGTTCGCCCAGATCACCGTGCTGATGCCGGCCTTGCGGAACACTTCAGTCGGCGTGCTGTAGTACTTGGTCGGCACGATCACGAGCGGACCGCGGCCCGCCCATTCGCGTGCGAATTCGAGAATCTCGTCGGGGCGTGACAGCTTGCTGTGAATCAGGATTGCATCGGCGCCCGCCTGACGGTACGCTTCCGCGCGACGCAGCGCATCGTCCATGCCCCAGCCGGCGATCAGCGCTTCAACGCGCGCGACGATCGAGAAATCGTCGTCGGTCTGCGAATCTTTGCCGGCCTTGATCTTGCCGCAGAACTCATCCATTTCGGCGAGCGGCTGACGCTCGCCATTGATGAAGCTGTTCGTTTTCGGGAACTGCTTGTCTTCAATACAGACGCCCGCTACGCCGCGTTGCTCCAGCTTGCGCACCAGACGCCGCACGTTGTTGAAGTTGCCGTAGCCGGTATCGCCGTCGAGCAGGATCGGCAGATCGCTGGCGTCGGCCATGAATTCGAGCGTGTCGACGACCTGCGTCCAGCTGGCTTCGTTGTTATCGCGCACGCCATATTGCGCGGAGATCGCGAGGCCCGACGCCCAGATACCGCGAAAGCCCGCTTCGCGCACGATGCGCGCCGACAGGCCGTTGTGCGCTTCCATCAGGAATTCGAGTTCGTTGCCGACCAGCATCTGGCGCAACCGGGCGCTGCGCGAAGCAGTCAGGAAAAGCGGATCTCTTGCGTTCATCGTGTGACTCCTACAGTCCTCTGAAGGCGCGGCAGGACTTCGTTGCCGGCACGCGCCACATCGTTGGGAAAATCGATTTCGATCCACGGCGCGCCGGTGACGTCCGCGATATCGAATGGGTGATTGCCTTCGAGCAGCAGGTCGCGCACCGCTTCTTCATGCGGCATGTTCGAGCGACCCGTGTCGATATAGCCCGCGACGATTTCGGCAAAACGTCGCGCAGTGTCCTCGTGGAAGCGGAAAAAGCCGACCGATTCGCCGATCGTGTCGTACTCGAGGCCGACGGCCAGCTGCTTGCGGAATTCGACAGGCACGCCATCTTTCAGACACAGCTTGACGGGCTCGTCGCCCGGTTCGAAGCCGCGATCGAGCAGCATGCGGTTGACGTTTTCGCCGGCCACGAGCGCGGAAAGCATGCGTTCGTCGTAGAGCACGTCGGCGTCCATCAGCAGCACGTCGCCGCCGCGCGTGAGTGCTTCGGCGACCGTGTGCACAGTGAGCACGCTGCCAAGCTGGTAATCCAGATTCAGCACGATCTCGGGATACGGCTCGCGGCCGAGCCGTTCGAGTTCGTCGCGTACCCGTTCGGGCCGGAAACCCAGCGCGAGCACGATGTCGTCGACACCGGCGGCGTCCAGCAACTGGAGATGCCGTTCGAGCAGCGAAACGCCGTCAAAGCGCAGCAGGCATTTTGGAAACTGCTCCTCGGGAGGCTGCTGGAGGCGCAGGCCGAGTCCCGCAGCAAGAATAATGGCTCGCATGAGTTTTTCCAGTGCAAAAGGGAATCGGGTTTGAAATGAATGGGCCGTCAATCTCGCGTCCCACCCGGTTTTTATCTGCCGCAATCGATCGTCTTCAGGCGATATAAAAGCGGTGTCTTACGAACTGAAAGTGGCGACTATAAACGAAATAAAACGGCGCCGTCTTCCGGCTGCGAGCCTTATGGCAATTGATGGAGTTGCGGGGAAAATTGTGCGATTTTCATTTGCGTCATGTGGCATATTCTGGCGAAATTAGCTGAATAAAGCCGCAAACGATTAAATCAGATTCTGATTATCGGCACTCAATCGGAAGTCGCACGGATTAACGTCACGATCGGCGCAAAACAGCATTCCATTCCGCTGCGAAATCCCACTATTTGTCTGTCAATTACGGGTTTCCCCTTCCTGTGCTGCACAGCACACGATGCCGTAAACGCGTTCGTGGCATCGCCTGTCTGCCAGCCTCTCAATCCAGCCTGCTTCGATCGACGGAAAACGCGTACACCATGCAGAAGATGACTCTCAATAAAAAACTCGGCTCGATGATCGCCGTCCTCTGGATCGGTCTGATCCTGATCGGCGCATTCGGCGCGATGCAGAACCGTGAATCGATGATCGCTGACCGGCGCGACCAGCTGACCTTCCTGGTTCAGCAGGCCAATAACATCGTCAACCGTTACTACACGCTTGCGCAGCAACACACGATTACCGAAGAAGAAGCGAAAAAGCAGGCGCTCGCCACGGTTGCCGCCATGCGCTACGGCAAGGACGGCTACCTTTCGATCAACGACTCGCAGCCCGTGATGCTGATGCATCCGTTCAAGCCGGAAATGGTCGGCAAGAACCTGGGACAGTTCGCTGATCCGAAGGGCAATCACCTGTTCACCGATATCGTGAAGACGGCTAGCGCTGCCGACGGCGGTTTCGTCGACTATCTGTGGGCCAAGCCCGGCAGTCAGGAACCGGTCGCGAAGACAAGCTACGCGCTGCGCTTCGCACCGTGGGACTGGATCATCGTGACGGGCATGTACATGGACGACGTGCAGTCGGCGTTCTACGCGAACCTGCTGCGCTGGCTCGCGATCACGGTCGTGCTCGGCGGCGTCGCGACGGTCGTGATGATGCTGGTGCTGCGCAGCGTGCGCCGCACGCTCGGCGGCGATCTCGAAGTAGCAGTCGAAGCAGCGCAGCGCATGGCGCACGGCGATCTCGCGACGACCGTGCCGGTGCTGAGCCACGACGACCATAGCAGCCTGCTGTTCGCGCTTCACACGATGCAGAACGGTCTCGTCGATACGGTTTCGCGCGTGCGGCTTGGTACGGACAACATCAACGTCGGCGCGACGGAAATTGCCGCGGGCAACACCGATCTGTCGCAACGCACCGAAGAACAGGCCGCCGCGCTCGTGCAGACCGCGTCGAGCATGGACGAGATGACGGCCAACGTGAAGCACAACGCCGACAGCGCATTGCAGGCCGCGCAGCTCGCCGGCCAGGCGGCCGATGTTGCGACGCGCGGCAGCAAGGTCGTCGACGATGTCGTGCGTACGATGGGCGAGATCACCACCAGCTCGCGGCAGATCGGCGACATCATCGGCGTGATCGACGGCATCGCGTTCCAGACCAACATCCTCGCGCTGAATGCGGCGGTCGAAGCAGCGCGTGCCGGTGAACAGGGACGCGGCTTCGCTGTCGTCGCTTCCGAAGTGCGCAGCCTCGCGCAACGCTCGGCCACGGCCGCGAAGGAAATCAAGGCGCTGATCGAAACATCGACGGATACGGTGGAAGAAGGCGCATCGCTCGTGGCGAATGCGGGCTCGACGATGACGGAGATCGTGCAGTCGGTGCGTCGCGTGAACGAGATTCTCGAGGAAATCAGCAATGCGTCGCGCGAACAGAGCGCGGGCATCGAGCAGGTGAACCGCGCAGTCGGTGAGATGGACCAGGTGACGCAGCAGAACGCGGCGCTGGTCGAGCAGGCGGCAGCGGCGGCGCACTCGCTGAAGGACCAGGTTGGCGTATTGCGTGAAGCGATCGCGAGCTTCTCGCTGCCGGCCTGATCACTCGACGCTTGCACGAATAACAAAAAAAGAAGGCGCCCGGAGATCGGCAGCGCCTCGGAAACACGCCGCGTCGGGGACGACGCATTGACAGAACGAACCGCCCGGCCGGGTTTTTAAAAGTATTTTCGGCCGGGCGTTTTCTTTTCCGGTTCGCATCAGGGCTGGACCTGCCGTTCCGGTTTCCCGCATCGCGCGGGCACCACGTTCGATGCAGAGCCCTGCCCGGCTCGTTGCGTGATCAAGGACCGTCCGCATGGCGCTGGCATAGAGATTACGATCTCATTACAATCGGCGGCATGAACCTGAAGAACACGCCACCGCACCGCGATCCGCACGCGGGCGCCACGAAGAACCCGATCCTCGCCTCCCGTCTGCCGATGTGGCGCTCGAAGCTGGTCGTCCTGCTCATCTTTGCCGCGTTTGCGTCGCTCGTCGGGCGCGCGTTCTGGATCCAGGTCGCGAATCAGGACTTCTATATCGGGCAGGGGCAAAAGCGCTATCAGCGCACGATCGAACTCGACGCCACGCGCGGACGCATCGTCGACCGGCATGGCGCGATGCTCGCCGTGAGTCTCGCGACCTACGAGATTTGGGCCACACCCCAGCTGATTCACGAAGCCGCGTTCGGACCGCTCGCGACAATGCTCGATGTGCCGGTCGCGGAACTGCGGCGTCGCCTCATAGCCGACAAACAGTTCGTGCTGCTCAAGCGCCAGGTCGATGCCGACACTGCGGAAAAAATCGACAAACTCGGCCTCGCGGGCATCACGCAGATCGCCGATACGAAGCGCTTCTATCCGGAAGGCGAATCGGCAGCACACGTGGTCGGCTTCACGGATATCGAGGACAAAGGCCAGGAAGGCATCGAACTCGCCGCCGACGCATGGTTGAGCGGCGAACCTGGCGAGCGCGAAGTGATCCGCGACCGGCTGGGCCGCGTGGTGTCCGAGACGCGGCCGCTCGTGCCCGCGCAGAACGGCGCGACGGTCCAGCTGACAATCGACCGGCGCATCCAGCAGCTCGCCTACGCGCAATTGCGCTCGGCCGTTGAAAAACACAGCGCGGAAGCCGGCAGCGTCGTGGTGCTCGACGCGCGCAATGGCGAAGTGCTCGCGCTCGCCAACTGGCCCACGTTCGACCCGAACGATCGCGCGCGCCTGACGGGGCGGCAACTGCGCAACCGCGCCGTGGTCGATACGTTCGAGCCGGGCTCGACGATCAAACCGCTTGTGGTCGCCCTCTCAATCGATGAAGGCAAGGTACGGCCGCACAGCATCATCGATACGACACCGGGCAGTTACCGGATCGGGCCGAACGTGATTCACGACACGTCGGATCACGGGCGCATGACCGTGGCCGAGGCCGTGCAGAAATCGAGCAACATCGCGCTCGCGAAACTCGCGCTCAACCTGCCCGCGGAAACGATCTGGACGAAGTACCAGGAATACGGGCTTGGCCAGGCGCCGGAACTGACGTTTCCGGGCGTCGCGTCCGGCAAGGTGCGACCTTACAAACGCTGGCGTCCTATCGAGCAGGCGACGATGGCGTACGGCTACGGTCTGTCGGCATCGCTGCTGCAGATCGCGCAGGTCTACACCGCGTATGCGGGTGACGGCACGTTGCATCCCGCGACGCTGCTGCTCGATCACGCCCAGACCGGCGTCGACACCAGGCCGCGGAGCACAGGTCATCGCGTGACGATGCCTGCTACCGCGGCGTCGATCCGCTCGATGCTGGAAATGGCGACGGGCCCGGGCGGCACAGGCCGCGCGGCGGCGATCGAAGGGTATCGGGTGGGCGGCAAGACCGGCACCGCGCGCAAGCAGGTGGGCGCAAGTTACGCAAAGAACCGCTATCGTGCGCTCTTCGTCGGCATGGCGCCGATGAGCGATCCACGCCTGATCGTCGCCGTGATGATCGACGACCCGGCGGGACGTGCGTTTTATGGCGGCACCGTGGCGGGCCCGGTGTTTTCGTCGGTGACGAGTGGCGCGCTGCAACTGCTCGGCGTGCCACCGGATGCGTGATGGGGCTAAAGCTTAAAGCCCGTCTGGCGAGTCACTCGTGAGCGCCTGCACGCGATTGCGGCCGTTGCGCTTGGCTTTGTACATCGCGCGGTCGGCTTCGTCGATCAGCGTATTGCCAAGCGTGGCCGGGTCGTCGCGGCGTTTGCTGGTGCGCGCCGATACGCCGATCGACACCGTCAAGCCGATGCGTGTGCCGTCTTCACCGAGCAGTTCAAGCGTCGATACTGCCTGGCGCACCCGTTCAGCGACGACCAGCGCATCCTTCAGATCGCCCTGCAGCAACGCGGCGAACTCTTCCCCGCCGTAACGCGCGAGCGTATCACCCAGCCGCACCTGTTGCCGCACGCAGGCGGCCACGAGCACCAGCGCGCGGTCGCCCGTCGGATGGCCGTGCGTATCGTTGATCTGCTTGAAGCCGTCGATGTCGATGAAAAGACAGGCGACCGGCAGCGCATAACGCGCCGCGCGCATGGTTTCCTCGCGCAGGCGCTCGTCGAAATAGCGGCGGTTCGCGAGACCTGTGAGTGGATCCGTCATGCCGAGCTGCTTGAGCCGCTCGCGGTGCGCGACGTTGTCGAGGCTTGCGTTGACGATCGTCGCGAAGCGTTCGAGGATGTCGGTTGCCATGCCTTCCGCGAAACGGCCTGCGTTGTCGCTGCCGAGGCACAGATAACCCATCGCGCGGCCGGCGCTGGTTAGCGGCAGCACGATTGCGCTGGCGGCTGGCGTCTGGCCTTCGAAGAACGCGCTGCGCGCTGTCTCGCCCATTTCGCGCGCCGTCCCGAGCCACGGACGGTCGCCCTGACACAGTTGCGCACCCGCGTCGCCGATGTGGCGCGCGGTCTTCAGCTGGTGGCTGGCAGGCCTGTAAGGCGCTTCCGGCGACAGCAGTTCGTGCAGCATCGGCGCGCGGTCGTCGAGCCAGAGCAGGACGCTCGTCAGCGTGAATTCACGCGGCAGACGGGAGAATAGCGTGTCGAGGAAATACTGAAAGTCCTGCGCGCCGATCAGGTGCAGTTCCACGTCCTGGAAGCGGCGTAACGTGCGCTCGTTGTGCTGAACGGTGTCGATCAGCGAGCGCAGGCGATCGGAAAGCGGCGTTTGGGCGAGGTTCGTCACGTTATTGGTTGGGCGGCGTAGCGAGGCAAACTCATCGGCCTCATCGTTTCAGTTATCGGCCGTTTTTTCCGAGTCTTGAGCACTTTCGCGGTGCAGCGCAAGACAAAGGCCTTTCGCCCGGTTTGCGATGCGCTATCGCACCCTGCAGACAGCCCACAGATTGCTCGCCGCGCAACGGTTTATTGTGGAAAGTGCTGCCGCGCTGCGCCATTTCGCGACCTACCATTCTTAAGTCGATTAAATGTCGACTTAACTTGGTGAGGCCGTCATGAAAGCTATTATTTTCGTTGCAGCTGCGGTTATGGCGTCCGTGTGGTCGCTGGCTGCACAGTCACAGGAAAACGCGCCGATGAACCAGTCGGATTCGACTTATCCCCGGAGCGTTTCGACAGATACAACGACGCAGCCGACGCAGCAAACGGCGACGCCTGAAGCCACGCAGGCTGTGGGCGGGACAACGCCGATGTCGTCGCAGTCGGGGACGGGGACGGCGCAAGGTCCGCGCGGTGGTATTGCACCGTCGCTGTTTGACCAGGTGTTTCGGGGGAATTGAGGCAGGCCATTACCTCCCAGGTAATCGAATCACAACATGCGTATCGCTATCCTCGCTTCATACCGGTGCCACCTGCACCGACTACGAAGCGAGGAAATACCATGTCTACTTACGCGGTTGCGCATCTGCATGAAGTCACGATGGGACCGCCCATCGTCGAATACCTTGAACGCATCGACGCGACGCTCGCCCCTTTTGGCGGGCGTTTCATGGTGCACGGCGGTCCATACGAGCGACTCGAAGGAACATGGCGCGGCGACCTCATCATTATCCGTTTCCCGGATCGAGAGCATGCGCATCAGTGGTACCGCTCGCCAGCGTATCAGGCGATCCTGCCGCTACGCACCGACAATTCCATCGGCGACGTGATCCTGATCGACACCGTGCCTTCGGACCATCTGGCGACCGACGTCCTCGTTAAATAGCGCTATCGACGGTTCGATCCCGAGACCACGTCGATCCAGACGGCCAGCACGAGAATGCCGCCCTTGACGATCATCTGCCAGTAAGCGTCGACGTCCAGCATCGACATGCCGTTATCGAGGCTCGCCATCACGAGCGCGCCGATCAGCGCGCCATACACCGTGCCCGAGCCACCGCGCATCGAGGTGCCGCCGATAAAGCATGCCGCGATCGCATCGAGTTCGCCCATCGATCCCGCCGACGGCGAACCCGCCGCAAGTCGCGCCGTGTTGACGATGCCGCCGAACGCGCACATCAGCCCCATCAACGCAAAGATCGCGAGCTTCACGCGGTCGGTGTTGACGCCCGAAAGCCGCGTCGCTTCCAGGTTTGAGCCGACCGCATAGATACGTCGGCCGAAGACGGTTTGCGTCGCGATCCACGTGAAGATGGCCAGCAGCGCGAGCAGCAACAACACCGGAACCGGAATGCCGCCGTAACGGTCCAGCGTGGCGACGAACGCTAAAAGAATCGCGCCCGCACCGACGATCTTCGCGACGTCCTGCCACACAGGCACGACCGGCAGTTCATAACGCTGCCGGTTACGCCGCTGACGAACCGTCAACAACGCAAGCAGCGCAAACAGCACGACGGCAAGCGCATCCCCGGCAACTCGCGGCAGATAGCCTTGCCCGATAAACACGAGACCATCGGACACCGGCGCGACGGTTGAGCCACCCGTCACGCCAAGCAATATGCCGCGATACGCAAGCATGCCACCAAGGCCAACGATAAACGACGGCACACGTCGATACGTCGACCACCAGCCGTTGAACATGCCGACCAGCACGCCGAGCAGCATCACCACCGGCACGGTTACAGCGAGCGGCCAGTGACGGTTCACATCGAGTATGGCCGCGACGCCGCCGAGCAACCCGAGCAGCGAGCCCACCGACAGATCGATTTCGCCCGCGATGATGACGAACACCATCCCGCATGCGAGCATGCCGGTGATCGACATCTGTCGCAGCAGGTTCGATAGATTGCGCGGTGTGACAAAAGCGCCACGCGTCAGGAACGAAAAGAAAATCCAGATTGCGGCGACGGCAAGCAGCAGCGCAAGAATCTTGTAGCGCGAGAACAGTTGCTGAAAGCGCTGCGCGCCGCCATAAGAGGCCGACGAACCTGCGTCGCCTGGGCCGTGGGAAGTGACGTCGGGAGTCATGCGGCACTCGCTCCGGTTTGGGTCATGGAAGGATTCACAGGGTTCAGCGCGGCCGTGAGGATGTGTTCCTGCGTCAGCGTCTGGCCATCGTTGATGAAGTCGCCGCGCACCTCGCCTTCGCCGATCACGAGCACGCGGTCGCTGATGCCAAGCACTTCCGGCAATTCCGACGACACCATCACGATCGCCATGCCCCGCTGCGCCAGCTGAAAAATCAGCTTGTAGATTTCGTATTTGGCGCCGACATCGACGCCGCGTGTCGGCTCGTCGAGAATCAGCACCTTGGGGTTGGTCAGCAGCATCTTTGTCAGCACCGCTTTTTGCTGGTTGCCGCCGGACAGGCTGGAGATCGACAGCATCGGATGCGCGGCACGAATCGACAGCCGGCGTATCTCCGTGTGAATCGTGTCGAGTTCAGCAGCCGCGTCGATGCGGCCACCTTTGGCGAAACGTTGCAACACCGCAAGCGTGATGTTGTGCCCGACGCCGAGCTGCGGAACGATGCCGTGACGCTTGCGGTCTTCAGGCACCATCGCGATGCCGGCCTGAATGGCATCGATCGGCGCACGAATTCTGAGCGGCTTGCCTTCGAGCATCACGGAGGCCGTGCTCGTACCGGGATACGCGCCGAACACTGCCTGCATCAACTCCGTGCGCCCTGCTCCCACCAGCCCGGCGACACCCAGTACCTCGCCGCGCCGCAACGCGAACGACACATTGTTGACGCGCTTGCGGCGTGGATTCGTCACGTCGAAACACGTGACGTTGCGCGCTTCGAAAATGACATCGCCCACTTCATGCGGTTCGCGGGGGAACAGATTCTTGATCTCGCGACCCACCATCATCGCGATGATGCGTTCGGTTGTGAGCCCGCGCATCGGTTCAGTCGCAACGTGTTTTCCGTCGCGGATAACGGAGATCGTGTCGCACACTGCTTCGACTTCGTCGAGCTTGTGCGAGATGTACACACACGCAACGCCGCGTTTCTTAAGGTCGCGCACGATGTTAAGCAAAATGCGCGTTTCCGATGCCGTCAGCGAAGACGAAGGTTCGTCAAGAATCAGCAGCTTCGCGCGCTTGTTGAGCGCCTTGGCAATTTCGATCAGCTGCTGGTGACCGCCGCCGTAGTTCATCACCGGCTGCGCGACGTTGATGCCCGTGATATCGAGTTCGCGCAGCAGTTCATCGGCGCGACGATACATCGCCGCATAGTTCATGCGGCCACCGGGCAACGTGATCTCGTTGCCGAGAAAGATGTTCTCGGCCACCGAAAGCTCCGGCACGAGCATCAGTTCCTGGTGAATGATGACGATGCCCGCGCGCTCCGTGTCACGCACGTTTGCCGCTTTAAGCGGTCGACCTTCCCAGAGGATTTCGCCGTCCCACGTGCCGTGCGGATACACACCCGAGAGCACCTTCATCAGCGTCGATTTTCCCGCGCCGTTTTCACCGCACAGTCCGACACATTCGCCCGGGGACACGGCAAGATCGATGCCGTCCAGCGCCTTGACGCCAGAAAACGATTTGACGATACCGCGCATCGTCAGTAAGGGTTGTGCCATTCGCGTCTGCCTCGCTGCAAAGTGCGGGGCCTCCTTCACCTTTAACCGGCAAGATGAAAAAGACCACGCACGTCTTACGTTTTATTGGCTCGCGAGTTGCGACTGGGTGTAGAAACCATCCTTGACGACGACATCGACATTGCTCTTCGTCAGAAGCGTCGGTT
Source organism: Paraburkholderia sp. GAS334 (assembly GCF_050436625.1). Classification (NCBI taxonomy): domain Bacteria; kingdom Pseudomonadati; phylum Pseudomonadota; class Betaproteobacteria; order Burkholderiales; family Burkholderiaceae; genus Paraburkholderia; species Paraburkholderia sp. GAS334. The sequence continues at coordinate 600,121 of NZ_JBNDMO010000001.1, read as the reverse complement.
GCAGCAGCACCGTGTCGACCTTCTTCTTGCCGTTGTCGTATTGCGAGTTAAAGGCCGGCTTCGTGCCCTTCGCCAGATCCACCGCGAGTTTTGCGGCTTCACCTGCGATGAGCTTAAGCGGTTTGTAGACCGTCATGGTCTGCGTGCCGGCAATCACGCGCTTCACTGCGGCAAGGTCCGCATCCTGGCCCGACACGGGCACCTTGCCCGCCATCTTCTGCGCGGCCAACGCCTGGATCGCGCCGCCAGCCGTGCCGTCGTTCGAAGCGACGATTGCATCGATCTTGTTGTTATTCGCGGTAAGCGCATCTTCCGTGATGCGAAGCGCCGTCGAAGCGCTCCACTCCGGCACCCACTGCTGACCCACGACCTTGATGTCGCCGCGGTCGATGGCCGGCTTCAGGATCTTCAACTGGCCTTCGCGCAACATCTTCGCGTTGTTGTCGGTCGGCGCACCGCCCAGCAGGAAGTAATTGCCCTTCGGTTGCGCGTTGAATACGCCCTGCGCCTGCATTTCGCCGACCTTTTCGTTATCGAACGAGATGTACGCATCGACATCGGCATCGAGAATCAGGCGGTCATACGATACGACCTTGATGCCCGCCTTCTTCGCTTCGGCCACTACGTTGCCTAATGTTTTCGAATTGAACGGCACGATGACGATCACATCGACACCCCGTGAGATCAGGTTTTCGATCTGCGCAATCTGACGTTCTTCACTTGCATCGGCGGATTGCACCGATACCTTGGCACCGAGCTTCTGTGCAGCTGCCACAAAATAATCGCGGTCGCGCGACCAGCGTTCGACACGCAGATCGTCGATACAGAAGCCGATTTCGGGGTTGTCCTTGCTCGCGTGCGCTAGCGGCGCGACAACGGACAGGCTGGCTACCATCGCTCCACACAAGAGCGAACCGAGTACGGAACGGCGCGTTTTGAATTTCATGTCTCACTCCTCGTTATGATCGTTTCATGCTGCATCAGATGGCACGCGCGGGAAGACCGCGCGACCGGGCAAATGACAACAAAGGGACTACCTCTTCGCGTCGCGGCTACGCTGGCCGCGACCATCGATCTGCGTCTTCCGGTCCGCTAGGGACTGGTCGCAAACACGGGTTCGAGCGCGCGATACAGCGCGTGAAAAGTGGGACGACGCTCGTCGCGATACCACGCGTGGCGTGTCGCATCCGGCTCGCGAACCGCGACCACTTCAGGCGTGGGACAAACCGCTTCGAGTAACGCAGACGGTTCGACGGCCAGATGCGCGAGGCGCGCAGCGCCGAGCGCGGGCCCGACCTCGCCGCCTGAGCGCAATGTCAACGGACGGCCGGTAATGTCGGCGAGCATCTGCGTCCAGTACGCGCTGCGCGAACCGCCGCCTATCACTGTGATTTCGTCGGGCACGAGCCCCGCGGCATGCAATGCGTCCATGCCGTCGAGCAGCGCAAGGCCGACACCTTCTAGCGTCGCGTTCGCGAGATCGGCGCGCGTCGTTTCCGGCGTCATGCCGTAAAAGACGCCCTTTGCGTTGACGTTGTTGTGAGGCGTGCGCTCGCCCGTCAGATACGGCAGGAACCACGCGCGACGGCTGCCGGCGTTTGCCTCGGCGTCCGCCAGCAACGCCGGCACATCCGCATACCCCGTAAGACGCGCGCAAAAGTCGATACATCCCGCCGCGTTAAGCATCACCGACATCATGTGCCACGTCTGAGGCAACGCATGACAGAAGCTGTGTACCGCCGACGCGGGATTCGCCAGAAAGCCATCCGATACCGCGAAATACACGCCTGACGTGCCGAGCGAAAGCATGGCCTGCTTAGGCTTGACGATACCGACGCCGACCGCGCCCGCCGCGTTATCACCGCCGCCCGCAACAACCGGAATCTCGCTCAATCCCCAATCACGCGCAAGTTCCGGCTTTAGCGTGCCTGTCATGCGGTTGCCTTCGAACACCTTTGGCATCTGCGCGCGGGTCAAGCCGCAAGCGTCAAGTAACGCGTCGCTATAGTCGCGCCTCGCGACATCGAGCCACAACGTGCCGGCAGCATCCGATGGATCGGTCGCGAAGTCGCCAGTCAGCCGGTAACGCAGATAATCTTTCGGTAACAGCACCTGAGCGATGCGCGCGAAGACGTCGGGTTCATGCTTGCGTACCCAAAGCAGCTTGGGTGCGGTAAACCCGGGCATCGCCAGATTGCCAGCGATCGCATGCAATTGCGGAACCGCAGCTTCGAGTTCGATGCATTCGGCGTCCGAGCGTCCGTCATTCCACAGGATCGCCGGACGCAGTACGTCGCCTTGCGCGTCAAGCAGCGCCGCGCCATGCATCTGTCCAGTAAGGCCGATCGCTTCGATGCGCGCCGTGTCGATGCCTTCCACGCGAACCTGCGCAAGCAGATTGCCGATTGCGGCCGTTGTGGCGCTCCACCAGTCTTCAGGCGACTGCTCCGACCAGCGCGGATGCGGGCGGCTGACAGTGAGCGCTTGTCCCGCCGTAGAGCGCACGCGTCCGTCACGATCGAGCAGCACGGCCTTGACGCCCGACGTGCCAAGGTCAATACCGATGAACATTGTCTCCATCCTTTTTCGCGCAAGTGTGCGCCTTGCCGACCCGTCATTCATTGCGAATTTGACGGGTCGCGCTAACGTTTTTTAGCGGCTTTGAAAGCGCATGCGATCTATTTAGCGGGGCCCGTAAATCGCCTCATTCACGATGTTCTCAAGCCGCTCCTGGTGGCCGCTGACATGCTGCGGATTCACGCCGCGAGCAGCCGCATCCGTTGCCAGCGTCGACAGCGAATACCCACCCGACAGGATCTTGCGGCCAAATTCCGTGTCCCAGCCCGCGTAACGCTGCTGACGGAATTTCTGCAGCCGGTCGTTCTCGACCAGCACCGCGGCACGTTCCAGCGCGAGCGCCAGCACATCGATCGCACCGACGTGGCCATAGAACAGGTCTTCTGCATCGACGCTCTGCCGCCGTACTTTGGCGTCGAAGTTCATGCCGCCCGTCGTAAAGCCGCCATGACGCAGGATTTCGTAGAGCGCGAGCGTCATTTCCTCGACGCTGTTCGGAAACTGGTCCGTATCCCAGCCGTTTTGCTGATCACCGCGATTCGCGTCGAGACTGCCGAATATGCCGAGCGCAAACGCCGTTGCGATCTCGTGATGAAACGAGTGCCCGGCGAGCGTCGCGTGATTGGCTTCGATATTCACGCGAATCTCATCCTGCAGGCCGTATTGGCGCAGGAGGCCGTGTACGGTCGCGACGTCGTAGTCGTATTGATGTTTCGTCGGCTCCTGCGGCTTCGGTTCGATCAGCAGCGCGCCCTTGAAGCCAATCCGATGCTTGTGCTCGATCACCATGTTCAGGAAGCGCGCAAACTGGTCGCGCTCGCGAACGAGATCGGTGTTGAGCAGCGTGTCATAGCCTTCACGGCCGCCCCACAGCACATAGTTGTCGCCACCGAGCTTGAGCGTCGCGTCGAGCGCGTGACATACCTGCGTTGCAGCATAGGCAAACACTTCAGGATTCGGGCTCGTGGCCGCACCCGCCGCATAGCGCGGATGCGAAAACAGGTTCGCCGTACCCCACAGCAGCTTCATGCCGGTGTCCTGCTGCTTGCGCGCGAGATAGTCGCTCATGCGCGAGAAATTCTCGACGTAGTGTTTGAGGCTCGTGCCTTCCGGCGCAACGTCAGTGTCATGGAACGTGTAGTACGGCACGCCAAGCTTCGTAAAAAACTCGAATGCTTCATCTGCCTTCTGCTGCGCACGCTCCATCGCATCGCCCGGTTGCTGCCACGGGCGCTTGAACGTGCCCTGCCCGAAGATGTCGGTGCCCGGCCACACGAACGTGTGCCAGTAACAGACGGCAACCCGCAGATGCTCTTCCATCGTCTTGCCGAGCACCTCTTTTTTCCGGTCGTAATGCCGGTAAGCGAGCGGATTGTCTGATTGCGGACCTTCATATTGCACTGCGGGAATGTGTTCGAAAATGGACATGGTGTCTCCTGATGTCATGTTGCGCCGCAACCGGAATTGCCCGTCACATCGGGCCGGTTGATGCAGGGGTGACGCCATGCTGCCGTGCGCGACACAGCCCGGCAATTGCGAAATTGCGCAGCTTGTGTGATGTTTCTCGCGGGTAACGTGAATCGGTCGCCCAGGCGCGGGTTTCCGGGCCTAAAATAACCGGACACTTAAAACCGGCGCGGGCCTGGCCGCCGTGCCCAACAGGAGACAATGGTTCGCGAATGTCGTTACATCGCACGCCATCCGAGTGATGACCCGAGCCCTGACACCCCAGAAGACTCACCGCATCGCGCTCCTGTTCAATGCGAACAAGGTGTATGACCGCGAGATCATTACGGGCATCGGCAACTATCTGCTGTCGACGCGCGTCGCCTGGGACCTGTTCCTCGAAGACGATTTTCGCTGCCGGCTGGCGGGCATCGAGCGGTTCGACGGCGACGGCATCATCGCGGATTTCGACGATCCCGCCGTTTGCGAGGCGCTAAGCGACTGTGCGCTGCCAGTCGTCGCCGTCGGCTCATCGTATGAAGACGCGACGCAGTATCCGCCCGGCCTTCCCTATATCGCGACCGATAACGCCAAGCTCGTTTCGCTTGCATTCACGCATCTGATTGGAGCAGGCCTGCAGCGTTTCGCGTTCTACAGCCTGCCCGAAGCCCCCGAGAACCGCTGGGCGCAGCAGCGCGAACTCGCGTTCACGCATCTGCTCGATGCGGAAGGCCTCGATATCGAGATCTATCGTGGCCTGCCGACAAGCGCACCGATCTGGAATCAGGCAAGCGAGCAACTCGCGGCGTGGCTCAAGGAATTGCCCAAGCCCATCGGCGTCATTGCCGTTACCGACGCGCGCGCACGACATCTGTTGCAGGCGTGTTTGATGGCCGGCATCTCCGTGCCGGAGGAAGTCGCGATCATCGGCATCGACAACGATCCGTTGACGCGTACGCTCACGCGTATTCCACTCTCTTCGGTGATTCAGGGCACCGAGGAGATGGGCCGTACCGCCGCGCATCTCTTGCATCAGATGCTGCATGGTGCGCGTTTTCCGGGACGTCGCATCCTGGTGCCGCCTGTCGGCATCAATGTGCTTGAATCGACAAAGCATCAACCGCTTTCGAGTCCGTACGTGATGCGCGCACGGCACTTCATCCGCCAATACGCCTGTCAGGGCATCCGTACCGAACAGGTCGCCGATTATGTCGGTGTATCACGCTCATCGCTTGAAGAGTATTTCCGCCGCGAGTTGCAGTGCACCGTGCATCAGGAAATCCTGCGTCACAAACTCGATGCCGCTAAAACCATGCTTGCGAAGCGCGACGCGTCGAGCGCGGAAGTCGCGATCCGCTGCGGGTTCACGTCACTGCAATACATGTACGCGGTGTTTCGTCGCGAACTCGGCTGCACGCCGCGCGAGTATCAGGAACGCGCGAAGTCGTCGGCTGCGCCGGGTTGATTCCGGGTTGTACCCCCACCTCACATTTTTCGACGACATGATCAATAGCGCCCATCTTTCTTCCGCCTCATGGGGCACGCTCGCGAGCGGCGACCCTGTGCAGCTCTTTACGCTGCGCAACGCACATGGCATGAAGGTCGCGATCAGCGATCTCGGGGCGACGCTTGTCTCGTGGCACGCGCCCGATCGCACAGGACGTCTGGACGATATCCTGCTCGGCCACGACACGCCCGCCGAATACTTCGCGGCCTCGACGTATATGGGCGCGCTGGTTGGCCGCTGGGCAAACCGCATCGCACATGCGCGCTTCACGCTCGACGGCATCGAATACACACTCGATCGCAATGACGGCCCTAACCTGCTGCACGGCGGCGCAGCGGGATTCCACCGGGCGATGTGGGACGTCAGCGAAGATAATGGCGCGCTCGTCATGCGGCTGGAATCCGCGGAAGGTGACGCGGGCTTTCCGGGCAACGTGACGGTTCAGGTGCGCTACACGCTCGACGACGACGGCACGCTCGCCATCGACTACGAAGCGGTTTCGGATGCACCCACGCCGCTCAACCTCACGAGTCACCCGTATTTCAATCTGACGGGCCAGCCGGATACCGACATTCGCGGCCACGTGATGACGATCGAGGCCGACACGTTCTTCGAAGTGGACACGGAGCTGATCCCCAGCCGTCGCGCGGAAGTGGCCGGCAATGCCTTCGACTTCCGGCAGAGCGCGCCGGTCGGCGCACGGCTCGACTGGCCGCATGCGCAGCTTGCACGCGCCGGCGGCTTCGATCATTGCTACGTGCTGGACGATATGCCCGCGCCCGAGGCAACGTTGCGTCCGGTACGCCAGGTGGCGCGCGTGTACGAACCAGGCAGCGGCCGCGAGCTCACCGTCTCGACCAATGAGCGCGGTCTGCAGTTCTACACGGGCAACTATGTGGAAGGTATCGTGGGTCGCAATGGCGCGGTGTATCGCAAGCACGCCGGGCTGTGTGTCGAGCCCGGCGCGTTCCCGAACCAGATCAACATGGAAGAAAGCGAGCGCGAGCGTGTGGTGTTGCGACCTGGCGAGGTTTACCGGCAGGCCACACGCTATCGCGTAGGCGTTTAGCAGACGTTAGGCGTGGTTCAAGACGATCGCTTCGGCGTTTCCTGGCAACTGATGCTGGCCGATGGTTAATCTGCGAGCCGCGGGCGGTTAGCGATGCTGCGTCGCCACCTTCAGTCCGAGCGAAATGAAGATCGTGCCGACGATCTTGCCCTGCCAGCGGCTTAACCACGACAGACGCTTCACGAGCTTTCCGAGCGGACGGATAGTCAGCACGATGGCCGTCGTATAAGCCGCGCTCAAGCCCACAAAGATCAACCCGAGCACCGTGAACTGCACGAACGACGAGCCATGCTCCGGGTGCACGAACTGCGGCAGAAACGCGAGAAAGAAGAGCGCGGTCTTCGGGTTCAGCACTTCCGCGGGGATCGCCTGAAAGAAAGCGCGTGAGGGCGTGACGGCCGCCACTTTCGGCAGCGTCGGGTCTGACGGCTTTTCCACCAGCGCGCGCACGCCGAGATAGACGAGGTAAGCGGCACCCACCAGTTTGACGACGTTAAACGCGAGTGCCGATGTCATCAGCAACGCGGACAGTCCGACCGACGCGCACAACGTGTGAACGAAATCGCCGCTTGCAATGCCAAGCCCGGTGAGAATGCCGGTCTTGCGACCACCCTGCACGGTGCGGGTCAAGACCAGCAGCACGGCCGGCCCGGGAATCAGGAACAGGCCGAGCACCACGGCTACGAAGGTGCTGAGGGTCGTCAGGTCGAACATGGTGTCTCCTGCCTGGGGCGCGCGTGGCGCCTGGTATCGGTCGATTCAGTGCGCGCGGACCGGGACCGGGACCGGGACCGGGGCCGGCTCCAGATCGCGCACAACCCGATCAATATACCGGGATTGACCCGATCGCGCCTGACCCGCTAAAGGTGCGCGCGCGCTCAATCCATCGCTACGTGGGCCATTGCGCCTGCCGGCGCCTTCGCCGGACGGATCAGCAAAATCAGCGGCACGACCAGCAGCGTCGCAACAAACATCAGCTTGAAGTCGTTCAGATACGCGATCATTGAAGCCTGCTGGTTGATCATCTGGTCCAGCACCGCCATGTTGTAGTTCGAACCACTGTCGAGCATCGGCCGGATCGCGGGATTGAATACCGTGACGTTCGCCGCGAGGCCGGCGTGCGCGACCTGCGTATTGCGCGTCACCAGCGTCTGCACGATCGAAATACCAATACTGCTGCCGATATTGCGCGCGAGGCTATATGTTGCAGTGCCGTCCGCGCGCAGGCTGGCTGTGAGCGTCGAGAATGCCAGTGCGCTCAGCGGCACGAACACGAGGCCGAGCCCAAAGCCCTGAATCACGCCCGGCCAGATGATATCGGACGCCGATAGCACGATCGTGTAGTGCATCATCTGCCACAGCGCAAACGCCGAAATCAGGAAGCCTGCCAGTAGAAGCACGCGCGCGTCCACGCGTTTGAGCAGCCGGCCAGCAAACAGCATCGCGATCATCGTACCGGCGCCGCTCGGCGCCGTCACAAGGCCCGTCGTTGCGACCGGATAGTTCATCAGGTTCTGCAACATCGGCGGCAGCAACGCACGCGTCGCGTACATCACCGCGCCGATCACGAAGATGAAGCACGTACCTGTGGCGAAATTGCGGTCCTTCAGCAACTCGTAGCGAAAGAACGACTTTGCGCCAGCCGTTGCGGTGTGCACGAGAAAGAATGCGAAGCTGAGTGCAGCCAGTAGCGCCTCGATACGGATTTCCAGCGAGCCGAACCAGTCGAGTTGTTCACCGCGATCGAGCATCGCCTGAAACGCGCCGATCGCAAGGCTCAACGTCGCGAAGCCGAACGCATCGAATTTCGCATCGTGTTTTGCAGGCCGCGAAGGTAAAAACGTCAAGACGCCAAAGAGCGCGAACGCGCCGATCGGCACGTTGATAAAGAATACCCAGCGCCAGTTATAGCTGTCGGTGAGCCATCCCCCGAGCGTCGGCCCGAGAATCGGCCCCACCATCACGCCCATGCCCCACACCGCCATCGCCTGCCCCTGCTTCTCGCGTGGATTGATGTCGAGCAGGATCGATTGCGACAGCGGCACCAGCGACGCGCCAAAAATGCCCTGCAACAGCCGCGACCCGACAATCTGCGTCAACGTTTCGGATAGCCCGCACAACGCCGAAGCCACCGTGAAGCCCGCAATCGACAGCGCCAGCAGCCGCTTCACGCTGAGGCGGTCGGACAGCCAGCCGGTCAGCGGCGTGGCGATCGCCGCCGCAACGATGTACGACGTCAGCACCCACGTAATTTCATCCTGCGACGCGGACAGCGCGCCCTGCATATGAGGCAGCGCAACGTTGGCGATCGTGCTGTCGAGCGTCTGGATGAGCGTCGCGAGCATGATCGAGATCGTGATCATGGGCCGGTTGAGCGGTTCGGCGGCGCTGTCCGGATGTGTTTCAGATGACATGAGGAGGAATCACGCGAAGCGTCATAAATAGTAAGCATGCTTATTATATAGATCGCCGTCTGCCTCGCAATGGGTAGAGACGATAGCTCCGCGCGCCGCTTTGATGCCGCAAGCTTTCGTATAATTGGCCGATGAAAACCCCATTTGAACAGCGCTTCGGCTTTCTGGTGTCGGATGTCGGGCGCCTTGCTGGCAAGCGCTTCGACGACCTCGCGAAGTCGTCGATCGATCTCACGCGCGCCCAGTGCCGCGCGCTCGCCTACCTGTCGCATTACGGCGACGTCAATCAGGCGCGACTCGCCGATCTGCTTGAAGTCGCACCCATTTCGGCGGGGCGCCTGCTCGACCGGATGGCGGAAGGCGGCTGGATCGAGCGTTCGATGAATCCGCAGGATCGCCGCGAACGGCAGATCCGGATGACCGAAAAGGCGGAACAGACGCTCGGCAGGGCGCGCATCGTGGGCGATGAGGTTGCGGCCGAAGCGTTAAACGGCTTTAGCGATGAGGAAGCGCAGCAGCTTATTTCACTGCTGCAAAGGGTGCGCAACAACCTGAGTACGATCGTCGACAGTTGAGCGGGCGGGCTCGCCGATGCCAGGGCTCAGGCTCACGCCAGAATGGTCGCGGATATCGTGTTGCGGCCCGAGGCTTTCGCGGTGTAAAGCGCTTCGTCGGCGGCCCGGATGACGTGGTAGACGGTATCGGTTTTCTTGCCCTGCCACGTCGCGACGCCGATGCTTACCGTGAGGCGCCCCTGCTGGCTCGTCGCGTGTTCGACCCCGAGCGCCGCCACTTTCATGCGAATGGTCTCCGCCACGCCGAGTGCACCGGGCCCGGACGTATCCGGCAACACGATCACGAATTCCTCGCCGCCGTAGCGCGCCGCGCTGTCGCCGGGGCGACGGATATTGGCCGAGATGCAGCGCGCAACCGCCGCGAGCGCGTCGTCGCCGGCCTGGTGGCCATATGCGTCGTTATAGGCCTTGAAGTAATCCACATCGACGAAGAGTATCGACAGCGATTCCTTCGAGCGTCGTGCACGCTGCCATTCGCGGGCCAGCAGATCATCAAGGGCGCGGCGGTTGTTCAGGCCGGTCAGGCTGTCGGTTCGCGACAGCATCGTCAGCATCAGTTCCGCCTGCGCCTTCTTTGCAAGCGACGACGCCAGCAGCACCGACAGTCCGATAAACGTCAGGCCGAACACGGTCATCAGAATCGCGATCCGGGCGGCCCGTCCCTTCCACGCCTCGTAAATATCGGCCTCGGCGGGCGCCACTTCCATGATCAGCGGCAGACCGGTCAGCCGTTTGTATGTGTAGACGCGACGGATACCGTCGATCGACGCCTGATCGACAAACTGCCCTTCGGGCTGCGCGATCATCCGCTCGAACGGACCGGTTCCATTCAGATCGCGCCCAATGATCTTCGGGTCGTAAGGCGCGCGCATGATCAACTGCCCGTTCGCGTGAATAAGCGCCATCGTGCTGTGCGGGCCAAGCTGAAGGCCAGACAGCAGCCGCCGGAAATACTCGAGCCGGACCGCGCCGACTACGACGCCGGCAAACGAACCATCGGGATTATTGATGCGACGGCTTAGCGCAATGCTTGGGTCGCCGCCGCGCAAACGCGATTCGTACGGCGGGCTCAGATAAAGGCCTACGTCAGGGTTATCGCGGTGGACGGTGAAATAGTTTCGGTCGGCAAAGTTGCCCCGACGCGGAATCTCCGAGCCTGAATCGATGATGACGTTGCCCGCCCTGTCGAGCACGAGCATCGAACCCAGGTCTTTGGCGGTGGCGGCACGGTCGAACAACAGCTCGTTGCGTAGCTGATCCGGCAACGACATGACGTCGGGCTGACGGACGTTATCGACCACTGCCTGCAACGAGAGATCGTAAAGTTCGACGTTGCGCGCGATGTCGCGCTCGATCACGAGCAGTGTGTTGCGCGAGGATTCAGTCGCATGCGCGAGCGCATCCTGACGACCTTCATACAGCAGAACAGCGCAGATGCCCAGCATGCCGAACGCCGTCACTACGCCGCCCGCGATCACCATCCGCGGCGAACCGATGAGCGTCTGCAGACGACGGAATAGATGGCTGATCTGCATCAGGCGCGATTCGCGATCCTATGACGATTCAAGTTGTGGCTTGCAAAACGTCTCCGTGAATGAGGATAGCAGATGCGACGACCGGCGACCCGGCCCCTCCGGCCTGACGATGATCGTGGCAGCCACCCGCATTTGTTCTCGCTGAACCGAACCGCTAATATCAAGCGAAGACTTGATCCGGCCTTACCTGACGTCGCCATGTGAAATACAGGGCGCCCGCGTGTACTGTCCCGCAACTGACACGGTTTCTGAAGGATTGCGATGGTTCGTCTGGTGATGATCCTGCTGGGTGTCGACTATCTGCGCACACGCTGGCGGCCATTGATGATGATGGGCTGGATCAGCGTGATCGTCGGCGTCGTCGTCTTCATCGACGCGCTCGACAACGCGCTGTATTTCCCGATCACGCCGTTTGCGCTTCTTTTATTGCTGGAAGGGCTGGCAACGCTGGCCGTCGCATGGACCGGCATGGGCGGCCAGCGCACGCTGCGCTATGTGAAGGGCACGGCGTTCAGCGTCGCTGCCCTGCTGATTCTGGCCGGCCATCACCACGGCAATTTCATCCTCTCGATGATTTTCGGCACGCTCTTTCTCGCCGACGGCCTGCTGCAGATCGTCTCCGCGAAAGTCGTGCGCTATCGCACGTGGCGTCTTGCGATAGCGGGCGGCATCGTCGAAATCGCGCTTGCGATCTTTTTCTATCAGCCGTTTCCCACCTGGTATGTGGGTACGGTGCCGTATTGCCTTGGGCTCGGCCTGGTGTTCGCCGGCTGGAACATGATCCTGCTTGCCTCACGCGTGCGGCGACTCGCGGCAAATCCGGCCGTTGAACGCGAAGCTGCCGCACAGGTGGCGAGCGCGACACCGGTCGAGCGGCAGAAGCACCGTGTCGTCGAATGGGATGGGCCGCCCGCGCCCGACGAGCCCGCGCTGACCGTGCACGTGTGGACGCCCGTCGGGTCGTCGAAGTCGGAAGCGCGGCGTCAGTTGATCGTCGACCGCTATATCGCCGCGGTGGATCGCAACGGCGTGATCTCGACCGGCCACGCCGCGCTCGAATCACCCGAAGGCATCTATATCAGCCTGTATCCGGGCGTCGAAATCGACCGTTCGCCTGATGACTTCACGCGCATCCTCCGCGCTACGCCCGAGAACGACGTGCCCGGCGTGTTTCAGCCCGACTACGCGACCGAATCGAAAGCATGGTGTCCATCGACGATCCAGGTCCGCATCCGCAATTACGATCCCGAGCGGCTGCGCCGGTTCTGGCAGGCGTACCGGCAGGACGCGACCTACAACCTCACGCACCGTAACTGCTCGAGCACCGTCTCGCGCGCGCTGGAAGCCGCGATCGAAGGCGCGTCGGCCCGGGTGTGGCACCGGAAGGGTGGCTGGCGGCCCTTCGTGCGCGTGCTGACCACACCCGAACTCTGGGTGGCCGCGCAGATCCGCAAACGCGCGACGACGATGGCCTGGACGCCCGGTCTGACGCTCGATTACGCGCGCGCACTCAGCATGCTGGCCGATCCTCGTCCGTCAGGCTGGGTCAAGATGGCGAGGCTCGCACTGCAAAAGATGTACCGCTCGCGGCAGCAGTGGCGTGAAGAGGAAAAAGCAGCGGCCGATGGGCGCAGCGCCGATCCGGCGAGCACGGCCGGCAGCGAGGTCTGAAGCCGTCAGATGGCATTGCCCGTGAACGCGCCCAGGGTGGGGTCAATCCTGTTGGCCCCGCCCCGCATCACAGCGCATACTCGAAGGACGCACTGATCGTCGCGATCGCATCGATCGTTCCCCGCCGGCGCCGGGCGTTCCGGACGCGCCGGCTGAACACCATCGGGCATGCGGATTGCTGCGACTTCCCTGTTTATTTGCTAATGCCGCCTTCGCGCGGCGATGCATCCTGTCACCCGGAACCCTGATCCATGAAACTCCCGTTGCCGCCACACGGAAGGCCCAATCGCGTGTATCCGCCGCGTACGCCGACGCTGCACGGTCTGGCGTCGGTCGTCACAGGCGTCGTGGTGGTCTGCGGGCTGTACTTCGGGCGCGCCGTCCTCATTCCGATCATTCTGTCGGTCCTGCTCAGCTTCCTGCTCGCGCCTCTCGTCACCACGTTGCGGCGCCTGCATATGGGCCAGCTGCCGTCGATCTTCATCGCGGTATTTCTCGCGCTCGCGGTACTGCTGGGCGCGGGCGCGCTGATCGGCGCGCAGATCGTCCAGCTCGCGGCCGACCTGCCCCAGTATCAGCAGGCGATCGAGCGCAAGATCGAAACCGTGCAGGAGAAGACGGTCGGCCGCGCCGACGTATGGCTCAGCCGGGCCGCGAGCACGCTGCAACGCGTCGCGCCTTCGCGACCGGCGCCGCGCGTAACCGGCCGGCCCGCCCGCGGCACGCCCGCCGTGCCGATGCCGGTCGAGGTCCACGAGCCTGTACCGACGCCGCTCGAGCTTGCACAACGCGCGTTTTCTCCCGCGATCGCGCCGATCGAGACGACCTTCATCGTGCTGGTCGTGACGATCTTTATCCTGCTGCAACGCGAGGATCTGCGCGATCGCCTGATCAGCCTCTTCGGATCCAGCGACCTGCATCGCGCGACCACCGCGATCGATGACGCCGCGGTTCGTCTGAGCCGCTATTTCATCGCGCAGCTGGGTCTGAATCTCGGCGTCGGTGCGGTGATCGCGATCGGACTCGCGCTGCTCGGCGTACCGGGTGCGCTGCTGTTTGGCGTGATCGCCGCCCTGCTCCGGTTCGTCCCGTATATCGGAATCTGGATTGCGGCGGCGCTGGCCGTGTGTCTCGCGGCCGCCATCCAGCCGCAATGGACCATGGCCGTGTGGACGCTCGTGCTGTTCATCGTCGTCGATGTCGTGGCCGGGCAGATCGCCGAGCCGTTCCTGTATGGACATCGTTCGGGGCTGTCGCCGCTCGCGGTGATCGTCGCGGCGATTTTCTGGAGCTGGCTGTGGGGCCCGGTGGGCCTCGTGCTGTCGACGCCGCTCACGTTGTGCGTCGTCACACTCGGCCGCTACGCCGACCGGCTCAATTTCCTGACCGTGCTGCTGGGCGACCAGCCGGCGCTGACGCCTGCGCAGAATTTCTATCAACGGCTGCTGGCGAACGATCTGCATGAAGCCATCGTGCAGGCCGAGCGGCTGCTCGGCGAGATGTCGCTGATCGATTACTACGATCAGGTGGTGCTCGAAGGGCTTCGTCTCGCACGCAACGATGCGCTGCGCGGCGTGCTGCATTCGGAACAGCTCACGCGGATCAACGAGGCGCTGGTCGATATCGTCGAAAATCTCGAAGCGGTGGAAGGCGTGCAGGATGTGCTTGCGCTTCCCGATGCCACCGCGACATCTGACGATGAGGCGAAGGCATCGACAGTCGCGTTACGCGCGGAGCCCGTGCTGTGCATCTCCGGGCGTGGCGCGTTCGATGAAGTCGCGACTGCGATGGCAGTGCAGTTGCTGACGCGCTACCGGATAGCCTGCGTCTCGACGACGTACGAGCGCTTCCGTCGCGGCGATGCGGCCACGCTCGATGTCAATCGAGTACCGGTGATGTCTGTGATTTCGCTCGACGCGGCAGAATCGCCGCCTTATCTACGCAATCTCGTGCGACGCGTGCGCGCGCGGGAGACGCCCGCCACGCTCATTCTCGCCTTCGGCGCGCCGCTGGACGGCACACCTGATAGCGTGCCGGCAGGCACACTCAGCACCACGACGTTCCGGGGTTTGATCGAAGAATGCCGCTCGGCCGTGAGCGTGATAGAGGACAAAATGGACGCAATGGACGAAAGAGAGATGACGGATCGACCAGGTGAGGAACCCGGTTTCGCCCCAGCCGGGAGCTAGATCCGCCACAGAAGCCATTATGCGGTTCGTCCCGGATAACGTCACTACGCGTTCATGCAAGACACCGTTGCGAAATTCGCCAAAGCGTTGTGACGATCCGGTAGAACGCCCGCGCGCAGGCGATCCGTTACCATGACGCCTGAACCTTTCTTTACGGCCGACGTTTCCCTCTCTTCGCAGCACGCCCTCGCCTTGCCCACCTACACGCTTCCCGACGCCCTCACTGCCGAACTCGAAATCCGCAAGAGCCGCTTTATCGCGCACGCCATTCCCGTCGAGGACCGCGATGCGGCGATGGCCGAACTGCGTCGTCTGCGCGAGGCGCACCCGGGCGCCACGCACGTGTGCTGGGCCTTGCTGGCAGGCGGGCAATCCGGCATGTCCGATGATGGCGAGCCTTCGGGCACCGCGGGCCGGCCGATTCTGGAGGTGCTGCGGCATCACGACCTGGACGGTGTGCTTGCCGCGGTCGTGCGCTATTACGGCGGCGTCAAACTTGGCGCGGGCGGGCTCGTGCGGGCCTATACCGATGCAATCGCGACGGCGCTTCAGGATGCCCCGCGCGTCGAGCGCATCGCCCAGGCGTCGCTGACCGTCGAGATCGGCTACCCGGACGAAGCGCGTGTGCGCCGCTGGATCGAGCAGGAAAATCACGCACTCGCCGAAAGCGCTTACGGCATGGCCGTGCAGCTGACCATCCGCATGCCCGTCACCGCAATCGACGGCGCGCGCGATGCCTTGCGCGACATGACGCAAGGCCGCGCGATTTTTCACGAGACGTCTTCGTAATCGCTATCGGTTGTCAACGCGTCGCCACGCAAAGCTACACGCATAACGTTATGCATCAGAAGGGATTGCATCCAGGCACACGCGCGCAAAAAGAAAAAGACCGTTCGACAACGATGTCGGAACGGCCTTTTCGATGCAAAAACGGACGCGCGATCTGTTACAGCCGGCTTGAAGCGGACGGCCGCGAAAACGCAGCCGCCGCTTCGATGCACCCGAAAATCAGGTGCCGCCAATCGTCTTCTGGCTCTTCCACTGTCCCTGCTGCACTTCGAACAGCGTATAAGGCGGCTTGATCAGATCGCCATAGGGATCGAACGAGATCTTGCCCGTGACGCCTGTCACCGACACCTTCGCCAGGCTATCGACAATTTTCTGCCGGTCGAGCGAATTCGCGTCGTGGATGGCCTTGATCATCGCCAGCGCCGCGTCGTACGCGAACGGCGCGTATAACTCGACGTCCTGGTTAAAGCGCGCCTTGTACCGCTTGCCGAATTCCTGAGCAGCGGGCAGCTTGTCCAGCGCGGGACCCGGCTCCAGATCCTGCGTGCGTTCGCCCGATGTGCCGGCAATCTGCAGGAAGGCATTGCTCTTCAGCGCGCCCGCACCGAACAGCTGGGCCGTCATACCCAGTGAACGCATCTGTTTGACGAGCATGGCGCCCTGCTCATCCAGACCGCCAAAGAAAATCACGTCGACATTCTTGCTCTTCAACGTCGTCAGGATCGCGCGGAAGTCGACGGCCTTGTCGTTCGTGAACTCGCGATCGACGATGTTACCGTTCGCCTCCTTCGCGCCTTTTTCGAACGCATCCGCGAGGCCCTGACCGAACGCCGTGCGATCGTCGATGATGCCGATGCGCTTCGCCTTCAGCTGCTCGACAACGAAATGCCCCGCGACAATGCCGCCCACACCGTCATGACCCATCGTGCGGAACACGTTCTTGAAGCCCTGTTTGGTCAGTTGCGGGTTGGTCGAGCCAGGCGTGATCATCGCGACGTTCGCCTGATGGTAGACCGTCGACGCGGGAATGCTGCAACCCGAGTTGTAATGGCCGATCACGCCTACAACACCATCATCGACCAGCTTCTGCGCGACCTGGATCGCGACGCGCGGGTCGCCCTGATCGTCCTGCACGTCGAGCACGAACTTGACGGGCTTGCCCGCGACGGTCGGATGCTTCGCGTTCTCCTCGTCGAGCGCGAGCTGCGCGCCGTATTGCAGATCCTTGCCGACACGCGCAACCGGGCCCGTCAATGGCCCGACAAAACCGATTTTGACAACGTCGGGATCGGCAGCCCACGAAGGCGGTATCTGCGCACCCAGCGCGCAGACTGCCAGACTCAAAAGCCAATAGCGGCGATTCATGATGCGCTCCTTTACGATATAAACGTCGCGCGTGGTGGTATCGACTGGCCCGACGCGCGACACGTCGAGGTCGTCCTGCGATGGCAGCAATCCGATGCGGCGCTTTCGCGCGGTTCCTTCGATCGTTAGAAACGCGCCGCTGCGTAAGGCGCGAGGTCGAGTGGCGGCGCTCGCCGTGCCACCAGATCGGCCACGATCTGGCCCGTCACGCCCGCGAGCGTCAGCCCCAGGTGCTGGTGACCGAACGCGTAGATCACGCGCTCACTGGCCCGCGACCGGCCGAGCACCGGCAGACCGTCGGGTAGCGTCGGACGAAACCCGAGCCAGCTGCTATCCGGTGAATCGAGCCCCGGTAGCGCGCGCTTCGAAGAAAACGTCAGCAGATCGAGCAGCGAGCGGTTGCGCGTATCGCTGAATCCACCCAGTTCGACCGTGCCTGCGACGCGGATGCCATCGCTCATCGGCGTCATGTAAAAGCCGCGTTCGGCCCAGCCGACCGGCCGCGAAATCAGCTGCGTGGCGCCGGGGTAACGCACGTGATAGCCACGCTCGGTATCCAGCGGCACGCGATCGCCGCACTGCTGCGCGAACGTCGCGGAGCGCGCGCCGGTAGCGATCACCACGTAATCGAAGCGACGTTGCGTGCCGCCTTCGACAACCAGCGACGCGCCATCGGCCGCCGGTTGTACGGCGCTCACCGTCGAGCGTTTGAGCGTCAGTCCGCCAGCGGCGAGGTGTTCGAAGAGCGTCTGCAGAAAGCCTTGCGGATTCGAGAAATGCCAGCTGTCGCTGAACAGCACGCCGCGCTCGAAGATCGGCGCGAGCGCGGGTTCGAGTTGCCGGATGTCATCCGCGGCCAGCACGTCGAAGCTGACGCCGAGCTTCTGTCGAAGATCCAGCGCACGACGCGCCGCATCGAACGACGCACCGTTCGAATACAGGTACAGGCATTCGCGTGGCCGCACGAACTGCTGGAGTTCAGGCCCGGCGAGGAGTGGCCCGTAACCGGCCTGCGCGTGCCCAAGCAGCGCGGCCAGCGCGCGGGCGCTCGCCTCGTACCGATGCGGCGTCGAACTCATGAGGAAACGGACCAGCCACGGCGCGAGGTGCGGCAGATAGCGCCAGCGCAGGCGGAACGGACTTTCGCTCGATAGCAGAAAGCGCGGCAGATCGCGAAACACGGACGGGTTGTTCACCGGAATGCACGCGTAGTGCGCGAACGTTCCCGCGTTGCCAAACGACGCGCCCTGCCCGACGCCCGAAGGGTCGAACAACGTGACGCGATGGCCGTCGCGCATCAGCCAGGCAGCGCTCGCAAGCCCGATAAATCCGGCGCCGACGATGGCAATCTCCGCCATTCCCTTTCCCCCCGCATACCGGTGCGACGCTCGACGACCGGCGGTCGCGTCCACGCACCAGACAAACCATGACTCTAGAATCACACAAGAATTTTTTGTGTGCAATTAAAATACTGATTGTGTGGCATGGGATTTTCCCTGGCGCGATGCTGGCGCACTCTTTGCCACCCTTCAGGACGTTGTAGCGCGCCTTAACTGGTATAGAATCGGGACACTTGCCGCGAAGCTGCGGACAAAACCGGTTTTGTATGGAGACGCGCAAGAGAATGGCTTCGGACAAACCAGCAACGCGGGCCGACAATGGCGCAGGCGCGTCAGAAACAGCGACGCGTTCGCCAACGCGAGCAAAACGCGCCACGTATGTCGAGGTATCGAGTTCGATCGAGGATGAGATCCGCAGCGGCGTCTATCCGCCGGGCAGCCGGCTGCCGCCGCAGCGCCAGCTTGCGACGGAGCTGGGTATCAACGTGTCGACGGTATCGCGCGCGTACAGGGAACTCCAGCTGCGTGGCCTCGTGATCGGCAGCAAACGGCGCGGCTCGCTCGTGACGGGTGGCGCGATGCCGAGCGTCGAACCGGCACGCGCCGTGAACAACGCGGCCGTCGATCTGACCGTGAACCGTCCGGCGACGGGCGAATTCCTGAATTGCCTCGCGCGTACGCTTGCCGAGTTGCCGCGCGATCCGCGCTATCCCTCGCTACAGGAATACCAGCCGCCGCAGGGGCCGCTGTGGGCGCGCGCCGCCGGCGCGAAGTGGATGGCCGCGCCCGGCTTCACGCCGGAGCCGGATCATGTCGTGGTGACGAGCGGCGCGCAGCACGGCCTCTACGCCGTGCTGAACAGCCTGATCGGCACGGACGGCGTCATCCTCGCCGACCAGCTCACGTACTACGGCCTGAAGGCGCTCGCGCCCGTGTTCCAGTTCGAGATTGTCGGCGTGCCGAGCGACCGCGACGGGCTGCTGACGGATGAAGTCGACCGCCTCTGCCGCCGCACGCGGGTGAAAGCAATCTTCACCGTGCCGAACCTGCAGAACCCGACCGTCACGACGATGAGCCTCGAACGCCGGATGGCACTTGTCGATGTCGCGCGCCGGCACGGCGTCACCATCATCGAAGACGACGTTTATGGTCCGCTTGTGTCCCAGCGTCTGCCGGCCATCGCAAGTCTCTGCCCCGAACTGACGTTTCACATCGCCGCGACGTCGAAGATCCTGGCGCCGGGCCTGCGTCTTGGGTATTTGCTGAGTCCACCGGATAGCTCCGCGCTTTGTGCGGAGGCCGTGCGCACCACCGCGTGGATGCCTGCGCCGATGTCGATGCTGATCGCGTCGATATGGATCGAGGACGGCACCGCGCGCCACATCATGAATGCACAACTCGCCGAAATCCGCGCACGGCACGACCTCGCGCGCGAACTGCTGCCTCAGGAACTGCTGGAGTCCGATCCGGCCTGCATGTTTGTCTGGCTCAGGCTGCCGCCACCGTGGCGCGCCGACGATTTCGCGGCCAATGCGAAGGCGCGCGGCGTGATCGTGATGCCGTCGTCGGCCTTTGCAGTCGACCGCTCGGAGATCGAGCACGGCGTGCGGATCAATCTCGCGTGCGCGTCGAGCCGCGACCAGCTGGTGAGCGCGCTGCGGTTGCTTGCGGGCACGCTGAAAGATCGCCCGCGCGCGCTCTTCGGCACGATTTAAGGGGCATACCGACACCGTTCTGTCATCAGCCGGACATACACGCCCTGCACGATCGAAAGTCCCCCCAACCGATCTCTCCAGGGCAAGCCCATGCCAGAACTCTCCTATCCGCAACCGGAAGCAGCAGCTGGACGAGGCCGGAGCGCGAGCCTCATCGTCTTCATGCTGGTCATCGCCGTGGGCGCCTTTTACGTCGCCACGCATCTGATCGACGATCTGCAGCCGCTTCGCCCCAACGCTTTTGTGCCGTACTTCCTGCTCGGCGTTGCGTTGCTGATCGCGCTGGGGTTCGAGTTCGTCAATGGCTTTCACGACACCGCGAACGCCGTCGCGACCGTCATCTATACGCATTCGCTGACGCCGAATCTTGCCGTCGTCTGGTCGGGCACATGGAATTTTCTCGGCGTGCTGACGTCGAGCGGCGCGGTCGCGTTCGGCATCCTGCAGCTGCTGCCTGTCGAGCTGATCCTGCAGGTCGGCAGTAGCGCGGGTTTCGCGATGGTGTTCGCGCTGCTGATCGCCGCGATCATCTGGAATCTGGGTACGTGGTATTTCGGGCTGCCGTCGTCGAGTTCGCATACGTTGATCGGCTCGATCATCGGCGTCGGCCTGATGAACCAGTTGATTCATGGTTCGTCGGGCACGAGCGGCGTGGACTGGAACCAGGCGCTCGGCGTCGGCAAGGCGCTGCTGTTTTCGCCGCTGATCGGATTTCTGGCGGCCGCACTGCTGCTGCTCGTGTTGAAGGCTGTCGTGCGCGTGCCGGCGCTCTACGCGGAACCGAAGGGCAAAAAGCCGCCGCCGTTCTGGATCCGCAGCCTGCTGATCCTCACCTGTACGGGCGTTTCGTTCGCGCACGGTTCCAACGATGGCCAGAAAGGCATGGGCCTCATCATGCTGATCCTGATCGGCACGGTGCCCGCTTCATTCGCACTGAACAAGGCCGTGACGACCTCCGAAACGCAGACGTTCCTCGCCGTCGCGCAACAGACGTCCACGACGCTCGCGAAGTACACGAACGGCGCGCCGCTGTCGGCGAATCCGCGGGGCGACGTGGAAGCCTTCGTGCAGACGCGCCAGCTCGCGCCCGCGACGGTGCCGGCGCTGAAACAGCTGATCGACCAGATCGGCCAGCAGGTCGGCTCGTCGGGTTCGATGGCCAGCGTGCCGAAGGACATGGTCGATAACGTGCGTAACAACATGTACGTCGCGTCCGAAGCGATCCGTCTGATGGAAAAGGCGAAGCAACCCGCCTTCGCCGCCGACGACCTCAAGGCCATCGACAACTTCAAGAAGCAGACCGACCACGCCACCAAGTTCATTCCGACGTGGGTGAAGGTCGCGGTCGCGATCGCGCTGGGGCTCGGCACGATGGTCGGCTGGAAGCGGATCGTCGTGACCGTCGGCGAAAAGATCGGCAGGCAGCATCTGACGTACGGGCAAGGTGCATCCGCCGAACTGGTCGCGATGCTGACGATCGGCGCGGCGGACGTGTACGGTCTGCCGGTTTCGACGACGCACGTGCTGTCGTCCGGTGTGGCGGGTACGATGGCCGCCAACGGTTCCGGCCTGCAATGGAACACCGTGCGCAGCCTCGTGATGGCATGGGTGCTGACGCTGCCGGTTTCGATCGTGCTGGCGGGCGGCCTTTACTGGGTGTTCCGCCACGTGTTCTAAAGCGGCATCGACATAACGAAAAAGGCGGCGCGCATATTGAACTGCGCGCCGCCTTTTTTATGCCCGGTCGAATCAGTAGATTTCCGGCACGATCATTGAAGCAGGCACCGGCTGGCGGATGTACTCCGTGTTGAACACGCGGTCGGGCAGCGAGATCGTCGGATGCTCGATCTCGTGATACGGCACCTGGCTCAGCAGATGGTGAATGCAGTTCAGACGCGCGCGCTTCTTGTCGACGGCCTGCACGACCCACCACGGCGCTTCGGGAATGTGCGAGCGATGTAGCATGACTTCTTTCGCCTGCGTATAGGCTTCCCAGCGACGGCGGCTTTCCAGGTCCATCGGGCTCAGCTTCCATTGCTTGAGTGGATCGTGAATGCGGTTCTGGAAGCGGATTTCCTGCTCTTCGTCGGTGATCGAAAACCAGTATTTGACGATCTGGATGCCGCTTCTCACCAGCATCTTTTCGAACTCCGGCACTGAGCGGAAAAACTCTTCGTACTCGTCGTCGGAGCAGAAATTCATCACGCGCTCAACGCCCGCCCGGTTGTACCAGCTACGATCGAACAGCACCATTTCACCGCCGGCAGGCAGATGCTGCGTATAGCGCTGGAAATACCACTGCGTGCGTTCGCGGTTGTTCGGCGCAGGCAGCGCGGCCACGCGGCACACGCGTGGGTTCAGACGCTGCGTGATGCGCTTGATCGCTCCGCCCTTGCCCGCTGCATCCCGGCCTTCGAAGATCACGACGAGCCGGTGACCCGTGTGCACGATCCAGTCCTGCAGTTTGACGAGTTCGCCTTGCAGGCGGAACAGCTCGCGGAAATAGTGCTTGCGCGCTTCGCGGGCTTCAGCGGTCAGGCCGTCCGCGCCGTCGATGATGCGATCGTCCACTTCCATTTCGAGTTCCTCGTCGTATGCATCGATGAGGTCTTCTTCGAAACGGCGCTGACGTTCCGCGAATGCCGCGGCGTCGTGGGCCATGTCATGTTCTTTCATCGTCATTCTCCTGTGCGACGGAAGCAGGCTGCAAAACGGGGGCTGCACGCCAGATGCGTGCAGCGTCGGCGGGTCGATTATCGAAGCGCGAGGTGTCAAGCGTGTTACCCCGGCGTGGCTGTCATACGGTGCGGCGGTGGTTCGTCTTGACGTATGCGGCGAGGCCAGCGGCCGAGGCCCTGTCCTGAGTCATTTGCAAACGGCAAAGGGACATCATAGCGAGTTTCTGGCGACGATCAGAAGCCTGCCGACAGCCGCTTTTCCTGCGTTTCGAAACGGGCGGACAGCGAAGACGGATCTATGTGTTGTCGCCTTGCAGCGGACGCGCAAAGCTCAACTCGTGCCCGTCCGGGTCGACGATATGAAAGTATCGCTCGCCCCACGGCGCATCGGATGGCGCGAATTCCGGCTTGAGGCCGGCGGCTTCCGCCTTCCGGTACATGCCGTCTACGTCCGACACATGGATGATCACGCGCCCCCACCAGTTGATCGGACCGCGCGTGTCGGCAATCAGGTTCAGGAATGACGTGCCCAGCGCGAATGATGTAAATGCCTCGTCAGGACCACCGAACCGGCGAGGAAAACCGAGCGCCTCGTAGAACGCCACCGCGCGCGCCATGTCGTGCGTCGCGAGCGTGATCGCGCTCAGCGATTCGACACGCGGCGCGTTCGGGGTGGACGGGTTCGCTGGCTGGTTCATGCTGTCGTGCTCCTTTGGCGCTGCGGGCCGCTGCGGCGTGGCGGCATGGCAGGTCCGTTGAGTCTTGCCGTCCTCGCGCCACGGCTCGCTGAGCCGCCCCGCGGGTCCCTGAAGACCGCTGCAAGGCAGGCGTCAGGGAAGTGTCTCACAGGCGCCTGTGCACGCGCTCTTCAGGGCTCTTGAAAAACGGCGGCGCGACCCTGCATCTGCGTATCCATCTATCTGGAGCTTCATCATGGGAAGCCGTCCCCGTTTCATCGATGATCTGCCGCCCGGCGCGCCCGATGCGGCCGACGCTACCGCTGCGCTCCCCCTCGCCGACGACGACGCGCTGCTCGACGCGTACTCCCGCACGGTCATCGGCGCACTCGAACGCGTGCAGCAGGCCGTCGCGTTCATTTCGGTCGAACGGCGCCTGCCGGGCGACGCTAATGGCCATCATGGCCACGGCCGCGGCACGCGCGGTGGCACTGGCTCGGGATTTCTCTTCACGCCTGACGGCTATCTGCTGACCAACAGCCACGTCGTGCACGGCGCGACGCATATTCGCGTGACACTCGCCGACGGCGCGAAATTCGACGCCGATCTCTTCGGCGACGATCCGGACAGCGATCTCGCGGTGCTGCGGATCGGCTCGCCCGAACCGTTGCCGCACGTCGAGCTGGGCGAATCCGGCAAGCTGCGCGTCGGGCAGATCGCGATCGCGGTCGGCAATCCGCTCGGGCTTGCGCAGACGGTCACGACCGGCGTGGTATCGGCGCTCGGCCGCTCGTTGCGCTCGAACTCCGGACGCATGATCTACGACGTGATCCAGACCGACGCCGCGCTGAACCCGGGCAACTCGGGCGGCCCGCTGATTAATTCGGCGGGCCAGGTGGTTGGCGTGAACACCGCGATCATCCCCGGCGCGCAGGCGATCTGCTTCGCGACGGCGATCGATACGGCGAAGTGGGTGATCATGCAGATCTTCGCGTATGGGCGCGTGCGGCGCGCCTATATCGGCGTGGCCGGCACGACAACGCCCATCTCGCGGCGTGTGCAGCGGTATTTCGGGCTGAATTTGGTCAGCGGGGTACATGTGATGGAGGTCGTCAAAGGCAGTCCGGCGGCGGCGGCCGGCGTGCGCATGGACGATACGATTGTTGCGGTTGACGGCGTGGAAGTGGATAGCGTCGATGGATTGCAGCGCGCGCTCGGTGCTTCGCGGATCGATCGGGTCGTTTCGGTGGCCGTGCTGCGTGGCGCGCAAAAGCTTGAGTTGGCGTTGACACCGGTTGAGCAGGCCAGTTAGCCGTTTCGTTGCCTATACTGGGGAGATCGATCAGCTGCTGAGGAGAGCGACTTGGCCCGTGACTACCAGGTGAAAGTTGCACGGGATATCGCTGGATATGATGATTCCGGCATTCCCAGAGTCAGGCGCGGACCCGCGCGGGTTGTGGTTGTTGCTGCGCAGCATGAACTTGAGTTCGCTGATCGCGAAGCGCTTGAACGGTTTGTTTTTGCCTGCCGGCGGGCTGGGGATGAGGCTTTTTCTTCTTTATCGTCATCTCTATCTTCTTCTGATGATGCGGATCACGCTGCCGCGTGGTGTCGGTTTTTTGAGCGGATTTTGAAGCTTTAGGTTTCGTTTTGGTTTGGGTTTGTTTTGGCCTTTCCTTGTATTCGTGTCGGTCTATTGGCGTCGCCCCTGTGCGGGGCGGCACCTACTTTTCTTTGTCCCCCAAGGGGACTTCCTTCGGGGCGTCCTTGCCAAAGAAAAGTAGGCAAAAGAAAGGCGCCGAAAACTCGTCCGTTCCAGGTGTGTCGCTGCCGGGGAATGGCACCCCATGAAGTGTCGTCATCGCACTTCACGCGGTATGGGTCCGCGCACGGTCTGTTCCCTCGCACAGCATCGCTCGTGACACAGCGCTCATTCATCGGCTTCGCACTTGGTGCGTCGCCGTGCGGTATTTCGTGTGATGTGCTGCTTTTCCAATGAAAACGGGCATCTATTTCGATGCCCGTCCTGTTGCGTCGTTTCAGCCACGACGCTTACTGAACTACCCGCGTTACGCCTCGCCCCCGTGGGTCGGAAACGGGTTCCGGGGTGTCGCCGTTGATCTTGATCGCCTGGATGTCGCCGCTAAAGTCCTGACCCTTCAGCACGTAGCCCTTCGCCTCGATCTCCTTCGCCAGCTCGCCATCGATCGGCTTGTACGGCTCCCAGAAAATCGTGTTCGGTGGCAACAACTGGTGGTGGAAGCGCATCGCGGACACCGCTTCCGGTAACGGCATCCTGAAGTCGTAAACGTTGTTGATCACCTGGAAAATCGACGTGAAAATGCGTGAGCCTCCAGGCGTGCCAATCACCAGCGATACCTTGCCGTCCTTCGTCAAGATCGTCGGCGACATCGACGACAACGGGCGCTTCTTCGGCTCGATCGAGTTCGCGTCGCTCCCCACCACGCCAAACATGTTCGGCACGCCAGGCTTCGCCGCAAAGTCGTCCATCTCGTCGTTCAACACAATGCCCGTCCCCTCCGCCACGACGCCCGAGCCAAAGTAGCCGTTGATCGTGTACGTGTTCGACACCGCATTGCCCCACTTGTCCACCACCGAGAAGTGCGTCGTCTCCGCCTTCTCCGGCATCGATGTGCCAAGGCCCGGTTGCACACTCTTCGTGTCCGATGGCGTAGTCGGGTTCACCTCGGCAGCGCGCTTTGCAATGTAGGCGTCGTCAGTCAACTGCGCGACCGGTACCTTGTAGAAATCCGGGTCGCCCAGGTATTGCGCGCGGTCAGCAAATACGCGCTTCTCGATCTCCGCAATCAGATGCACGTATTGCGCCGAATTCAACGACACGTCCTTGAAGTCCGGCGCGAGATCCGCCTTCATCTTCAACAGCTGCACAAGGCCAATACCGCCCGAGCTCGGCGGCGGCGCCGTAATCACGTGGTAGCCATTCCAGTTCGCTTCGATCGGCTTGCGCCATACAGCGCGATAGTCCTGCAGGTCCCGCTTCGTGATCGCGCCATGGCCGCGCATCGATGCCGCAATCAGATCAGCAGTCTTGCCGTTATAGAAGTCCTTCGGGCCATCGTGCGCGATGCGCGTCAGCACCGCGGCCAGATCAGGCTGCTTGAAGTTGACGCCCTGCTTCAGGTTGCCAAAATACGTGTCGAAGTTGGTCTTGCCGTCGAAATCTTTCGACGCTGCTTCGCGACGTTTGTCGAGCTGCTCGTCGACTTCGAAACCGTCCGTTGCGTACTTGATCGCCGGTGCGAGAACCTGCTTCCACCTCAGCCGGCCGAAGCGGTGCTGCGCTTCCCACATGCCCGCCACCGTGCCCGGCACGCCGACGGCGTAGTAGCCAAAGAGGCTCTTGCCCTTGATGACGTTGCCCTGGTCATCGAGGTACATGTTGCGGGTCGCGGCGAGCGGCGCGCGCTCGCGATAGTCGATGAAATACGGCTTGCCGTTCACGTACAGCGACATGAAGCCGCCACCGCCAATGTTGCCCGCCTCCGGATACGTCACGGCAAGCGTAAAGGCGATCGCGACAGCAGCATCGACCGCGTTGCCGCCTTCCTTGAAGATCTGTTCGGCAGCATCCGCGCTGTACTTGTCGGCGACCGCGATCGCCGACGCGTTCAGTACGGCCGGTTGTGGTTTGACGACGCCCTTCGCAACGGCCGGCGTGGTCTCGAGAAAGGCCGTCGAAGCCGATACCAGCGCAACCAGCGCAAAGCCCGTTGCCGACGATTTCGCATTGTTAAACAGCTTCATTGCTTATCCCCCAGGTCAACTTCCGATGCAGCGATGAACAAGTCGGTTCTGCGCTTATATCACGGCAGTCCGGGGTTTGCGAAGCGCTCGACGGCGCTCCACGGATGGCGCAGTGCGCTAAACATCATCCAGTGCAAGGCAACGCATGAAGGCGGGTCAATCGTCAAGCAGGTCAACGGGTAGCGTAAGAGTTGCGATCGTGACGGCATCGTCGACCAACGTGACGGGCAAAGCGCTCAAGGCACACGTGCGAACGAACGTGCTGTTGTCCCGCGCGCCGCCGCCATCGCAGCGCAACAGTTGACCGTTGTACGGACAACGCAACGTCAGTTATGTGCTGCCCCGGCTTCCACGCGCGATTTCGTCGCCGCTACCGTGCGGAAGCCGCGCCGTGATGGGTATCGAGCACACCGAGAACAGTCCGACGACGAGAAACGCCGGCCAGAAATCCGACCAGACGATCGTCGCATGCCCCTGAAGATCGTGCGAAATCTGCAGCACGAGGCCCGCGATGGTCACGCCGAGCCCGAGCGAAATCTGCTGGATCACGCTCGCCACACTCGTCGCGCGGCCAATGTCGCGGCTTGGAATATCG
Organism: Paraburkholderia sp. GAS334; assembly: GCF_050436625.1. NCBI lineage: Bacteria > Pseudomonadati > Pseudomonadota > Betaproteobacteria > Burkholderiales > Burkholderiaceae > Paraburkholderia > Paraburkholderia sp. GAS334. The sequence continues at coordinate 572,193 of NZ_JBNDMO010000001.1, read as the reverse complement.
GCGTACGCCAGCGAGTTCAGGCTCGTGAACTGCAGCGAAGGAAACACGCCACCGACCAGCACCACACACCAGATCAGCCAGTGCGGCGTACCAGGCACGAAGAGCCCGTAGATGGCGATCACGAGTCCCGCGATTGCCGCATTGACCATCAACACACGACGAAAGCCGAAGCGCGCGAGCACGCCCGACGCAAACGTCTTCATGAAGATCGAGCCGAACGCAGACGCGCACGTGATCGCGCCCGCCGCGAAAGCGGTCAGCCCGAGCCCTTCCTGTAGCGCAAGGGGCAGCAGAAACGGCACCGCGCCAAGCCCGATGCGAAACAGCGAACCGCCCACCACGCTCGCGTGAAAACTCGGAATGCGCAGAAAGCGCAGATCGAGCACGGGCAACTCGACGCGTCGCGCATAGAACCAGTAGACCAGCAGCAGAAGCGCGCCGGCCAGGCACATGACGGTCGACGTCTCGCCCGAAACCAGCTCTCCACCGACGAGCGACAACCCAAGCATGAACAGCGACGCGCCGCCCGCCGACAGCACGAAACCCGTCCAGTCGAGCCGCCCCGGATGCGCCTCGCGCACGTTCGCGATATGCCGGTTCGCAAGCCAGATACCGAAGATCCCGATCGGAATGTTGATGAAAAAAATCAGCCGCCAGTGGAGATACGTGGTGATGAAACCGCCGAGCGGCGGCCCGACCACAGGCCCGAGCAACGCGGGCACCGTGAGATAGTTGACGGCCCGAATGAAGTCCGACTTCGGCACCGAGCGGAAAATGATGATCCGCCCGACCGGCACCATCATCGCGCCGCCGATGCCCTGCACGAAGCGCGCGACGACAAACATCGCGAGCGACGTCGACGCCGCGCTCATCAGCGAGCCGACGATAAAAATGCCGATCGCCGTACGAAAGACGGTGCGCGAACCGAAGCGGTCTGCGACCCAGCCGCAGATCGGAATGAACACGCCAAGGCCGATCACGTACGCGGTGACCGCGAGCTTGAGCGTAATGGGATCGTGACCGAGGTCGCGCGCGAGAGCCGGGAGTGACGTCACGATGACCGTGGCGTCGACGTTTTCCATGAACATCGCACACGCGACGATCAGTGGAACAATGAACGTGCCTAGGGCAAGAGGCATTGGCAGAAGGACGGCAGGCGGAAAAACCGCAGACGCAAAGCCGCGATTATCGCATCGCTCGCTTGCGTGATGCTGTCAATCCGGCACCACGCAAGATACTCGCGCTGACGCAATCACTGATATGCCGGCGCAAGCGGCAGCCTTTGCGACGGGAGGTGCATGAACGCGCGGCGCGGCGCGCGTTCATGCATTCATGCGTTCATGCGCTAAGGGCTTTAAGGCGTGGTCTGACGGGCGAGGCTGAAGAACGGACGCAACTGCGTCAGAATCTCGCGGCCCGCACGGGCGACGTCGTTCGGGAAGTCGATCTCGATCCACGGCGCACCCGTCACGTCGGCGGTATCGAACACCTGGCTGCGTTCGAGCAGCAGGTCGCGCACCGCTTCTTCGTGCGGCATGTTCGCGCGGCCGCTGTCGATGTAGCCCGCAACGATTTCAGCGAAACGGCGCGCGGTTTCTTCGCGGAAGCGGAAGAAGCCAACCGATTCGCCGATCGTGTCGAATTGCAGGCCCACAGCCAGCTGCTTGCGCAGTTCGACCGGCACGCCATCCTGCAGACACAGTTTGACCGGCTCGTCGCCGGTTTCGAAATCGCGGTCGATCAGCAGACGGTTGACCGATTCGCCCGCCACGAGCTCGCTCAGGATGCGTTCGTCGTAGAGCACGTCGGCGTCCATCACCAGCACGTCGCCGCCACGCGTGAGCGCGTCAGCAACGGTATGCACGGTCAGCACGCTGCCGAGGTCATAGCGCGGGTTCAACACGATCTCGACCGGATGCGGCCAGCCGATGCGCGTCAGTTCTGCCTCGACAAGTTCCGGCTGGAAGCCGAGCGCGAGCACGACATCGTGAACGCCGGCGGCGTCAAGCATCTGCAGATGACGCTCGAGCAGGGTCACGCCGTCGAATTGCAACAGGCACTTCGGAAACTGATCGCCAGCCGGTTGCTGGAGACGCAGGCCAAGACCTGCAGCAAGGATGATCGCGCGCATGGGCGGCCCTTTTTTGTAAAAACGCTAAAAAACGGTTAATCGGCGACAGGCACGCGCGTCGCACGACGGCGCTGCCAGTTTCGTTCGCTGAAATGCAGGTACAGCAGGCCCGGCAGACCGAGCAGGAGTTCGCGTGCGCGTTTGGTCAGCGACAGCGCCAGCGCCGCATCGGGCGGCAGACCAACGAGCGGCGCCAGCAGCAGATAGCCGCCTTCCTGCACGCCGAGCGAGCCGGGAATCGCGAAGGCCGCGCCGCGGATGGCCTGACCGATGCTTTCGAGCAGCATCGCATCGATCCAGTCGACCGGATGGCCGAGAAAGCGCAACGCGAGCCACACTTCGACCGTGCCCACGAGCCAGCCCACAAAACTCAGCGCGAAGCTCGCCGCAGCGCGACCGCGCTCGCGATAGAGCGCGTGCACGGCGGCATCGATCGAGTCGGCGCTGTCAGTCAACGCGGACCAGTCACGCTTGCCAAACACTTTCGACACGGTGCGCAGCAAGCGGCCGAACAGACCGCGCCGCTGCGCGAAGTAAAACATCACGACCATGCCGCCGAGCACGCCGGTCCCGATCAACGTCGCGGTACGCAGTTCGCGCAGCGGACCATGCGTGGCGTAGGCGCTAAACAGCAGCAGGCCGACGACCGCAAAAACGATCTGCGCGAGCGCCTGCAAGGTCGTGCTGACGGTGACCGCGGCCGCCGCGTCGCGCATGCGCATGCCGCGCTGCGAGAGTTGCCGCACCATCACGACAGGACCGCCGATCTGGCCCGCCGGCAGCAGGCTGTTCACCGATTCGCCGATCCAGCGCGCGAAGACGGCATCGCGGTGCGTCATATGATCCTGACGCGGCTTGAACAGTACGGAGATCGCGCCCGCATCGAGAACGAGCGGCAGCACGTGAAAAGCGGCGACAATCGCAAGGCCCCAGCCCGCCGCGAGCAGCGTCGAGGCGACCGAGCCGAAACCGTGCCACGCGAGCAGCGCGACGAAGAGCGCAGTTCCGATCGACAGCAGGATCATGGCGGCGCGCGTCACGCAGCGTCTCCGTTGCGCTTCATCAGCTGTCTGAAGACCTGGCGGAAGCCGAAATACGCGATCGCGTCCTTCATGTTCGAAATAAAACGCTTCCACGGCCGCATGTTCGGATCGGTGACGTATTCGAACGTCAGCGAGACGCGCATTTCATTCGCGCCCATCGGCGAGATGCGATGACGCAGCTTGTCGCCGTCGAAGAACACCAGACCGCCCGGCGGAATCTGCACCGAGCCCGGCACGTCGGCTTTGCTTTCGTCGCGGGTATGGAGTTCGTAGTCGAGACGGCAAGTCGATTCGTCGATCACGCCGAGCAGCAGCGTGTAACGGCGGCCGTCGTAGTACGAAGTGTCATAGTGCCAGCCGATGTGATCGCCCGGACGCGTGTAGTAGTACAGCGCGTAGGCATGCGGATCGTCGGCGGGCGACACCATCAGCTTGTCGCCGGACAGTTGTTCGAGCCAGCCGATCAGTTCCTTCGAGCGATACAGTTCCGCGATGAACGGCGCGAGACGGTCAATCGTATGACGGCTCACGCTGCCGCCCTGCTTGTGACCCGGCAGGTAATTGCGGTTCACCTCGTCGAGCAGCCCGCGGGCGCTCGCGACGAGTTGCTCCGTTACTTCGGGGGCGAGGAAATCGTCGAGATACAGGAATGCGCCCTGATCCGCGAAATCCTTGCGCAGGCGCGCGTTGTCAAATCCGTGCGTGCGACTCGCGACGGCGCGATCGGCGTCAGGCGTCGCGCGATGCGAGCCGGCGGCCCGTGAACTTTCGAACGTGACGGGCTCCATCACGTCGTCCCCTGCATGCGTACTCATCGGCTAACCCACACCTGACTGGCTTGCGCGTCGGGCTGCGCACGGCGCGCCACGCGGCGGTAATCGAACATCACCCACACGGCAAAGAGCGGCGCGCCGATCGATGCGGCAATGATGAACAGCGACGTGCCGGACGTCAGCGTGACGAGCGGCAACAGATAAAGCACGTCTTCGGTCTCGAAGCCGCCGGCCGAAGCCTGCTTCGTGCCCGCCTTACCCGCCATTTCCTCGATCCGCATGCGCAGGAAAAAGATCACGGCGACAGACACGCCCGCGATGCCACCCAGGAGCGCCGACGGCACGATCAGATCGCGACCGTGGCCACCGATCGCGCCCATACCGATGCCCATCCCGAGGAACAGGAGCACGGTCACAAGCGCGTCGCTCGCGAGGTCGTAAAAATGACCGATTCGACTCGTCTTGCCGCTGATGCGCGCGAGTTCGCCATCGGTGTGATCGACGAAGTTCGACAGCACGATCAGCAAAGCGCCCGCGTTCGACCAGGCGAAGTCGCCGCGAGCAAGGCACAGTGCGCCAGCCAGGCCGATCAGGAGGCGCAGCGTGGTGAGATGATTGGGGGTGATCCGGGTGTCGATGAGCGGCGTCACCAGCCGGCGGGCGAGCCGCGCGTCCCAGGTGCGGGGCGCGGGAACGTTCTGGCGGATAGGGGAGCGTTGATTCATAACCCGGAAATATATACGGGTTATGAAATCCTTGCTGTTTACGTCACTGTTTCGTTGCGCGAAATCGTCGTTTCCGTTTGCCCCTGAAAGCACGATTTTGAGATTCCCGGTAAAGTTCGGTACCTGTTGCGCCACCATGAGTGTCATGGCCGCTGCGCAACCCCCGCCGCGATTGGCGCCGGCGGATTGCGAACGCACCACCCGGATTCTCATGAAACGCATCATCCCTGCACTTCTTGCCCTTTTTCTCGCGATTCTGCCGACCTTTTCACGTGCATCCGACCTCGACGCGGCGCTTGCCTGCAACACTTCCGCACACCGCTTTTTCGCAGACCTCGCCGACCAGCAACTGATCGATCCGAAACCGATGCGCGTCGAGAGCAACTCGATTAACGCATTCTGGCCGTCGCGCGGCGCAAAGCTCACGGCGTTCGGCTTCCCCGTATTTGCCGTGGTTGGCTTCGAGAAGGACGATCCGATGTTCCGCAACGGCGATGGCGAGCCGCTGGCGAAATCGGCTTACGGCGTCGTTGTATTCGCTAGCGATGCAAAAGTGCAGGCCGTGCTCGACGGCCTCGGCAGCACCGCCATCGTTCACCACGCCGGACCGCACCTGACCGCCATCTTCTGCAAGCGGAGCTGAGCGGGAGCGCGGCGCCCCGGTAAAAAGCGCCCACACTCAGCCTGGCCGGCGAAAGTCGTTCTCCACCCACGTTGCCGCGCTCGCCTTGGTGAGCTTGAAGTTCGGCGCGACCTTTACCTGCGCGAGCTGTTCGCCGAACGGGTCGAGCGCCGTCAATAGCGCATAGGGATCGTCTTCCGAAGGAACGATGTCAAGCGTGATCTCCAGTTCGTCGTCGCCGGATGCGGAGGCAACGTTCACGCTCTTGTGCAGCAGTGCGTGCAACTGCTGCTCGTGACGCCGCAACACCTCCGATGCCGTCTTCACCAGCGTATTGAACGCGGAGGTATCGAGCGGCTTCGGATTCTTCTTGTCGCGACCCATCGTCCACGGTCCGACGAGCGCGGGTTCCGGCTCGCCGTCCTTGATCATTTCCACTGCCCAGCCGTCGTCGTCGCCGTTCTTGATGACGCGCGCCGTCCAGCCGTCGTCGCGCCACAGACGCGGATCCTGCTGGACTTCGGGCACGGCCGTTTCGGTTTCAGCGGGCAGATCGGACGATGGAAGCGACTTTTCGGGCATGACTGGTTTACTCACGTTCAGGGACATTTCGGCAGACAAGCGCCGGATTTTACCCGCATCGCGGCGGCTGAACGCGCCTCCAGGCCAACCGGACAAGGCATTCCCATTGCGGGACCGAAAGCGGATCCAATAACGGAACGATGAATTGCGCATATCGCATTAATTAAAATTTATTACTGGCAATATGCAAAAAAACACGACCCGAAAGCCGTGCTAAAGAATAACAGAGACAACCTCATGGTCCGAGGTGGAGCAAGTTAAAACCTGCACCGGCGCCAACAAAAATGTCATAAACCGTAATAATACTTTGCGCGAACACATGTGAACTTTTCACTGAAATCGATAATGCGCGGGTGAAGGCAGCGGGCTGCACAGCGCCTCCCGTCGCGGCTGAGCAACGGCGTTCGAATTAAAACATCCTGTCCGGCTGATTATCGAAACCGAAAATCCGTTTGTAAATCCGTAGTTGCGGCATTTACAGCTGTCATTACGCTTTCCGGAAATCACTATTGCGCCGAATGGGATAAAAATCTGTCAGCAGACGAATACACTTCGCAGCGGATCGTCAGTGGACCCGTTTCATCGCTGGTCGAACTGGATGCGATTCCCTATGCACTGTCCCGGAGTTAAAAGCATGAAAAAAACCCTTATCGTTGCGGGCATTCTCGGCGCGTTCGCGGCGACGGCCGAGGCGCAAAGCAGCGTCACCCTGTACGGCACGCTCGACGCCGGCCTCGTGTACACGAACAATCAGGCTGGCCACAGCAACTGGCAACAAGGCAGCGGTTCGGTCTCGAACACGTACTTTGGCCTGCGCGGAAGCGAAGATCTGGGCGGCGGTCTGCACGCCATCTTCACCCTGGAAAGCGGCTTCAACCTGAACAACGGCGCGTTCTCCGAGAACAACACGATGTTCAACCGGCAGGCTTATGTCGGCCTGAAGAGCGATCAATACGGTCAGCTGACGCTCGGCCGTCAGTATGATTCCGTCGTCGACTATCTCGCGCCGCTGTCGGCTGCGGGCGCGGGCTACGGCAACAACCTGGCCGGGCACCCGCTCGACAACGACAACCTCGACAACTCGTTCTCCGTCAGGAACGCGGTCAAGTACACAAGCGCGAACTACGCTGGTCTGCAATTCGGCGGCCTGTATGGCTTCAGCAATGCCGCCGGCCAGTTCTCGAACAACCGCGCGTGGAGCGTCGGCGCATCATACGCAAACGGCCCGTTGAGCGTCGCGGCTGCCTACCTGCAGCTGAACAACTCAGGCAGCAACAACACGGGCGGCGCTGTGTCGACTGGTAACGGCGACGCGAACCTCGCAGCCGCACTGCAACGCACGTATGGCGTCGGCGCGAACTACGCGTACGGCCCGGCGACGGTCGGCCTCGTGTGGACGCACACGCAGCTCGACAACCTGCAGAGTGCAAACGTAGGCGGCACGTTCATCGGCGGTCTCGCCGGCACGAACCTGCACATGGACAACTACGAAATCAACGGCAAGTACGCGTTCACGCCGGCGTTGAGCCTCGCGGCCGCCTACACGTTCACGAACGGCAAGGTGTCGGGTTCGAACGGCTCGGGCGATCCGAAGTGGCACACGGTGTCGCTGGAAGGCGACTACTCGCTCTCGAAGCGCACCGACGTGTACCTGGAAGGCGTGTACCAGCACGCATCGGGTGAACTCGGCAACTTCGGCGCGAACGTGGCAGCGATCAACACGCTGACGCCGTCGTCCACGGCGAACCAGACTGCTGTTGCGATCGGTCTGCGTCACCGCTTCTGATGTTGCATGCAGATCGGGCCGCTGGCCCGGTCTGCCGAAACGCGCGCGTGCTCCCGCCACGCGCGCGTTTTTTTATGCACGTCTTTTATACGTGGCCGTTTATCGACACATGGGTCGATTCCTTCGATAACGGCGCGTATACTTTACGGTAGCCGCCTTCCTGTTCTGCGTGATGTCGCACAGCATGCGACATGCGCGAGCGCTGAACGACGGCCTTCGTCGCGGAGCATGTGATGGCAGCTCCGCCCGCGCCCCATGTTCCCGCGCATCAACGGGGACGCTGACGACTGGATCAATGAAAAGACTTCTTCTGCTTCTTCCTGTTGCTGTCCTCGCCGCGTGCAGCTCTTCTGGCAGCATGCCAAAGACGAGTTCCGCCGGCCCGATGATGTACGTATCGTCGCAACGTTCCACCGCCGATATCGCCAGCTGTCTCATGAGCCGGCTTTCGCGTGTGGAGACGTCCGGGGCCAATGGCTCGACTGAACTCACGATCGGGTCCAGTTCGCACAGCTCGTATTTCGTCACGCTGACGCCGTCAGCTCACGGCTCGGTAATCAAGGTGCTGCGTCCCGACGATTCGCCGGAAGATCCGCCTGAACCGGAACTGCGTTTCGACATCGCGCGCTGCGCGGTTTAGTCGTAAGCGGTCGTTGCTGTTGACGATGCCGGATCGCGCACGCGTATTGCGTGCGAAGGCTTCCGTTTGGCGCGTGCATCTGCGAACATAGCCGCCCTTCTTCCTCACGCGGCGCGGATATCGATGGCATCAAGCAAGGCACATCACGCTACGGGCTGGGCTGCCGGCCTCATTGCTGCAGCGCTCGTCGCTCACGCGCATGCGAGCGGTCCGTATTACCTGTGGACGTTCCTCGCGTTCACTGGCGGTGTTGCCGGCGGCACGGCGCCGGACTGGCTCGAAGTCGCGTGGTGGTCGCGCTCGCGGCGGCTCTGGATCACGCACCGCACGATCACGCATTGGGGCATCGGCTGGCTCGCGCTGCTCGCGTGGTCGTATCACCTGCTCGGGCATCGCATGTTCGCGGCTCCGCTATTCGGATTCGCGTGCGGCGGCCTCATGCATCTGCTCGCCGACTGGCCCAATCCGCTCGGCGTGCCATGGATCGCCGGGCGTCATTCGCTTAACTGGTGGAACAGCGGCCGCTGCGATCTGCTGGTCGTCGGCGCGGCGTGGCTCGCGGCGTGGGTTGTTGCCGGCCATGTGTGGTGGCATGGCGGGCATGGGATGTTGATGTTGCCGCGGAGGTGGTTGGGGTAGCCCGAAGGGCCGCCCCGTCACAACAGATTTCCGTCTTACACCTAAACCACATTCTTCTCCACGATCGGCCGGTTCTCCAGCACACGCGTGAAGCTGAGCGACGACAGATCGAGCGACGTGTATCTGCCGTGCAGGATCAGTTCACTGATGCCACGCCCCGTCGCGGGCCCTTGCTGCAGACCGTGGCCGCTGAAGCCATTCGCGAAGATGCAGTTATCGACGTCAGGGTGATAGCCGATAATCGCGTTCTGGTCGAACACGTTGTACTCGTAATAGCCGGACCAGCAGTTCTGCACGCGCAGTGCTTCGAACTGCGGCACGCGATGCGCGAGCGTCGGCCAGATCACTTCATCGAAGAGCGCGTGATCGACCTCATCAAGCGGAAGATCGTCGGGATCATTGTCCGCCGAAGGTGAAGTGCCGCAGATGAACGACTTCCCTTCCGGACGGAAATACACGCCCGTCGGATCGATCAGCAGCGGACAGTGCTCCAGTTGCGCCGGTGAACTCACATTGAAAATGCTGCGACGTCGCGCGAAAACGGGAATATCGATGCCGACCATCGCCGCGACCTTGCGCGACCATGCGCCCGCCGCATTCACGACTACGTCGCAGGCGTACGTTTCGCCGCTCGATGTGACGACTTCCGTCACGCGTTTTCCGTCCCGGCGCATCGCCGTGACTTCCGCCGCGACGTAGCGCGCGCCCAGCGCCTGCGCTTTCTTGCGCAACGCCTGCACGAGGCCGTAGCCGTCGAACCAGCCTTCGCCGGTTTCGCCGTAAGCGCCCGCGGCAAGATCATCCGTATTCAGCCACGGGAAACGCGTCTGTAGCGCGTCGCGATCAAGCAGACTGATGTTCGCGCCGAGACTCTGCTGCAACGCGTGATTCTCACGCAGCGTTCCGACGCCCGCACGCGTCGCGAGAAACAGATAGCCGCCTTCGTGCAGATCGATCGACGGCTTCGCGCCGTCGATGCAGAGCCGCTCGCCGATTGAACGCAGGAACTCGATGCCATAGAGCGACATCTGGATCGAAAGCGGCGTGGAAAACTGCTGACGGATCGAAGCCGCCGACAACGCCGACGACGAGCGCGCATACGTCGGATCGCGCTCGATCACCGTGACGTCGACCGTTGGATCGGAAGCACGCAGAAAGTACGCAATCGAACTGCCAATGACGCCACCGCCGACGACCACGACTCTCGAAATCACATCTCACTCCACGATAAGCCTGCGTGCCGGACGCGCGCCAGCGCCCGGGCGTTCACATCACCTGCACAGCCAGCGCGACCTGTCGACGCTCAGCCGATGTTGAAGTCGATACCCTGCGCGAGCGGCAGTGCCGACGAGTAGTTCACCGTGTTCGTCGCGCGACGCATGTAAGCCTTCCACGCGTCCGAGCCCGACTCACGGCCGCCGCCTGTTTCCTTTTCGCCGCCGAACGCGCCGCCGATTTCCGCGCCGCTCGGTCCGATGTTGACGTTCGCGATACCGCAGTCGCTGCCGGCATCCGACACGAACCGTTCCGCTTCGCGCAGATCGGTCGTGAACACGCACGACGACAGGCCATGCATCGCCGCATTGTTCGCTTTGACGGCTTCAGCGAAATCCTTGTAGCGCAGCACGTACAGGATCGGCGCGAAGGTTTCCTTCAGCACGACCGCCGTTTGCGACGGCATTTCGACCAGCGCCGGGCGCACGTAATAGCCGTTCTCGAAACCCTTCACGTCGACGCGCTCGCCGCCCGTCACCTTGCCGCCTTCGCTTGCCGCCTGCTGCAGCGCTTCCTGCATGCGCGCGAACGACTGTTTGTCGATCAGGGGCCCCATCAGCGTGCCCTTTTCGAGCGGATTGCCGATCGGCACCTTCGCGTAAAGCTGCTTCAGACGTTCTACGGTCTGCTCGTACACGCTCTCATGCACGAAGAGACGCCGCAGCGACGTGCAGCGCTGACCCGCCGTGCCGACCGCCGAGAACAGGATGCCGCGCAGCGCCAGTTCCTGATCGGCCGTCTGCGCGACGATGCCCGCGTTGTTGCCGCCGAGTTCGAGCAGCGAGCGGCCGAAGCGTTTCGCGACTTCGACGCCGACCGTGCGGCCCATTTCCGTGCTGCCTGTCGCGCTGACCACCGACGCGCGCGGATCGGCCACGAGCTTCGCGCCCACTTCGCGCCCACCGTTGATCACGGCGGTGAGCCCGGCGGGCGCGTCGCCGAATTCCTTCAGCGCTTCGGCCAGGATCTGGTTGACAGCGAGCGCCGTCAGCGGCGTTTTCTCCGACGGCTTCCAGATCACGGCGTTGCCGCACACGAGCGCGAGCGCCGCGTTCCACGACCACACGGCCGCCGGGAAATTGAAAGCCGAGATCACGACGCAGGTACCCATCGGATGCCACGACTCGGCCATCCGGTGGCCCGGACGCTCCGATGCGATCGTCAGACCATACAGCTGACGCGACAGGCCGACCGCGAAGTCGCAGATGTCGATCATTTCCTGCACTTCGCCGAGGCCTTCCTGGAGGATCTTGCCCGTCTCGAGCGTGATGATGCTGCCGAGCGCCTGCTTCTTCTCACGCAGACGGTTGCCGAGCAGGCGCACCAGTTCGCCGCGACGCGGCGCCGGCACATCGCGCCATGCAGTAAAGGCCTGCTTCGCATTGGCAAGGGCGGTGTCGACTTCGGCGGTGGTGTTGCTGGCCACGCGCCCGATCAGGTCGCCGGTGATCGGCGAATGCACGGCGATGTCACCGGTTTCAGCCAGATGGGTAATGCCGAGGTCGGCGAGGATGGTCGAAGCGTTCATGGCATGAATCCTTTGATTTCCAATACGAAACAAAAGTAAGTTCGGAAACTATACACGCCGGATTTTATGCCGGCAACCCCGGGTACGCCCGAGCCAGCCATAGCCACGAGCACGCGGAGGTTCTCCGTCAGCGCGCCCTTTTCCGGGCACGATCGCCTGGAGCCACCCGCCCGCCCGGATGCCCGGCCTGCCTGTGTGCATTGTGTTTCTTATAGGAAAACACCCATCCAGGTCGCGTGACACACAGCAGGTCGCCTTCCAGAACCCATGTCGCAGCCACGTTCAGCCATTCGCATTGCTTGAACACAGTGTGTCTCCTGTGAGGCCAGGCGCGACTTCATCGAGTCGCGCACGACGCGCTTTATATCACCGTCCTGTGCCTTGCACGACGAAGCCTAATGCGCCGCACGCACCGCCTCATCGGCAACAGCGAGCCGTGAAGCCATCACCTTCACGACGAAACGATGAAACTGCTGCGCCGTGACGGGATCGTTCTGCTCGAGCGTGCGCAATGCAGCGAGCGAAAGCCGCCGCACACGCGCAGTCCCTTCGGCGAATACATCCGCACTGCGCGCCTTTTGCGTGTACACCGCCATTTCACCGACGATCGTCCCAGGCCCGAACGAGCGCAGACGTATGGAGCGGCCATCCGCGAGCGGCAACGAAACCGTCACCCGTCCGCGTTCGACGAGATACATCGCATCGCCCGCCTCGCCGCGACGGAACAGCGCCTGCCCCGCTTCGAGATCGCGCACTTCGAGACAGGCCATCAGCGTATCGAGCGCCTGCGGCGAAAAGTGCGGCGCGAGCGTCGCTTCGAAATCATCGCCGCCGCTCGTCAGTTCGTGTGCATGCGTGGATAGCAATCGTCCTTCGACCCATTCGAGGCCCGCGTCCAGCGTCGCGAACTGATGAATCCGCAGGTTCAGCGTGCCTGTTTTCGCGAGCAGATCATGCGAGCGCGCGGGCAACGCGGTCAGCACGAGATCCGCATTGTTCGACGCGCACATCTGCCTCAACTTCACGAAGCTGATCGATACCGATGCATCCATGCCGTTGGTCGCGGCAAAATCGAGCACGACAAAGCGGACCGATGCTACGCCGCGCGCCGCGAGCCGCTCACGCATGCGCTGCAAAATCGAGTTCGCCGTACCGAAGAACAGAAACCCTTGCAGACACGCGCCGCACACCTGCGGACCGAGTTCGTGCAGGCGCTGCGTTGCCTCGATGCTGCGCTCGACGTTCGACGTCCGCGTACTCGCATCAAATTCCATGCGCACACAACTGACGCGGCCGTACAGCAGCGCAAACATCACGCAGGCCGCGATCACGCCCACCACGACGCCCGCAACCACACCATAAAACGCCACCACGCCGAGAATGACCGGCACGAGCAGATACTCGTGCCAGTTGAGCCGGCCATACGCGATGAAAAGCCACTGGATCAATAGCCGCAGCCCCATGAAAAACTGCAGGCCGACGAGAACGGGCACTGGAAAGAGCGCAACGAGATCCGGCGAAATGGCGAGTACAACAAGACATGCGAGCGAAGCGGATACGCCGGCCATGCGGCTCGTCGCACCGGCGCGCACATTCAGCAGTGAGCGGTTGAACGACTGATAGCCGACCATGCCGCCGAGCATCCCGCTCGCGATATTCGCGATACCCGCTGCGCGCATCTCGCGGTTCAGGTCGACGTCCTCGCCGGTTTCCGCACCGAGCGCAGTCGAATTCATCAGGATCGTGATCGCCGATACCGACGTCACGACCAGCGTCTCGGGCAGATGTGCGCCGATCGCCGACCAGTCGATCGCGCCGTGCGCCAGCGACGCACCCAGATGCAGTTCAGGAAGCTGGATCGCGTGCAGCGGCACATGCGGCAGCAGCAGGCCCGTTTGCCGCGCGTCGTCGATCGATACGCCCGCAACGTGCAGCAGCAGATAGAAAAGCGCGATGCCGAAGGCGAGCGTGAGCGGCAACACAGCCGCGTGATTCCATAGACGCCACAGAATGGTCAAGAGTCCGCCGACAATCACCGCCGGCACCCACGCAAGCCAGTGAAGATGCATGAGCAGCGCGGATAACGTGTTCCATTGCGGCGCCTCGCCGGTCATCACCCGAAACGCACCGGCAAGCAGCAGGTAGCCTGTGCCGGCAAGAAAGCCACCCATCACCGGATAGGGCAGGAACTGCAGCGAGCGGCTGCGCTTCGACGAACCAATGGCATAGAGAATGATGCCGGTCACAACTGAACACAGCGCGATCGCGATCAGCACCGTCAGCAGGATCGTGCTCGGCGAGCCGCCATTGGCGCGCACGCTGCTCGCCACACCGGCCGCGACGCCGACGAGAAACGCCGTCGCGTTGCTATCGGGGCCGCCGATGTTCGCCCGCATTGAACTGGTGAGCGCGATCACGAGTGCCGTGACCACGCAGCTGACGAGCGCAGTGGGCACGCCCAGTTCGGCGTAACGCGCGAGATCGGCGCTGAAGATCATCGTGCCGAGGCTCATCGCGTAGCAGAGCATGACCAGTGTCGACACGGCGCCGGCCGTCAGATCACCGATCAGTCCCGCGACGCGCGGGCGGCCGCGTGCATCCGTGGCGGAAGCGGTTGTGCCTGACTTCACGGGCGCTCTCCCGATGACTGCGGGTCGACTCCTGGCCCGACGAGTATCCGCCGCTGCGCTGGAACGTGTCAATTTGCCGGCGCGCTTCACATACCTGCTTAAAAGTGCCCGACGTAGACTAGACTGTGACAGACCTCCCCGCTTCTCCCCGCATCTCCCTGCACCGGAAGGCGGGCGCAGGCCGCTTTTAACTCCGCTTTCAACTCCGCTTCAGGCGACGGCGATGGATATCGGTCAGTGGCTCGATGCATTAGGGCTTGGGCAATACGCAAGCGCGTTTGCCGGGAACGATATCGATCTGTCGATGCTGCCGCAACTTACCGACGCGGACCTGAAGGAGCTTGGCGTGCTCTCGTTAGGGCATCGCAAGCGCATGCTGGCGGCGATTGCCGGAAACGGCGCCGCGACCGCCGCGGCACCTGTTGCACAGTCTGCACCGTCTGCACCACCCGCATCGGTCGCGCCTTCGGGCGAACGCCGTCAGGTGACGATTCTTTTCGCAGACCTGTGCGGCTTTACCGCCCTCTCGCAAACACTCGACCCCGAAGAACTCCGCGAACTGACCGGGCGTTATACGGCGCTCGTCGACGGTATCGTGCTCGGCTATGGCGGCACGATCGACAAGCACATCGGCGATGCCGTGATGGCCATCTTCGGCGCGCCGCGCGCGCACGATACCGATCCGTTACGCGCTGCCCGGGCCGCACTCGACATCCATGAAGCGCTTGCGGGGTTCAGTGAAAAAACGCCGCGTCCATTGCAGGCGCATGTTGGCATCGCCAGCGGCGAGGTGGTCGCGGGCACGCTCGAACGCGCGGACGCACAGGACTACACCGTGCTTGGCGATTCGGTGAATCTCGCCGCGCGCCTCGTCGCTGCCGCCGGCCCCGGCGAAACCCTGCTCTCCGACAGTGTGCAGCGCACCCTCGGCGGCTGCGTGTCGACCGACGCCGTCGGCGAGCGGCACTTCAAGGGCATCGATGCGCCGGTGCGCGTATGGCGCCTGCTCGGCATCGCCGCTGACGCAACAGCGGCAAGCCGCACTCAATTCGTCGGGCGTAAGGCGGAGCTGGAGCAGTTCCGCAGCATCACTCACGCGTGCGTCGATCAGCGCGCGGGACAGATCATCTACGTGCGCGGCGATGCGGGCATCGGCAAAACGCGTCTCGTCGACGAGATGCGCCGGTTCGCGGCGGCACAGGGCTTCGGTATCCACCGCGGCCTCGTGCTCGACTTCGGCATGGGCAAGGAGCAAGGGCCGGTGCGTGCGATCGTGGGCAGCCTGCTTGGACTCGTGCCCGCATCGAGCCTGAATGACCGCACTGAAGTGATCGCGCATGCCGTTTCCTCCGGCGTCATCGAACCCGCGCAACGGGTGTTTCTTCACGACATGCTCGATGTCCCTCAGGCGGGTGAATGGCGCACGCTGTATGACGCGATGGACAACGCCGCGCGCACCCGGGGCCAGCGCGCGGTCGTGACGACGCTGACCGCGCATACGTGCCAGCGCGAGCCGACGATGATCGTCGTCGAGGATATTCATTGGGCCGATCCGCAGATGCCCAGCTATCTGTCCGCGTTCGCGACAGCCATCGCGAACGGACCGGGCCTGCTCGTGATGACATCACGCGCCGAAGGCGATCCGCTCGATGCCGCGTGGCGGGCGAGTTGTCGCGGCACGCCGCTCGTCACGATCGATCTCGGTCCGCTGCGCGGCGATGAAGCGTTAAGTCTCGCCGGTAGTTTCATCGATGCGACACAGCGGATCGCGCTCGCCTGCATCGATCGCGCGGGCGGCAATCCGCTCTTTCTCGAACAGTTGTTGCGCAATGCAGAGGAAGGCAGCGGCGAAGCGGTGCCCGCGACAATCCAGAGTCTTGTGCTCGCGCGCATGGACCGGCTCGCGCCACTCGACAGGCAGGCTTTTCAGGCGGCCGCCGTGATCGGCCAGCGCTTCGATCTCGCGCTGCTGCGCAGGCTCATCGATGCGCCCGACTATGTCTGCGACGGCCTCGTCGCCAATGCGCTCGTGCTACCCGAGGGCGACGATTACCTCTTCGCCCATGCGCTCATTCAGGAAGGCGCGTATTCGACGTCGTTGCGCGCACGCCGCCGCGAGCTGCATCAGCGCGCCGCCGAATGGTTCGCGACGAGCGATCCGGTCTTGCATGCGCAGCATCTCGACCGCGCCGGCGACGATCGTGCGCCGCGCGCGCTGCTCGAAGCCGCGATTGCGCAACGCGCCGCGTATCTCGCCGATTCGGCGCTACGTCTCGTCGAGCGCGGCCTCGTCATCGCGCAGAGAGAGACCGACAGGCATGCGCTCATTTGTTTGAAAGGGGAATTGCAGCGCGACCTTGGCGACATCGGCGGATCGATCGCGACGTATCGCGCGGCCGTGGCTGCCGCGCCGGACGAAGCGAGCCTGTGCGAATCGCAGCTTGGACTCGCGGAAGGACTGCGGGTCAACGAAGGCCTCACCGAAGCCCTCGCCCTGACCGACGCCGCCGGGCAGATTGCCGGGCGGCTCGATCTGGTGCCCGAACTGGCGCGCCTCTATCACCTGCGCGGCAACATTTTCTTTCCGCTCGGCCGGATCGACGAATGCCGCGCCGGACACGAACAGGGGCTGGCGTATGCACGTCGCTCGGGCTCGCCGGAAGCGGAGGCGCGCGCGCTCGGCGGCCTGGCCGATGCAGCGTATGCGCAGGGCCACATGCGCACGGCGTTCGATCACTTCAGCCGCTGCGTGGCGCTGGCCCGCGAACACGGTTATGGACGCATCGAAGTCGCGCATCGCTCGATGGTGGGATTCAGCCGCGTCTACCTGAACGAAGCTCGGCTTGCGCTCGAAGACGGCGCCGCTGCGGCGCGCGTTGCGGCGCTCGTCGGGCAGCCAAGAGCGGAGATGCTCGGCGAGACCATGGGTGTGTTTGCGAGCTACGAACTGGGCGACATCCCGACGATGCAGATCCATCTCGCACGTGGCATGCAACTCGCACATCAACTGGGCGCGCGCCGCTTCGAGGCGCAGTCGCTGGAGATGCAGGCACGCGGGCTGCTCGATGAAGGAAAGCGCCACGAAGCCATTGAAATGCTACGCGAAGCGCTGGCGATCTCGCGCGAGGTCGGCACGCAGTTCACCGGCCCGAAGATTCTCGGCGCACTGAGCCGCGCAGTCGAGGACGATGCAGAGCGCGCGCAATGGCTTGCCGAAGGCATGGACCTGCTTAAGCGCGGCGCGGTGGGCCACAATCATCTGTGGTTCTATCGCGACGCGATCGAAGCCACGTTGTGCGCAGGTGACGCAGCAGGCACGTTGCGCTACGTCGCAGCCATCGAGCACTACACGCGCGCCGAACCGCTGCCATGGGCCGATCTGTTCGCCGCGCGCGGGCGCGTGCTTGCCGGCGTGCTGCAAGGGCACAAGGATGACGCCACACGTCGCGAACTCGCCCGGGTTCGCTACGCGCTGATTGAAGCGGGCTACGACCGTTACCTGAAAGCTGTGGACGTCGCCCTCACCGCCTTCGATACCTTCGACACCTTCGACCCTTAAGCGCGCTTTAACGCTCGCCATCCGGGAGGAGCCATGCGAAAGCAGTTTGTCAGCGGCCTTTGTGCAGGCGTGGCCAGTCTGCTGATGTTGCCGGGTGTTTCGTCTGCGCAGCCGGTTGAGGCGTATACGAATAGTCCGGTGTATCTGTTTGCGGGTCCGGGGCAGGACTATCCGGTCGTCGCCCAGCTGGAGGACAGCGTGCCCGTGCAGGTGATGGGCTGCGTCAGCGGCTATTCGTGGTGCGACGTCGCGGTGTCGGACCTGCGCGGCTGGGTCTACGGCGCGAGTCTCAGCTATCCGTATCAGGGCAGCGACGTGCCCGTGATGACGTATGGCCCCTCGATCGGCGTGCCGATCGTCACGTTCGGGATTGGCACGTACTGGGGCCGCTACTACCGCGATCGTCCGTGGTATCACGACGAGCCGCGATGGGAGCGCCGGCCGCCTTCGCAGTATGGCAGGCCACCCGGCTATGGCGGTCACCCGCCGGGGCCGCCGCCCGGACACGGCGGGCCACCGCAGGAGCAAGGCGGACCACCACCCGGGCACGGAGGACCGCCGCCCGGGCAA
The DNA here is from genome assembly GCF_050436625.1 of Paraburkholderia sp. GAS334. Classification (NCBI taxonomy): domain Bacteria; kingdom Pseudomonadati; phylum Pseudomonadota; class Betaproteobacteria; order Burkholderiales; family Burkholderiaceae; genus Paraburkholderia; species Paraburkholderia sp. GAS334. Next base: position 553,690 of record NZ_JBNDMO010000001.1, on the reverse strand, counting down.
GGGGGCCCGCCACCGGGGCACGGAGGACCGCCACCGGGGCAAGCGGGGCCGCCACCGGGGCACGGAGGCCCGCCGCTAGGGCAAGCGGGGCCGCCACCGGGGCACGGAGGCCCGCCGCCCGGGCAAGGCGGCGGGGGCCACCCTCCGGGACCGCCGCCAGGGGCCCCGCAAGGTGGCGTGCGCCCGCTCCCAGGACCACCACCGGGGCAAGGTGGTGGCGGCGCTCATCCGTCCGGACCGTCGCCTTCGCATGGCGGCGGATCCAGCAACAGCACCCAGCCCACGCCCCACTAAGGAAACGATGCAACCCGACGCTCCCGCATCGCGCGGGAGCGCCCACTGGCCGCACCGTTCAACCGGAATCAGATAAACCGGGAAAGAGACCGGACCCGTCTTTCTCTTCCACGTCCGAGAGGTTGTATTCGGCGCGAACTGCCTTGAGCACCGAATCGATATCGCGTTCGTAACCGATCGCGCCGCCGAAGTGTTTCATGGTCCAGTTGCAGCCGGACGCGTCGGGTTCGGTCTTCTGCGGACGCGGCACGCGAATCTTCACGCCGTCCTCGACAATTTCATGAATGCGATGAATGCGCCGGCTGACCTCAGTCTGCAACCGGGACGCATTGAGCGTCTTGCGTATCACGACCCCCTCCTTCCTTAAATCTCACTGAACCTGAACTGCGCAAACGCGCCTGGCAGAAACACAACAGGCCATCGACGCCAGCAGCACATTGCAGACGTTCTACGACGCGGGCCTCGATGCGTATCGCGGCGATCGTGACGCCTCGCAAACCGACATCGGCAAAGTCATGCACGCCGACCCTGAGAACCCTTACTATCGCTGGTTCGTCGGCGGCCCGGGCTGACCTGGTATAAAGGACCGCCGCACGGGTGCCAATACCGCTACGATACGGTACGCACCGCACGGCTCGCGCAAACAGGCGCGGCGCAACTAACCTGTTCAGGAGGGTAACTTGAACCAACGCGATCCGATAGACATTGCCCGAACCCTGCTTGTAATCGTCGTCCTGATTGCACTGACGGTCGGCAGTCTTTATGTTCTTAGCCCGTTCATTCCGGGCCTTATCTGGGCGACCACGATCGTGGTCGCCACCTGGCCGTTGATGCTTGCTGTGCAGCGACGCTGCGGCAACCGCCGGTGGATTGCGACCACGTTCATGCTGCTCTGCCTGCTGATCGTGATCGTGGTGCCGTTGTATGAGGCGATCTCGACGCTCGCGTTGCATGGCAGCGAGATCATGGCCGCCATCAAGAGCCTGCCCAGTTACGCGTTGCCCCCGCCGCCCGGCTGGGTCGAAAGCATTCCGGTGATTGGCGCGCGCATTGGGAGTGAATGGCAGACCCTGTCGGATGCGGGCCCGGGCGGCCTGCTCGCGAAAGTCGAGCCTTATGTCAGCATCGGCGCACGCTGGATGCTCGGTCATGCGGCCGTCGTCGGCGTGTTCGTGATTCACATGTTCATCACGATCATCATCGCCGGCATTCTCTACACGAACGGTGAGAAGGCAGCCGCGTTCATGACGCGCTTTGCCAGCCGCATCGCTGCACAGCGCGGCGAAGGCGCGATCAAGCTCGCCGCCCTCGCCGTGCGCGCCGTGGCGCTCGGCATTGTGGTGACAGCGGTCACGCAGTCCGCGCTCGGCGGCATTGGCTTATGGGTGGCGGGTGTGCCCGGTGCGGGCATCCTGACGGCCGTGATGCTGATGCTGTGTCTCGCGCAGATCGGGCCGCTGCTGCCGCTGCTCGGCTCTGTCGCGTGGCTCTTTTTCCACTCGTCGCATCTGGTCGCGATCCTGCTGCTCATCTGGTCGATCATGATCGCGATGCTCGACAACGTGCTGCGCCCGATGCTCATCAAGCGCGGCGTGAACCTGTCGATGCTGCTGATCCTGTCAGGCGTGCTGGGTGGGATGTTCGCGTTCGGCATCGTCGGGCTCTTTATGGGACCGGTGATACTGGCCGTCACGTCGACGCTGCTCAACGCATGGATCAACGAAAAGGCGGTGCCGCCCGGCATTCAGGGCGCCGACGATCCGGCACACGTCAAAGGGGAAATTTAAGGGCAAATCTGGCGTGTGACAGGCGCGAGCCTGTCACCGCCGATGTGACGATGAGCCTTACGCGTAGCGAAGGTTTTCGTCCTTGATCTCAGGCGAAGCGGCGATCGCCGCTTCGAGCTTCCTGCGCAGTTCGTCGGCGTGGCGGATGCCCGGCAGGCGCCGCATCGGACGCCGTCCGTCGCCCGTATCGAGCACGATCGAACCGGTGCCGAACGCACGTTGCCACCGCGGATAAACTACCGTCACGCTGCGAATGCGCGACAGTTCGAGACTCGACACACGACGTTCGAAAATGCCCTGCGTCCACGTAATCCGCTCGGTATCGATGACGATCTCTGTGGATGCAGTCTTGAGAAACGGCAACGCGACGCCGATCATGATCGCCGCCGCCTGCACCAGCACGAGAGACCACTGGAATGGAAAATCACCCGACACAAAAAGATCGATCGCGCCCACCAGCGCCATGACAACACCGCCCTTCAGAAAGGCCGGGATATTAATGACCTGTGAAGGCGTGCCGTGGTAAATCACCTGCCTCGCCATCGCCTCTTCCTCTTAAATCCCTTGATAACTGCTTTGAAAATCATCTGCCGTAGTTCTCTGTCGAGAAAGGCAACTCGCCTTGAACCGGTAACGGCGCGACGGGTTCACTGCCTGCCGGCGACAACGCAGAGACGCGCACGCCGAGCAGACGTAACCTTCTGTCGAGCGGCACACGCTTCAGACATTCTGTTGCAGCGCGGCGAATTTCCGTTGCATCCGCCGTCGGCACAGGAATCGTCAGATCGCGCGTTACCGTCTTGAAGTCGTCGTACCGCAACTTGATTCCCACGGTTCGTCCAGTATAGCCCTTGCGCCGCAGGTCGTCCGCGACCCGCATGCACAGGCCGGTAAACGCCTCGGAAAGCGTCGACCGGTCGCGGCGCGGATGCAAATCGCGCTCGAACGTGGTTTCGCGGCTCATCGAGCGCGGCTCGGAACTCACGACAACCTGACGCTCATCGATGCCCTGCGCGACATCGGCAAGCCACGCGGAATAGCTCCGGCCGAAGTGCGTCTGCAGCAATTCGGGCGCGGCGGCCGCCAGATCGCCGACCGTCACGATGCCGATGCCCGCCAGTTTTTCGCTCGCTTTCGGGCCAATGCCGTTTACTTTTCGCGCAGGCAATGGCCAGATCCGTTTCGGTACGTCGTCAATGGTCAGGAGCGTGAGACCGTCCGGTTTGTCGAGTTCCGAGCCGATCTTGGCAAGCAGCTTGTTCGGCGCAATGCAGATCGAGCACGTCAGGCCGGTGGCGTCGCGCACCGCCTGCTTGATGCGCGTGCCGATGTCGACGGGTTCGCCGGGTACGTCGGTGAGATCGATATAGATTTCATCGATGCCGCGATCTTCGATCTGCGATGTAAACGTTGCCACCGCGTTCTTGAAGAGACGCGAGTAGTGCCGGTAAGAATCGAAATCGGTGGGAAGCAGAATCGCATCGGGCGCGAGCTGCGCGGCCTTCATCATGCCCATCGCCGAGAACACGCCGAGCGCACGCGCCTCGTAGGTCGATGTCGTGACGACGCCGCGCCCCGCGTAATCACGCAGCTTGCGAAAACGCCGGCTGCCGTCTTCGAGCGTCTCGGGCACCGCGTTGCGTCCGCCGCCGATCACAACCGGCTGCCCGCGCAGTTCGGGATAGCGCAACAGCTCGACGGACGCGTAGAACGCGTCCATATCCAGGTGTGCAATGCGGCGCCTGACGGGACCGGATGCGGGAACAGAAGCGGAATTCATCGTCTGGATATCGTACCCGATACGGCTGGCGCAGGCGGCCCGTGGCGTCGGCGATTCTGTCGAGCGACGCGAGGCGTGCGGCGGACGCTTCGCGCGTCAAGAGCGGGTTGTGGTCGACATCATTCGCCAGAGCTCGCACCAGCAGGTGATTTCGTCTGATCGCCCGGCGTTGCGCCCGACGTTGCGCCCGGTGTCGTGCTCATGTCGGGAGACGGCACATCCGGTGTGGGCGTCGGCGTCGAAGCGGGCTCTCCGGTGCCGAATGCGCCGGTTTCCTGAGGCGCGCTGGTGACGACCGGCGGCAAAAGCGGAGGTAGCGCCCGCGTCGCAGAGGCCGCCGATACCGCGCTGGCAACAGCGGGCGACGAAACCCCGGCGGCTGGCGAAGGCGGCGTCACCGCCGCACGCGGACGCGGCGTGTGGCGCGCGCCGCTCGCCGTTTCAGGCTTCGGCGCGGGCGAGAAAAGCTGCTGAACCCATCCGCGAGCCTTCCCGAGCCACACAGACAGCGTGCCAGGCTCCTCCTTCGGAAAACGCGCCTGCGGGTCGATCACACGCGAGCGCAATGCGCGCTGGTAAAAATCGCCGACGATCGGCAACGCGCTATGCGCGCCCTGCCCCCAGTAATCGCTGCGTAGCGTGACGCGGCTGTCGTTAAAGCCGACCCAGGCGCCCGCGACCAGTTGCGGATGCATCAGGATGAACCAGCCATCGGCGTTGTCCTGCGTCGTGCCCGTCTTGCCCGCGACATCGCCACGAATGCCGAAACGCGTGCGAATGGTCGAACCGGTGCCGCGATTCACCACGTCACGCATGACGTCGAGCAGCGTCTGATCCGCATCGACAGGCAGCTCCTGATGGGCGGATGCCGGCGCGAAGTCGGCCAGTACTTCGCCATTGCGGTCCTCGATGCGCGTCACCATCACGGGCTCGATATAGCCGCCGCGATTGGCGATCGTCGCGTAAGCCGACACCATTTCCTTCAGCGTCACCGGGCTCGTGCCCAGCCCGAGCGAAGGCACGACATCGAGCTTGCTGTCGCGTACGCCCATTGCGCGCGCGAGACGTGCAACTTTCGCCGGTCCTACCTCCTGCACGAGTTGCGCGGTGATCCGGTTGCGCGAATACGTCAGGCCGTCACGCAAGCTCATCGGCCGACCGGTGGGCGGTTCGTTGTCGGACGGTTTCCAGATTTCGCCACCTGCGAGCGGGATTTCAACCGGCTGGTCGATGAACGTGTCATCGGGGCTCGCGCCATTTTCGAAGGCCGCGCCGTACACGAACGGCTTGAACGTCGAGCCGGGCTGCCGGCGCGCCTGCTGCACGTGATCGAACGGATCCTGGCCGAAATCGCGGCTGCCGACCCATGCCCGGATCTGCCCGTTACGTGGATCGATTGCGAGAAAATCGGCCTGCACGCGTGTCTTGCTATCGCACAGCGCCTGCATGAAATGCCGGTCGGACGCGAGGCGCTTAAGCGCATCAGCATCGTTGAGCCCTGAATCTTTTGCCGCGCGATAGTCAGGCGTCTCGCGCACGAAGGTCTGCATCAGATCGCGGCCATTCGCGCAGCCCGCACGCGCGCCCCACGCCGAATTCGCGATGCCCTGCAGTGAGTTCCCCTGCAGCACGACGGCCTGCGTCGCCATCGTCTGGAGACGCGAGTCGATCGTGGTGCGCACCACCAGACCGTCGGAATAGACGTTGTAATCGTTACGGTCGGCCCACGAGATCAGCCATTTGCGAAGCTGCTGCGCGAAGTGCGGCGCGGGACCGGGCGGCTCGATCTGCCGTTCGAAATCGATGCGCAACGGACGCTTCGCAAGCGACGTATACGAAGATTGCGACAGGCGTCCGTACTTCACCATCTGCGCGAGCACGATATTGCGTCGCTGGAGCGCGCGGTCGGGATTGATGACCGGGTTGTAGTAGCTGTTGCCCTTCAGCATGCCGGCGAGCGTCGCGCTTTCCAGCACGTCGAGATCGTCGGCGGATTTGTCGAAGTAGGTGCGCGCCGCCATCTCGATGCCGTACGCGTTGTAGAGAAACGGCACCGTGTTGAGATACGTCTCCAGGATCTCAGGCTTCGTGTAGACCGCTTCGATCTTGAACGCGGTGATCGCTTCCTTGAGTTTTCGCGTAAGCGTGGGCGCACGGCCCACTTCGTCGGGATACAGGTTGCGCGCAAGCTGTTGCGTGATGGTCGAGCCGCCCTGACGCTCGCCCGAAAACGTATGCAGCGCCGCCGACGCGGTGCGCCGCCAGTCCAGACCGTGATGTTCGTAGAAGCGATGGTCTTCGGTCGCGATCAGTGCATCGATCACATGCGGCGAGATATCGGCGAGCTTGACCCATTCGCGGTTGCTCGGCTTGAACTCGGCAAGCAGCTTGCCGTCGGCGGAAAACACGCGCGCGGGTTGCTCGACTTTCGCCTTGCGGATATCGCCGATGCCCGGTGTGAACGGGATCAACACCAGCACATAAAGCAGGATGAGCGCGGGAAACGCAGCGAGCGTAAGCGCGACGCCGCGACGCGTCGGGTGACGCAGGCGTTGAAGCCGGTCAGCGACGACCGGCTTGATCCGGGCGAATTGCGTTAAACAATAGTCGCGAACAAATGACGTGTTTCTGCGGTCCACGCGGGCCTGCCATCAGCTTGAAAAGGCTGCATCGTACCAAAAGCGGCGTGGCACGAAGGGGTTGTGGCCGGAATGGGGCCCGGTGCGCTTCCCAAGGCGTCAGAAAATGAAACCCGTGTTCACGAACTTCGACTGATGATCGTTCACGATGGCGTCGAGCAGCGCCTTGCTGTCGTCGGTCTGTTTAGCGGCCACCATCGAGCGGATCGAGAATGCGCGTAACGCGTCAGTCACCGACAACGTTCCTTCCGCCGAATCCTTTCGGCCCGCAAACGGAAACACGTCAGGGCCGCGCTGGCACTGGCAGTTCAGATTCACGCGACAGACCTGATTGACGAGCGGATCGACAAGCTCGCCGATCCGCGCCGGGTCCGATCCAAAGATACTGACTTGCTGGCCATGATCGGAGGTAATGACGTATTCCAGTGCGGTTTCGATGTCGCTAAAGGTTGTCACCGGAATGAGCGGCCCGAACTGCTCCTCGCGGTAAAGCTTCATGCCTTCCTTGACGGGATAAACGACCGCCGGATAGAACAGCGTCTGGCAAAACGTGCCGCCGCCATCGTTCACCACGTGCGCGCCTTTGGCCTTTGCGTCGTCGATGGCATCCGTCATGTAGGCGGTTCTGTGCAAACCCGGCAGCGGCGTGATGTTGACACCCGACTCCCACGGCATACCGATCTTGAGCTTGCCGAGCGCTTCAGAAAAGCGCGCAAGAAACGCTTCGACGATCGAATCATGCACGATGAGCATCTTGAGCGCCGTGCAGCGCTGACCGTTAAATGACAGCGCACCCAGCAGACACTCCTTCACGGTCAGCTCAAGGTCGGCGTCGGGCAGGACAATCGCCGCGTTCTTTGCATCGAGGCCGAGAATCGCGCGCAGCCGGTGCGACTTCGGATGCTGCTTCTTCAGATGATCAGCCACCTTGCTCGAACCGATCAGCGCCAGCACGTTGATCTTGCCGGTTGCAAGCATGTGCGGCACGACAACCGCGCCAGGCGCATAGATCGTGTTGATCACGCCTTTTGGAAACGCATCGCGAAACGCTTCGAGCAACGGATAGAACAGCAGCGTCCCGTATTGAGGCGGCTTGAATACGACCGTATTGCCCATCAGGAGCGCCGGGATCAGCGTCGCAAAGGTCTCGTTCAACGGGTAGTTGTAGGGGCCCATGCATAAAACGACGCCAAGCGGCGTACGCCGGATCTGGCCAATCGTGCCTTCCGCGATAATGAAGCGCGAATTGCTGTTGTCCTGTTCCTTGAGCGCCTCGATCGTCGCTGTCATGTATTCGACCGTGCGATCGAATTCCTTTCGCGAATCGGCGAGACTTTTGCCGATTTCCCACATGATGAGGTTAACAATCAGCTGACGCTGCGCCACCATGCGTTTGATGAAATCCTGCATGCAGGCGATGCGCTGCGCGACCGCCATCGTGGGCCATTCTCCGCGGCCGGAATCCCAGGCTTTCACGGCGGCATCCAGCGCAGCTTCGCTTTCTGTGTCGCCCATCACCGGATAGCTGCCGATCTCGACCTGTTGTACCGAGCCGTCTGGCTGCGTCACGCAAATGGGCGACAGTACCGTTTTGCAGGCACCGTCCCACTTGATGAACTCACCGTCTACGAGCGAAATGCGCTGATGGATCGGCGACGAGAGGCGGAATTCTTCCGGGATGTCGCCAGACGCCGGGAAGCGTTGCTTCAGCGTTTCATAATCGATCGTAGACATGGTGTTCCCCCTCAGGCCGTTCGACGTGAATGATCATTATCATGTCAAAGTCTGAAGTCTTGCAGTTTCGACGGATAAGCAGGCGGATCGCGCCCCGTGAATCACGATAAGCGGTCGACAGTTCCCCCGAAGCGCAGACGTCCTGCAGGTTGCGCGACGCGAGGTCCAGAACAGGCACCGGAGCCCCGCATGGGGCCGCAGCGGTGCCAGCAGAATCAAGGGAGCAGAATCGTGTTGATCTTCCGGCAATTGTTCGACCAGCAGTCGTCCACCTACACCTATCTGTTTGCCGATAGCGCGACGAGAGAGGCTGTGCTCGTTGATCCGGTCTTTGAACAGGTCCGCCGCGACACCGCTTTGATCGACGAGCTTGGACTGCGTCTGCTGTATACGATCGACACACACGTTCACGCCGATCATGTGACCGGCGCGTGGATGCTCAAGCAGCGCACGGGAAGCCAGATCGCGATATCGGCGGCAAGCGGCGCCGAAGGTGCGGACCGGTATCTGCGTGACGGCGACCGATGTGAGTTCGGCACGCGATACCTGGAAGTACGTGCGACACCTGGTCATACAAATGGATGCATCAGCCTCGTGCTCGACGATGAGACCATGGCATTGACCGGCGATTGCCTGTTGATCAGGGGCACGGGCCGGACAGACTTCCAGAAGGGCGACGCGCACGCCATGTTCCGGGCAATACACGACCAGATTTTCACGCTGCCCGAGACATGTCTGCTTTACCCGGCTCACGACTATCGCGGCCTGACCGTCACGAGTGTCGGCGAGGAGCGACGCTTCAATCCGCGCCTCGGCGGTGAACTGTGCGAGGACGATTTCACCGGCTACATGACGAATCTGCGCCTGCCGCATCCGAGGCAGATCGATATCGCGGTGCCGGCCAACCTGAAATGCGGCGTCGCAGCGAGCGCCCCCACGCAACAAGCCGAACCCGGCTGGGCGCCGCTGACGTACACCTTTGCCGGCATCTGGGAAATCAATCCGCAATGGCTCGAGGAAAATCTTGGCGCGGTCCAGATCGTCGATGTGCGCGAGCCCGCCGAGTTCACCGGGCCACTCGGGCGCATTGCCGAAGCCAGACTGATTCCGCTCGGCGACCTGGCGGGCCGCACCGGTGAACTCGCGCAGGACCGCCCGATCGTAACGGTCTGCCGGGCGGGCGGACGTTCAGCGCAAGCCACGGTCATTCTGCGGCAGGCAGGATTCGACGCTGTCGCCAACCTCGCCGGGGGGATGCTCCGCTGGCGTGCAGAAGGCCGTGTCGTTGAAAACGCAGACATGTAGTCGAACCCCTGGCGTTTCCGATGGGAAAACACCGGGTCCCCTGGAGAAACCAGATCGAAGCTGGCGCGTCCTCACGCAGACCGGCAGGGTTGGGCGTTCGCCCCGACGCCGGGTCCGCCCCGCCAGCCCAATGTTATGATCGGATACTTTGTGGATAAACTCACTTTTTTGTTTGTTTTCAATAGGTTGAGACATATTTCTTTGTTGTCCGGGGCGTGTAAATCCGGACGGCGTTGTCCTGCTACAAAAGCGGCGCGACAAAGCCGCGGCCAAATGTTTTTTCAAGCGTGTGCTGCGCTCCAGCCCCGTGCGGCGCAAGATCGTCACCGATCAACTGGGTAGTTGTCCGGCCGCAAAGGCCGAAATTCCGGGGTTGGTGGGCGTGAAGCACGTGTTCGTAAAAGCGGCTGCCCGGCTGAACAACCGGGCAGAGAACAGCCACCAGCCGACGCGAGAACGCGAGCGTCGCATCCCCCAAGGGGACTTCCTTCGGGGCGGCAAGTTGACAATGCCCTCGAAGCCGATATGCCGCGTCTGCGAACCATCGTCATCTCGGACGACGTCATCCAGCTATACGTCCCGGTAACTCTCCTGACCAGCCATACGCTCGTTCACGACGCGACCGGCTGGCATATGGCCACTATCCTGCCGGTCGCCAACACACAATTGAAGTAAAGCTCGGTGTACTCGACCGACGCTCCGCGCGTCGATCACAGCGGCCGAAGCCGCCTTGTGATCAGACGCGGATGCCTTCATCTTCGATGTAGTGGCGAATCACGTCAGCGAAGGTACGATCGCCCTTAAGTCCCAACTGTGTCGCACGAGACGTATCCCACTGCCCCGGCCAACTGCCGACGATCTTCTCGACGCGTGGATCCGCCTTCCACTCGATGCGCTTGACCACCTCATCGCCAGCCACTTCGCGCAACGCCGCAACCATATCGTCGACGCTTACGGAGATACCTGGCAGGTTCAGTGTGCGATGAATGCCGAGCGCTTCCGATTCGATTTCCCAACCGGCAATGAGCGAACGGATCGCCTGGCGCGGCGACAGCAGCCACAACCGCGTGCTCCCCGACACCGGGCACACCGATGTTTCACCGTTCAACGGCTCGCGAATAATGCCGCTCGCAAATGACGATGCGGCCGCATTCGGCTTGCCGGGTCTCACACTGATGGTCGGCAGCCGCAGCACTCGGCCGTCGACGAAGCCACGGCGAGCGAAATCGTTCAGCAGCAGTTCCGCAATGGCCTTCTGCGTGCCATATGAAGACTGCGGATTCAACACCGTATCGTTCTGCACGACGTCCGGCAGATCGCCGCCATACACGGCGACCGAACTCGTGAATACGACGCGCGGCCGATGACCGCGCACGCGGCAAACGTCGAGCAGCAAGCGGGAAGCGTCGAGATTGATCCGCATGCCGAGATCGAAATCCGCTTCGGCCTGACCGCTGACGATGGCCGCGAGATGAAAGATCGCAGCAGTCTCCGTATCGATTACGCGCTCCAGTACGCTGCGTTCCGCGATATCGCCCACTTCAGCGCGCACGCGTGCGTCACCGAAATCGCTCGGGCGCACGACGTCGAGTAACACCAGTTCCGTCACTGGGTATCGCTGCCCGTTTGCGCCCTTCAGTTCGCCGCGCGACAGCAACTCGCGCGCAAGCCGTTGACCGAGAAATCCTGCGCCACCTGTAATCAGTATCTTCATGCTGTACGTGTCCTCGCAATGTGTATTAGAGCCAGGGCTTGAGCCAGCCGAGACCGTCCGACGTGCCTGCGCGCGGCCGGTATTCACAACCGATCCAGCCTTCATAGCCGAGCGAATCGATCAGCTCGAACAGATACGGATAATTCAACTCGCCGATGTCCGGTTCGTGCCGCTCAGGAACGCCAGCAATCTGGATATGGCCGATACGCGGCATGTCTCGTTTCAACTTCACGGCGAGATCGCCTTCGACGATCTGGCAGTGGTAGCAGTCGAACTGCACCTGCAGGTTCGGCGCACCGACCTCCGCACAGATCGCCTGAGCATCGTCCTGGCGATTCAGAAAAAAACCGGGAATATCGCGCGTGTTGATCGGTTCAATGACGATCGTGATGCCGTCTGCCTGCGCGGCGTTCGTGGCATAAGTAAGGTTCTTTAGATAAACCTCGCGATGACGTTCACGTGGCTGGCCGGGCGCGATCAGCCCGGCCATCACATGCAGCTTGCGATTGCCAAGCACGCGTGCGTAGCCGAGCGCGGTATCGACGCTGCGGCGGAATTCGTCTTCACGGCCCGGCAGCGATGCGATGCCGCGCTCGCCTTTGGCCCAGTCGCCAGGCGGCGCATTGAACAGCGCCTGCGTGAGCCGATGTTCGTCGAGCTGCGTCTTCAGTTCGGCGGCGGAAAACTCGTAGGGAAACAGGAACTCGACGGCCTGGAATCCGTCTCGCGCGGCGGCCGCGAAGCGATCGGGGAACGCGTGTTCGTTGTACATCATGGTCAGGTTAGCGGCGAAGCGAGGCATCGACGTAACTCCTTTATCTGTTGAAATGCCGGACGCCCTGCGCGGCCGGCATGAAACGAGAGGTCTAGCGGTTGACGAGCTTTGCCGGCGTCAGCCACACCGCGACGGCGCCGATCACCAGCATCCCGGCCAGCACATACATACCGGACTGCGTGCTGTGCGTGAGGTCCTTCAGATAACCGATCATATAGGGGCTCGCGAAACCCGCAAGATTGCCGATCGAATTGATGATCGCGATACCGGCTGCGGCGGTGGCGCCGGACATGAATGCCGTCGGCAGCGACCAGAAGAGCGGCGCGCAGGTCAGCACGCCTGCCGCTGCGAGCGACAGGAACACGATCGACACCACCGTGTTGTTCGCGAACGATGCGGCGATCGTGAAGCCGATTGCGCCGAACAGCGCCGGCACGATCAGATGCCAGCGACGCTCGCGCCGTTTGTCTGCGCTATGTCCCATCAGGTTCATCACGACGATCGCCGCGAGGAATGGAATCGCACTCAGCAGACCGATGTTGAACGCGCCCGTGACGCCCGTCGATTTGACCAGCGTCGGCATCCAGAACGTCAGCCCATACTGGCCCGTTACGAACGCGAAATAGATCAGCGACATCCACCACGTGCGCGGGTCGCGAAAGACAGCGCCGAGCGAATGCGACTTCACCTGCTCCTGCGGCTGCGCGGCGATTTCGTCGGACAGCAGTTTCTTTTCGCGCTCGCTCAACCACTTCGCGCGAGCGATGCCGTTGTCCAGATACAGGATCGTCGCGATGCCGATCGCGATTGCCGGGACCGCCTCGATCACGAACATCCACTGCCAGCCGGCAAATTCACGGTCCCCATGAAAGGACTGCATGATCAAGCCCGACAGCGGATTGCCGAAGATGCCCGAGACCGGAATCGCAGACATGAACACCGCGATGATCTTCGCGCGGCGGTGCGACGGAAACCAGTACGTCAGGTAAAGGATCACGCCAGGATAGAAGCCCGCTTCGGCGAGGCCAAGCAGGAAACGCAGCACGTAGAACTGCATGGGCGTCTTCACGAAGACGAAGAGTGCCGACATGATGCCCCACGTGATCATGATCCGCGCAATCCAGATTCGCGCGCCGAGCTTGTGCATCAGAATGTTGCTCGGCAATTCGAACAGGAAGTAACCGATGAAGAACACGCCTGCGCCGAGACCGAACACCGTTTCACTGAACGCCAGGTCCTGCGACATCTGCAGCTTCGCGAAGCCGACATTGACGCGGTCGAGGTAAGCCACGACATAGCACAGCATCAGGAACGGCACGATGCGCCAGAACACCTTGCGATAAGTGCGTTCGACTTCTGCGGTCTCGGGCTTGCCTTCCGTCTGCGCGATGGGGGTGGCCGGGGCCGCCTGATAGGACGTCATGAATCGTCTCCTTTGAGGATGGTGCCGTCGACGATCCGCCCACTGGCGGTCGTCCGGCTTTATAGGCGTGGGGTGTTGCATGAAACTGCGCGACCGGCGTTGCGGCCACGCAGGGGACTACCAGCGCGTGCCGAACACGGTGCGCAGTTCTTCGAGCGAAGCTTCGTCAAGCGGTGCGGGACGCGGGTTCGACATCAGCCACAGGCGCGCGGTCTCTTCGAGTTCCTCCAGCGCGTACGACGCCTGAGATACCGACCGTTCCCATACCACTGGCCCGAGCCGTTCGATCAGCACGCCACGAACCTTGTCCGCGAGCGCCGCAATCTGTTCCGCGACCTGAGGATCGCCGGGACGCCGGTAGCGAATCAGCGGCACATGGCCGACCTTCATCACGTAGTAGGGCGTAATGGGCGGCAGCACGTCGGCTTCGCTCCAGACGCCGGCGAGCGTCAGCGCGACCAGATGCGTCGAATGCGTATGCACGATGCCGCGCGTGTCGGCGTTGCGGGCGTAGATGCCGCGATGCAGTGCCAGCGTTTTCGACGGCCGGCCGCCGGAGATCGCATTGCCGTCCAGATCGACCTTCGCGATGTCGGCGGGGTCGAGGCGGCCGAGACAGGCGTCCGTGGGCGTGATCAGCCAGCCGTCATCGAGGCGCGCGCTGATGTTGCCCGCGCTGCCCACGGTATAGCCGCGCGCATAGAGACTCGCGCCGACATCGCAGATTTCTTCGCGGAGCTTCGCGTCGTTGCTCGAGTGAACCGCCATTACTCGGCTCCTTCGAGATGACGCAGCGCTCTCGCAAAGAAGTCGGACGCGCCGAAGTTGCCCGATTTGAGCGCCAGCGCGAGCGGCGCCGAATCGATGGTCGCCGTGGACGGCACGCCCGGATCGATCTGTGCGCCGATGCGCAGCGTCCGCACGCCGAGCGCCTGAACGACCGCGCCCGAGGTCTCGCCGCCCGCCACGACGAACTTGCGCACGCCGAGTTCGCGCAGGCCGCGGGCAATCGCCGCGAGCGTGTTTTCGACGAGATGCCCCGCTTGTGCAACGCCGAGTTCGTGCTGCACCGCCTTGACCTCATCGGGTGTCGCGGTGGCGTAGATCAGCACGGGCTGCGATTGGGCCGCTTCGAAATGTTCGCGCGCGAAGGCCAGTGCCTGCTCCGTCACGGGCTCGCCGCGCGCGGCGGCGAGCGGGTCGATACGAAATGCCGGACGCGATTCGCGCCAGGCCGCCACCTGCGCATTCGTTGCCTTCGACGCGCTGCCTGCGAGCACGGCCGAGCGGCCTCCGATGCGCGGCAACTGGCCTGCGTCCGTCGTATCGGCAAGGAGCCCAGCGCGGCGGAAGTTCGCGGGCAAGCCGAGCGCGACGCCCGAGCCGCCTGTCACCAGCGGCAGGTCGCTGCAGGCTTCGCCCAACGTGTACAGGTCCGCGTCCGACAACGCATCGGCAATGGCCATGCGCACGCCGTCAGAGCGCAACGCGGCAAACGATTCGCGTACAGAAGATGCGCCCTTCGCCACCACGTCGTAACGCGCGAGCCCGACTTTCGATGCTGTCTGCCGCTGCAATACCCGGACGAGATTCGCGTCCGTCATCGGCGTGAGCGGATGATTCTCCATGCCAGACTCGTTCAGCAACGCGTCGCCGACGAATAGATGACCGCGATAGATCGTGCGACCGTTCTCCGGAAAAGCGGGACAGGCGATCGTGAAGCCGTTGTCTGGAGTTGTGCCGCTGCCCTGCAGCGCATCGAGCAACGCATCGGTGACCGGGCCGATATTGCCGGCGTCGGTTGAATCGAACGTCGAGCAATACTTGAAGAAGAACTGGCGGCAACCTTGCGCACGCAGCCATTCGAGTGCGGCAAGCGACTGGGCGACTGCGTCGGCGGCAGGAATCGTCCGTGACTTCAGCGCGACCACTAGCGCGTCGGCCTCGACATGCTCCCCGGATTCGGGCACGCCAATCGTCTGCACGGTGCGCATGCCTCCGCGCACGAGCATGTTCGCCAGATCGGTGGCACCGGTGAAGTCGTCGGCGATGCAGCCCAGCAAGGGCCCGCTTTTAGAGTCCGTCATCTCAGTCTCCGCCCGTTACTTCGCCGCCGGCACGTCGATGCCTGGGAAAATCTTGATGACTGCGGAATCGTCTTCACCGCCATGCCCTGCCGTCGATGCCATCATGAACATCTGATGCGCAGCCGCCGACAGCGGCAACGGGAATTTGGAACGCCGCGCCGTATCGAGCACGAGGCCGAGATCCTTGACGAAGATGTCGACTGCAGAAAGCGGCGTGTAGTCGCCCTTGAGGATGTGCGGAACGCGATTCTCGAACATCCACGAATTGCCCGCGCTGTGCGTGATCACGTCGTACAGTGCGTCCGGATCAACGCCTTCGCGCAAACCCAGTGCCATCGCTTCAGCCGCGGCGGCGATATGCACGCCCGCGAGCAACTGATTGATGATCTTCACTTTCGATCCAGCGCCGTGCGTCGAACCCAGCCGGTACACCTTGCCTGCGATCACGGCCAGCACGTCTTCGCAGGCGGCGTAGGCGGCTGCGGGGCCGGAGGTCATCATCGTCATCTCGCCCGACGCGGCGCGCGCCGCACCACCCGAAACGGGCGCATCCAGCATCTGCAGGCCAGCCGCCTCGACACGCCGGCCGAGCTCGGTCGCGAAATCGGGCGACACCGTGGCACTCGAGATCACCACGCCACCCGGCTTCATCGCAGCGAGCGCGCCGTCCGGACCGAACAGCACGGCCTCGGTCTGTGCGGCATTGACGACCAGCGTGACGACCACGTCGCATTGCGCGCCAAGTTCAGCCGGGTTCGCGCACGCGATCCCGCCTTCGGCTGCAAAACCCTGCAGCACTTCGCTGCGCAGGTCGCATGCATGGACGCGAAAACCGGCCCGCAACAATGAGCGCGCGACGCCCAGCCCCATCGCGCCCAGACCGATCACCCCGATATTTCTCGACATGCTTTACCTCTGGAAAAAGTTGCGCCGCTCACGAACCGGACGGAAGTCCCAACTCAACAGATGCCGGCTTCCGCGAGACGGCGGGCGGCGTTGTACATGTGGGTTTGCGCGGCGTTGCGCGCCGCCATTGGATCGCCCGCCCGGATCGCGGCTGTGATCGCCGCGTGCTCTTCGCGCACCTGCCGCGAAAAGTCCTCGCGCAGCGACTCGTTGCGGCGCGTGACGACCGTACCGGCTTCGAGGTATTGGTTCAGGAACGTGAGCGTCTTGAGGAAATAGGGATTGCCGGTGGCCACCGCGATCGCGCGATGAAAGGCCACGTCTTCGGCGACGCCGTCGTGCCCTTCCACAACGGCTTCATCGATCTTCGCGAGTGCGGCGTCGATGGCCGCCATGTCGCTTGCCGTGCGCCGCATCGCAGCCTCCGATGCGACTTCCGCTTCGATCGCGCGGCGCAGCGCGAGGATCTGCAACACCGAGCCGGCTTCGACTGCTTCCGCATAGTCGATGCGCAGCGGACGGATTGCGCCGTGCGCGCTGACGTAGACACCGCTGCCCTGACGCGGCGCGACCACGCCCTCGTTCTTCAGGCGCGAGATCGCTTCACGGATGACGGTCCGGCTGACGCCGAACTGCTCGGCCAGCACGGCTTCCGTCGGCAGCTTGCCGCCACGGGCGAACGTGCCCTTGTCGATCTGCTTCAGCAACTGCTGGGCGACCGTATCGCTGAGCGCCCGCGCAGGAATCTTGTCGAACATTACCGCTCCGATTGATCATGTTATGTGGTCATCATACAAATTTTCCCGTAGAGCGTCCTATCGGAAGTAACCCTGGGGGAAGATGAGAAACGCGGCCAGAAGTCGGGCAGCCGATCGTCAACCAATCTGCCCTCACCCACTAGCCGCAGTCTCGACCACCTTCATCTCGCTCGCTTCATTGTCCGGTAGCCCGCACTCGCTTGGGTCAGAAGGCTGCTAGCGGCCGATCTTCTGATCGCGCGTCGGAGCGCCTTCGCAGGAATCGACCTAGCCTGGGCTTCCTGGCCGCGGCCTGGATTCCAGGGGAACGAAATGTTCGGGATCGATGGGGACAACTGTCTGTTCCGATCTGCTCCCTGTGTCGACTTGCGTCGCAGTGCACACGCCCGATTGCATCCGTATGCTGCCATCGCATCGTATAAATCAAGCAGGTGGACGAGCCACCGTCAGGAGACACAAACATGAAATTCATGATGACCTTTCACTGGACACCCGATACTCAACAGCGTGCCGAAGCCATCGCACGCTTTCAGCGAACCGGCGGGCTCCCGCCTGACGGCGTCCGGTTGGTGGGCCGGTGGACGCGAGCCGATCTGGGCGGGGGGTTCGATCTGCTCGAAACAGATGATATGAAGAAACTCACCGAGTTCGCCTGGCAGTGGAGTGATCTGATGGCGCTGGAAATCACCCCAGTGCTTGAAGACGCCGAACTGGGCGAGGTGCTGGGGCGCGTAGCGACGTAAATTGTTCAACGCACGTTCGACATCGACACTATTCGACATGAACACAACCGGTCGCGCCCGCAGCCACGGCCTGCGGCACCGCGTGATCCTTGCAGCCGGACCAGGACGCTGGCGACGGACGATCCTGGCCATGCTTGTCGTGCTGATCGGCTATGCCGCCGCAGATCTCTTCTGGCCATTGCACCGTGACCTGAGCCGCTTCGATACCATTGCGACGGGGACACTCGAAACGAAAATGTGGCGCTCTTACTATGACCGCCAGCACGTGGCGCTCTTTCTTGAACTGGCGCAGACCCTGCGCACGCAGTATCGCTTTCCGTGGCTAAGGTCGTACGTCGGCGCTTACTACGGCGCGTCAGCCGCATTCACTTTCAAGGAGGGCAGCGAGCGCAGCGATTACGAAAAAGCGTTGCCGGCGCTGCAAACCTATTTCAGCCTGATCCGCAACACGGGGAACCGCAACTTCGATGTCTCGCGCACCGCCACGCTCGAACTGGAATGGTGGATCGTGCACCGGCAGCGTGAGCGTTACCCGCCTGGCGCGTTGGCCAGCGCGTGTGCTGAAGCTGCCGCATCGCTGTACATGGTGTCCGCGAACTCGACACTCGAACACGGGCGCTTGCGTGCGCAAGCGATGCTGCTTCGCGACGCCCGTGAAGAAGCCGGCAGCGTCACCGACGCCGATTGGGCAACCATCGAATCGCTATTGCACCTGAGCTACCTGTCGCTTGGCCACGCCGTTTCATCGACAAACGCCGTCGCCGGCGCGCGATGAGCGACGCGCCGTTGTGCAGCCAGGTTCGCCGGGACGCGCAGGCTCAATCCGCGACTGCTATTCCGATCAACGGCGCGTTGAAAATGAACGACAGACCGCCCTGGCTAAGGCAGAGGCGGCCAAAGCCAACGAGGGGGCCGAGCTGGCCAAAGCAGATGCGGCGCAAGCAAACGCCTCGGCAGAGACCACTCGCGAAAGCAACCTCAAGCTTCAAATCGCGCTGAAAAAGAACGTGTTGAACGCCTTCAGCTTGAAGAAAAAGTCGCGCCGAGGATTCTGTCAGACACAGAGCGGGGAGCGATACAATCAGGCGAACAAGGTGTGCTGATGTGCCCCCTCAGACCGACCATCGCCGCCCGTCGGCTCCACCGGAACAGGCCTGGCTCATGGCTTCGTGCTCGCGTCCTGGTTCCGGAACGCCGCCTCTCCGGCGTCAGACACCTCGACCCACTTCTGGTCGGGCGCCGCGTCTGCGACGTAGCTGTCGTGCCAGTTCCACCACTTGTAGGTCGGGGTCTGAGGATAGCCCTCGGGCGAGTCCTCCCAGACCTCCTGCCGGCCCAGCGGCGTGATGTCGAGGTAGTTCCAGGTGCCCCCCATCTGCTCGTCGCCGCGGTTGTTGATGAAGTAGGTGCGGTACACCCGGTCGCCGTCGCGGTAGAACACGTTCGTGCCGTGCCACTCGTCCACGCCGAAGTCGGCGTCGAAACTGTCCGTGAGGGTGAACCACGGCATCTCCCAGCCCATCCGCGCCTTCAGCCGCGCGATGTCCACCTGAGGCGCACGCGAGACGAAGACGAGGGTGGTGTCACGGGCGTTCAGGTGGGCGACGTGGGCGACCTGGTCGGCCACCATGGAGCAGCCCCGGCAGGCGTGGTCGGGCCAGCCGAACACTCCCGGCTCGAAGAATGCGCGGTAGACGATCAGCTGACGCCGACCGTCGAACAGGTCGAGCAGGCTGGCCTTGCCCGCAGGCCCCTCGAACGCATACGCCGTCTCCACGGCCATCCACGGCATTCGCCGGCGCTCGGCGGCCAGGGCGTCACGGGCGCGGGTCTGGGCCTTTTCCTTCACGAGCAGCTGTTCGCGGGCTGCCTCCCACGCCTGCGGCGACACGACCGGTGGTGTGTGCATGGCAGGCTGTCCGCCGTTCCGTCCGTTCTCTGCTGATGTAGTCATGGCTTTTGCAATCTCCTAAGTTGGGCCACTTCCCGCGCCTCCTGGTTGAAGCGCGATTCCATTCGCTGCTCATCGGTCGTCGTAGGCCTTGAGGTAGTTTTGCACCGGAAATGGAACGTTGGGAGTAACAAGTGTGGCGGTATTCCGATGGAGTCGCTGACTACAGCCGCGGCGCGTGGGCTTGAAGCGGGTGAACCCTTCGGCGCCTTGAACCGCGCGGCTTGCGCGACGATGCTCCTGCGCTCGAACTTCAAGGTATCGCGGTGGTAACGGGTCGGCTACGGAAGCTTGAGACTGATGCGTCGTAGCGGCCCGCTCGACCGGCTTCGATTTCCGGGTTCGGACATTTAGAGACCATCGACGTACCTCACACAACGTCAAAAGCTCGTCCGCCAACGGCCACTCCACTTCGGCCACGTTCGCGCCACCAGATAGCTGATGTCCATGGCCCCCGGGCTTCATTGAGCGTTACTCGACGCGTTGTACGACATCGGTTCGGGTCTGCTGACGGCGCGCGTTCGAGCTCGTGGCCTAACGTTTGTCCACGGACATTTGACCGTTGCCCAATGACGACGGGAAAAAACCACGATATCTGAATGTTTTATCTGCGGTGGACTGGTCGGGACAACCAACCGCACCGACAGACGCGAGTGTCTCCATAGTCGTGGGACGATTGGAAACGAACGTCCATTGCGCCGATTCGTCATCCGGCAGCGGTGACGCGCAGCACTGCTCCAGTGCAGCTAGCAGGGGTTCGCGGTCCGGTGTATGAATGACGAATCCCTCGTTCGCCAGCGCGGCATGATCGAGTCCGAGCTCACGGCAAATCCGCATCCGCAACGGCGCTTCCGACTGGTTGGCGAGACGCGACTGCCGGACGAGTTGACAGGTCGTCGCATCGAGAAGGACGCCCTGCTGTTGTAATGGCTTCGTTTGCCACGCTTCCGGCGGACAGGCCTTGTTTTTCGGCACCAATGGTACGAAGGGGTTGATTTCCGCCGGATAGATTCTGCAGACCAACGGGCGTTCATCGTAAATACCGCAGAGCATGTCGGCGCGCAGATTGGGACACGCACCAGCGAACGCCGCGGTGAGAATGATCGAGACGCGCACCGGTAACGTTCCGCTCATGGCGGCCGACGAACGCGCCCGTTTGTACGCTGCCTGCGCATTGTTGGGTTCAGGCTCGACCGGCCACGGAATAGCTTCGCAGAGGAACTCCAACTGTCCGCCACGTTTCAGCCAATCGATCGCCTCGGCGATTGACAACGGCAGGCGCAAATCGTGGCAGCACTGGCCACATGTCGTACAGGCGAAATTGATATCGTCCACGCTGTTTGTCCCTTTAGGTTCGGTTACGTCGTGCCTAGTCGGGCCAGCGCCGAAATTCTTACAGGGACACAAGTGGAAAAGTTGAGGTGGTTGCCGTGATTCACTGGGCCGTGTGCGCGCTGCATCGGTTCTCTGGCTGGTACCCGGCCAGGGATCGAGCCGATATTCACAACCAGGCCGTCACCCTGTTTCCTGAAGGTCGGCAATAGGGCCCTCAGGGTTCGTTGGACGCCGAATACGTTCACGTCGAAGAGCGCGCGTACCTGTTCTGTCGTGAACGCTTCGGAAATGCCCGCTGACCCGATAAGGAAGGAACCTCGCTATTGCTGGATGGCAAACGCTATCCTGCTTGCGCTCGTCACCGGTCAGAGACGTGAAGACGTCTCGGCTATGACCTTCGATCAGGCAAAGGACGGCTTTCTTTGGATCGAACAGAAGAAGACCGGAGCCAAGCTGCTCATTCCGATGACTTTGCGCCTGGACGCGATTGGCATGAGCGTTGCTGACGTGTTAAAGCAATGCCGGGACAGTGTAATTAGCAAGCGTGTGATCCATTTCGTGCGTGCCAATAGCGGAAGAAAGCCCGGGGATTCCCCCTCTCTAAATACGCTCAGCGCCGCATTCGCAGAATTTCGAGATCTCGCAAAAATTCAAGTTTCCGATGGGAAAACCCCGTCATCTTTTCACGAGATCAGATCTTTGCCGGTTCGCCTGTACACAGATCAATATGGACCGGACTTCGCGCAGGCGCTGACGGGACATCGTTCAGCCAGCATGACTGCCCTCTATCGGGACTCGAGGGGACGGGAATGGTCAGAAGCAACGCTCCGAAAGGGCTAGATTTTTGGATGGATTTTGGATGCCCCACGCCAGCAAACGGCGCCCGGCCGCACCAATGTTATGATCGGAAACACATTGCGCTGGAGAGCGCGCTTCCCTGTCATGCATTCCATGGATACCCACACCATCAAGCCGGCCGAATCGCCCCTTCCGGATCTCGGACGACGCGTCCGTGCCGCACGGGTCGCGCACGATCTGACGCTCGAAAACGCGAGCCGCCTGTGCGGCGTGTCGCGCTCGACGCTGTCGAAAGTGGAAAACGGCCTGATGTCGCCGACTTTCGACGTGCTGCAGAAAATCGTGAATGGCCTGAAGATCGATCTGGGCGAACTGTTCGGCTCGACGCCGAAAGTCAGCGCAAGCGGCCGGCGCGCGCTCACGCGCAAGGACGCCGGTCAACGTCACGCATATCGCGGCTATCAGATGGAACTGCTCGCCACCGATCTCGCGCACAAGGCGATGCTGCCGTTTCGCATCCGCATTTCGGCGCACACGCTGGATGCCTTCGACGACTGGGGTCGTCACGAAGGAGAAGAATTCCTGTATGTGATCAGCGGCAGCGTCTGCCTTTATTCCGAGCTGTACGCACCGACTCACCTGAACGCCGGCGACAGCCTCTATTTCGACAGCCGCACGGGTCACGCAGCGGTGTCCACCAGCGATGAAGACGCAGAAGTGCTGTGGATGGCAACGGGTTCGGATGTACCGCAACCGCCATTGGAAGCGGCGCCGAAGAAATAGCCCTCAAAATGCGTGACGAAGACGCGAGGCGCGCTTAACGCGCCTCTGCCAGCGCCTTGAGATTGCCTTCGCCGAAACCGTGATGTCCACGGCGCTGCACGATCTCGAAGAAAATCTCGCCCGCGTTGCGTTTGATAAACGTCTGGAAGAAAAGCAACGGCACGCCGTCAGGCCCGATTTCGCCGTCGACAAGAATGCGGCCGCGCCGCAGCCGCTCGATATCGAGCCCGTGTCCGGGCAGCCGCGCATCGATCTGCTCGTAGTAGCGCGGCGGTGGCTCGACGAAGGCCAGACCATTCGCAATCATCGCTTCGACACACGCGAAAATATCGCTGGTCGCGAGCGCGATGTGCTGGACACCTTCGCCCGGATGATCGGGCAGATAGTCGTGCATCAGGTTCGTACGCGGCGTGCCTTCCTCGTAGAGCGGAATACGGATCGCGCCGCACGGCGACACCATCACGCGCGAATCCGCCGAAACGTGCCAGTTCGCGTGCAACTCGTGAATCTCGCGAAAATTGAGCAGGCCGCGATAGAAGTCGAGCCACTCCTGCATGCGGCCCGCGCCGACGGTTTGCGTCAGATGATCGACCGCGACGAGACCCGTGCCCGCGTGACTCAGATCGGCGTGCGCCGTGTCGATGTCGATCGGACGGAAGTCGATGTCGAAGATCGAGATATCGCCGAGGCCGCCCTGTTGCCCACCGCGTCCGCGCCAGCGGTCGACGAAGTAGATATGTGAATCACCGATGCCCTGAATCGCGGGAATCCACAGTTCGTTTCTGCCGACATTCTCGCCCTCGAATTCCCAGGCACCGAATTCAATCGCGCGATCGAACGCCTGCTGCGCATTGGCCACACGAATACCGATCGCGCACACGCCCGTGCCGTATTCCTCCGCATAGCGCGACGCGAACGAATCCGGCTCGGCATTCAGCAGGAAATTCATTTCGCCCTGACGGAACAGCGTGACGTCCTTGCTGACGTGACGGGCGATCGCCTTGAAGCCGAGCTGCGTGAACGTGCGGCCGAGTGCCTGCGGATCGCGCGCGGCGAACTCCACGAACTCGAGACCGGCCGTGCCGAGCGGATTGTGCTCGACATCGGCAATGGCGCTGGCGGCAGCGGTCGGACTGGGCAGATCGCTGGGCATGACTTTCTCCTTTGACTGATGCGGTAACGCGTGACTGACCGTACGCGGCGACGACCGGCAACCGCCTCGCCGCCATTCGAACCGTGTTTGTACACCGTCCGCATGACCTCCCGCAAGCCGCATTCTGTACCAGAGACGGTTCACGCGCGCAGGGTTGCGCTGCTCGCGTGCCGCCTCACAATCAACGGGCCGAACTGCGGCGTTTCTGTGTGCCCGGTTTCGCGGCGGCTGGCGCGATGCGCTGCCGGGTCACGGCGCGCACGGCGTCGATCAGCGCGCGCGCAACCGGCGAAGGTTGCGTATCCGTGCGCAGAATCAGCCCGACGGGTTCTTCCGTGCCCGCGGACGGCAACGCGAGGCGTACCAGTTCACCGCGCGACAGATCGTATTCGACGGCACTCACGGGCACGAACCAGACGGCGTCGTTCTCGAGAGCCAACGCGCGTCCGACCGATACCGACAGCATCTCCACAAACGATTTTAGCGGTGGCGCGCCCCACGCTGCGAGCAGGCTTTCGGCCGACTGACGGATCAGCGTGCCGTACTGCGGCAGCACGACCGGGAAACCTTCGAGCAGCGCGGCCGGCGGTGCGGTGCGCGTAGCGAGCGGATGCCCGGCGCGCACGACGGCGATCAGCGGCTCGCGATACAGCTGCTCGAAGCTGAGGCCAACCATCCGCTCCGGATCGGCGAGACGCCCGATCGCGCATTCGATCGCGCCCGCCTTGAGCCGCGCGAGCAGCTCCGTATTCGACGCCGTCATGAGCCGCACGACGACCTGGGGCCACTGCGTCGCGAAACGTTTCAGAACGGGTGGGACGAGCGCGTTCGCGACCGTCGGCAGAATGCCGACGTCGAGCGTGGCGGCCGCGGCGCCCTCTTCGCGCGCCAGCAGATCGACGCCCTGCCGCAGCGCGCTGACGCAGGCGCTCGCGTGCGGCATGAACAGCTGCCCTTCACGCGTGGGCACCGCGCCATGCCGGCCGCGCTCGAACAGCCGCACGCCGAGAATCGACTCGAGCTCGGCGACCGTCTTCGAGACGGCCGGCTGCGTGATCGACAGGCTTTCCGCGGCCTTCTGCACGCCGCCGAACTGCGCGACGGCAAGGAAGCACTGGAGATGACGGAATTTGACGCGGCTATCCGCGAGACTGCGTTGCATAACGACAGGTTATACGAAAGACAAGAAAACGTCATTTTGCATAACCTCTCAGGTTAGATAAAGTCGCAACACACCCAGCAATCAAATCAACATCAGGAGACAGCCGATGGACGATTCTCTTCTTCTCGCGCCGCGCGACTTCGCGTCCCATCCGGCGTATGTCTACCCCGGATATGGTTCTTCCGTGAAACGCGGGCCGACCCGCCCGCTGATTCCGCTGAAGGAGCGGCTGCGCGACCAGTACGTACCGGTGTATGGCGCCGAAGACCTTGGCGCGCTCGACAACGACCTCACGCGCAACGCCGCACGAAATGGCGCGCCGCTTGGCGAGCGCATCATCGTGACGGGCCGCGTGCTCGACGAAGGTGGCCGGCCGGTGCGCAATACGCTGGTCGAAGTGTGGCAGGCGAACGCCGCGGGGCGCTACGTCCACAAGACGGACCAGCATGACGCGCCGCTCGACCCGAACTTCCTGGGCGCGGGCCGCTGCCTGACGGACGACGATGGCCGCTACCGTTTCATGACGATCAAGCCTGGTGCTTATCCGTGGGGCAACCATCCGAACGCATGGCGTCCCAATCACATTCACTTTTCGCTCTTCGGCGACCACTTCGGCTCGCGCCTTGTGACGCAGATGTATTTTCCTGGCGACCCGTTGCTTGCTTTCGATCCGATCTTCCAGGGCACACCTGAGCAGGCTCGTGAGCGGCTGATTTCGCGCTTCTCGCTGGACACGACTGAAGAGGGCTTTGCGCTTGGCTACGAGTTCGACATCGTGCTGCGCGGCCGCGACGAAACCCCGATGGAGCGTTGATCATGACCCTCAAACAAACGCCTTCGCAGACGGTCGGCCCGTACTTCGCCTACGGACTGTGTCCTGAGCAATACAACTTCGATCTGAAGAGCCTCTTCACGACGACCCTTGTGGACCACGAGACACCGGGCGAGCACATCACGATCGTGGGCCAGGTCTTTGACGGCGACGGCAAGGTGATAGGCGACGCGATGATCGAGATGTCGCAGGTGGACGCTGACGGAAACTACCCGAAATCGCACGCGGACATCAAAAGCTCGGGCTTCCGCGGCTTTGCGCGGGTCGGCACGGGAACGGACCCGGAAAAGCGGTTCATCGTGCAGACGGTCAAGCCAGGAACGCCCGACGGGAGCGACGCACCGCACGTGAACGTGATTGTGCTGATGCGCGGGATGCTGCTACACACGTTCACGCGCCTCTATTTCGAGGACGAAGCGGAAGCAAACAAAAAGGATCCGGTGCTGTCATCGGTCCCGGCGGACCGCCGCCACACGTTGATTGCACGCCGGGAAACGGCGGTGGGCAACCCGGTATATCGCTTTGACATTCATATGCAGGGCGAGAACGAGACGGTGTTCTTCGATCTGTGAGGGATGAGGCGTGGGGCGCGACGCGCAACAGCGAGCGTTTCACGAGAGGTTTTCACGAAAGTTTCACATGACCGCATCAAGATGCCCCTGCGAAAGATTTCGCATAACTCCAACGTAACCTTTAGCCCGCCGCGAGCGGGCTTTTTTTTGCAAGTACGGACGCACGGCGACGCACGCAGTGCGAAGTCGGGTGAATGACTGCCTTGTCACGGGCGTGGAGAGTGCGAGGGACGGGATCGCGCGGGGACCAAGGGAAGGGAAGCGATGAGGGCGACACCTACGGGTGGCCATTCCCCGCAACTCAGACGCGTTTGAAAATCGGGCGTATCGAAGCGCCTTTCCTTTGCCTACTTTTCTTTGGCAAGACGCCCCGAAGGAAGTCCCGTGGGACAAAGAAAAGTAGGTGCCGCCCCGCACAGGGGCGACGCTAATAAACCAAAAACACAACAAGGAAAGGCCAAAAAAAACCCGACCTAACTCCGATAATCAACCACCCCCCCCAGCAACAAGCCTCAAAGCCGCCTGCCAGGCAAGCTCCGCGATCCCATCAGAATCATCGCGCTGAAACTGCCCAGCGGTCAGCCTGCAAACAGATTCAGAAGGAACCAGCAACTCAGCGCCTCCAGCGAGCGCCTGAACCTGAATCTGACAAGCCCGCTCAAGAAAGTGAATCTCCTGAAAAGCCAGAGCAGCAGACCGACCACCCACAAGCAACCCATGGTTCCTCAAAACCATGGCATTAAAAGAACCCAGATCAGCAACAAGCCGCTCGCGCTCAGCGAGATCCAGCGCGATCCCTTCATAATCGTGATACGCGAGGCACCCATAAAACTTGAGCGCATGCTGACTGATGGGCAGCAACCCCTGCTTCTGCGCAGCCACAGCCGACCCAGCCGCAGTATGCGTATGAATAACAAAATGCAGATCGGGCCGCGCAGCATGCACCGCCGAATGAATCGTAAACCCCGCCGCATTCACACGATACAAAGCCGGATCACGCGCGGCGCTAACCGCGTCCACCACCCGCCCGTCGCCATCGATCTTCACCAGATCGGAAGCGCGCATTTCATCGAACAGCACGCCGTAGCGGTTAATCAGAAAATGATGTTCAGGACCGGGCACGCGCGCAGTGATATGCGTATCGATGAGGTCCGTCATGCGGAAATGGGCAATCAAACGATAGAGTGCTGCAAGATCACAGCGTGTAGCCCATTCTTCTGCACTGAAAGTGGGCGAAGGCGCGACCGTGACCATCATGTCTCTCCGTAAAACGAGTGCCCGCAGCGCTTTAATTCAGCACCTGAAATGATCGATATTCTGCCCGGCGTGAATGGCGCGCGTCAGCCACTCCGGCCTGTCGCCCTCACCGTCCCAGGTATTCCCATACGCATCGCGATACATCGGCGCCTTTATTGCAGCCGCGTCGGCTTCAATGGCTGCCGCCAGATCCGCCATTGTGATGCCGTACTCATCCATGCGGCGGCGTATCCACACGATCAATCGATCGCGCGCTTCTCCGTCGGCGTCGAACATCCGCTGTTCCTCCCGCTCCATCATGATGCACCGCCCTCCTTGCGGAAAATGCGTGCGCTGAAAAGACAAAGGCCTCGCAATTGCCAGCGAAGCCTTTTATTGGTGTTGACGCGGCCCCGGTGAATTCGCTTCACGCGGCACTCCCGGCAAAAACCGGTTCCGAAACGATGTCGGGCCAGTCAACATGTCAGAAAAATCCGGTCGGCAATGGCGATCCGGATGACCCCGGTGTCGCAATTGTAAATCAAGGCGCGGCGCGGCGTTCAGAAGATGCGCCACTATCGCCCCGGCGCGCGCCGTCCAGCGAGTTTTAGCTCGATATATCGCCGGATCGCGCGCGCCATCAACGGATATCGCCACCCCGGAACAGCAAACAGCACCAGCGCGCCTAGCGCCAGCAGGCCGCAAAACACGAACGTACCGCGATAACCGAACGCTTCGACGAGCAACCCGGACAGCACGCCCGACAGAATCGACCCGAGCCTCGCCGCATTAAAGAACAGCGCGGTCGCCCTGCCCGGCGACGCCGGCATCAGATCCTGCACATAAGTCATGCCAAGGCACGACGTAACCGCGACGACGAACGCGTTGAGCAGCTGCATCGGAATCAGCACGCTCACGTTGCCGGCAAGCGACATCCCGACGAAATACACCGCATGCACCGCCGCACATGCGGCCAGCCAGTTCGGTTTGTGCAATGTGGACGACCGTGCGCCAAGCGCGAGCATCATCGGAATTTCGCTCAATGCGCCGAGCCCGAGCATGATCGATACGTCGATGCGCGAGCCGTTCAATCCGTGCACGATGTACAGCGGCAGCACGATCATGGTTGCATTCGCGGCGAGACCGATCAGCGTCAGCGCCACGACTGCGCGCCAGATGTCGTTTGGCGAGGCCGCCGCGATGCCCTCCTCATGGGCGTCTTCGGAAGGCGATTTCAGCGGCGGCACCGTGATCGACGATGACGGCTCAGACGCGGTGTCCTCCACCGTGTGGTCGCCCAGATGACCGGTGGGCTCCTGCGTGCGTGAGACGATCGCCGCGCACGCCGCGAAGCTGGCGGCGGCGAACAGAAAAAGCCCGTAAAAACCGGTGCCCGCCAGCACGAGCGCGCCCACCGCCGGCCCGAAAACCCACGCGCCCGACAGAATCGTGCGCAGTGAGGCGCTGGCGAACGCACGTTCTGCTTCGTTGGGCACGGGCAACGCGGCGCGGCTGAACGAGAACACCAGCGAAATCGCCGAGCTGCCCGCGCCGATGAACACGATACCCACAACCAGCAGCAGCCGGTAATCGCGGACCACGCACAGACACAAGTAGCCGAGCGTCGCCGCCGCAAGCGAGGCCAGCAGGAGCGGCCGGTGGCGCCCGCTTGCGTCGCTCCAGCGTCCGGCGAGCGTGCTTGCCAGCACGCCGCTTGCCGCGATCAGCGTCATGAAAAGCCCGAGGCGGAACGGCGTCATGCCTGCGCGTTCGACACCGAACAGCGACAGATACGGGGCAGTAAACGACATCGCCACGCCGAGCATCAGGGTTGCGCCCGCAAGCGGCTTGAAGCCGGGTATGCGCAACAGATCGAAAAAACGCGAGGTCTTCAGCACGGCGCAGAGGTAGTTGAATGCACAACAAAGGGCGCAACACAGGGCACAGCGCGAGGTACGACCATCAGGAAAGGCAGGCCGGCATCATCCGTGGAGCAACCGGTCGTGCTGGATGACGGAGCATTATCGGGTGTACCGGTCCCATCGGTAAACCCGTAGACCGGGTTCCCAACATGCGTGTTCCCTCTATGGGCGAATGTCGGACCTTCGTATCGATAGCGCTGCGCTGTAGCACGCAGGCAACGGGCGGGTGGTTCATAATCCGGTGGATCGTTGCAGCCACCCCGGATTGCGGCCAACTGGCACAGATTCTGCGGCGCGGGCTGAATCACCGAACTTCAACCGGACTCACCATCATGCCAACATCATCTGTCAGCCGCCGCGCTGCATTCCGACGCAGTGTGAATGAACGCCGGGGCCTGCTCGTGCCGGGCGCGTTCAATGCGATGAGCGCGCGCATCATCGAGGATGCCGGCTTCGAGGCGCTTTACCTCACCGGCGCGGGCGTCACGAACATGTCGCTCGGGTTGCCCGATCTGGGCTTTATCGGCCTGAACGAAATCGCCGAACACACCGCGCGGGTGCGCGACGCGGTCGAGCTGCCGCTGATCGTCGACGCCGATACCGGTTTCGGCAATGCGCTGAACGTCCGCCACACAGTGCGCGTGCTGGAGCGCAGCGGCGCGGACGCGATCCAGTTCGAAGACCAGGTGATGCCGAAGAAATGCGGTCACTTCGCAGGCAAGGAAGTCGTCTCCACGGGCGAGATGGTCGGCAAGATCCACGCAGCAGTCGACGCGCGCGAAGACGGCAACCTGCAGATCATCGCGCGCACCGATGCAGCCGCCGTGGAAGGCATCGAAGCGGCGATCGAGCGCGGCCATCGTTTTGTCGAAGCCGGCGCGGACATCCTCTTTATCGAAGCCACCGAGTCGCTCGCCGATATCGAGCGTCTGCCGGGTCTCTTTGCAACGACGCCGCAGCTCGTCAACATCGTGATCGGCGGCAAGACGCCCGTGCAGTCGCGCGATGTGCTCGGCAAGCTCGGCTACGGCATCGTCCTGTACGCAAACGCGGCGCTCCAGGGCGCGGTGCTCGGCATGCAACGTGCGCTCGGTTCACTGAAACAGAACGGACGCCTCGATGAAGATCCTTCGCTCGTGGTCCCGTTCAACGAACGTCAGCGACTCGTCAACAAACCGCTCTATGACCAGCTCGACAAGCAATACGCTGCGGTCGAAAAAGACAGATAACGCTCGCTCGGAATCATCGGCATTGGATTGCTCACACCCGCGTCACCGCTTGCGCTGGTGCTGATCGTCATCTTTATCTATGGCGTCGGGCGCTCGATGCAGTTTTCGCTGCTCGCGACGCTGGCCTATGCCGATGTGCCGCCACCGCAGATGAACGCAGCCAGCACGCTGTGGAGCGCTGCTGCCCAGATGAGCATCGGTCTTGGCATCGCGTTCGGCGCGGTGTCGCGCGTTCTCAGGCGGCGACTGTTACAACCCCTGCACCTGAACCGGCGCGCCAGGTTTGCCGGCCATCGAAGGCGCGATCACCAGATAGCGACGCCTGTCAGTCGTCGTTGAGCCATTCGTCGTGACCACCTGACGGATCTGTCCAATCGCGTTGACGATCGCCGAGCCCGCAGGGTTCGTCATGAACGATGCGAGCGCATCGATATTGCCGCTGCCGTCCGGTGCGTCGGCAAGGCCGAGCACATACGGCTGCTTCGGCTGCAGACCCGTAACCGACGCCTGCAATACCTGCAGCAGACCCTGATCGAAGAGCGCAACGCTTGTGGGCGCAATCGTGTCATTGCCGGCCTTGTTTGCGCCTGCCGGCACGAGCGTCAGATGTGCGGCCTGCCCCGCTACGCCGAGTGGCTGCGTATTTTGCGTGCCATCACCGTCGGGCACCGCATTCGGCACATAAGCGATCGCCTGCGGCGCCTGTCCAATCGGCACCGTCGCGACGACCTTGTTGGTCCGCGTATCGATCGCGGTCAACGCATCGGCGTTTTCGAGGCCAACGTAGATCCGGGTGCCATCGCCCGAAGGCCAGATACCGTGCGGCAGATTGCCGACCGGGATCGTCGCAACCTGAGTGTAATCGTCAGTGCGGAACACCTTCACCACGTTCAGGCCACCTACAGTGATATAGGCGAACGTCCCTTTAGCGTCGTGCGCGAAGTTCACGTGATTCGTGATCGGACCGGTATCGATGGTCTTCAGCAACGCGAACGGCGGACGCGCGTCGAATACCTGCGTCTTGCCGACGTCCTTGAGTGTGAACCACACCTGCTTGCCGTCCGGCGTCGCGGCGATGTTCGGACAGAACGGACTCGCTTGCTGCACCTTGCCGACGATCTGATGGTCCGCCACCGAGATCACATCGAGCTCAGGATTGAACGACGAACACACATAGCCGTATTTGCCATCCGGCGAGAAGATCTGCATGCCAGGACCGGCGGGCACCGTGATGCGCGTCTTCTCTTCATACGTTCTGGCGTCAAGTACCGAGACGTAATTTTCACCGCGCACGGTCACCCACACTTCACTGCCATCAGGCGTGAAGAACGCTTCGTGCGGTGAGCGACCGACATACGTTGTGTGCTTCACGGCATTCGTCTGCGTGTCGATGAACGTCACCGAATTCGAACCGATCGACACGACTGCAAGCGTGCGATGGTCCGGCGAAAAACCCATGCCGTGCACAAGCACCTGCCCGTGATACAACGGGCTGAAGTTACCCGGCGACGGATCGCCCAGACGAATCACGCCGACCAGTGTGTTGTCGACAGGATCGGTGATGGAAACCGTATTGGAGAACTGCTCGGCCGCGTAGACGCGATCGTGGTGGCTCACCGGCACATCGGCATCAGCGAGTGCGCCAGGCGCCTGGCCGGCCCATGCAAACTGCGCGGCAGCCATCGCCGCGGCCGTGAGCATCGTCGCGAATAAGGAGGTGTGTTTCATCAGGGTTCCGTAGACATGTTCATGGATGGGTTCATTCGCGTATCGCCGTGCATGTGACTCATCGCGCCCATGCTGTGGCCGGACATCGAATGCGCGGGTGTGGATGCGGCATGCGGCGCCTGCTGCTGATCGGGTGCAGGCGCCGAAGGCGGCAACGGCTGGTTGAGCGCGACACGCATCGCGACAATCTCCTGCTGCTGCTCGACGACGATCTCCTGCGCAATGCGGCGCAACTGCTCGTTGTGCCCGTGACGCAATTCCGCCTGCGCCATATCGATCGCGCCCTGATGGTGGGGAATCATCATCGCGACAAAATCCTCGTCGACATTGCCGGTCGGTTTGATCGACATGTCGTTCATCATCTTCGTCATCGCTTCATCGTTCTCCGACATGAACGACGATTCCTCAGTGACGCCAGCCTTGGGTCCGGCAGCGAACGCCGGCGATATCAGCACACTGGATAACGCCAGCGCGAACGCGGACGCGAGCGCGGTGCCCGATATCGAACGCGCGCGACGATGTAATGGGGAATGCATGAACGGTATCTCCTCTGCCCGGAACGTTGGGGTGTGTTACTGACGCAAACACCACACTGACGCCGCTATTCCTCGCTCGACGCACTTTATCTGCCCATGCGCCGGCCATCGCGTTTCGCGATAGCATGGCGACCAGCGCAGCGACAACGGGAAACGGCGAATGGCTTTCGACGAGCGGGTGTTGAACGGAATGGGCGTGTTGACAGCGATCGTCGACAGCGGCAGTTTTGCGGCGGCGGCCGAGGCGCTCGATATGTCGCAATCTGGCGTGAGCCGCTCGGTTGCCCGGCTCGAAGCGCGGCTGGGTATCCGTCTCTTCGATCGTACGACGCGCTCGGTCACGCTCACCGACGAAGGACGGCGTTTCTACGCGCAGATCCTGCCGTTGCTGTCGGGTCTTGAAGAAGCAGCGGCTTCGGCTGCACTTGGTGCTACGGCCGTACGTGGACGTTTGCGCATCAACGTCGATCCGTTTTTTTCGCGGCTCTTTCTTGGGCCACGTCTCGGCACTTTCATGGAGCGTTATCCGGATCTGCACATCGACCTCGTGACGCGCGATCAGCTGGGCGACATGGTTGCGGATGGCTTCGATCTCGCGGTGCGTTTCGGCGAACCCCGTGCGTCGACGCTGATTGCCCGCAAGCTGCTGGACACGCGTGTGGTCACAGTCGCATCGCCGACGTATATCAAGCGGCACGGCCGTCCGCTCGCGCCCACGGATCTTGAACGCGAGCCGCACGTCTGCATCAAGTTTCGCGAGCCCGAAACCGGGCGGCCCTTTCCGTGGGAATTTCATCGCGGCAAGAAGAAGGTCGTCATCGAAGCGCGAGGGCGTCTCACGATGAACGATGGCGGCACGTTGCATAGTGTGTGCCTTGCGGGATACGGCATCGCGCAGATTTTTGCGCTCGGCGCGGAGCAGTTGATCGCGAGCGGCAAGCTCGTCGACCTGTTTCCCGACTGGGCCGACGAGGTGTACCCGTTGTATGCGATCTATCCGTCGCGTCAGTATGCGCCCGCAAAAGTGCGGGCGTTTTTCGACTTCATCGCTTCGCTAACAGCTACCGCGTCCGAAGTTTAGACGCCTTCTTAAAGCGCACGCGGTTCACATAACGCGTCGCACGGATCAGTCCGTGCTCTTCGGCGCAGAAACACTGGAAGGCGCCGTCCCGTTCGCAGTCAATTGCGCATACACATCGTGCGACAGTTCGAGCAGCGCCTTGCGATCGATCCCGCCCGACACTGCATAGCCGAAGTCGCCGTCGACCCAGTAAAACACGTTCACGGGTCCGTCCTGGTAGAGCTTGAACGCCGTTGTATCCGCACTCACCTTGCGGTGCGAAATACACAACGTGATGCGCTCGCCCTTTGCATCGTGATACATGAACTGCGCGACCGGCCCGTCGCTGCCCGGCAGCAGCCGTCCACCCATCAACTCAAAACCGGTGCGCGTGAGAATCGGCGGGCGCACGTTCGTGCCCATCCGGTTCGATACCCATGTCACCAGCTCCTGTTCACGATCGACGCCCACTTCCACCGGCCGCATCACTTCCGGTGCGTACATCACGTGCGCGATTGCGGACTGCCGCGCGAACAATTCCGCACCGTCCGCGCTGACCCGGTGTTCAAGTGCATCGCCCGCGCCGCCTGACGCCACTGTGGCGGCCTGCCGGCCCATATTGGTGCCCACGCCAATGCCCACACCCAATACCAGCGTTGCGGCCATGGCGGCGAACTGCGGCCAGTTCAGTGCGTCGTGCCAGCTTCGCTTCACTGAAGGACGCAATCTCGCCGGCACCGGCTCGTTAAGCACGCGGTCGTAGCGTTCATGGAACATGTTATTCAGCGAAAAATAGTCGCTGACGCGCGCCGCCAGTTCGTCGTTCGTTTCCAGCAGCCGGTCGATTTCCTCGCGTCGATGCGCGGCCAGCGATCCGTCGACGTAGCTGTGCAGTTCTTCCTCGCTGATCTGCGGTTGTTCGTTCATCGCACCACCTTCAATTTCGCGCCCGGCTGCTTGCCCGACATCAGCGCACGCAGCCGCTCGCGTCCCCGAGACAGTCGTGACATCACGGTGCCGATCGGCACGCCGAGGGCCAACGCGACATCGGCATAGCTCATTTCTTCGAGCCCGACGAGCAGCACGACTTCGCGCTGCTCGTCGGGCAGACGCTGCAACGCAAAGTCGAGATCGCGCACTTCCAGCGACTGGGACTGATTGCCGGCGATAGCGAATTCGCTTTCCGGCACGGCGTTGTCGTCGACCGGGACGTGGACCGCGCGCGAGCCTGCCTTGCGAATCTGGTTGACGAATACGTTGTGCATGATCGTAAAGAGCCACGCACGCAGATCCGAGTCGGGGCGGAACTGGCCGGCATTACGCAGCGCACGCTCCAGCGTGTCCTGCACCAGATCGTCGGCCAGCTCGCGATTGTTGATCAGCGCACGTGCGTAACGACGCAGCCGCGGCACCTGATCTATCAAACCATCACGGACGCTCATCGCCCTTCCTTTTCCTTTCGGCGCCGGCGCTGCACGCGCAAACGCAACATGCCCAGTCATAGGGTGAACAGCGTGTGCAGCGCTTTATTCCCTCATGCCGCACTTTTTTCTTTCGAGCGGGGTGCGCGCGTCATCGCGCGGCCAGCAGGTCAGCCGCCCGCATCAGGCCACGCGCGTTGGCGCGGCCCGCGAGCACGTACCGCATGTGACCCGTGCTCCAGTCCAGCACGCGGCTCTCGCCGACCCGCCGCGCCTGCCATTGCGGCTGCGCGGACGCTGTCAGATCCCGCACCGACAGCAGCACGGCCCGCTCGCCCGCTGCGTTGCAATAGACGAAACCGCGCGCCTGCGCGAACGGCCCGACGGGCAGCGTCGCGACGGCGATGGCGCGGAACCCGACGCGGGAAAGATCCGGCGCAGCGGCAAGTAACAACGCGTCGCGCGGCTCATCTGCCGGCGTATGCGACGCGATCGCCTGTTCGAGCGCCATCACTGCCGTCGCTTCGAGCGCCGCGCGCGGCACGCGCAACGCACAGAGTGCCCCTGCTGCTGCCGCAACCAGAAGCAGCGCGATCACCGCCATTCTGCGCACCCGCTGCCGCCACCAGCCAGCCAGCGACGCCACGTGTAGCGCGCGCAACGAAAGCGGCGAACGACCGGAATCGTCAGCCTCCTGAAAGCTCGAATGCATCCGCCAGTTGAGTGTGCCGTAAAACGCGACGCGGCGCGCTTCGTCGGGCCGTTCGTGCAAATAGCGCTGGATGCGCGCGGCGCGATCGGGCGCGAGCAGGCCGTCGACGAACGCCTGAATTTCGGCTTCGGAAACAACATCGGGAGAGTGTGGAACGGAGTGCATACGAGCTTCTACAGGAGGCGGGAGCCATCAACACGCCAACACACCCTGGTCTCGTTTTATTCCATCGAAAGCCGATTCTTTTCGCAGCGCTGCACTTCAAAAATGCTGTGGCCAGGTGTGTTAACACGAAGTCCGCCGTGTTTATTTCAGATCAGCTCGACCTCCTCTGCAGATTTTTATTTTTTTCATTTCGAGCGGATTTTCAGCGTTTTTTCGGGAATTTCCGACGATCGGCGCGTGTTAATCCGGTTGCATCCCGCACAACACACTCAGGAGTTGAACATGAAAAAGCTTGCCATGATGTCCCTCTCGCTCGCACTGCTCGCATCATCGAGCGCATTTGCCGAAGGTAAGACTCGCGCGGAGGTTTATCAGGAGTTGATCGAAGCGCAACAGAATGGTCTGGCGTTCGTGACCGACGCCTCGTATCCCGATGTCAGCCCGGCTTTTGCGTCCACAGTCGAGCATATGAAAGCCGAGCGTCTCGCGAAACAGGGCGCGGCCAGCAATATGGCCAGTAACGCCAGC
Source organism: Paraburkholderia sp. GAS334 (assembly GCF_050436625.1). Lineage (NCBI taxonomy): Bacteria > Pseudomonadati > Pseudomonadota > Betaproteobacteria > Burkholderiales > Burkholderiaceae > Paraburkholderia > Paraburkholderia sp. GAS334. The sequence goes on along the minus strand of NZ_JBNDMO010000001.1, from coordinate 516,622 downwards.
GCCGTGCCCGGCGTGCAGTGACTGTTGCGTCGCTACGGCGGCCGCATCAGGTGCGTCGACCGCCGTGGCTGCACGCGCCCAGGTCCAGCTGCGGACGGGCGATCTGTTCAGTATGTGGAGAAAACAACCGGATTCCGCCGCGCCGACTGCGTGACAACACCCGATAAAACGTGGCGTTTCGTGGCGATCTGGTGCGGATTATCCTGACTGTCTAGTGCTTTCCGTCAGACGGGTGGCGCAGATTTTCGCGTACACGCCTCGCGACGAGCACCGGCAGGAAATCGTGAATTCGTGCGCCGTCGTTGTATTGCGCCCATGTATCGGCGTACATCTTCGAGACGGTTTCGGCCGGCGTGCTGGTCTCTTCGGCGATTGCGTGTACAACTTCGTCGACGTTGGGTTGGGCCATGATAGTGCGCTCTCCAGAACAGGGACGGAAGATGGAAACGACAGGTAGAGGAGTCATTACAGGACGCAACCGCGAATGATGCAAATTGAATCCCTCTATCGGCCGCCAGATTGGCTTTTTGTGTTTCGCCTGGTGAGATTGTTCCAGTGGCTCGCGCAGGCCGGGAATGGGTCTGCGCGGCGTCTCTCTTAACTTTTTACCAGGCTTTCACTCGCTTGATGCGCATGGGCGCGATCGGCGAGCACCTCTTTCGCTGCCAGCGCGGCATTGATCGCGCGCGGGAATCCGGCGTACACAGCGATCTGCGTGATCACTTCGACGAGCTGCTCGCGCGTCCCGCCGACGTTGAGCAGACCGTGCATGTGAACCTTCAGTTGTGGCGTGGCGGAGCCGATGGCCGCCAGCGCAGCAACTGTCGCGAGTTCGCGCGACAGAAGATCGAGACCTGGCCGCGTATAGATATCGCCGAATCCGAACTCGATGATGAAGCGCGCGAGATCCGGCGCGATATCCCGAAGCGAATCGACGACACGCTCACCCGCAGCGCCGTCGATTGCGCGCAGGCTCGCGAGGCCTTCGTCATAACGCGAACCGCGCGCGTCGACCCGTTCAGCGTTGACGGAAACGCCCTTTTCGTCGAAGACAGCCTTCGCCGCAAACACACCGTTGAGCGCCGCAGGAAAGCCGGCATAGACGACAAGATGCGTCATCAACTCGACGACCTCTTCTGGCGAACCGCCTGCGTTCAGCGCGCCTGCAATGTGGAATTTCAGTTGCGGCTCCGCGCCACCCATCGAAGCGAGCGCCGCAATCGTGGCGAACTGGCGTTGACGCAGATCGAGACCGGGGCGCGAATAGATCTCGCCGTACGCGAAGCTGATCGTCAGGTTTGCCAGATCGGGCGCGATGTCCTTGAGCGCCTCGACGATCGACGGCTGCGGCGTGTTTTCAATCATCGCGAGATATTCGCGGCCGACGGTCATCGTGGTGGGTGCGTGGTTCATGGTGTCCTCTGGGAGCTGGACCGCGTGTTATTACGGGCCCGTTGAAGACAAAGATATCGATCCGGGTTTTTCTGCGCCAATGCCTTCGACGTGATACCTTTTGCGTATCAGAACGACAAACGGATTCCATGAATGCAGACACGCGTTGAACTCTGGCAGTTGCAGTACTTCGTCGCCGTCGCGGAAGAATTGAGCTTTCGCCGTGCAGCGGAGCGTCTTTCGATTACGCAGCCGCCGCTGACACGGCAGATTCAGGCGCTGGAGGAAACGGTCGGCGCGCGGCTCTTCGAGCGCGACCGCAGCGGCGTGGTGTTGACGGCTACCGGCGCGCATCTACTGAAAGAAGCACGCAAGCTGCTGAACGATGCCGAAGCGATGTTCACGCGCGTGCGGCAGCGCGCAGCGCAACGTCTCGAACTCAGGCTGGGCATCACTACGGTGCTCGACCCCGCGCTGTTCACCTGGCTCGAAGGCGCGCTGAAGACCCGCGAGCCCGCGCTTCAACTCACGCAGAAGCGTCAGTATTCCCAGCAGTCAGTCGCGGATCTGCGTCGCGGTGCGCTGGACGCCGCGCTGATCGGCCTGCCCTCCGAAGTGGCGGATCTGAACGTGCAACGTCTTTTCGTCGACCCACTCGTGGCTGCGCTACCGCGCGATCATGCGCTTGGCAGGAGGAAGCGCATCTCGCTGTTCGAACTCGCCGGCGACACGCTGTTCTGGCCACAACGTCGCGTGAATCCCGCATGGTTCGATCACTACGAGAAACTGTTCAAGGCGTGGAAATTCAATCCGCCACGCGCGCCTGAGCCGGCCGATCATCACGTGATGCTCAGCCTGATCGCGGCCGGTCAGGGCATCGCACTGATTCCGGCATCGCTGAAGTCGATGGCGCGTGAGGGCGTCGTGTATTGCGAACTGAAAGAGCAGGCAGATCTTCGGATCGACGTGGCGCTTGCGAGCCTGCCCGATGCGACGAATCCTGCGCTATCGCTGTTGATGACCGTATTACGTGCGCGCTATGCGCAGGACAAGCCTGTATCGGGCCGACGTTGACCTCACAACACCAGTCGTGTCGCGAGAAAGTCGAGAAACGCCCGCGTTCGTCCAGACATCGCGGCGCTCTGATAGAACACCGCACTGACGGGTTGACGTACATCGACGAGCGCATCGTCGAGTATCGTCTGCAGCCTGCCTTCGCGAACGTCCGCGCCCGTCATGAATTCGGCAAGGCACGCAATGCCGCCGCCCGCCGCGGCCAGTTGCCGGATCGTTTCACCGCTCGACGCTTCGATGGCCGGCACGATCTTGATGAAGCTGCGTCCTTCTTCCCTGAGCGGCCAGTCATTCAGGCTTTCGGGCGCGGTAAAACCGATCAGCCTGTGACCCGCCAGTTCCTGAACCGTGCGAGGCTCGCCGAATTGGGCGAGGTAGGCGGGACTTGCCATCACACGCAGACGGCTGCTGCCCAGCGAACGCGCATGCAGCGTCGAATCCTGCAACGCGCCGATGCGGATCGCGATATCGACGCGCTGCTCCAGCAGATCGACGATCCGCTCGTTGCTGCTTAGCTCAAGGGATATCTCCGGGTACTGCGTGGCGAACTCCATCATGTGCGGCACGATGCAATGGAGCATGAACGGCGACGCGGCGTCGACACGCAGACGGCCGGCAGGCCGCTGACGCTGGCGCGCGATCAGCTCTTCCGCGTCTTCCATCGCAGCAAGAATCGCGCGCGCCCGCAGGAGGAACAGTTCGCCTTCGTCGGTGAGCTGAAGGCGGCGCGTGGTGCGATGAATCAGCGTCGCGTCGAGTTTCTTTTCCAGACGCGTTAGAGCACGGCTGACGCCCGAGACGGTCTGCTGCAATGTCTCCGCAGCTGCGGTGATCGAGCCGGCATCGATCACCGTGACAAACGCCAGCAGTTCTTCGGTGGTTGTTTTCATTTTTGACGCGCGATCGGCGCGACTGTCGTTTCATCGATGCGCCCCGATATCCAGCGTGGTCATGGTGAGCGTTCAACGGATCTCACTGGAAAAGGCGCTGCAATGGCAGACTATAAATGAATACGTAGCCGGGACGTCCAGTGGGCTATGTCGATTCCGGATCGCGAACAGTCGTCGCCTGTTGCCGCCTGCGTCCGCGCGACATCCGGCGCGCGCGTCGAATCGCACCGGGCCGTGCCTGCGTCAGCGAAGCAACCGCATGAAACGCAACGGGCGCGAATACCAGACCGAGCAGGGTTGCCGTCACCACGCCACCGAATACACCTGTCCCGATCGAGCGCCGGCTTTCCGCGCCACCGCCGCTCGAAACGACGAGCGGCACCACGCCCAGCAGAAACGCTGCGGACGTCATCACGATCGGGCGAAAACGCGCGCCGGCAGCCTCGATGACTGCTCGCGTGAGCGGCACGCCACGCGTGTTGAGATCGCGTGCGAACTGCACGATCAGGATCGCATTCTTCGCCGCCAGGCCGATCACCGTGATCATGCCCACCTTGAAGTAGACGTCGTTCGGCATGCCGCGCATCAGCACGGCTGCGATCGCGCCGATCACGCCGAGCGGCACCACCATCAGCACCGCGAGCGGAATCGTCCAGCTTTCGTACAGCGCGGCGAGCGCCATGAACACCGCGAGCAGCGACAACCCGATCAGCAGCGGCGTCTGACGCGCGGCGTCGGTTTCCTCGCGCGCCGCGTCGACCCAGTCATATGCGACGCCGACCGGCAGCGTCGCCGCGAGCCGCTCCATTGCCGCCATCGCCGCGCCCGAGCTGTAGCCGGGCGCCGCACGGCCGTCGATATCGAGCGACGGATAGCCGTTGTAGCGGTTCAGCGCAACCGGCCCGACCGTCCAGCGACGCGTCGCAAACGACGATAACGGCACCATCGCACCCGAGTCGTTCGGCACGGATAGCTGGAGCAGATCGGCGTCGGTCATCCGGGTCGATGCGTCGGCGGCGACCAGCACGCGATGCATGCGTCCGCCCGCCGGGAAATCGTCCACATAGTACGAGCCGAACGTGCTGCCGAGCACATCCGAAATCCGCGCGAACGGCACGCCGAACGCATAGGCCTTCTCGCGGTCGATATCGAGTTCGACACGCGGCGCGTCCGGCAACTCTTCGAAATGCACGGACGCCAGCGCCGGTTCTGCTTTCGCGCGCGCGGCCAGTTGTTCACGCGCTACCTTTAGCGCGTCGAGGCCGACGCCTCCGCGATCTTCCAGCCGGAACGTGAAACCGTCGGAATGGCCGACGCCGGGCACGGATGGCGGCAGTCGCGCATCGACATCGCCATCGAGAATCCGGCTGAAAGACTGGTTCAGCGTGTCGCGCAGCGTCAGCGCGTCGACCCCGCGCTCGTCCCAGTCCTTTAGCTCGACGAACGCCATCGCGACGTTCTGGCCGCTTCCCGTAAAGCTCCATCCGATCACGCTGGTCACGTTCGCGACCGCTTTTTGCGCGTGCAGAATCCGCTCGGCCTGCTCGACAACGACGAGTGTGCGCGCCTGCGTCGCGCCGGCCGGCAACTGGATCATCACCTGCAGCTGACCCTGATCCTCGGTCGGCAGGAAGCCGCCTGGCATGCGCCAGTACATCAGGCCGCACACAAGCAGCAGCACGGCATACACAGCAAGCAGTGGGCCGATGCGACGCATCGCGCGCGTAGTCAGCGAACGATAAGCCAGCGATGCACAGTCGAAGCCATGTTCGAAACGTGTCGCGCAACGCGACGCGAAACCGGCTAGACCGCGACGCACATCGCGTTGGCGCACCGATTGCGCCGGCGCGCGCAGCAGATTCGCGCACAACGCAGGCGTCAACGAGAGCGCCATGATCGAGGACACCACCATCGAAGCAATCATCGCAATCGAGAACTGCCGGTAAATTCCGCCTACGCTGCCCGGAAAAAACGCCATCGGCACAAACACAGCGGTGAGCACAGCTGTCACGCCGACGATCGCGCCACCGATCTGCTGCATCGCTTTCACCGTGGCATCGCGCGGCGACAGTCCTTCCTCGTCCATCAGCCGGTGCACGCTTTCGACGACAACAATGGCATCGTCCACCAGAATACCGATCGCCAGCACGAGCCCGAACAGCGTGAACACATTGATCGACAGACCAAAAGCCCACATCGTGACGAACGCACCCATCAGCGTGACCGGAATCACAACGGTCGGCACCAGCGTATAACGCAGATCGCGCAGGAACAGCCACATCACGAAGAACACCAGCACGATGGCTTCGACGAGCGTGATCAGCACCTCACGGATCGCGATATGCACGAAATGGGAACCGTCGAACGGGATTTCAATCGCGACGCCAGGCGGCAAACGCTTCGACAGTTCCGCGAGACGCGCGCGGATTGCGTTTGACGTTTCGAGTGCGTTACCGCGCGGGCCGAGCTGAATCCCGACGGTCGCGGACGGCTTGCCATTGAGCCGCGACCAGAACGAATACGTATCGCGGCCGATCTCGATACGCGCGACATCTGCGAGTCTCACGGCCGAACCATCCGGCTTCGCCTTCAACACGATCTGGCCGAATTCCTGCGGCGACAGCAACTGCCCTTTCACGCTGACCGGCGCAGTCAGCTGCTGACCGTCGACGAGCGGTGCATCGCCCAGTGTGCCCGCGGTCACGCTTGCGTTCTGTGTGGCGATCGCCGCGTTGACCTCGGTCGCGCCCAGTCCGAATTCGCGCAGCTTCACCGGGTCGAGCCAGATGCGCAACGCTTCGTCGGCGTCCCACAGTTGCGCCGAGCCGACGCCCGGTGCGCGCTTCAGTTCGCGCATCACGTAGCGGCTCAGATAGTCGCCCAGTTGCGCGGAATCGCGCGTGCCATCGGTTGACGTGAGTGCGACCAGCATCAGGAACGTGTTTGCAGACTTGAACACGCTGATGCCCTGCTGCACGACCTGCTGCGGCAGACGCGGCTCAACCTGCTTCAGCCGGTTCTGCACGTCCACCATCGCGATGTCGGGATTGGTGCCGGGCGCGAACGTCGCCACGATTTCAAGGTTGCCGAGGCCGTCGCTGGACGTTTCGTAATACATCATGCCGTCCGCGCCATCGAGACTTTCCTCGATCACGCTGCCGACATTGCCATCCACCACTTCGGTCGACGCGCCCGGATAGACCGCATCGATGACGATACGAGGCGGCGCGAGACGCGGATACTGCGCTACCGGAAGTTGTGGAAGCGCAAGTGCGCCCGCCACGATGATGGCGAGCGCGAGGATCCACGCGAAGACCGGCCGGTCGATAAAGAACGCGGGCATGCAGGGCGTCCTTTAGCGCGGCTCAGTTTGCGACGTCGCGGGCGAGGTCACAAACGGTGACGCAAACGATGACGCAAACGGTGGCGCATCCATGTACCGGGCCATGTGAAACGCATCTACCAGCATGCCATCGCGCATTGCAAACGCGCGCGAGCGGCCTTCCTCGACAAAACCGAACTTGCGATACAGCGCGATAGCCGGCGCGTTATCGACGAACACGGTCAGTTCCAGGCGACGCAGCGCAAGCGAGCCATCCGCGCATTCGACGGCTGCTTTCAGGAGCGCAGTACCGACGCCGCGCCCAACGTAATCGTCATGCACCGCAATGCCAATACCGGCACCATGCGCAAGACCGTTCAGACGCGGCAGGATATCCAGTGCGCCGACAACGCGCCCATCCACTTCAGCGCACAGCCCAATCGTTTTCGCAGGCATCTTTTCAATCCACGCCATGATCGCAGCGTGCGAGCGATACGGCACCGCAGCCGTGCCGTAGCGCGCGCCCGGGCAATTCATGATCGACACGAGCGCATCGATATCGGAGGGTTCGCGGCTGCGGACCGTGACAATGGCCGCGCTGGATTCGAGTTTTGCGTTCATACCGATGGGGAAGCGTAGGGCATCGGCTCACGCAGCCGACCCATGAAATGACAGTCGATCAGCTCGCCATCGCGCAGCACCGAACCGCGGAACGTCGCTTCGTGTTCAAAGCCGAATTTGCGATAAAGGCCTATCGCGCGATCGTTGTCGGCGAATACATTGAGTTCGAGACGACGCAGGCCATACCAGTTGTCGGCGGCGTCGATAAGTTCAGCCATCAGCCTCGTGCCGACGCCCTTGCCCTGCCAGTCGTCATGCACGCTGATGCCGATCCCTCCGCTATGTGCGCGGCGCAACGAGGCTGGAGTCAACTCAGCACCGCCCACCAGCGTGTCACCAACGGTCGCCACAATCGCCATCGTCGGCGATGCGATCTTCGCGATCCAGTCGCGGGTTTCCTGTAGCGTCGGAAAAGGTTTGGACGGGTTGAAGCGCACCACGCCCGGACACAGACGCAACGCATGCAACTGCGGCGCGTCGTCCGGATGAAGCGGCCGGAGCGTCAACTCGAAGGGCGTCGATGATCCCTGTTTTACGGCTTGAAATGCCGCGTCTCTTTCAGTCATAGCTTCAGAGAGTGAGTTCGAATGAGCGCGCGAGCAGGCCCGGCAGTTTCATGCCGCCGGTCGCCCGTTCGCCCCACGTCCAGTCGCTCTGCAGCAACTCAGGTTGCGCGCCGAGGCGCTCCAGTTCGCTGCCAAAGAGCCGGTACAGACTGTCGTCGAAGCGCATTGCGTCGACCGGCGCGACGATCTGTCCGCCTTCGACCCAGAACGTGGCGAAGCGCGTCATGCCGGTGAGCCGGCAATTCATGCGGTCCGAGAAATTTACGTACCAGAGATTGCCGACGTACAGGCCCGTGTCGAGTGCAGCGAGGATGTCGGCCGTGTCGAGATCGCCGGCTTCCATTGCGAGCGCGGCCGGCGTTTCCTCCGCAAGCGCGCCGTTCGGTTCCAGGCCATATTCGCGCGCGCTGCGGGCGTTCGTCAGTTGTCCGGCGCTGCGGCCTGCGACGACCAGCGGGACGCTGTCGCGCTGATAACCGTCGTCGTTAAAGCGCGGCGTGATGTTCAGGTCAAGGTCTTCAGTCAGCGTGACGCGCGGATCGAGCGCGGCTTCGCCCGTATGCAGACGGTAGAAGCCGCTGCGCGCGGTGGCCTGCGTGCGTGCCGAAAACGACGTATACGACGCGGTGCCGAGCAGTTCCTGAAGCGCCGTCGGCGCAAAGTACGTGCGATAGCGTCCGGGCAACAACGCACGCGGCGAGCGCCCGAGCACCGGCATCCGCTCTGCCGCTTCTTCGACTTTCGCGGCGAACACCGCATCGTCCCAGTGATCGCCGGCGTAACTGCTCTTGATCGCGCGACCGCTTGAGTCATACAACGACCAGCTAAAGCTGAAGTTGCTCACCTCATACCAGCCGCGGCTGCCAGCGGACGAAGCGAATCCGCGCACCATCGTTCCGCCCGCGTAAAAGCCGACGAAATCATGACCGCGTGCGGATTCAGTGACGATGCGCAGCAACGCATCGGGCGCGGGCAGTTTGCCGTTGCGGCGCGTCGACTGCGTCCATTGCGACTGGTCAAACATCAGATGCGGATCATCCGGCGCATCGCACAGACCGTCGCGCAGCGTGCTGAGCACATCGGCGATATCGCGCAGGTCCGCCGCAGGATCACCGCATACGGTGAACGTCGAGTAAGCCTGTCTTGCGCCGTCGATCAGGCGCAGCGTCAGCCTGCCTTGCGACACGTTGCCGATCTGCCGCACTTTTCCACCATTGAAGCGGATAAAGTCGGACCGCTCGGCGGACAGCCACGTCAGCGCGGTTTCGCTGCCCGTCAGCAGGCGTTCGATCGATGCGGAAAGCAGGTCGAAGTGAGCATGCCAGTCCGGCGATTGCGTTTCGTTCACGAATGGGAAGCCTGTCATTGCGCGCCTCCAAACACATCGACGTTGCGAAACACGCAGGGCGGCGATGCGTGGCCGACGCGCACGATCTGCATCGGCTCGCCCTTGCCGCACATTGACGTGCCGAACACCTCGCGCGTCGCGGCATTGCCGACCGCGCTCAGGCTGCGCCAGAAACTCGCGGACACACCGCGATAGTTCGGCTGTTTAACGATCTGCGTGAGCACACCGTTTTCAATCAGCTGACCGAACTCGCAACCGAACTGGAACTTGTTGCGATGATCGTCGATCGACCATGACGTATTGGTGCGCATCAAAATGCCGTGCTCGATGCCGCCGATCATCTCTTCGAGCGAGCTTGTACCCGGCTCGATGTTCAGGTTCGCCATCCGGTCGATCGGCGCGCGGTTCCAGCTCGACGCCCGCGAATTCGCGACGCCCGGCAACTGCGCGCGCTGTTGCGACAGCGCGCCGCCAAGCGGCCGTTCAAGCATGCCATCGCGAATCAGATACTGTTTGCGCGCTTCGGTGCCGTCGTCGTCGAACGCGTAGGAAGCCGCCTCTTCCCGCAATTCCGGGTCGAACGTGACGTTTAGCAGGTTGGAGCCATAGCGATACGAACCGAACATATCCGGCTTCACAAAGCTGGAGCCCGCGAAGTTGCGTTCGTCGCCGAGAATGCGGTCGAGTTCGAGCGGATGACCAATCGACTCATGAATCTGCAGCATCATCTGATCCGGCATCAACAGCAGGTCACGCGGCCCCGACGGGCAATTCGGCGCGGCAAGCAGGTGTAATGCTTCATGCGCGAGCCGTGCACCGCCGCCGTTGAAACCATAGCGATCAAGAATCTCGATGCCGCCCTGCGCAAGCGTGCCGTAGTCGCCGCCGAGCGTGCGCACCTGCGTGTCGCCCTTCTCGTGCGCTGCGACGCTCATCTGTGGCATCAGCATGCGAAAGCGCTGGTCGATCTGCGCGCCGTCGCTGGTCAGATACGTCTGCTCGCCATGCACGATCTGAACGGATGCCGTGCGTTCGACGATCCGGTCGTCGATCCGCGCGGCCGCGCATTCGTGCGACAGACGATCGAGCCACTCCCGCCGGGTCGGCAGCGCGTGTTCCGCATTCGGCGACGCGTACTGTCCGCTCAACGGATGCCTCGCCACCGCGCGATGGTCGATCAACGACACATCCGCACTCGCCCGCGCCCGCTGAACCGCGATGTCCAGCGCCGCCTGAAGGCCGGCAAGCGACATGTCCGCGCTCGCCGCATAACCGGCGCCTGCGCCGACCCACGCGACCAGCATCGCGCCGCGTTCCCGTTGCGTGCGCAACGGCTGCACGACGTCGTTGCGCACCGCGTGATCGACGATCTCTTCGTCGACGATGCGCAATGACCAGAAATCCGCGTCTGTTCTCAACGCGCGGGCAGCCTGCGCCCAGCGTGTATCACTCATTGCAGTACCTCCGGGACAGCCTCCTGCGGCGCCAGCATCGAAGCGGCCAGCAGCGACTGGGTATAAGGATGTGACGGCGCGTTCAGCACGTCGAGCGTGTCGCCCGCTTCCACAATCCTACCGGACTTCATCACAATCACACGATGCGCCATTGCGCGCATCACCGCCAGATCGTGCGTAATGAAGAGATAACTTAACTGGTACTTTTTCTGCAGGCTGGTCAGGAGATTCAGGACCTGCTGCTGGATCGACACGTCGAGCGCGCTGGTCGGCTCGTCGAGCACCATCAACTGCGGCTCGACAGCTAGCGCGCGCGCAATCGCTATCCGCTGCCGCTGGCCGCCGGAAAACTCGTGCGGATAGCGCAGCATCGACTCCGGCGGCATGCCGACTTCCTCCAGCAGCGACGCCACGCGTGCGCGCCGCGCCGCTGGCGTCACGTCCGGGCGATGCACGGCGAGCCATTCACCGACGACCTGCTCGACCGTCATACGCGGCGACAGCGAGCCAAAGGGGTCCTGAAACACCACCTGCATCGTCGAATACAGCCCGCGGCGCGAACTGCTGGTGCGCAGTGTGGAGAGCGGCTGACCATCGATATGCACATGGCCGGCAGTCGGGCGTTGCAGACCGAGTAGCGTCGATGCAAGCGTCGACTTGCCCGAACCCGATTCGCCGACGATGCCAAGCGTTTCCCCGCGACGCAGTGTCAGATCCACATCCTCCAGCGCGCGGAAGAACGTGTTGCCGACGAGCGAACGCCACCCCTTGCCTGGAATCCGGTAATCGACGGCGAGGCCCTGCACTTCGAGCACGCGACGCGCATGGTCGGGCACCGGCGCCACCACGCGACGCGGTTCGCTGTCGAGCAGTCGTTTCGTATAGGGATGCTGCGGCGCGCTGAAGAGTCGCGCGGTAGGCGCGGTTTCGACGAGTACGCCCTTCTCCATCACCGCGACACGTTGCGCGAAACGCCGCACGAGATTCAGGTCGTGCGTGATCAGCAGCACCGCCATGCCCCGCTCGGCGGCTTCCTGTTCCTGCAGTTCGATCAGCAGATCGACGATCTGCTGGCGCACGGTGACGTCGAGCGCGGTGGTCGGCTCGTCAGCGAGGAGCAGCCGCGGCCGGCACGCGAGCGCCATCGCGATCATCGCGCGCTGGCGCTGGCCGCCGGAAAGCTGGTGCGGATAGCTGTCGATGCGACGCTCCGGCTCGGGAATGCCCGTGCGATGCAGCAGTTCGATGCCGCGCGTACGTGCCGCGTTGGGCCGCAACCCTTCGTGAAGCCGCAGGCTTTCAGCGATCTGCTGACCGATCGTGAACAGCGGATTGAGCGCGGTCATCGGCTCCTGAAAGACCATCGCGACATCCGCGCCGCGCACGCCACGCATCTGCTGCTCTGACTTTTTCAGCAGATCATCGCCGTCGAGCAGGATGCGGCCACTCACCTGAGCCTGTTCGACGAGACGCAGGATCGAAAGCGCAGTGACGCTCTTGCCCGACCCCGATTCGCCGACCAGCGCGACGCGTTCACCGCGCGCGATCGTCAGATCGAGATTGCGTACGACCGCCTTTTCGTCGAAACGGATCGACAGGCTGTCGATTTCCAGCAGGGGTCTGTTCGGCGGTGTGCTCATCACTTGCCTCCACCGAATGCTGAATTGCGCGAGCGCGTGTCGAGCGCGTTACGCAACGCATCGCCCATGAACGTCAGGAGCAACAGCGTGATCACCAGCGCAGCAAATGCCGACATCGAAATCCACCATGCATCCAGATTGTTCTTCCCTTCCTGAAGCAGTTCGCCAAGACTCGGCGTGGGCGGCGCAACGCCGAGGCCGAGAAAATCCAGGCTCGTCAGCGAGAGAATAGCCGCGCTCATACGGAACGGCAGAAAGGTAATGACCGGCGTGAGACTGTTCGGCAGCAAGTGACGCCAGATGATCTGCCAGTTACTCAAACCCATCGTGCGCGCTGCACGCACATAGTCGAGAGAACGGTTACGCAGGAATTCAGCGCGCACGTAGTCGGACAGCACGAGCCAGCCGAACATCGACAGCAGAATGAACAGCAGCAACAGGCTCGGCTCGAAGATCGACGCGAAGATGATCAGCAGATACAGGTCCGGCATCGAACTCCATATCTCGATCAACCGTTGCCCGACAAGGTCGGTGCGTCGGCCATAGAACCCCTGAATCGCGCCGGCAAGCACGCCGAAGAACACGCCCGACGCAGTCAGCGCCATCGCCATCAGCACCGACAATCTGAAGCCATACAACAGACGCGCCAGCACATCACGGCCGAACTGGTCGGTGCCGAGCCAGTTCGTGCCCGACGGCGAAGCCGGATAAGGACGCGAAGCGAAATAGTCGATCGTGTCGTAGTGGTAGTGGTTCGGCGGATAGACGGCGAAATTGTTGCCTGCGGCAAGCCGCGACCGGATGAACGGATCGAGGTAATTCGCGCGCGCGGCGAAGTCGCCACCAAAGAGCGTCTCCGGATAGTCCTTCACGATCGGAAAGTAGTAGTGGCCCTCATAACGGACGATGAGCGGCCGGTCATTCGCCAGCACTTCGCCGAGAAGGCTCAGGACGAACAGCGTCACGAACACGATCAGACTCCAGTAGCCGAGCTTCTGGCGCCTGAAGCGTTGCCATACGCGCCGCCCTGGCGACACGGAGACCGGCAGCGTGCCGCTCTTCAGCTTATCGGTCCAGGCTGTTGAACTGGATGCGGGGGTCGACGAGGACATAGCAGACGTCAGCAATAAGTTTCGTCACGAGAGCGATCAGCGTGAACAGGAATAGCGAACCGAGCACGACGGGATAGTCGCGGCGGATCACCGAATCGTAGGAAAGCTGGCCCATGCCATCGAGCGAGAACAGCGTTTCAATCAGCAGGTTGCCATTCAGGAACGCACCGACGAACGCAGCTGGCAAGCCCGTCAAAAGCGGAATCGCCGCATTGCGCAGAACGTGTTTCCACAACACGTCGCGTCGCGGCGCGCCCTTTGCACGTGCGGTCAGCACGTACTGCCGGCCGATCTCTTCGAGGAAGGTGTTTTTCGTCAGGATGGTGACGATCGCAAAGTTGCCGACCACCGAAGCCGTCACCGGCAACACGATATGCCACAGATAATCGAGCAGCTTGCCGATCGCGCTCAGATCGTCGAAGTTGTCGGATGTGAGGCCGCGCATCGGGAATACCTGCCACATCGTGCCGCCGCCGAACAGCATCAGCAGCAGCACGCCGAATACGAAGCCCGGGATCGCGTAGCCCGCGAGCACCATCACGCTCGTGACCGTATCGAAGCGCGAGCCGTTGCGCACCGCCTTCGCAATGCCAAGCGGCACGGACACCAGATAGGTGAGCATCACCGTCCATAAACCGAGTGTGATCGAAACGGGCAACTTCGAGCGGATCACACCCCACACGCTTTGATGGTGGTAATACGACTGCCCGAGATCGAAGCTGGCGTAGTGCTTCAGCATCATCGCATAGCGTTCGACCGGCGGCTTGTCGAAGCCGAACTGCTTCTTGATCTGCTCGACCTGTTGCGGATCGACACCCTGACTGCCGTGATAGCCGCCGCCGGATCCCGCTTCGCCGCCCTGCCGCGAACCGTGACGAAGCTGCGTCATGATCTGCTCGACCGGGCCGCCAGGCACAAACTGCGTGACGACGAACGTCAGCGTCACGACGCCGATGAGCGTCGGCACCATCAGCATCAGCCGTTTAAGGATGTAGACAAACATGAACGGGTCTCCTCACTGCACCGATGCGACAGGGCCCGCGCCCGAAGGCGCTTTCCTGTACCAGTAGTCGATCACCCAGTCTTCGGCCTGATACGTGCGCGGCCAAACCGCTGGCACGCCGAGCGAGTTTTTGAAGGCGATGCGTGCATTCGGCGCGTAATACTCGGGAATCATGTAGTAGCCGTTGATGAGAACGCGGTCGAGCGCATGCGTCGCGGTTTGCAGTTCGTCGAGCGTATTCGCGCGCAATACCGCGTGAACCAGTGCATCGACTGCCGGCGAACGGACGCCCGGGAAGTTCTCCGCGCCGATCTGCGTTGCCGCCGCGCTACCGAAGCGCCGCTCCAGCTCGACGCCGGGAATCGTCACGGTCGGGTAGATATACGTCGTCATGTCGTATTCGAAGTTATCGATGCGCTTCTGATACAGCGCGCTATCGATTTCACGCATATGCGCGTCGATGCCGAGCAACTGGAGATTGCGGATATACGCAAGCAGCACGCGGTCCATGCCGGGCTGATCGTCGATAATCTCGATCGACATCGGCGTGCCGTGCACATCACGTAGCTGGCCGTCCTGGACGTGCCAGCCAGCGGAGGCGAGCAGATCGCGCGCCTCGCGCAGGTTGTCGCGCAACGTGTGCGGCGCGATCGTGTCCGGCTGTTTGACCATCGGTCCGAACACGCTTGCCGGCAGGCTCGCGCGGTACGGCGCGAGCAGCGCAAGCTCCGCTTCGCTCGGCTCGCCCTGAGCCGCAAAGGGACTGTCGTCGAAATAGCTGTTCAGACGTTTGTACTGTCCGTAGAACGTCATCCGGTTCAGCCAGTCGTAGTCGAACGCGAACGCCAGCGCGTGGCGCACGCGCGCGTCCTGAAACATCGGCTTGCGCGTATTGAACATCAGGCCCTGCATCTGCGGGCCGTGATTCGGAAACATGCCGCGTTTCAGCATGCCGTTGTCGAAGTTCTTGCCGATGTATTTGCGGGCCCACTGCATCGAGCTGTACTCGATCTCCACATCGGTATCGCCCGCCTTGAACGATTCGAGCTGCGTGTAGTGGTCGAGATACAGCTTGAACGTGATGCGCGCGAAGTGGAACATGCCGCGCCGCGACGGCAGATCAGCCGCCCAGTAATGCGGATTGCGACGATAGACGATCTGCTTGTCGTTCCTGCGCTGCTCGATCAGATACGCGCCGCTCGAAACCGGCGGTACGTTCGTCAGCTGGTCGAACGGCGTGTGCTTGCCGTCGGGCTGCATGCCCCACTTCGCTGAAAACACCGGCAGGTCGCCAGCAATCAGCGGCGCGTTGCGTTCCGCGCGTTTGAAATCGAACCGCACGCGCGACGCATCGAGCACGGTCGCCCGGCGAATCGCGGCGAATTGCGAGTTATAGAGCGGCGAAGCCTGCGGACTCGTCAGCGTGTCGAACGAGAATTTGACGTCCGTGGCCGTGATCGGGTCGCCGTTCGAAAAGCGCGCATTCGGGTTGATGTGAAAGACCGCCGACAAACCGTCCGGCGCGATCTCGACGTCGTCGGCGATCAACGGGTACTCGGAAGCGAGCTCGTCCCAGCTGCGCTGCATCAGCGTGTCGAACATCAGATGCAGGACGTCGGGCGCCGGCGAGCCGCGCACGAGAAACGGATTCAGCGAATCGTAGCTCTGCGCTTCGTCGAAGTTCTGGAAATTGAGCACGCCATCCGACGACGCCGACGGATCGGCGTAATCGAAATGCGTAAAGCCAGCCGGATATTTCGGCTCGTCGTACTGCGCAATCGCGCTCTTCGCTACGGCGGGCGCGGCGGGCAATATCGCGGCCACGACTGCGCAGGCAAGCATCAGCGCGGCCTCAACGCATCGATGCGGGTCGGGCAGCGCGCGCGGGCCTCGAATCATGTCGAGTATTTTCATTCTGCTTGCGTGAGGATGCGCGCCGGTTCGTAACCGGCGCGCGGACCTTCGGTTGCGCGCGAGGGCAGCGGATAGCCGCCGCTCGCGCCTTGACAGGGCCTTCCCTGGATTGCCGGATTACTGGTCGTCTTCGGAAGGCGCGGTCTTGAACGAGAACTCCACCTCGCCGACGTACGGCTCCGCGTTCTTCTCGCATTTATAGGCGCGCCCTGCCGTAATCACCGCCTCGTTGAACACCGAGGTGGGTGGCGTCACACGCACGATTTTCACTTCGCCGACGCTACCATCCGCGTTGATCGCCAGATGCGCGATCACGTTCGCCGAGATGCCCTGCTCCAGCGCGCGCCGCGGAATCTGCGGCTGCACCGAGCTGCAATGTCCGCGGCCGTCCACCACGCCATGAAGCGCGGGTGGCGCGACGGGTGCTGCGCCCGTCGCGGCAGTAGCCGGTCCGGGTGTCGCGTTGGCGGTCGCGAGCGCGGGCGCGTTCGCCGACGGATTGACCGCGGCCGCGATGTTCGCTTCCTTCGGCGCCGGCGATGGCGTCGCAGGCGGCGGCTTCGGCGTGGGCAACGGCTTCGGCTCGACGTGTTTCGGCACCACCTTCTGCGGCTCCGGCGCGGGCGGCGGCTCGAGCTTCTTCACTTCAGGCGGCGGCGGAGGCGGAGGCGGCGCCATCTGCACGCGCATTTCCTTCGGCGGCGGTGGCGGTTCCTGATGGAAACTCACGTGCGACAACCCGAAAATCACCAGCAGTTCGACCAGCAGCGCCGCGCCGATGGCGACCTTCATGGACATGCGACCGTGATGCGTCGGCGCGTTCGATGCCCATAGCGCGCCTTGCAGGCGGCGTTGCGGATCTTTCATGTCGATGGCCGGTGAGCTCATGTCGTCGGGTTCGTTGCCAGTGCAACCGAACTGATGCCCGCCGCGCGCACCAGGTCCATCACCTTGACGATATTCTTGTAGCTCGTACCTTCATCGCCTGCGATGGCGACGTCAACTTTCTTCGCGTCGTGAACGAGGCCCTGCAGATGCGTGGTCAGCTCTTCCGGCGAAACCTCTTTCGCGTCGAGATAAAGCTGATCGGTTTTCGTGACGCCGATCGACACCTTCACGGTCTGCTGCAACTGTTCGGCGGTACTCGACTGCGGCAGGTCCAGCTTGATGCCGGCGCCCTGGATCATCTTCAGCGTAGCGAGCATGAAGAACACCAGCAGGAACATCATGATGTCGATCATCGGGATGATCTCGATGCGTGCTTTCTCTTCACCGCCGAGGTAATGGCTGCGATGGTTTCGCATGATCTCTCTCCTCGTGCCGGGTCAGGCAGCGAAACGCGAAACGAGCAGCGACTTGATGAGGTCGAACTGGTTGACCGTCATCCGGATGCGCTTGTTGAAGTAATTCAGGAAGATCACGCAGATGATCGCGATCGTCAGGCCGCACGCCGTAGCGGTGAGCGCGTGACCAATACCGCCTGTCACGCCGTTCGGGTTAGCCGTACCGCTATTGCCGAGCACGTTGAACGATTCGACCATGCCGATGATCGTGCCGAGCAGGCCGAGCAGCGGTCCGAGCGTCACCGCCGTATCGAGCACCCACAGGTTACGGTCGAGGCGCGGCATCTGGAACATGATCGTTTCTTCGATCTCGCGTTCGACCACTGCTTCGCTCTTACCCTTCACCTTCATCGCCGACTTCACGAGTTCGCCCTGCACGGTCTGGCTATAGTGCGCGGCAACCTTGGCGGCTGCGTCTGGATTGCTGCCATCCACGAGCTTCAGATCATGTTCGAGCGTGCTGCCGGCGCGCACCGCGCGCGAGAAGAACATGAAGCGCTCGATGATGATGGCGATGCCGATCAGGAAGATAAACGCGAGGAGAGGGATCAGACCCATGGACTGGATCGAGTAGTTGATGAGGGTATTCAGCACTGCGGACTCCGATTAGAACAAGGCTCGAACGGCCGTCGAGTAACGGTGGATTTCTGGGTACCGGCCGCCTTGTGGGTCGCCGGCAAAAAAGGCGCCCCACCTATGCAAAGGCCGTACCAGGTTCAACCGTGCCGCTTGCGGTCCGGACGCGTTGTCTGCGTGCTGCCGTACGCTTTGCTGTGCAATTTCAAGCGCTTAGTTGCGGCGCCCGGCCGCCGCTGGCCGTTTCGCCGCAGCGGTGCTCGCGCACGCATTTAACAAATCAATTTGCAAAAGATAATTATCAGTTAACCCGATTAGAGTGTTTTACCTGGATTTAAAACGCGGCAACGATATCCGCTTTGGTGCGGGATAGAGAATTTGTAATTAACTGGTGCAATTTTTATTCTCAATATAGACAACAATATTACCACGTTATTACTTATAGTTTACTTCCACATTACGCAACATGTCAGAATAGTTCATCCGTGAAAAGCACCGTGTGGCCTGACATGGAGCCATTTAACCAGGATCTCCGGTCGCTTTATTACATACATTACACCGCGAATAGACCGCTTTTCAATCGCACTTTTTTAGTGAATTTCCATATATCGGATTAAAAATTTCCAATGCACCAAAGCGGAATTTCCGCATTCTTACGGTGCGATTCCCGCACCATTCGGTGTTAGATAAACCACTCTAATTTAATTCAATTTTACTAATCCTTTTTATCCACTGTGTTAAACGCGCGGAAACGGCGACCCCATGTCGCGCCGCCTGTCGCGAAGCAGTCAGGTATCCAGAATTTCCTAATTCAATCAATCGTTTGCATGCGAATCAATTGCTCGCTACCGGCCCGGCGCGAGGTCGCGCGGGTTCGCATGGCACATCTCATGCTTTTGCTGCGCTCGCTTTAAATAACCAAGGCGCGTCCGACACAATCGGCGAAGCGCCCTGGACGGGAAGTGCGAGACGACGTCGGAAGACATCGGCAGCGAAGAACTCGCTGGTCACCACGCACGACTACGCACGCGCGACTCGCGCGGTGCGTTCGGATCGTTCAACAGAAGTCGCCTCAACGACAAGAAGGAGCGCAAGTGAAACAGAAGCGATTGGTCTCGGCCATCAGGAGAATCATAGGAGCCGAGCTCGTGTTGACAGCAGCGTTCATCCCGCTGGCACACGCACAGAGCCAACCTGACAGCGCAGCCGCCCCCACAGCGGCAAGCGCAACAGCAGCAACACCCCCCGCCACGAAGCTGGAAAAAGTCGAAGTGACAGGATCGCTGATCCGCACGTCAGACAAGACCGGCAACATCGAAGTTCAAACCGTCACCGCAAAGGAAATTCAGCAAAGCGGCTACACCACCGTCGCCGACTTCCTGCGCGGCATGTCCGCAAACTCCGCGAGCAGCTGGTCGCAATCGACCATGAACAGCTCGGCGCCGGGCGGCGCAGGCCTCGCGTTACGCGGTCTCTCCGAGAAGTACACGCTGGTGCTGGTCGACGGACAACGCGTCGCCAACTACGCGATGGCGGTGAACTTCACCGATACGTTCTTCGACGTCAACTCCATCCCGCTCAACGTTGTCGACCACATCGAAGTGGTGAAGACGGGTGCGGTGTCCGAGTACGGCTCCGACGCAATCGCGGGCGTCATCAACATCATCACGAAGAAGAATTTCCAGGGTCTGCAGATCGACGGCCAGGCCGGCAAGGCCCAGCATCCGGGCGACGCTCAAGGTCAGTTCAGCGTGCTCGGCGGCTTCGGCGACCTGAACGCTGACCGCTTCAACGTGACGGCCGCCGCGAGCTGGTATCGCGACAGCGGTTCGTCGCTCGCCGACCGTCCGATGACGAGCCAGCAGAACTTCTCCGGCTACCCCGGCGGTCTCGCCGGCCCGCTCGGCCCGAACCAGCAGTCGTTCTGGAAGCTGCCCGACGGCACGACCACTGCACTGAGCCCCTGCCCGCCGGGAAGCAGCGCCGCAAACACGGGCGGCGCATCGTGTACGTACAACCCCGCCGGCGTGACTTCGCTGATGCCGGAAACGACGCGACTGAACGCGAAGCTGCATGGCACGTTCAAGATCAACGACGACACCCAGGCCTACGCGGACTTGATGTTGAGCCGCAACGAAACCGTGCAGTACCAGGGCCCGGCTTCGATCTCGTCGACGACCAACGTCTTCAATCCCGCGACCGGTTCGGTATCGCCGTTGCCGCGCATCGTCTCGGGTTCGAATCCGTTCAACCCGTTCGGCGTGGATACGCCGATCAACCTGACGTTCCCGAACAATGTTGCTGAAGCCGATACGGTTTCAACGTACTGGAGAGCGTCGACGGGCGTGAAGGGTTCTTACTCGACCTCGAAATTCGGCGACTGGGACTGGGGCGTCGACTATGGCCATTCGCAAAGCACGGTCGACACGACGTTCAAGAATGCGCTGAACGTCAACGGCATTGAAAACATCCTCGCAAACGGCGTCTATAACTTCGCCAATCCCGCGGCAACGCCGAACGGCCTGAATGGCGCGTTCTCGAACGACGACCAGCAGGCCATCTCGAAGCTCGACGCCGTTACGGCGAAGACGTCGACGGGCAACCTGTTCAACCTGCCGGGCGGCCCGGTCGGACTCGGTTTCGGTACGGAATTCCGTCACGAAAGCTCACTGATCAATCCGCGCACGCTGGCCTCGCAGGGCATCACCGCGCCTGCAAACGTTCAGACCGTGGATGGCGAGCGTAACGTCGCGGCGGCGTTCTACCAGGTCGACATTCCGATCATCCACAACCTGACGTTCACGCAGGCAGGTCGTTACGACCACTACAGCGATTTCGGCGGTGCCTTCTCGCCGAGCTTTGCGCTGCGCTTCCAGCCGGTGCAGATGCTGACGACGTACGCGTCGTACAGCCGTGGTTTCCGTGCACCGACGCTGGTGGAAAACGCACAGTCCGTGTATCTCGGCCACCAGAACCTGACCGATCCGAACGACCCGAGCGGCACGCCGACCAAGCACTTCACGACGGAACAGACGGTCGGCAATCCGAACCTGCAGCCTGAGCACACGAAGAACTACAACATCGGCTTCGAACTGTCGCCGGATACGTCGACCGATATCGGCGCAGCGTTCTACAAGATCCACATCGACGGCGTGATCGGCACTGCCGATCCGGTTGCATTGCTGGCAGCGAACAATCCGGGCATCGTGGTCCGCAATCCGGACGGCACGATTCGCTACATCCAGCAACAGTTCGTCAACCTCGGCTCGCTGGACACCGATGGCTTCGACATGAACTTCCGCAAGTCGGTTGGCACGAAGTACGGCACGTTCACGCTGGCAGGCGACTGGGCGTACGTGTGGCACTTCAAGCTGGACAGCCCGGGATCGCCGACGCAGGACTTCGCGGGCAACAACCTCGCGCTGCTGCAGCCGTTCGGCGCATCGAATCCGCGCTGGAAGGGCAACACGACCCTGACCTGGGATTACCGCAAGTTCACGACGTCGCTGACCTGGCAGTACACGGGTCCGTACACGAACGCGGTAGCAGCGGAGTTTGGCGATGGTGGCACGCTGTCGGTGGCGTCGTATAGCCAGTTCAACCTGATGGCCACGTATCGCGGCTTCAAGAACTGGACGATCTACGGTGGCATTAACAACCTGTTCGACCGCAAGCCGCCGTTCGACGTCGAGTGGCAGGCCACGCCGGACATCACCGGTTACGACCAGTCGCTGTATACGGACATGGGCCGCTTCTTCCAGGTGGGCGCAACGTATCGCTTCTGATACGCAGCAGCCGGTTTTATCGATGTGATGCAGGTCTCCTCTTGCCTCTTCGTGTCTGTGAAGGGGATGGGCGGCGGTGCCTCGTGCACCGCCGGCCTTTTTTTGTCCGGATGCCACTTGAACTACGCAATGAAATCGAAGTACGCCCTGTCGGCAGCATTGACTGCACTCGCCTTCTCCACTTCCCAGCTTGCCCTTGCAGTGACCGTCCCGCCCGGTGTGACACTCGCCGCGAGCCAGGAAATCACGCGGCAGATGCCCGTCGAAACCGAATCGCTCGACCCCGCTCATATCGAATCGTGGGCCGGCAATACGATCGGTCTCGATCTCTTCGAAGGTTTGACGCGCATCGATGCAGCAGGTGCAGTCGCGCCCGGCGTTGCTGAATCGTGGACGCGTACCGCGCCCGACACATGGCTCTTCAAGCTGCGCCACGACGCGCGCTGGAGCAACGGTCAGCCGCTGACGGCCGCCGACTTCGTGTACTCATGGCAGCGCGTCGTCGATCCGAAGACGGGTTCGAAATACACCGTGCTCGTCGAGTTCGTGAAGAATGCAAACGCGGTGCTCGCAGGCAAGGCGCCGCTAACCAGCCTCGGCGTGCGCGCAGTCGATCCGTACACGCTCGAAGTCAAGACCGAAGCACCCACTTCCTTCTTTCCGCAGCTGACTGCGATGTCGACGATGGCCCCGGTGAACCGCGCAGCCGTCACGAAGTTCGGCAATGAATGGACGCGGCCAGGCAACATCGTCAGCGACGGCGCCTACAGTCTCGTCGACTGGCAGCCGGGCAACCGCCTCGTGATGACGAAGAGCGACAAGTACTGGGATGCCAGCAAGGTCGTGATCACGAAAGTCACGTACCTGCCGATCGAAAGCGACGAAACGGCGCTGCGCATGTATGAGGCCGGCCAGTTCGACTACACCTATACGATTCCGTCAGGCGTTTACGGCATGCTGAGCCGGCAGTTCACCGGCGAACTGAAAACCGGACTCTTCATCGCCACCTACTACTACTCGCTTAACAACGACGACCCCGCATTCAGGGACAAACGCGTGCGTCAGGCACTGTCGATGGTGATCGACCGCAACCTGCTCACGTCGAAGCTCACCGCGAGCGGCGAGTTGCCGCTGTACGGGCTGATTTCGAAGGGCACGCAGGGCGCAGCCGTCTATCAGCCGGACTGGGCGGGGTGGCCGATGGCAAAGCGTGTCGAGTACGCACGCGATCTGCTGAAGCAGGCGGGCTATTCCGATGCAAAGCCGCTGACGTTCACGCTGACGTACAACACCAACGACCTGCACAAGAAGGTCGCGCTCTTTACCACGTCGGAATGGCGTACCAAGCTCGGCGTCAACGTGAAGCTCGAAAACGTCGAGAACCGTGTGCTGCTGAAGATGCGCCACGACGGCAAGATTCAGGCCTCGCGCGACGGCTGGTTCGTCGACTACAACGACGCAATGTCGTACTTCGACCTGATCCGCTGCAACAGCGTGCAGAACGACCAGCGTTATTGCAATCCGAAGGTCGATACGCTGGTCGATCAGGCAAACCAGCAGATGGATGACGCGCATCGCACAGCCATGCTCACGCAGGCGCACGAAATGGCGATGAACGACTATCCGTTGATTCCGATGTTCCAGTATTCGGCGGTGCGGCTGGTGAAGTCTTACGTGGGCGGCTATACGTCGATCAACTACGTCGACCAGCGCCAGTCGCAGGACATGTACCTCATCAGGCACTAACCGCGAGGAGCATCTGCCATGCTGGCTTACACGTTGCGCCGCACGTTATGGGCGATTCCGACGATTCTCGCGGTGATCACCGCGTGCTATCTGCTGTTGCATCTCACACCTGGCGGCCCGTTTGATTCGGAGAAGCATCTGTCGGCGGCGACGCTCGCCAACCTGAACGCGAAGTACCACCTCGACGAACCGCTGTGGAAGCAGTATCTGCTGTATATCGGCGCGCTGCTGCACGGCGACCTCGGCGCATCGTTTCGCTACGCGGACTGGTCCGTCGGCGACCTGGTGTGGAAAGCGTTTCCGGTGAGCCTTGGCGTCGGCGGCATATCGATTCCGATTGCGCTGGTGCTGGGCGTTGCGCTCGGGACCGTGGCCGCCGTGCGCCGCGACAGCGTGATCGATCACGGCGTGATGCTGCTCGGCAATCTTGGCAACGTGGTGCCGCCGTTCGTGCTCGGCCCCGTGCTGGTGTGGATATTCGCCATCCTGCTCACAAGCAGCGGCCACGGCTGGCTGCCGGCCGGCGGCTGGGGCGACGGCGACTGGCACTATCGCGTGCTGCCGATCGTGCTGCTCGTCATCATCAACGTGTCGACGATTGCGCGTGTGATGCGCGGCAGCATGATCGAAGTGCTGTCCGGCAACTTCATTCGCACCGCGCGTGCGAAGGGTCTGCCGGGACGCACGATCGTCTTGCGGCATGCGCTTAAGCCGGCGCTGATGCCGGTTGTGTCGCTGCTCGGTTCGCTGTGCATTTCGTCGATCACCTCGGCGGTGGTCACGGAATCCGTCTTCGCGCTGCCGGGCCTGGGGCAACTCGTCGTGAACGGCGCGATCAACCGCGACTACACGCTCGTGCTTGGCCTCGTCGCACTGATCACGGCCGTCGCCGTCCTGTTCAATCTGCTGGTCGACCTTGCCTACGCATGGCTCGATCCGCGTATCCGGTACTGACATGATGAACCGCCTGTTCAATGGCGCCGCGCGGGCATTTGCGGCGCCTCTGGCTAGCGCTGCTGCCAGTGCGGCCAATGCCGCCCCGCATTCGCGCGGTCCGTTTGCCGTCGCGTGGCTCCGCTTTCTGCGCAATCGCGCGGCACTCGCGGGTTTTGTGATCCTGTTTCTGATCGTGATCGCGTGTTTTGTGGGGCCGTTGCTGCTGCCCAACAATCCGGTCGATAGCGACTGGGGATCGATCAGTCTCCCGCCGACATGGCAGAGCCTCCACTGGTTCGGCACCGACGAACTCGGCCGCGATCTGCTCGCGCGCACGCTGGTGGGCGGCCGTGTGTCGCTCGAAGTCGGCCTGCTCGGCACGCTGGTGTCGGGGTTCATCGGCATCGCATGGGGCGCGACTGCCGGTTATCTGGGCGGACGCGTCGACGCGGTCATGATGCGCATCGTCGACATGATGTACGCGATTCCCTACATGCTGATCGCGATCCTGATGATGACGCTGTTCGGACGTGCGTTCTATCTGGTGGTGCTGACGATCAGCGCGTTTTCGTGGCTCGACATGGCGCGCGTCGTGCGCGGCCAGACGCTGTCGCTGCGTTCGCGCGAATTCATCGATGCAGCGAAGGCGACAGGCGTCAGCTCACGCGCGATCATCGCGCGTCATATCGTGCCGAACCTGATCGGCGTGGTGGTTGTGTATGCAACCGTCACGGTGCCCACCATTGTGCTGACTGAATCGGTGCTGTCGTTCCT
This sequence comes from Paraburkholderia sp. GAS334, assembly GCF_050436625.1. Taxonomy (NCBI): domain Bacteria; kingdom Pseudomonadati; phylum Pseudomonadota; class Betaproteobacteria; order Burkholderiales; family Burkholderiaceae; genus Paraburkholderia; species Paraburkholderia sp. GAS334. The sequence goes on along the minus strand of NZ_JBNDMO010000001.1, from coordinate 491,126 downwards.
CGGGCTCGGCGTACAGGAGCCGATGACGAGCTGGGGCGTGCTGATCGAAGACGGCGCACAGAAGCTCGACTCGATGCCATGGTTGCTGCTCTGCCCCGCCGTGATGTTGTGCGTGACGCTCTACTGCGTGAATTTTGTCGGCGACGGTTTGCGCGACGCACTCGATCCAAAGGACCGTTGAAATGGCACTACTCGATGTAAAGAACCTGAGCGTGCGCTTCAGCCGCCGCGAAGGCCCACCGGTCGACGCGGTGCAACAGGTTTCGTTCTCGCTTGAGGCAGGCAGGACGCTCGGCATCGTCGGCGAATCCGGCTCGGGAAAGAGCCAGACGGTGATGGCGCTGCTCGGCCTTCTCGCGTCCAACGGCAAGGTGTCGGGTGAGGCGCGCTATCGCGGAGACGATCTGCTCGCGATGAACGGCGCAGCATTGAACAGGATTCGCGGCGACCGGATCGGCATGGTGTTTCAGGACCCGATGACCGCGCTCAATCCGTTCCTGACGATCGAACGTCAGATGACGGAATCGCTGCAACTGCATCGCGGAATCACACGCCGCGAAGCGCGCCGCCGTGCCATCGAAGCACTCGATACCGTGCGTATTCCCGACGCCGCCCGCCGCATCGGCATGTATCCGCACGAGTTTTCGGGCGGCATGCGACAGCGCGTGATGATCGCGATGGCGTTGCTATCGGAACCGGAAATCCTGATCGCCGACGAACCCACCACCGCGCTCGACGTCACCGTCCAGGCGCAGATCATTGAGTTGCTGCGCGAACTGAACCGTGAGCGTGGCACGGCGATCATCCTGATCACGCACGACATGGGCGTGGTGGCCGGCCTGTGCGACGACGTGATGGTGATGTACGCAGGGCGCACCGTCGAACAGGCCGACGCGCAAACGCTGTTCGCCGCCCCGACGCATCCGTACACGATCGGTCTTCTGAACGCCCTGCCCCGCCTCACTGACGACGACGATCGTCCGCTGCGGACCATTCCCGGCAATCCGCCGTTGCCGGGACAGCTCGGTGCGGGCTGTGCATTCGCGCAACGCTGCACGTACGCCGTGGACGCATGCCGCGTATCGCCACCTCCACTCGAAGCGCGGGCGGACGTACCCGGCGCGCGGCGGGCATGCCACCGCGCGGTAGAAGCAATCATGGAAGCAGTGTCATGACCCAAAACGTGTCTTACGATGAAAGCACTGAACCGCTACTCTCAGTGAACGACCTGAACGTGCATTTCAACGTGCCGCGCGGCAAGCTGCCGTGGTCCGGCAAAGCGACGTTGCGCGCGGTGAATGGCGTTTCGTTCGACGTACGGCGCGGCGAGACCGTCGGCCTTGTCGGCGAATCGGGTTGCGGCAAGTCGACGCTCGCGCGCGCGATCGTCGGACTTGCACCGGTGAGCGGTGGCAGCGTGCGCTGGCGCGGCGCGGAAACCGTGCAGGGCGCGCGTCGCGATATCGTCCCGTTGCGACGCGACGTGCAGATGATTTTTCAGGACCCGCTGGCGTCGCTCGATCCGCGCATGACCATCGAACAGATCGTCGCGGAACCGTTGCTGACGCATCAACCTGACGTGTCGCGCGCCGACGTGCGCTCGCGCGTGCTGACGATGCTCGAACGGGTGGGACTCAATGCGCAGCATCTGCGGCGCTATCCACATGAATTTTCTGGCGGGCAATGTCAGCGTGTCGGGATTGCGCGCGCGTTGATCGGCGAGCCACAACTGGTGATCTGCGATGAGCCGGTATCGGCGCTCGATGTGTCGATTCAGGCGCAGATTGTCAATCTGCTGCGGGATTTGCAGCGGGAGTTGTCGTTGTCATTGCTGTTTGTCGCGCACGATCTTGCGGTAGTGAAGGCGATCAGTCATCGCGTGCTGGTAATGTATCTGGGCCGCGTGATGGAGTTTGGCGAGAAGCGCGAGGTCTATGCGACGCCGGCGCATCCCTATACGCGGGCTTTGTTGTCGGCAGTGCCGGTGCCCGATCCCGCGGTTGAGCGTCAGCGACGGCATCTGTTGCTGCGGGGGGAGATCCCTTCACCGCTTTCGCCGCCGTCAGGTTGCGCGTTTCGCACGCGTTGCCCGGATGCGATTGACGCGTGCGGTGAAACGCCCCCGGAAGCCGTCGTGCGAGGTGCGGGGATGACGCGTGTCGCGTGTATTCGGGCCGGGGTCTCAGCCACCTGAGGCGCTGCCCGCATCAGATACTTCAGCACGCTTCGCCGGGAAATTCCAGCGCGTTCGAATATTCGCTGCTTTTCTTATGTGTATCGACGGGTTGGATGCGCAGGTCTGCGACTTTAATCCGAAGTGCGATAAGAATCGAAGCAATGCTTCGTTGCCCCACAGCACCCGCCTCGCTTACCGTGGACATTTTTGTGCGCGCTGCATTCACGCGCATTCCGTTCTGGAGAACCCATGTCCACGATTGAATCTGTCGCACGTCCCTCCGCTTCAAGGGCCGCGCCCCACGCACTCACCGATCAACCCGCACAACCCGCAGTCGCCGATGCTGCGCTACGCTTCGGCGACGACGATCTGAACCGACGCTTTGCGCCCGTTTTCGCGCGCATTGCTGAAGGCGCAGTCGAGCGCGAACAACGCCGCGATCTGGCCTGGGCGCCTGTCGAATGGCTGCGCGAGGCCGGCTTCACAAAGCTGCGCGTGCCAGGACAATATGGCGGGGACGGGATCAGCCTCACGTCGTTCTTTGGCCTGATCACGCGCCTTGGTGAAGCGGATTCGAATCTGCCGCAGATCCTGCGCGTGCACGGCGGCTTTATCGAATTCCAGATTGAAAGTGGCGACGAAGCGTTTCGCGACCACTGGTTCAAACAGATCGTCCAGGGACAGATTATCGGCGGCGCTGTTTCCGAACGTACGGGCGTAACGAACAACAGTGTGCGTGTCAGCCGCACCGATGCTGGCTGGTATCTCGATGGCGAGAAGTACTACACGACAGGCACGCTCTACGCTGACTGGGTCGACGTTGCCGCGCACGACGGACAAAGCGACGTGCGCGTCCTGGTAAAAGCAGATACGCCAGGGCTCGAACGCATCGACGACTGGGATGGTTTCGGACAGCGCCTCACGGGCAGCGGCACGACGCGCTTCAACCACGTGCGTGTTGCAGACGAGAACCTCTATCGCCGCTTCAACGCATCGGAGCCGCGTCGCAACACGCTGCTTACTGCGTACTACCAGACCTTGCACATCGCGAACCTCGCGGGCATTACACGCGCAGCGTTGCGCGACGCGGTCGAGTTTGCGCAGGGGCGGACACGCACTTTCGGTATTCCAGGCGAGTCCAGCCCGCGCGACAATCCGCTCGTGCATCGCGTAGTCGGCCGGCTCGCGAGTCTCGCGTATTCGACGCAGAGCATCACGTCCGCGCTCGCCCGCACTTTCGACGACGTGACAACCGCTCGCGCGGAAGGTCGCGCAAACGAAGACACGTACATACAGCTGGAAATCCAGGTGTTTCAGGCGCAGCAGATCGTCATCGAGCAAACGTTGCAGGCGACGACGCTCCTGTTTGAAGTGGGCGGAGCGTCGGCGACCAGCGAAACCCGCCGCTTCGACCGGCATTGGCGCAATGCGCGCGTGCTCGCATCGCACAATCCGGCGATCATCCGCGAAGCCACCATTGGCAATTTCTATCTGAATGGCACGCCGAACAACGAGCGCTTTGGCGTAGCGAGAAATGCCTGAGTCGAGTCAAGGCTGAAGCGACCTTTGGCCCGCGTTTCGCGGGCCAAAGCGTTTATATCTACAGACAGGTGAAGACAGATGGCATTCCGCCATCTTGCCGCAATCATTTTGCCGTCGGTGTCCAGATGCGGATATCCGTGGCCTTCAACGCGTTGGGAATCAGGCCCGCCGAGCGATACGTGTCGGCGATGCGCTGCTGCTCGCCAAGCTGGTCGCGTTTGACGGGCACGATGTCATAGCTGCGCCGGCTGTTCGCCAGTTCGACCGTCGGCGCCGGAATGTTGCCCCACAGCGGGGCGAGAATCTGTGCAGCTTCCTGCGGATGCGCCTTGACCCACTTGCCCGTCTCGTTCAATTCGTCGAACACGGCGCGCAACACGTCCGGATGCTTTTCGGCAAACGACGTCGTGGCGGTATAGAAGCGGTTGTATTGCGCGACACCGCCTGTGCCGTCCGCCACTACACGCGCATGCGTTTCGCGCTGTTGCGCGGCGAGAAACGGGTCCCAGATCACCCATGCGTCGATGTTTCCGCCGCGATATGCGGCCAGCGCATCGGGCGCTTCAAGGTAGCGCACCTGTATATCGTTAATCGTCAATCCGGCTTTAGCGAGTGCCGCCAGCAGCAAAAAATTGCAGCCTGATCCTTTCGCTACGGCAACGCGCTTTCCCTTCAGATCCGCGACCGTGTGAATGGGCGAATCGGACGGCACGATGATCGCCTGCGCCGTTGGCGCAGAGGTTTCTTCAGCGTAATACGTAAGAGGCGCGTTAGCCGCCTGTGTGAAAAGTGCAAACGCGTCTGCTACGTCCGCGTGAAGATCAACGCTACCCGCGTTCAGCGATTGCAGCAGCCCCGCCGAGAATTCATGCCAGCTGACGTCATAACCCAGTGCATTGAGTTTCTTTTCAAGCGCGCCCGTGCGCTTAAGCAGAATGAACAGGGTCGAAGAACGCTGATAGCTGATCGACACCGTTTCATTCGCCTGCGCGACGCTCGCTGAAAGCACGCCGCCGATGACAAGAAGCGTTACGGTTAGCCGTCGCAAACGAGAGAGATCAGCAAAAGAGAAGCGCATAGGAAGGGATCCATGACGAACAAAGGGTCCCCGACTATAGAAACAATTTCGCGCCGTCCAAATACGCATTTCATCGATCGATATGGAGAGAAATTAGATCGCGTTGCGATACTTTGCCGCGATCGCTCAGGCATCATTGAACGTCTATAGAAAGGCTATTTCGCGGAGGTTTCTGCTTCATGTCGACATCCCCTGCCCGCTTCGGCGTCTGGGCGCTCGTTCACGGCAGCCGTGCCGCGCTTCAGGATCCTGACGAACCGTATGATGCGTCGTGGGCGCGTAACAAGGCGCTCGTGCTCGAAGCCGAGCGCCTCGGCTACGACTCGGTGCTCGTCGCGCAGCACACGGTCAATCCGCACAATCCGGACCTCGATCAGCTTGAGGCATGGACGGCTTCAGCAGCACTCGCAGCGTTGACAGCGCGCATCGAGATCATCGCTGCGATCAAGCCTTACCTGTATCACCCCGTTGTGCTCGCGAAGATGGCGCAGCAGATCGAGCACATCAGCAGCGGCCGCTTTGCGATCAATCTCGTCAACGCATGGAATCGCCCGGAACTGGAGCGCGCCGGCATCGGCTTTGCCGAACACGACGCGCGCTACGCGTATGGCCGCGAGTGGATTACCGTGGTCGATTCCCTGCTGCGCGGGGAAAGTACGCGCTTTGACGGCGAGCACTTTCATATCGACGACTATCTGCTGCGCCCCGCCGATCCGTTTCGCAACCGGCCGCGCATTTACGTTGGCGGCGAATCGGCGCCTGCGCGCGATCTGGTCGCCGACAAGGGCGACGTGTGGTTCATCAACGGCCAGCCGCTCGAAGACGTCGAAAAGCTGATTGCCGATGTGGCCGCGCGGCCGCGTCCAGTGGGGCATTCGCCTTTGCGCTTCGGTTTGTCTGGGTTTGTCATCGCGCGCGAGTCTGACGCCGAAGCGGAGCAGCATCTTGCGCACCTTTTCTCATTAGCGGCCCAGGACACGCCGTTGCGTCAGCAACAGAAAGCGAACATCGATCCCAAAGCAGTCATGTTCCAGACCTTCGCGCAGACGCCGCGCGTCGGTTCGAATGGCGGCACGGCAGCGGGCCTTGTCGGCAGTTACGAAACTGTAGCGCGGCGCATCGCCGCGTTTCATCGCGCGGGCATCGAACTGTTCATGCTGCAATTCCAGCCGTTCGAAACCGACATGCGGATATTCGCCGAAGAGGTCATTCCGCGTGTGCGTGCGCTGACCGGCTGACAGCACACGGGTGTGCGTAGCATGGTCAGGCATCGGCTTACAGGCCCGCGCCATCCACGCCTTACAGGTTAGCCATGCTTTTCAGGCATGCCATCCAGCCTGCAAAGTCCTTTTCCTTGCGGCAATACCCAACTAGATTACGCATCAAGGCAGTGGTTTGACGCGAACGCGTTTCATAACCGGGGACTGCCGGAAATTCTTCGCCGATCATCCTTCACAGCGTGAACCCGCGGGACGGTCTACTGCGACCGTCAGCGCAAATCCGAAGGCAGGGTTATGCTCACGGAAAGCGCGCAACCGACATACGCAGCCATATCGGCCTCCCGGCTTCTGAAGCTCAGTAGTCTCCAATCGCAGTTCCTGATTGCCCCACCTTACGAGGTTGTCATGTCCAACACTGTCTCGCAGCCGACCCGATCCGTGAAGATTCCGGGCCCCGATCATCCCATCACCATCGAGCGCAATCCGGCGCGTGTGGTGGTCTCGCTCGCCGGCCGCACGCTGGCCGATACACGCAATGCGTTAACGCTTCGCGAAGCCCGCTATCCGGCGGTGCTGTATATCCCTGCAGAAGACGTGGACATGACGCTGCTCGAACGCACCGACCACGCCACCTACTGCCCATACAAGGGCGATTGCGCGTACTACTCGATTCCGCTGGGCGGCGAACGGTCGGTCAATGCGGTGTGGACGTATGAGACGCCCTACGACGCAGTCGCATCGATCAAGGGCCACGTCGCGTTCTATCCGGACCGCGTGGACGCGATCGAGGAACTGGACGTTCCGGCTTAAGTGGAATCGCGCGAGGCGCGAAGCGATTCGCGCAAGACGTGCCGCAATCGCTTTCCGCGCTCCGCGTAGTAGCCGCAGTTCGCCCATTCGATATGCTGATACGCCAGCGCGATGTTGAAGCGCTGGCTCACAGCATCGAGCGCGCGCAGGGCTTCGGGCATCACTTCCTTGCCGATCCCATCTCCCGGGATCACAGCGATCCGGTATCCAGTGCGGGTCATGCGAGTCTCCCGTTCGAGGCGAATCCGCGTGTGTGAGCGGATTGTGCGTGACGCCTGTTCTATTGCTACTCGCGTCAGGCTCCGGATGAGTGTGGCAGTAGCGATGACGCGGAACAGGTATGCCACCGCCCAGTTGCGGGCCATGGCATCGACTTTCATTACGGCACCTGCGAGAATCTATTCAATAGACATCTCCCATTGATTTTTTAAGCTGGCGCTGGCTTTATTGGCAGCGTGAACTCGTTCAGTTCGATCTCCAGCCCTCTTCATGCAGGATGCAACCGCGCCCCTCCGATGACAGAACCACACCGCCTGATCCTCGTTACGCCCGAAAGCCACGGTGTCGACATCGACCTCGTCTATGCAACCGATCGCAACCTGACCGGCAAGCCGATTTACAAGGCCGCGCATTGCCTGCTGCTCACCCCTGCCGAAGCGGGCTTGCGCAAGGCCGTCGAGATCGCGCGGACCATCGGCACGACGCTGCGGATTTTCGACGCATACCGTCCGCCAGAAGCGCAACAGGTGCTGTGGGATTTCCTGCCCGATCCGACTTATGTCGCCGACCTCGGCCTCGGTTCGAACCACAGCCGGGGCACCGCAATCGATCTGACGCTACTGGACGCGAGCGGCAACGAACTCGACATGGGCACCGGCTTCGACGCCATGACGATCGAATCCGAGCACTTCCATCCTGGCCTGCCCGAACACGTGCAGCGCAACCGCTTGCTGCTGCTGGGCGTGATGCATGCCGCTGGTTTCACGCACATCAAGAGCGAATGGTGGCACTACGAGCTGCCCGGCTCACGCGTCCTGCCGATGATCGACAACAGCGAGAGCGGTCCGCTCCGTCTCATGTAGCGGCTGTCGATCCTCTAACACTTGTTGTTCACTTGAAGGCTCTACACCATTCCTTACGGAGCGAATATGAAACTGGTATTGCGCAATGCGCTGGCAGCGGCAGCGGTCGCCTCTGTCCTGACCCTGTCGTTCGCGGCAGCTGGCAGCGCCCAGGCGGCCACACCGAAAGACATGTTCGTCATGGCGACGTTCCTCGACGAATTCACAACGCTCGATCCCGGCGAAGTCTACGAACTGGTACCGGAAGAATATGTGGCGAACACCTACGACCGGCTGGTGCGCGTCGACCTGAAAGATCCGTCGAAATTCAACGGCGATGTCGCGCAATCGTGGACCGTGAGCCCCGACGGTTTGACGTTCACGTTCAAGATTCGCCCAGGTCTGAAATTCCACTCAGGCAACGCGTTGACCGCGGACGACGTCGCATGGTCGATCCAGCGCACGGTCCTGCTCGACAAGGGCGCGGCGGCGGTGCTGCAAGGCATTGGTCTCACCAAAGACAACGCGCTCTCCAACGTGAAGAAAGTTGACGACGCAACCATCAGCGTGACGACCGACCAGAAATACGCGCCGACGTTCGTGCTGAACGTGCTCGGCGCGTGGCCCGCTTCCGTGCTCGACAAACAGGTGCTGATGTCGCACCAGAAGGGTAACGACCTCGGTAACGACTGGCTGCGCACGAACGAGGCCGGTTCCGGCGCCTATAAGCTCGTGAAGTGGACGGCCAACGACAGCATGGTGTTGCAGCGCTTCGACGGCTATCGTATGCCGCTCGCGATGAAACGCGTCGTGCTGCGTCATGTGCCGGAAGCGTCGAGCCAGCGCCTGCTGCTGGAAAACGGCGATGTCGATGTTGCGCGCAACCTGAGTCCGGACGATCTGGCGGCACTGACGAAGTCCGGCAAGGCGCATACGAGCGCGGTGCCGCAGGCCACGCTGCTGTATCTCGGCCTGAACATGAAGAATCCGAATCTCGCGAAGCCAGAAGTGCAGGAAGCCATGAAGTGGCTGATCGACTATAACGGCATCCAGAACAACGTCGCAAAGACCACCTACAAGGTGCACGAAACGTTCCTTCCCGAGGGGTTTCTCGGCACGCTGAACACGAATCCCTATCAGCAGAACGTCGCAAAGGCGAAGGCACTGCTCGCGAAAGCCGGTCTTCCAGACGGCTTCTCCGTGACGATGGATGTGCGTAACGGCTACCCGTACAGTGAAATCGCGGAAGCCGTGCAGGCCAATCTCGCGCAGGGTGGCATCAAGGTTCAGATCATCCCCGGCGACAACAAGCAGACGCTTGCGAAATACCGCTCGCGCTCGCACGATATCTATATCGGCGAATGGGCCGCAGATTACATCGACCCTCACAGCAACGCGCAGGGCTTCGCGTGGAATCCGGATAACTCCGACAAATCGGGCTACAAGATGCTTGCGTGGCGCAATTCGTGGGACATTCCAGATCTGACCAAAGAGACGAACGCGGCGCTTGCGGAGTCTTCGACGGCCAGGCGCGCAGAGATGTATCAGACGATGCAAAAGCAGATGCTGGCGCGCTCGCCGTTCGTGATCATGTTCCAGCAGGTCTCGCAGGTGGCCGCGCGCCCAGGTGTCACGGGTCTTGAAGTGGGTCCGATCAACGACCTCGTGTCGTATCGACATCTGAACAAGCAGTAACACATCAGGCGAAGGCGAAAGAAGGCGAAGATGCCATCGTTTTGCCTTCGCCCGGGGAACCCATATGTCGACGCCCCTCACCACTCTCGACCGCATGCGCGCGCTTTCAGGTCAAAGCGCCAGCATGCGCTGGACATTGCGCCTGATTCGCTGGATCGTCACGCTCATTGTCACGTTTACGGGTCTGCTGGCGGTCACGTTCGTGATCGGCCGCAAGGTACCGATCGACCCGGTGCTGGCGATTCTCGGCGATCGGGCGTCGGCGACTGCGTATGCGGCCGCGCGCATCCAGCTCGGTCTGGACAAGCCGCTCGCGGTGCAGTTTCTGATCTACGCGCACGATGTGCTGCGCGGCAATTTCGGCATGTCGCTGCTGACGGCGCATCCCGTCATCGAAGACATCCAGCGCGTATTCCCCGCGACGCTCGAACTGGCGACACTGTCGACGATCCTCGGCGTGCTGATTGGCGTGCCGCTCGGCGTGATGGCCGCCGTGCGTCATAACCGCTGGATCGATCACGTCGCGCGCTTCATCGGGCTGATCGGCAGTTCGGTGCCTGTTTTCTGGCTCGGCCTGATGGGCCTGCTGCTGTTCTACGCAAAACTGCACTGGGTTTCGGGTCCGGGGCGCGTCGATCCCGTGTTCGACGGTCTGGTCGATACGCACACCGGCAGCCTGCTTGTGGATTCGATGATCGCCGGCGAATGGGACGTGTTCTTCAATGCGTTCTCGCATATCGCGCTACCCGCCACGATTCTCGGCTACTACTCGGTCGCCTACCTGAGCCGGATGACGCGCTCGTTCATGCTCGAGCAACTAGGCCAGGAATACATCACGACTGCGCGTGCGAAAGGTTTGCCCGAGCGGCGCGTGATCTGGCGTCACGCGTTCGGCAACATCGCCGTGCCGTTACTGACTGTGATCGCGCTCACCTACAGCTATCTGCTGGAAGGCTCGGTGCTAACGGAGATTGTCTTCGCATGGCCGGGCATTGGTTCGTATCTGACGGGCGCACTGCTGAACGCCGACATGAATGCCGTGCTCGGCAGCACGCTTGTGATCGGTGTCACGTTTATCGCGCTCAATCTGCTCACTGACGCGCTGTATCGCGTATTCGATCCACGTGCCCGCTGATGTCCCGGAGGTTTTTTTGCGCCCCCCTCTTGATCACGCTGCACAAACGCAGGACTGGCCGATGAATGCCGCGCCCCGACACTGGAAAGACTGGCTGCTGAGCGACACGCCCGCATCCCGCAAACAGGCGGCGCTCGGGCTGGCTTATCGCCGCTGGCGGCGCTTCACGGGCAATCCGCTGTCGGTCTTCGGCTTTGTGATTCTTGCGTTGCTGCTCATCGTCGCCGCGATCGGACCGCTGATCGCGCCGCACGATCCGTTGCAACAGGTACTGGGCGACCGGCTTCTGCCGCCGGGGTCGGCGTCTCACTGGCTGGGCACCGACCAGCTTGGACGCGACATCCTCTCGCGCCTGATATACGGCTCGCGGCTGACGCTTTCGATCGCGATTCTCGTGGTGGTGATCGTCGTTCCCGTGGGCCTGTTGATCGGCACCACGGCCGGCTTCTTCGGGGGATGGGTCAGCAACGTACTGATGCGACTCACCGACGTCGCGCTCGCCTTCCCGAAGATCGTGCTCGCGCTGGCTTTCGCCGCCGCGCTTGGACCGGGCGTCATCAACGCGGTAGTCGCGATTTCGATTACCGCGTGGCCGGCGTATGCACGTCTTTCGCGCGCCGAGACATTGCGGCTCGTGCAGGCCGATTTCGTCCATGTCGCGCGTCTGCAGGGCGCATCGCGGCTGCGCATCCTGCTGCGCTATATCGTGCCGCTGTGCTCGTCGTCGGTCATCGTGCGCGCGACGCTCGATATGGCCGGCATCATTCTCACCGTCGCGGGTCTTGGGTTCCTTGGGCTCGGCGCGCAGCCGCCCAGTCCGGAGTGGGGTTTCATGGTCGCATCCGGCCGTAACGTGCTGCTCGATTCATGGTGGGTTGCCACCATTCCCGGTTTCGCGATCCTGCTGGTGAGCCTCGCGTTCAATCTGCTCGGCGATGGTCTGCGCGACGTCTTCGATCCGCGTCATGGAGGCTGACATGCAACCGGATACCGGCGATACCACGCCAACGCTGTGCGAAATTGACGATCTGCGCATCGGCTTTCGCGGGCACGACGGCAAACTGATCGATGCCGTGCGCGGCCTGTCGCTGACGCTCAGGCGCGGTGAACGGCTCGGCATCGTCGGCGAATCGGGTTCCGGCAAATCGCTGACCGGGCGCGCGCTGCTCGGCCTGCTGCCGCCCGCGGCGCAATACTCCGCGAAGACCATGAAGTTCGACGGCCAGGATCTGCTGACGATGCCCGCTTCCAGACGCCGGAAGCTGTGTGGCCGGCAAATGGGCATGATCCTGCAAGACCCGAAATACTCGCTGAATCCGGTGATGACGGTCGCGCAGCAGATGCGCGAAGCGTTCGCGTTGCACGGTCAGAAACTCAATCGCCGCGAGATGCGGGAGAAGATCGTCGCTGCGCTGGCCGCCGTGCATATCCGCAATCCGGAGCGGGTCGCCGATGCGTATCCGCACGAGTTGTCCGGTGGCATGGGCCAGCGCGTGATGATCGCGATGATGGTGTCGTCCGGCCCGCGTCTTCTGGTCGCCGATGAACCCACAAGCGCGCTCGACGTGCTTGTTTCGATGCAGGTGCTCGGCATTCTCGACGAGATGATCGAAAAGCACGACACAGGACTGATTTTCATCAGCCATGACCTGCCGCTGGTGATGTCGTTCTGCGACCGCGTTGTGGTCATGTACGCGGGGCGCGTGGTGGAAACATGCGCAGCGCGCGATCTCGTGCATGCGCAGCATCCCTATACGCGCGGGCTGCTTGCGGCGAATCCCCCGCTTGTGAACCCGCCTGATGAACTGCCTGTGTTGAAGCGCGACCCGGCGTGGCTCACACAATCGACGGGAGTCGTCGCATGATCGATGTTAAAGGCCTGACGGTCCGCTTCAAAACGAAGAGCGGTTACTTCGATGCGGTGCGCGATGCGAGCTTTCACGTGGACGAAGGCGAAGTGTTCGGGCTTGTCGGCGAATCGGGTTCAGGCAAATCGACGATCCTGCGGGCGCTGACCGGCCTCGCGCCCGCTGCGGCTGGCGAGATGAAGATTGGTTCGCACGTGCCGGGAGAAAAGATCGACCGCCTGTTTCGCCGCGACGTGCAGATGGTGTTTCAGGACCCGTACGGCTCGCTGCATCCGCGCTTCACCGTCGACCAGACATTGCGTGAACCCCTGACGATCAACGGGATCGACCGGCAGGATGAACGGATCGTCGATGCGTTGCACGAAGTCGGGCTGGGTCCGGCATTCCGGTTCCGCTATCCGCATCAGTTGTCGGGCGGTCAGCGGCAGCGTGTTGCGATTGCGCGGGCGCTGATCGTCGAGCCACGCGTGCTGCTGCTCGACGAGCCGACGTCGGCGCTCGACGTGTCCGTTCAGGCCGAAATCCTCAATCTGCTGCGACGGCTGCATCGCGAGCACACTCTGACGATGATCCTGGTGAGTCACAACATCGCGGTGATCGGCTTTCTCTGTTCGCGTGTGGCGGTGATGCGCAACGGCGAGATCGTCGAAGAAGCTGGCATCGATGCAATCCGCGCGCAGCAGGTTAAGGACGATTACACGCGCAGCCTGCTGCTCGCTACGGGCGGTTATGAGCGCAAGGCCGTTGAGGTGATCGGCGTGGACGCGGCGCTTTAGCGCCTTCCGCAAAAAAACGGGCACCGCAGTGCCCGTTTTCGTTTGGCCCGGATCAGGCCGGCAGCAAACCGCGCTTGCGCAACATCGGCGTGGCTTGCGGATCGCGCCCACGAAAAGCGCGGAATGCGGCGCGCTGTTCGCGGCTGTCGCCCGCGCTGTAGACATAGCGTTGCAGTTTTTCAGCTAGCGCCGGATCGAATGCGTTGCCGGATTCCTCGAACGCATCGAACGCCTCGGCTTCCAGCACTTCCGCCCACATGTAGACGTAATAGCCGGCCGCGTAATACGCGCCGCCGAAGATATGGCCGAAGTGCGGCAAGCGGTGGCGCATACCCACTTCGCGCGGCACGCCGAGACGCTCGCGCTCCTGCGTCTCAAAGCGGGCGATGTCGAGTCCGCCCGGATCTTCATGCAGGTGCAACGCCAGATCGATCAGTGTGGACGACGTATACGCCACCGTCGTGAATCCCTGATTGAAGGTTTGCGAAGCACGGATGCGCTCGATCAGCGCTGCCGGGATCGGCTCACCTGTCGTGACGTGACGCGCATGCTTTGCCAGCACTTCAGGTACCGTGGCCCAGTTTTCCATCAACTGTGACGGCAGTTCCACGTAGTCTTGCGGGACGTTGGTACCCGAAAGGCGCCCATAATTTACGTTGGACAACAGGCCGTGCAGCCCATGGCCGAATTCGTGGAATAACGTGCGAACGTCATCGAAACTGAGCAGCGTGGGACCCTCGCCGCCACGGGCGAAATTGTTGTTATTGATCACCACGGGGATCACATCGCCACCGTTGCGCGTCTGCTTGCGATACACGTGCATCCACGCGCCGCCCTGCTTGTTGGGACGCGCATAGTTGTCGCCGAGGAACACACCGACCAGGGTGTCGCCGCGGCGCACTTCCCACAGACGGACATCCGGGTGATACAACGACACGCCCGTCTGCTCGACGAACTGAACCCCGAACAGGCGGCCTGCGCAATCGAACATGGCACCGAGCATGGCGTCCAGGCTGAAGTACGGTTTCACCTCGGCATCGTCCAGCGCAAAGCGCGCAGCGCGCACTTTTTCGGCCAGGTAATACCAGTCCCACGGTTCGATGTCAGTGGATTCGCCCAGCGCGATGGCTTGCGCCATTAGCGCCTGCCGCTCCAGTTCGGCGCTCGCCTTCGCCGGCTCCCATACCTGGTTGAGCAGGTCGTAGACTGCGGAGGGTTTGCCGGCCATGCGGTCAGCCAGCGCGTAATCGGCAAAGCTGTTGTAGCCGAGCAGACGCGCCTGCTCCTGACGCAGCGTCAGTATTTCGCGTGCTATCGGACGGTTGTCGCGACCCGGCGTCTCGCCACGACTGGTCCAGGCCCGCCATGCAGTTTCGCGAAGATCGCGACGCGCGGACCACGTAAGGAATGGCTCGACCAGCGAACGCGACAGGGTAATGACGTAACCGTCGACGCCGCGTTCCTGTGCCGCGCTGCGCGCCGCGTGACGCAGAAAATCGGGCAATCCGGCCAGATCGGCTTCGCTCGTGAGCGGCAGCTGATAGCTGGATTCATCAGCCAGGATGTTTTGCGCGAACTGTGTATGCAGGTTCGCCAGCCGTTCGGCGATCGCGGCAAAGCGCACGCGGGCGTCCCCTTCCAGCATTGCGCCTGTGCGCACGAAATCGGTGTGCAAGCGTTGCAGCAAGCGGCGCTGTTCCTCGGTCAACTCCAGCGCGGCCGCCTGCCGGTGAACCGCATCCAGCCTGACAAAAAAGCCTGCGTGCATCGACACCTTGCTGTCGTGTGCGGCCAGAAGCGGCGCCATCTCGCGCTCGACTGCCTGCAGTTCGGGCGGCGACGCGGATGCACACAGGTTTTCGAAGGTCAGGCGTACGCGATCCAGCCGGACGCCGGCGGCATCGAACGCGGCTACGGTGTTATCGAATGTCGGTGCGGCTGGATTTGCGACCAGCGCATCGATTTCCGCCAGATGCTCCGCAAACAGCGTTGCGAAGGCGGGCGGGAAGTGTTCGGGTTTGATCTGCGCGAAGGGCGGCAACTGCCACGGCGTTTGCCAGTCCTGCAACAGCGGATTGCTGTGTACGGTCATGTCGATCTGCCTTGTGGGCGTCATCGTGGAGGAGCCGACATGATAAGACAGGTCATAAAAAAAGGAGGAGCCGCAGCTCCTCCGCTCTCATGGCGCCTTAAGCGCCGTCCATCAATCAATCGTAGAGCACAGCGGCGATCTTGGGATCTTTCATATTGCTCTTGTCGTACCAGTAGAAGCCCGTGTCAACTTTCGTGGGGAGTTTCTGGCCCTTCATCGCCTTCACCGCCGAGTCGACAACGCATTTGCCGATGCCGACGGGGTTCTGCGTAATGGCGCCGGCCATCAGGCCCGAGTTGATGTCCTCTTTTTGCTCCTTGCCGGAGTCGTAGCCGATCAGGACGAGTTTCTTGCCCGATTCCTTGACGCCGATCGCCGCGCCTTCAGCCGAGCCTTCGTTAGCGCCGAAAATGCCCTTGATGTTGGGATTGGCCTGGATCATCGTCTTGGCGATCTCAGCCGACTTCAGATGGTCTCCGCCGCCGTACTGGACCGAGACGATCTTGACGTTCGGATGCTTCGACTTCATCTCATTCAGAAAGCCGTCGCGGCGATCGATGCCGGTGCGGCTGGTCTGGTCGTGCACGATCACGCCGACTTCACCGGAATTGCCGATCGCCTCGGCCATCTTGTCGGCGGCCAGTGCGGCGGCGGCGAGATTGTCCGTTGCACAGGTTGTCAGCGGAATGTCGCTGTCGACACCCGAGTCGAAAGCGATAACGGGTATCTTGCCGGCCTGCGCCTTCTTCAGGAGCGGAATGGCCGCCTTGCTGTCGAGCGCGGCGATGCCGAGCGCCTGAGGCTTCTTGGCAAGCGCGGCCGAGAGCATGTCGATCTGCTTATCGACCATAGCCTCGGTTTCCGGGCCCTCGAAGGTGATCCTGACGTTGTGCTCCTTCGCCGATTGTTCAGCGCCGGCTTTGACGGCTTGCCAGAACTGGTGCTGAAAACCTTTCGAGATCAGCGGAATATAGGCTTCATCCGCGTACGTAACACCCGTTCCGCCGACGAGCGCGCCGACGCCGATCGCGACACCGATAAGTCTTCTTTTCAACATGGTGTTCTCCTCCTAAGTTGGGCTATCACCTTCAGCCGTTGCGGGAGCCTTTGGGCGCTCCGTTTTTGATCTTGTCCTGTGCAGGGTCAGCTCTTCTTGCGTCGCAGGATATCGGCATAGACCGCAAGAATGATGATGAGGCCCGTCACCACGATCTGCCATTCCTGAGCGACGGACATGATGCGCAGGCCGTTGGTCAACACGCTCATGATAAAAGCGCCGATGATCGTGCCCAGAATCGTGCCCGAACCACCGCTAAGTGAGGTGCCGCCGATGACGACGGCGGCGATCGCCTCAAGCTCATAGCCCTGGCCTAGCGCCGGCTGGGCCGAATTCAGGCGCGAGGCGATCAGCAGCCCGGCAACGCCGCAAATGGCCCCGCCCAGGCCGTAAATGGCGATCTTCCACCGATCGACATTCACGCCGGAAAGGCGTACGGCTTCTTCGTTGCTGCCGAGCGCAAATGTGTAGCGGCCGAGCGCCGTGCGATTAAGCGTGATCGAACTCACGACCGCAAGGAAAAACAGGATCAGGACGGCGTTCGGAATGGGCAGGCTCGGCAGTACATGGCCGATCAGCGAATCCTGCGAGATCATGTAAAAGTTCTCAGTGTCATTGAAATAGATCGGCTTGTCGGCCGAGACGACGAGCGAAAGCCCTTTCAGTAGCAGCATCATGCCTAAGGTGGCAATGAACGGCGGTATTTTCATTTTCGCCGTGAGGGTTCCCGAAACGGTTCCGCAGAACGCGCCCGTCCCAATCGCAGCAACGACACCGGTCCACATCGGCAGGTGCCAGTTGGTCAGAAACACACCGCAAATGACCGCCGTGAAGGTCATCAACGTGCCGACGGACAGATCGATGCCTCCGGTAATGATGATGAACGTGCAGGCGATCGCCAGAACGCCGTTGACCGCCGTCGCCTGCAGAATGCCGAGGATATTGTCCATCTGCATGAAGGCGGGCGAGGCGAAACTGAAAAAGCCCAGCAGCAGGATCAGGCTCGCGAAGGCGAGCAGCTTTTGCAGGGCGGTCGGCGCAAAGATGCGGGCCCTCAAGCCGGAGGCCCGTCTCTCATCGGCCAGCGCCGCAGTATCAGATGGCAGTGTCATGTACTTGACCTCTTGAGGCTTACGCCGCTTTCAGGGTTTCGCGCTGCGTCGCCAGTTGCATGATGCGTTCCTGCGTCGCCTCGCGAGCGGAGAGTTCGCCGGTGATACGGCCCTCGCACATCACAACGATGCGGTCGCTCATGCGCAGGATTTCCGGCAGTTCCGACGAGATCATTATGATCGCCTTGCCTTGCCCGGCGAGCGAGCGCAAAAGCTTGTAGATTTCGCTCTTGGCGCCGACGTCGATGCCGCGCGTCGGCTCGTCGAAGAAGAGCACATCACAGTCTCGCTCAAGCCATTTTGCAATGACGAGTTTCTGCTGATTGCCGCCTGAGAGAAGCCGTACCTGCTGCGTCGTAGAGGGCGTACGAATGTCGAGCAGCTCAATGAAATGAGAAGCCGTCTTGCGTATCTGCGCGCGGCGCAGGAAAAAGTTCAGCGACAGGAATTTGCGCAAGTTGGACATCACGATATTCGATTCGACGTCCATTCCCGTCGCGAGGCCGAATCGCTTGCGATCTTCGGAGAGATAGCCGATGCCACGCGCTACGGCGTCGCTCGGCTTCCTGATCGCTGCTTTCACGCCTTTCACCAGAATCTCGCCGGATTCGATCGGGTCGGCGCCGAACACCGCGCGGGCGACCTCGGTGCGGCCGGCGCCCATCAAGCCGGCAAAGCCCAATATCTCGCCTTTGCGCAGCGCGAAGCTCACGTCCCTCACCAGCGGTCCAGCGGTGAGATGTTTCACCTCGAGCGCGACCTCGCCCTTGTCTGTGGTGCTCTGAAATGGTGCGACGTCGGTCAACGTTCTTCCGACCATCATGCCGATGATCGCTTCGACGCTCGTGTCCCTGGCCGCGACGGTGGCCACATATTCGCCGTCACGAAGCACGGTGACCCGGTCGGAAATCTGCTCCAGCTCATCCATCTTGTGTGAAATGTAGATGATTCCGACGCCCCGCTCCTTCAGCTGGCGGATGATGCGAAAGAGCTCGGCGATTTCGGCGTCGTTCAGCGCGGAGGTCGGCTCATCCATGATCAGGACGCGCGAATCGAAAGATAGGGCCTTGGCGATCTCGACCATCTGCTGGCTGGCGACGGTGAGCGCGCCGACCATGGCGCGTGGGTCGAGACGCACATGCATGCGGGCGAGAATGTCGCGCGCCTGTGCGTTGAGCCTGTCTTCGTCGAGGAAGAGGCCGAGGCGTCCGCGCGGCTCGCGGCCGATGAAAATATTCTGCGCGACGCTCAAATGATTCATCAGCTGCAGTTCCTGATGAATGATGCCGACACCCATGGCCTGCGCCTCACGCGGGCTCAGGAACTCAACTGGCTGGCCGTCGTAGAGAATTTCGCCTGAATCCCGGGTGTATACGCCTGCGAGGATTTTCATCAGCGTCGATTTGCCGGCGCCGTTCTCGCCCATCAACGCGTGGACTTCGCCAGCCATGAGCTCGAACTGGACCTCATGAAGTGCCCTGACACCGGGAAAGCTCTTGCTGAGCTTGTTGACGGAAACGAGCGGGATCATGGTGCGGATACGACGATTGCGCAATGCGCGCTGGCCGCATCGAAGAAGCGAGCCGGAAAGGCGCAGGGCGTACGCCGCCATTCAGAACTGAAGACGCAACGAGAAGCCAGACACATTGCCAAAGCCCCTTTAATCCCATGTGCAGCGATCCTGTGATGCTGCACAACAGTGGTTCTGTTCACGCATTCCTCTGCATTACACACGGTTAAGTGTTACCCGCCACCGATCGCGGCCGGCGTGGGTCACTATGGTTCGAAAAGATCCGACCTTTCGTTCGCAGACCGGCGCAACTCGGCGACGACCTGATCGAGATGGTCGTGCATCGCTTTCGCAGCCGTGTCGGCCTTGCAGTTGCGAATGGCCTTGAAAATACACTCGTGCTCCTCGAGCGTGTGCACGAGCCGCTCAGGACTCGCCAGCAATTGCCTCGCGCGATCCAGCGCATTGCGCGACACCGCAACGATTTCCTTCACCCGCGGCAGGTTGACTGAGTCAAAGAGGATTCCGTGAAAGGCCAGATCCAGTACATGAAATCTCAGGCGTTGGCCACTCGTGACCGCTTCGCGCTGCTGATCGAGATTGAGCGCCAATGCCTCTAGCGTCGCACTATCACGCATGAGCGCGACCGTGCGCACCGTTTCGACTTCGAGTGCCCTGCGTATGAATAGATGCTGACGGATATCCTCAAGGGAGATCGGTTTGACGCGCGTGCCGCGCTGCGGCAACACTTCGACAAGGCCCGCGTGCGCAAGCCTTGCCAACGCGGCGGAAACCGGAAAGCGCGATACACCCATCCGTTCACAGACCGCCAGCTTGTCGATCATCATTCCGGGTTCCAGCACCAACGTCACGATCGCTTCTCTCAGCGCCTGTTCGACCGCGTCGGTCAGACTGCCTCGTTCGCCGCCCTTGATCTTGTGCAATGCGTCATACGGGTTGCTGGCGGCACTCGCTACCACGGATGAAGAGCTCACGGCGCGCTTGATTTGCATTGAAGATGCTAGCATGCTAGGAGGTGGATTCGGCGTTGTCAACGCGGGCAAATGCCTGGAGAGCGGCCGGTATGTGAGCGCATGCACGAGGCCGCTGCTCTGTCTTCGTTCGCCAGGCGGAAATCGATAATCATCGCCCCCGGAGGGTGCAAAGATGACCACGATCACAAAGCTGTTCGTTCAGGACATCCGGTTTCCCACCTCGCGTTCACTCGACGGCTCTGATGCGATGAATGCCGCGCCGGATTACTCCGCCACCTACGTGACGCTCGAAACCGATTCGCCGGAGGCGCTCACAGGCCATGGCCTTACCTTCACGATCGGGCGTGGCAACGAGATCTGCGTGACTGCAGTACAGGCGCTCGCCCCGTTGATCGTTGGCAGAACGCTCGAGGATATCGCAGCGAACATGGGCGCTTTCTGGCGCGCGTTGACGTCAGACAGCCAGTTGCGCTGGATCGGCCCGGACAAGGGCGCCATTCATCTGGCGACGGCGGCCGTCGTGAATGCCACCTGGGACCTGTGGGCAAAAGCGGAAGGCAAGCCGGTGTGGAAGCTGCTCGTCGACATGAGTCCGGAAGAACTCGTGCGTTGTCTCGACTTCCGCTATGTGACCGATGCAATCACACCCCATGAAGCCCTCGCGATGTTGCACCGCCACGCGCAGACGCGGCGCGTGCGCGAAGAGGAAATGCTCGCTCACGGCTATCCGGCCTATACGACCTCGGCCGGCTGGCTCGGCTACGATGACGACAAGATTCGCCGGCTCGCACGTGAAGGCGTCGCTCAGGGCTGGACGCACTTCAAACAGAAGGTAGGTGGCAATCTCGAAGACGATGCGCGCCGGGCCCGCATCCTGCGTGAAGAACTCGGCGGCAACCTGAAGCTGATGATGGATGCGAACCAGGTGTGGGATGTCGATGAAGCGGTTGCGAACATGCGGCGCCTGGCGGAATTCGATCCGTGGTGGATCGAGGAACCCACCAGCCCCGACGACATTCTCGGCCACGCGGCCATCCGGCAGCGGCTTCGGCCCATTGGCGTCGCGACGGGCGAGCATTGCCATAACCGCGTGATGTTCAAACAGTTGCTGCAGGCACACGCAATCGACTTTTGTCAGGTGGATAGCTGCCGCCTGGGCGGTTTGAACGAGGTGATCGTCGTCCTGCTGATGGCGGCGAAATACGGCGTGCCGGTGTGTCCGCACGCGGGCGGCGTCGGCTTGTGCGAGTATGTCCAGCACATTTCGCTGTTCGACTACATCTGCGTGTCGGCTTCGCTAGAAAACCGGGTGCTCGAATATGTGGATCATCTGCATGAGCATTTCGTCGATCCTGTTGTGATCCGCAATGGCCGTTACATGCCGCCGCAACGTCCCGGCTATAGCATCGAAATGCATGCGGCATCGCTCGATCAGTATCGCTTTCCTGAGGGTCCGGTCTGGCAAATCTAAAACAGCGCCCCAGCGGGAGTGCGGCCGCCGCCGGCCCGCGGCGGCGAAGACGCGCAGACGCGTCAACGGCCGACCGTCATCCCGGACCAGCCGGGCAGATACCGGGCCTCAGGCGTGTGCGCAAGGGCCTTCGCCTGATCGAGCGCCTTCGCAAAGCTTTTGCTGATCTTGCTAACCGGTACCCGTGAGCGCAGAAAATCGGCCCACAGGAATTCGCTAAATGGCGTCGCATCCTTCGCAAAGCCGCCCACCCGGCGCAGTTCGCCGGCGAGACTCCTGTAGGGGTCGTCCGTGAGCCCGGTCACCGTCTTGGGCAGGTGCTCGTAGTCGTATCGCGAGCCATCGGCACCGAACGGATGGACCCACTGGTTGTGCTCCATCATGCGCCAGAAGATCGTGTTATCCAGCCACGACAGGTCCCTTAGCAACATCACCTTCACTTCCTTGACACCTTCCTCGAGTAGCGCAATCCCAAGGTGATGATGGTCGACGATGTAATAGCGCTGCTCCGGGCCCAGCACAGCGGGAAACCAGTGCGCAGCAATGGCCTCGCCGCGCGCCTTCTTGCCGAGTGTCTTCCAGTGGTCGCGCTTTTCGGTGACCTCGCGGTAACCCACTGTCATCTGAGTGGGGCGCAATGCTGTGAGTTTCGCCGGGACCAGATGAATGTCAGAACTCGGGACCATGATTTGCCTCGTGAGAATGGTTTGCGGCACCAATAGCGCGGATCATGAGCGCTCGACCTCATGATGACCGGCTGCGCCCTTTGTGACATGTTGTTCGACTCGCGGTTTTGGGGAGTCTCTGAGATTCCATATCCCCCACATCGCAATGAGCAGGCCCAGTCCGAAGCCGATGCCCAACAGGGTGTACGTATCCATTTCAAATCCTCGATATATCGTTGCTGCGCTGGCCAGTGCATCAGCGGTGTCGGCTACATACCGCCACTGCGCGAACGTGTAGCGTTACTGCTTCGATGTTGCGTGCCTGTCGACAGCACCTTGCGCGCTACAATCCGTCACCGGATACTACCTTCACTTCCTTTCAGAACGCATGGCTGGTTCCTCGCTGCTGAAACCGAAGGTCTCGCCCAGTCTGCGCTGGGTTGCTTTATGGGGACCTGGACTGATCGTCATGCTAGCCGACTGCGATGCCGGGAACGTCGTAACGGCGGCGCAGGCCGGCGCGCAATGGGGTCTTCAACTTCTGGTGGTGCTGCCTCTACTCATTCCTCTGCTTTACATGGTCCAGGAGCTCACTGTCCGGCTTGGCATTTTCACCGGGCGAGGCCACGGTGAACTCATCCGCTCGAACTTCGGCCCAGTGTGGGCCTGGGTATCGGCGATCGGACTGGTCATTGCCGTGCTTGGCTCGCTTGTGACGGAGTTCACGGGGGTCGCTGGCGTAGGCGAGATGTATGGTGTCTCGCGGTCCGTCACATTGCCGCTTGCCGTCGTTGCCCTGATAGCCGTCGTGCTCACCGGCTCGCATAACCGCGTAGACAAGGCCGCAATTGTCATTGGGGCCTTCGAATTGACGTTTTTCGTTGTGGCGTGGAAGGCGCACCCGGACATCCACGACCTGTTCCGGCAAATGACCCACCTCCCGCTCGACAATCGTCAGTTTGGATACCTTGCGGCCGCGCTGATTGGCGCGACGTTCAATCCATGGATGGTTTTCTATCAGCAGGCGGCGGTAGCGGATAAAAAACTCACTCCGCGAGACTACACCGCGGCTCGGGTCGAAACGGCCGTTGGTGCGGTCCTCACGCAGCTACTGACGGCAGCGGTTCTTGTCGCCGCGGCAGCAACGCTATCGGGACACGATCAACAACGCGCCTTACAAAGTGTGGGCGAGATTAGTCTCGCCCTTGCGACAGTAGTGGGCCCCCACGCTGGACGCGTCCTCTTCAGTGCTGGCGTTCTTGGCGCGTCGATGGTGGCGGCCATTGTCTGCTCACTGTCTCTGGCGTGGGGGCTGGGTGAAGTGGCGGGATACAGGCGGTCGCTTGAAGACCGGCCTGCGAGTGCGCCGTGGTTCTACGGCGTGTATGTAGCCTCCGTCGCCGGCAGCGCTTATGTCGTCTGGCTGGCGCCGAACCTCGTTTCGTTGAACGTCGCCGCGCAGGTGGTCAACGCGTTGATGCTGCCACTTGTGGTTGGGTTACTCATCGCGCTTAGCGTCACCGCACTACCTCATCAGCATCGGCCTCGTGGAGCTTACTTGTGGCTTGTCTGTGGTATTGCAGCGGTGGTGTGTGCAGCCGGCGTCCTTGGTGCAGGCCTCAGCTTTTTTTCGTGAGAAGCTCCGTGTACTGTCACTGAGACAACACTGTATGGCCGCTTCGCCGTTCTGAAAAACCGCAGGATTTCACACCAATGCCCGCATCCATCCGCAACTCGCTCGCCTGGATCTTCGAAGCGTTCGAGCGCGATTCCACCTACATTCACAAGCGGATGTTCGGCTGCGATGCCGCCTATATCGATGGTCTGTTGTGCCTGGTTGCCGCCGATCGAGACAAGCCGTGGAACGGCTTGCTGGTGTGCACATCGCAAGAACGCCACGCCGCTCTCATTGATGAAATGCCCGCATTGCGGCCGCATCCAGTGCTTGGAAAATGGCTTTATGTGCCGCAAGACGATCCGGCGTTTGAGGCCATCGCAGAAAGGATGACGGCGCTCGTGCTCGCGCGCGATCGGCGTGTGGGTGTTGAACCGAAACCACGCGGACGAGGCGGAAAATCTGTGTTGCCAAAGAGGTAACGCATCGCAGCCAGCATGCTTGCACTTGCTTCTCTACCTGATACTTCCGTTCCACCAAGCTCAGTGTTGCGCTTCACCTTTGAACCCGCCCAGGTTTTGTTGCGGTAATGCGTTGGGATAAGATCTGCTCTAAACCGATCATTCGAGCGTGCATCGCTGGTGATCAAGCTCGTGCCGCTGTTTGAAAAGGCGCTTGGCAAGAACAAACCCCCGGCGTGCAAGCGTGGCGGATGGGCGAGACCTGTATCAAGGTCAAGGGCCAGTGGACATTCCTGTACCGCGCTGTCGACAATGAGGGCGATACGGTCAGCCGACGATATGACTTGAGGAGCCGGGCCAATGGGAAGCACCAACGCAGTTGCGGCGGCGGCAGTCGCCTTCGTGGGCAGCCACTTTCTCTTGTCCCATCCGCTGCGCGGGCGTTTGGTCCGTGCAATTGGCGAAGCGGCGTTCCAGGGTGTCTATTCGCTGGTTGCGATCTTGACGCTCGGCTGGCTGATCCTGGCTTACCGAAAGGCGCCCCCTTCGGCACCACTATGGCCGGTAGGAAACGGCGTCTGGGCGGTTGTGACTGCGGTCATGCTGATCGCGTCGATCCTCCTGATGGGTTCCTTGATCCGCAACCCGGCGCTTCCCACCGGCGGTCGGCCCAGCTCGTTCCCTGAGGCGGCGCGCGGCGTGTACGCGGTGACGCGCCACCCGATGATGTGGTCGTTCGCACTTTGGGGGCTGTGCCACGTCGCCGTGTTCCCGGTGGCGAAGAACGTCATCGTCGCAGCGGCTATCGTCGTCCTCGCGCTTGTCGGCGCCGCATTGCAGGACCGGAAGAAGGAGCGACTCCAGCCCGATCTCTGGCCCGCATGGGAGTCGAAGACGAGCTACCTGCCGTTCGCGGCGATCACAACTGGCCGTGCGCGGCTGGGCGGGTTCGGCTTGCACGCGCTTTTGGGCGGCCTTATCGTCTGGCTCGCCGCAACCTGGGCCCATCTCCCACTCACCGGTTGGGCCGCGGGCATCTGGCGCTGGCTGTAGCAGCAGCCCGGGCTGTCACGCCATGGAGCGGTAGCGGGCCGCCGGCCAGTTGACTTACGGACAACGTCAGCTTCTGCTACGCGCCGTGCCGGCCTCACTGAGGTGCGATTCGCCGTCCGTCAGCATGGCGCGTAGCCGGCCCGCATCCGCGAAATCGGAATGCCGGCCGACGGAATCCAGCAGCACCATGACGACGGGACGTCCCCGGATCGTCGTCTGCATCACCAGACAGATTCCCGATTCGTTGATGAACCCCGTCTTCTGCAAGCCGATGTCCCAACCGCGGTCGTGGATCAGCATATTGGTGTTGTGGTAACTGAGAACGCCTTTGCCGGTATTCACCTGATAACCAGGATCCGTCGAAAATTCGCGGATCAACCGGTATTGATAAGCAGCCTCGACCATCTTCACCAGATCGCGTGCGCTCGATACGTTGAGCTTCGACAGGCCGGCCGGGTTTTCGAAATGCGTGTCCATCATGCCGAGCGACCTGGCTTTCTGGTTCATCGCTGCGATAAAGGCCGGTCGCCCCCCCGGATAGTAGCGGGACAGCGCCGCTGCGGCGCGGTTCTCCGACGCCATTAACGCGATGTGCAACATGTCTTCACGCGACTGCATCGAGCCAATCGACAGACGCGAGCCGGAGTGCTTCTCGAAGTCGCGATCCTCGTCGGAAACCTCGAGCGGCTCGGACAGCGGCGCCTTCGAATCGAGCACGACCATCGCCGTCATCAGCTTCGTGATCGACGCGATCGGTACGACGGCCTGGGAGTTCTTGTCGACTAACGGCTCCCCGGTAGTCTGGTCAACCACGTAGGCGATGGTCGAGCGCAGCGCAGGCGCCTGTTGCCCTTCTCGCACGGTGAACGGACGGCTGCTCAGCGATGTGCGCGGTTCAAAGGCGACATCGTCGATCGATTCCGAATGCGCACGTCGACCGTTCTTCGACGCGCGCACGTACCCGAGTCTTCCGCCAGGCTCGCTCGCGGTAACCACTGAGGTTCCGGCTCCGTATGTGCGGATCGCAATTGTGTCCTTGACTGTGTTCGCCGTGCCGGACACTTTCTGAGCCTCCGCCAATCTAGCGTGCATCGCGGCAACGTCAGGATTCCTGTCGGCGACCGGCTCTGCAGTGGAGTCAAGCGGTACGGTTGCAAGCGCAACTGCGATGACCATCGACAGCAAGACGCACGGCGTGACGCAAAGTGCGATTGCGCGCATTGCCTCTGGCGGGGAAAACGGATCGTTCTTCATCGTTCTTCGATCAGTGAGACTCATTGATTTGTGGCACGTGATCCGGGGCGGAATCCGCGTACGCGACTTCCGCCATTCGGGAAATCTCATTGACCGGGACGCAAACCGGAGGCGGGATACAAATGGCTGATGGTCGCCTCAAACGTCGCTTGCGAAAACCGGCCGAGATGACGCTCTAACAGTCGCCCCGACGCATCGTAAAAGAGCGTGGTGGGGTATGCGGTCGTATCCGTAGCCTTGGCAACGCTGAGTTCGGGGTCGAACAGCGAATTGGCGATGTGCAGATTCAGCGCCTCCATGAATGCATCCACGGTATCGCGCCGCTCCCCCTGATTGACAAAGACAAGATCCAATCCCGGGTATCTTGCCTGGGCGCTCGCAAGGACCGGCATCTCGGCCTGGCAAGGAGCGCACCACGTTGCCCAGAGATTGATGACGAGCGGTTTTCCGTCACGCGGAGCAAGCGCCTGCGTGGTTCCCGCTTCGTTGACAAGTGACGCAGTGGGCACCGCGGCGGAATGGCTTAAACGAGTGGTCGCCGTGCTCGTCGCCCCCCACGTCGCCAGTCCCACGACAGTGGCGACAAGCAACGGCCGTCGAATACTCCTGCGCCGCATGAAGATGAACGCGATGACCGCGATGCCTGCCGCGACCCCGGAGAATGTATCGAAACCGGCGTCGCGAAAATCGACCATCTTCAGGAAACTACCGTTGTAGCTGGGCAGATAGTGCAGAACAAACGATATGCGTGCAGCGATCAATCCGATGATCGTGCTGGTAAAAATAGCCGGCTCGATATCCTTGCAACGCCTGTCGACAAGCCAGCCTGCAAAAACGGCGGCCGCAATACTTAAAAAGAAAATAACCAGGCCAATTGGGAAAGAAGCAGGTCCGATGTTCATGCAGTGGAATCCTTCGGCTGGGTCGGGAGCTTTCACTTTAAGCCGCTCGTGTGAGCTTGATTAGTCCTTCCCGACTCAATAAAATGCTCATTCGTCTCATCTCAAGGAACGCCATGCCTCGTCTGGATTGGCTTAGCCGCCTGCTTGTCATGATGCCCGTCAGAGGCCAGCTTGAAATCCGCTGCTCCTACGGCGCGCCGTGGCGTATTGCTTACGAGCGCGCCAATCCCGGCGAGATGCCCTATCACGTCGTGCTTGGCGGGTCAGCCGTACTGGAGATTCCAGACGGCAGTGCGCCACTACGCCTGGTGGCGGGTGACATCGTGCTGCTGTCTCACGGCTCGGAGCACGTGCTTCACGACGGTAGCGGCGCAGCGCCTTCGCCGGCCAGCACGCGCGAAAGCCTGAACGTGGAAGTCAGTGAAAACGCTGGAACCGGCGAACACCTCGACATGCTCTGCGGACGCTTCGTCCTCACGCCCCCGCACGATCGCTTGATGCGCGACTATTTCCCCGCCACGCTCGTGGTGCGAACATCTGCGCAAGACGATACAGCAAAGCAGAACGCGACTGCTGTCCAGTTGGCTACCCTGGTCGGTTTGATTCGCGCAGAATCGACGACGTTTAACCTGGGCGGCCATGCGATGCTCAACGCCCTTTCAGCGGCGCTTTTCGCGCTGACATTGCGCACGGCCAGCGAGTCGAATGCAGTGCCTTTCGGCCTGTTGGCCCTCGCCGCCAATCCACGCCTTGCGCCCGCGCTGACGGCCATGTTCAATGAGCCTGCGCATCCGTGGACCCTCCCCGACCTGGCGCGGCTTTGCAATATGTCGCGTGCAACCCTGGTTCGTCAGTTTCAGGACAAGGTGGGGCGTTCGGCCAATGATTTGCTGACCGATATCCGCATGACCCTGGCGGCCAACGAATTGAAGAAGCCGTCGACTTCCACCGAAACCGTGGCCGAAGTCGTGGGCTATCAATCCCTGGCAGCCTTCAGGCGTGCCTTCACGCAACGCATGGGCATGACACCGGGGGATTGGCGCCGCTCGGCGCGTGTACCGGAATGAGAAGAAACTTCGGCACTGTCCGATGCGCGGGACGAGGCCGGTCGCCTCGCCCTGAGGCAGCTGGTTGCGAGCCCCTCACGAAGCCGTGGCACGCGGCGACAACGAGGCGAGAAGCAGCGTCAGGCATGCGGCCAGCAGGGCGATGTCCTTCAACAGGAACTGCTCCAGCAGCGTCGAGATGATCGGGAAACCGGTCGGGCTTATTTGAGTAATACCCGGCGTGCTGAGAACAAAGGACGTCGTCAGGAGGAAGGTGGCGCTCGCCATCGCAGCGCCTAAAGCGGACAACGCCGGAATCACCGATCCGACGATTAGAGCTGCCGCTGTCGTCAGTTCGATCGTCCCCACAACCCGGGCTTCACCTCTCACGCCGAACACGCCCAACCAGCTCATAAACGGGCTGTGCGAGATCAGCGGCGCGATGGCGTCGGCCGCATAGGGCGTGAATTTCTGTATCCCGAACCAGATGAAGATGGCCACCATGGACCACCTCAAAAATGCCAGATGCAGATAAGACCCGCTGCTCTTTTCAGCCACCCGGAAACGAATGTTCATGATCTTTCAGCCTGTGTCTGTAGAAATTGCGATGTATTCGTCGAGGCGGCGCGTGACACATCCCGCTCTTCGGTTAGAGAGGAGCAGGCGCAACCAAGGAACGCCTGCTCCGTTGCGCCTTACTTGACCGGCGGGAAGTCCACGTCGGTGTCGTTGATGCGGTTGAAGGTGTTTGTGAATACGGTCAACGCGATGGCCAACGTGATCTCCGCGAGTTGTGCGTCGGTGAAGCCGGCCGCCTTGATCGCCGCGAACTCGTCTGCGCGGATCGTGCCGCTGGTTTGCTGCAGGTTCTGCACAAAGCGCACCAGTGCGTCGCGCCTCGCGTCCCCGGTAGGCTGGCCCGCACGGATCAGCTTGAGCGTCTCCAGCGACAGGCCCGTCATCTTGCCCAGCATCGTATGTGCTGCCACGCAGTAGTCGCATCCGGTGAGTTCACTGACGAGCACTTTGATCGTTTCCACTTCCTGCTTGCTCAGCGTGCCGGCAGCCAGCACGCCTTCGGCATTCAGCACCGCCTTGAGCGCTTCGGGTGCCAGCGCCCCCAGCGCAACGAACAGGTTCGGGATGCTGCCTGCGGCCTTCTTGACCTGGGCATAGACTTCGGCGGTCGCGCCAGTGGCGGACTCAACTGCAGGTACGGTGATGCGGCTCATGGTGTTACTCCTTCATCAGGTGGGTAGGAGTCTTCACTTTAAGCCGAAGGAATGATCCTTATAAGTCTTTAAATGCTCGATAAAATGCTCATTCGTATCATTTCGGGGCCGCGATGCTTTCCCAGCCACCCGCGCAACCGCCGCGGACAAGGTGATGTCGAGAAACACAGGTCTCAGCCCGGCACGCCTCAACCGAGCCCGGCTGCTCTCGCGATCAGCAACAACCCTGCCGCGACGATCACGGCTCCGGTGGCTCGCGCGACGCGCTCACCGGCCGGTGCGAGACGTTCGACGGTGATGGCTGCCGTCACGACAGCCATCGCGCGCAGGTCCATGATCCCGATGACGAGGAGGATCGCGGTCAGTCCGGCACAGCAGTAGCTGCAGTGGAGGCCGAGGCGCAGGCCGTGTCGCCAGGCCGTGCCGGCGTCCGCCGGCAATGTACGGCCGCGCCCCGGCGCCACCCGGCAGCAGGCAAGGTGATGTGCCTTCCACGCGGTGAACTGGAGTGCGCCTGCGACCAGGACGACCACACCGACCGCGAACGGAACGGCACGCGCCAGCGCCGGCAGTTGCATCTCGACCGCCGTCAGCCCGACACCCAGCGGAAAGGCGGCCATTCCGAACGCGGTCCACACGAAGAAGTACCCCACGCCCACCAGCACGGTCAGCCGGGCGAGGCGCGTCTCGCCTGTCCTGCCGACGGCCTGGCGGTAGCGCCTCAACATGGGCACGAGAGATGGCAGCATCATCGCTACCATCATCACGACCCACATGCCGAGGAACGATGCCGCGACGCCGGGCCACGTCTGTCCGCACATCCGCATCCACGCCATCGACATCGTCCAGCCGCCGGGCATCGGCATCTCGCCCATCGCCGACATGGACGTGCACCAGACGATTGTCACCGCCGCGCTGGCGACGAAGAGCAGCGCCGAGACGCTGAAAAGGGCTCGCTCAGAGACCTTGCTTCGTGAGATCGCCCGTCTGCCGGTTGCGCCCACCACACCCACGACCCGGCTCAGCGCGGGTTGTACTCGTCGTGACGGCGCCACCAGATGCCCGTCTCGTTGCGCCCCCTGGGAGCGCGATCGAGCCACTGGTACATGCCCCAGATGCCGTCCACTCCGCGCGCATAGGTGGAATAGGTGTGGTACACAACGCCGTCCTCGAGGACCAACGCGCTCATGCCCGGCCGGTCGCGCGTGTACGTGGACGCGTCGGTTCCGCAGGTGGCCGCGAACTGGGCCACGGGCTCCGGGGCCGGTGTCGCGTCCATGGCGTGGCGGCCGCGCTGATAGTTGTATTCGACGCTCCCCTCGCGCTGTTGCTCCTCGGTGAACGAGATGTTGAAGTCGAAGTTGAAGTCGGTGCCGTGCGAGGACGCCCAGGGAAACGTCCACCCCATCCGCTGCCTGTACGTCTGCAGCTTCGCAAGCGGCGCCCGCGATACCGCTGAGAGCGTGACGTCGTGGTTCGCCAGGTGGACGACGAAGCCGTCGAACCCGTCCGCGATCGACGAGCAGGACGGGCACCCCGCCGTGTAGTCGGGCCCGAACATGAAGTGGTAGACGAGGAGCTGCGAGCGCCCCTGGAAGAGGTCTGCCAGCGAGGCGCTTCCTTCATCGGTCTCGAATCGGTATGCCTTGTCGATCCGAACCCAGGGCAACGCCTGCCGCTGCTGCGCCAGCGCGTCGCTGCGACGGGTCAGGTCCTTCTCCGCCTTGAGCAGCTCGAGCCGCGCGGCCAGCCACTCTTCACGTGTTCCGGTGGTGTGTGTCGTCATCATGCTTCCCTCCGTTAGGTGTCCTTCGTCGTCCGGTCAGTTTCCGGTACGACGTGCAGGTCGGACGTACCGGTTGGTGGTCGTGCTAGATTAGTACCGGACATCGGACGGTGGGAGTGACAAGTGTGGCGGGATTCGACCAGACCATGGACTCGCTAGTCACGGCCGCAGCGCGTGCGCTTGCGGCGGGGGACCCACTCGGCGCACTGAACCGGGTCGCCTTGCGCGACGACGCGGCTGCGCTCGCGCTTCGAGGCATCGCGATGGCGCAGCTCGGCGATTTCGTTCGAGCGAAGGCGCTCGTGCGAAGTGCGGCGCGCGCCTTCGGTCCAAAAGAGGCCGTGGCCCGCGCGAGGTGTGTCGTCGCCGAGGCCGAGATCGCGCTCGCCTCGCGCGACCTGGGCTGGCCTGCGAAGGCGCTCGACGCCGCGCGCGCGACGCTCGAAGCGCACGGCGACCGGTCGAACGCCGCCCATGCGCGGTATCTCCAGATCCGGCGCCTCTTCCTGATCGGACGCCTCGACGAGGCCGGGCGTGCGCTCGCCGGGCTCGACCCCGCGCCTTTCCCGCCTGCGTCGAGGGCCGCCCACGAGTTGATCGTCGCGGGGATCGCGATGCGACGCATCCAGACGAAGACGGCGCGCGCTGCGCTCGCCCGGGCGGAGCGCGCCGCGCGCCATGCCGGTATTCCGGCGCTGATGGCGGAGGTCGAAAGCGCATCGCTCGTGCTGAACACGCCCGCTGCGCGCCTGATTGCGCGCGGCGAAGAGCGGTTCCTGCTGCTCGATGAGGTTGAAACGTTACTGGCTTCGAAGGCGCTCGTCGTGGACGCGTGCCGTCACGTCGTGCGCGACGCACGCACGGTGGTCCCGCTCGCAACACGTCCTGTGTTGTTCGCGCTCGCTCGCGCACTGGGCGAAGCGTGGCCGGCAGACGTGCCGAGGGACACGCTCGTCGCGCTGGCATTCCGGGCAAAGCTCGCCGATGAGTCGCATCGCGCGCGCCTGCGGGTCGAAATCGGACGGCTTCGTGCCGTGCTTGGAACGCTGGCCGACGTGAGCGCGACAAAGCGAGGGTTTGCGCTGGTGCCGCGCGGCGCACGGGAGGTCGTCGTGCTGGCGCGGCCCGTCGAAGAGAAACATGCCGCCGTGCTCGCCTTCCTGGCCGACGGTGAGTCGTGGTCGAGCTCGGGCCTCGCGCTTGTGCTCGGAGCAAGCCAGCGCACCGTGCAGCGGGCACTCGATTCACTGGCGGCAACAGGCAAGGTGCAGCCGTCTGGTCGCGGGCGGGCTCGTCGCTGGATGACGCCACCCGTGCCGGGATTCGCGACGACCTTGTTACTCCCCGTTCCGCTATTGGGGGACCAGGATTCCACTATCGGATAACCAGGAAGGAAGCATGAATCGATCAGCAGCCGAAATCGTCGGTGAATATGGACCCTTTCCGGGTGTCGACCACGTGGATGGCGTCACGTATGACGGTCAGCAAGTCTGGTTTGCTTCCGGAGACAAGCTGAATGCCCTCGATCCGGCGAGCGGAAAGACGCTGCGCTCGATCGATGTCGTCGCGGACGCAGGAACGGCCTTCGACGGCCAGCACCTGTTTCAGATCGCCGCGGGCCGCATCCAGAAGATCGATCCGAAAACCGGCCGTGTGCTCGCCACGATCCCGGCTCCCGGCGGCGGCGGTGATTCGGGGCTCACCTGGGCTGAAGGGACGCTCTGGGTGGGGCAATATCGGGACCGGAAGATCCATCAAATCGATCCCCAGACAGGCGCGATTCTTCGCACCATCGAGTCCAACCGCTTCGTCACCGGGGTCACGTGGGTCGACGGAGAACTCTGGCACGGCACCTGGGAAGATGACGCGAGCGAGTTGA
Source organism: Paraburkholderia sp. GAS334 (assembly GCF_050436625.1). Taxonomy (NCBI): domain Bacteria; kingdom Pseudomonadati; phylum Pseudomonadota; class Betaproteobacteria; order Burkholderiales; family Burkholderiaceae; genus Paraburkholderia; species Paraburkholderia sp. GAS334. The sequence continues at coordinate 457,635 of NZ_JBNDMO010000001.1, read as the reverse complement.
GGCGAGTCGACGCTCAAACAGGAGAGGTCCTGGAGAGCCTCGAGATGCCGCCTGGAGTGGGCGTGTCGGGGCTCGAGTCCGATGGCGGCGATCAGTTCTTCTGCGGAGGCGGAGGCAGCGGGAAGTTAAGAACCGTCCGCCGACCCAGGCGAGACTCTGCGGCCGACAGCGGCGCCGGAATCCCCGTCGACTCCACGAGCGGGTAATCGAAGCAGCGCTCGCGTGGACGTCGACATGTGAACGGTGGCGCTGGCCGGGCGCAAGGTGGCCAGCCGCTCGCGCAGGGTTGCTAGCCGCTCGCGCTGGCGTGAATGCAGATCACCGCGGGGTTCCGGCAGAACGACGACTGAACCGTTGCTCGATGACCCTGGTTCCCCACTGTGTCCCCTCTAGTTCATCGGTCAATCGAAAGCCAGATGACTCGTACAGATGGCGTGCTGCGTCCAGACCTTTGAACGTCCAGAGGTAGGTCTCGCTAAAACGCTCGTCGACAAATCTCATTGCTTGCGACATCAGTTGCCGTCCGACACCTGAACCACGCAGGGAATCGTCCACGATAAACCATCGCAAATGGGCGACGCCCGCTTCATCATCCCCGTCGATGGCCAGAGAGGCGAGAGACCGGCCATTTTCGGTGTAGAGCCACAGCGCCTTGCCAGGAGCCGGCAACGCGTCGGCGAACCCGCCAAGCTCGGTTGCCACCTTCTTCTCAAAGAATGCGCCAAAGCCCCAATGCGCCGAGTAGAACCGGGCGTGCAAGCTCGCGATATCGCCAACGCATCCGGGCTGGTAACCCTCCAGAATTCGCGTGGCCGTACCCCCTTCTGGGGGTGCTTTAGTGGAGTTGTCCTGCGCAAGCGCGTCGGCGTACAGCGCGAGAGACCGGACCAGCGCTTGCTGGTCGGCAGGAACCATGCGTCGAAGCGCGTTGGACACCTGATCCGTCGCGAAACGATCGATTTTTTTTCGAAGTTTCTGCCCGGCGTCCGTCAAATACAGATCAGACGAGCGCGCATCTTCTTTTGCGGCCCTGCGCTCTACAAGCCCGCTCGCCTCCAGTCTGGCGACCTGCCTGCTCGTGTTCGATTTATCCAGTCGCAGGATGTTGCCTAAGTCCTTTGCACTGATCCCCGGCGCCGCCCCGATTTCAATGATCGCGTGAACAGCCGACGGCGCAAGATCGCTATCGGCCAGGGTCGTTCGCATGAAACCGAGTTCGCGAACCAGCCTTCGGGAGAAGTCACGGAGCTCCATGATGGTAGCTTCGCGGGTCTTCGCTGGAAGATCGATGAGATCCATGACTGCCTCACACAAGTTGCGCTTTGGGTGAGACGTTACGATAGTCGGGATTCGAATACCGTGCGATTCCCTCAATAGACACGCATTCCCTTACGGATGAAGACAATGCAAACCGGGCCTCGAGCGAGTGTTCTGCGACAAATGCCACGCAGTGTCTGGGTGCTTGGCTGCGTCAGCCTGCTCATGGATGTTTCATCTGAAATCATCCATAGCCTGTTGCCCATGTTCCTCATGGCAAGCCTTGGTGCCAGTGCAACCACAATAGGCCTCATCGAGGGCATCGCTGAGGCGACGGCCCCCGTCGTCAAGGTGTTCTCCGGCACCCTCAGCGATTACCTGGGAAACCGCAAGTGGCTCGCCGTCGCGGGGTATGCGCTGGGTGCGCTAAGCAAACCGTTATTTGCGGTGGCGCCAACCATTGGTGTCGTGGTGACGGCGCGCGTCATAGACCGCGTGGGCAAAGGCATCAGAGGGGCGCCGCGGGACGCGCTCGTGGCCGATGTCACGCCGCCGCATCTGCGAGGTGCGGCATTCGGACTTCGCCAGTCGCTCGACACGATCGGCGCATTCCTCGGACCGCTGCTGGCCGTTGTCATCATGCTGATGTGGGCGGATAACTTTCGGCTCGCGTTCTGGCTCGCGGTTATTCCCGGGATGCTCGCCGTCGCCCTGTTAACCTTTGGTATCGAAGAGCCGGCGCGGGAGCCAGGCATAAAGCGGGTCAATCCGATCCGCTGGGACAACGTGAAGCGGCTCGGCAAAAATTATTGGTGGGTCGTCGTCGTGGGTGGCGTGTTTGCACTGGCCCGGTTTAGCGAAGCCTTCCTCGTGTTGCGAGCCATGGGAAGCGGAGTACCGATTGCGCTGGTTCCGCTCGTGATGGTCGCGATGAACGTCGCGTATGCGTTGTCGGCCTATCCGTTCGGGAAACTCGCCGACACGATGAGCCACGCCCGCCTGCTGGTCGCGGGCCTCGTTATTTTGATTGCATCAGATATGGTGCTTGCGCATGGTACGCACTGGAGCGTGGTGCTCGTGGGTGTCGCGCTGTGGGGCCTGCACATGGGAATGACACAGGGATTGCTGGCCACGATGGTCGCTCAGACCGCGCCCGCACAACTGCGCGGCACCGCGTTTGGCTTCTTCAACCTGCTGAGCGGCGTCGTCACGCTCGTGTCCAGCGTGATAGCCGGCACCTTGTGGGATCACTTTGGCGCAGCCGTCACGTTCCATGCAGGCGCGGGCTTCTGCTTCCTGACAATCGCATTGCTGTTGTCCAGGCGGACGCCGGACACTGCGGGCCAGCTACGCGCCGATTACGCGCCGCGAAAGCGCCAACCGTGACGCCTTCAATACATGCCCTCTAGTGGCTCGCTCTCCAGTCCGACAAAACGCAACATGCTGAAAGCGCGCTCGCGCGCCGCGCGTTCTTCGCGACGGTAGCGGCCGGTCATCGGCGACGGCCCGTTTCGTTCGTTTTACGAAACGTTGATCGTCGCATTTTTCAGCCTGCCGCAGTGCCGACGTTCAACCAGGCATCGAGGTCGCCGGCTGCCGTAGAAAAGCGCTCTACCAGGAAGTCGAGAAGCGCCCGGACGCGCGGCGCCATGTACCGGCTACGCTGATACAACGCATGCACGGGGACATCCGGAGACCGCCACTCCGGCATCAGGATCGTCAATTTCCCCGAGCGCAGATCAGATCCGATGTCCCATATCGATTTCATCGCGATGCCGTGACCTGCCACCGCCCACTCGCGAGCGAGCGCACCGTCGTTGGTCTCTCGAGAATCTGTCAGGGGCACGGTATAAGTCTCGACCTCGGCGCCGCGCGCGAACCGCCATTCGTTTGCAAGCCCGGATGCCGACCCCAGGACGATGCAATCGAAACGCTCCAGATCCTGGGGACGTTCGGGCGCCCCATGCGTCGCGACATACTCAGGCGACGCGCACAGCACGCGTCGATTGGGCGCGAGGCGCCGCGCGACAAACGAACTGTCCGGCGGCACGCCAAACCGGATGGCAAGGTCAATGTCCTCGTGCAACAGATTCAGCAACGAATCCGATAACACCATCGCGAAACTGACCTCCGGATACTGCACGTTGAACTCATCGAGCCAGCCCTTGAGAACGTGACGGCCGAAGTCCGATGTCGCCGAGATCCGGATCTTTCCGCGAACGATGCTGCGACCCGCCTGTAGCGCCGCATGAGCATCGTCAAGGGACTGAAGCGCCTGCTGACAATGGAGCAGATACATCCTGCCCTCCTCCGTCAGCCGCAACTGGCGCGTCGTGCGCTCGAAAAGCCGCGTGTGCAGGGTCGCCTCAAGTTTGACAAGACGTGCGCTCGCGGCTGCGGGAGAGAGCCCGAGCTTGCGCCCCGCTGCCGACAGCCCACCCAGGTTTGCCGCTTCAACAAAAAGCCGGATGTCGCCGAGGTTGTCCACGATATTTCCGTTTTTTTTGAAAATGATTCAAATGGTATCCCAATTATCAAACGGCACCGGGCTCCGCACAATGTGCCACATCCTCAACGAAGTCCGGAGATCAGCATCATGTCGATTACCGCGTCGCCGCTTTTCACGCCCATCGCCGTCGCCGGCCACCCGCTCGCTCACCGTGTCGTCATGGCACCCATGACGCGTTCGCGCAGCACCCAGCCCGGCGACGCGCCCAACGCGATAAACGCCCGCTACTATGCGCAGCGTGCTTCGGCCGCCCTGATCGTGACCGAGGCGACCCAGATCTCGCCACAGGGCAAGGGCTATTCCTTCACGCCGGGCATCTACAGCCCCGAGCAGGTCGCCGGATGGCGGCTCGTGACCGACGCGGTCCACTCGGCAGGCGGCCGGATCTTCCTGCAGCTCTGGCACGTGGGCCGCATGTCCCACCCGGATTTTCACAACGGCGAGTTGCCGGTGGCGCCCTCCGCCGTTCCCTTCGACGGCCAGATCTGGAAGGTCGACCCCGCCACCGGCGTCGGCGCCATGGTCGCCTCCCCGACTCCGCGCGCACTCACGCGCGACGAGATCAAGGGCGTGGTGGCGGATTTCCGCCAGGCCGCTCGCAATGCAATCGATGCGGGCTTTGACGGCGTCGAGATCCACGGCGCCAATGGCTACCTCATTGACCAGTTCCTGCGTACGACGTCCAACGTGCGCACTGACGAATACGGTGGCTCACGTGAAAACCGACTGCGTTTTCTCAAGGAAGTCATCAACGCCGTGGCGGACGAAGTGGGCGCGGAGCGCACCGCCATTCGCCTCGCGCCGTTTCTGACTGCGCGTGGCATGGCGTGCCCTGACATCCTGCCGACCACCCTCGAAGCTGCTGAGTTTCTGCAGGCGCGCGGCATTGGCTATCTGCATCTGGTCGAAGCGGACTGGGACGATGCGCCGCAATTTACCGAAGCATTCCGCCAGGCCATCCGCGCCCGGTTCACGCGGCCCATCATCGTCGCCGGCAACTACGACAAGGCGCGCGCCGAGTGGGTTCTGTCCAGCGGCTACGCCGACCTGGTCGCCTTCGGCCGGCCATTCGTCGCCAACCCGGACTTCCCGCGCCGGCTCGCCGATGGTCTGCCGATGACCAGCTTCGACGGCAGCACGCTGTTCGGCGGGGGTGAGCGTGGTTACACCGACTATCCGCCTTCGCCGCAAGCAGCGTTATCCAATCAGGCCCGTGACGCAGTCAGCCTTTCCTGAACCCCGGTTGTCCGCAGCACTCATGCCGGTTCACCTCGCAGCAAGGAGCAGCAAATGTTTGTTTATCGCGGCTCGACCGCTCTGATTACCGGAGCATCGAAAGGGCTTGGAAAAGTCTTTGCAGAGACGCTTGCGGCACGCGGCATGAACCTCGTGCTAGTCGCCCGGTCCGGCGACGCTTTGCAAGCCCTGGCGGAAGATCTAACCGCCAGGTACGCTGTGCAATCCGTCGCGCTCAACGCCGACCTGGGCAATCCGGATGCAGCCATGCAGATCAGTGAGGAACTCGAGCGCCGCGGCATTCAGGTGGACCTGCTGGTCAATAACGCTGGGCTTGGTCTGACCGGCAGCTTCCTCTCGCACGATCTCGCGAAAGAACAGTCGGCGATCCAGGTCAACGTTCAGGCGGTTGTCGCGCTTAGCCACCTGTTTGGCAGCCTTATGGCAAAACGTGGCAGCGGCGGCATCATCAACCTCGCTTCCAACGCGAGCTTTCAACCACTCCCTTATATGGCCACCTACGCTGCGACCAAGGCTTTCGTTCTCTTCTTCAGCGAGGCCCTGCAATTTGAGCTCGCCGGCACGGGCGTCCACGTGATGGCAGCTTGCCCAGGGCCGACGGCAACGCGCTTCTTTGACGGGGTGTCGACCAATGTGTCGCCCAAGGACATGGATAGCCCGGAATCGGTCGTTCAGAAAACACTCCAGGCCTTCGATCGAAGGAAAGCCGTCGTCTACCCGGGGCGGACAAGCGTGCGAGCCGCTACCTGGTTGTCGCGACTGCTTCCTCGATTGCTCACCGTTCGCATCGCGGCAATAGCCAGCGGCAAGATGGGGCTTCACGGCTGAATGCATCTGACTGTGCCCGGCCCGTCTCGGGCGCGATCGCCGCGCGGGCAAGTCGTTTGCGTCTGAGAACATACCGAACGGCGTTAAAAGCCTTTGCGTTTCCCATAATGACGGGCGACCGCTTCGAGCACGTATACTCATCGTCCGTTCCCGCGCTGAGAGAGAGATCGTGCCTGCCATCACCTGCATCGAGGATTTGCGTGTGCTCGCGCAGCGGCGTGTGCCGCGCATGTTCTACGACTACGCCGACAGTGGCTCGTGGACCGAGAGTACCTATCGCGCCAATGAAAGTGACTTCCAGCGCATCAAGTTGCGCCAGCGCGTGGCGGTCAACATGGCGGGCCGCAGCACGCGCACGGAGATGGTCGGGCAGGATGTCGCCATGCCGGTGGCGCTTGCACCAACCGGGTTGACCGGCATGCAACACGCCGACGGCGAGATTCTCGCGGCGCGCGCCGCGGAGAAGTTCGGCGTCCCGTTCACCTTGTCCACGATGAGCATCTGCTCGATCGAGGATGTTGCCGCACACACCAGCACGCCGTTCTGGTTCCAGCTCTACATGATGCGCGACCGCGATTTCATCGTGCGGTTGATTGAGCGCGCCCGGGCGGCCCGGTGCAGCGCCCTGATGCTCACGCTGGACTTGCAGATCCTCGGTCAACGTCACAAGGACATCAAGAACGGGCTATCGGCGCCGCCCAAACTAACCCTCGTGAACCTCATGAACCTGGCGACCAGGCCACGCTGGTGTCTCGGCATGCTCGGCACCCCGCGGCGCAGCTTCGGCAACATTGTCGGCCATGCGAAGGGCGTAGGCGATCTATCGTCCCTGAGCTCATGGACTGCCGAGCAGTTCGATCCGGCGCTGAGCTGGGCAGACGTCGAATGGGTCAAGAAGCTGTGGGGCGGCAAGCTCATCCTGAAAGGGATCATGGATGTCGAAGACGCGCGCCTTGCCGCCGACAGCGGTGCCGACGCGCTGATCGTCTCCAACCATGGCGGCCGCCAGCTCGATGGTGCGCCGTCGTCGATCTCCGCGCTCCCTGAGATCGCACGTGAGGTCGGCTCGCGCATCGAGGTGTGGATGGATGGCGGCATCCGCAGCGGACAGGACGTGCTAAAAGCCGTTGCGCTCGGCGCGAGAGGCACGCTGATCGGCCGCAGCTTCCTCTACGGTCTGGGTGCGATGGGCGAGGCCGGTGTTACGCAGTGCCTGCAGATCATCCACAAGGAACTGGACACCACGATGGCCTTTTGCGGGCACACCGACATCCGCCGTGTGAACGAGCGGATCCTGCTGCCTGGGACGCGTTGAAGACTGGCACGCGGCACCTGCGGCATGTTTCACCAACCCGGGGTCTAGAACTCATTAGCCGGCCGCCCCGGTTCGGCGGCGTATGCAGTCGACGTCGCGCTGCGGCCCTTCCCGCTTCACATCAGCCAGCCAGCTTCCTGAACGTTTCCAGCACGGCATCACCCTTGAATGGCTTCACAATCCAGCCCTTGACGCCCGCCGCCTTGCCGCGCTCCTTCATCGCCGGGCTGCTTTCCGTGGTCAGCATGATCACGTTCACCGAATGATTCGCGAGTTCGCCACGGATCTTCTCGACCATCGTCAGGCCGTCCATGTTCGGCATGTTGACGTCGCTGATCACGAGCCGGATGCCGGGGCTTGCCTTCAGTCGCGCGAGACCGTCCTTGCCGTCGACGGCCGTGTCGACATCCAGTCCGTTCTTCCGCAGAAAACCGGCGACCTCGTCGCGCACGGTGCTTGAGTCATCCACCACCAGAATTTTCGACATAACTTTTTCCTGTGACGTCAGTTGCAATGTTTTTCATTCGCCGTCGCGGCAACGTGTTTCAGAACAGTTCGAGTTCGCCGCTGGTTTCCTCGGCAGCAGCGACATCGGCGATGAAGTCGAGCGGCGCGTGCGCGCAGACGCAGACGGTCGCGCCAAGCTGAACAGCCCCGTTGATCGTGACCGCGAACGAGGACAGATACCCGGGCTTCAGCTCCTCCAGATGCGGCAGGCAGCGCGCGCTCAGCACATAGGGTGTCGACATGCCGAGATCCGGAAAATAGTGAAGCAGTTCCTGGTTCATTGCCCCGCAGCAGAGATTGCAGATCTCCAGGAACACTTCGCGAAACGATGGTCCGTCGGCGTTCCTGACGAAGTAATCGCGTGTGGTGTCGTCTTCATCGAAATGCAGCACCAGCAGCAGCCTGAACACGATCGATGAGATCGTCAGAACAACCACGTTATCCGCTGGCTTCCCCTGAGCGTGACCCTCGCCCACCGGAACGATTTCGCAGACGTCGCCCGCATCCACCGGCAGCCGTGCGCGGACCGCCTTGTAAAAAATGCGCTCGAAGCTTTCTTTCGCGTGGTGGCTGATCACGTCGAGGCCTGATCGAATCGCGACTGGAACTGGCTGGCCAGCGATGCGACGCTGCCAAGCGATGCCGTAATCATTTTTCCGCCGGCCTGAATGTCCTGGAACGTGCCGGTTGTCGTGAGATCGCTTCGATACAGGCTGTCGCGATAGCTCTTCGACAGTTCTTCCGAGCGCGCCGCCAGCGCTCGCACCTCGCTCGCCACGACCGCGAAGCCGCGCCCGGCCGGGCCAGCACGCGCGGCCTCGATCGATGCGTTCAGCGAGACGATCACCACATGCCTGACGATCGAAGACAGTTCCTGATTCTTCGCGTGCATGTCCTGGTTTTGCGTCATCAGCGAGATCATCTGTTCGTGCCAGCGCTCGAACGTCGCGCCCAGGCTCTTCAGACGCGAGGCTTCGCTGCCGATCTGTTCCGCGAGCGCGGCCCATTGATGCCGGTCTTCCGTCGCCGCGTGCATTGACGCGCGGATGTCTTCCGCTACGCCGGACTGCTGCGCGAGTTCTTCACGCAACTGTGCGACGAGCGCTTCGAGCTGCTGCTTTTCGTGCGCGCCCTGATCGATCAACGCGCGCTGCTGCGCGTCGGCGTTCGCGCGCGTCTCGATCTGCGCGTCTGTTTCGGATCGATGCCGCGCCCGCACATTGATGCTGTAGAGCCGGTGCGCCACGAATGCCAGCGCGCCGGTCACCGCCCCCCCGGCCAGTGCCGCCACACAATACTGTTCAATCACAACCTGTCCTTCTGAATTGCCATCGAGCGATAAGGAAAAAAGTCGCCAGCCCGGTGTTTCGGCTCAGTGTTCCGGCTCAGCTCGTGAGCGCGCCGGTCTGCAATGTGCTGACGTCGCGACGCGCATCCGTGCCGAGACTATCAACCGCAAGAGTGTCCGGCAGACACACGACCGTCTGAAACTGGCGGAAGTCAGCACCCTCGCGATCGTCCGTGAAATGCAGCTCGATGCGGCCGTTTTCGCGGGTGAGGAAATCCCGCACGGCATCCATACCGACGCCACGCCCAGATACTTCCGTGATCGCGTGCGCGGTCGAAAAACCCGGACGGAAAATCAGCTGTGCAATGGCTTCGTCGTCCAGTTTTTCTTCGGCGCCAACCCAGCCGCGCTCGATCGCGATGCCGCGGATACGCGCAAGCGCGAGGCCGCGGCCGTCGTCGCTGAGCGTGACCTGAAGCATGTCGTTGTCGACACCGACTTCAATATCAATAGCACCCGCCGGCAGCTTGCCCTTCGCGATACGCTCGTCGCCGGTTTCGATACCGTGATCGATCGAATTGCGCAGCAGATGCATGAATACGTTCCTCAACGTGCCGCCCGCCTGGCTACGCAGGCGATAGCCGTTGTCGTCGATGCGCACCACGGGCGCGACCTTGCCCAGTTCCTGCGCAAGCGAAGGCAACGAGTCGAGCACGCCTGCGAGCGACTCGCCCACGCTTTCCGTTCCCACCAGACGCAACGTCTGACGCACAGCGTCGCGCATCGAAATCAGGTCGTCGATACTCGCCACGTTCGCGGTTTCGAGGAGATGCAGGCTTTCGCGGATGTGCGCCCTGTCGACCATGAGATGGCGCTCGACATCGCCGCGGCGACCCGCACCCTTGCGTCCGAGGCTCACCTCGTTGATCGTCGCGTAACTCTCGATCGCTTCGCGCACACGCGACAGTTCCTGCATCAGGTCTTCCTGATCCCACGCGCGATCGGCATCGGCCTGGCGCAGTTCGTGATAGCGCTGCTCCGTTTCGTGTACGACGTTGGTCAGATACTGCAGGTTGTACGTGCGCGCATTGCCTTTGATCGTGTGCATGTTGCGGAACAGTTCGGCGATCGCCGCGCCATCCGCCTGCGAATGCTTGCGAATGATCCGTTCGTTCTCGCTGACGAAGCCTGCCGAACTCTCGATGAACTGATGGAACTTCTCTTCACTCACGGCAAGGATTTCGCCAATCATTTCCAGCCTGCGCTTCTGCTCGCCCGCTTCGGCGGCGAGCTTGCGCAATTCGGTGACGTCACGCACGCACAGCATCAGACGCACGATCGTGTCGGTGTCGTCGGTGATGGCAGACCAGCGGAGGTCGAGCGTCTTCACGCGACCATCGGGCATGCGGAGATTGATTTCGTTGACCAGCAGATGCTGGTTGAACGCGAAGTTGATGCAGTCTTCACCGAGGCACGCGTGAGCGGCGGCGTCGATCTGCGACAGGACGTCCGCGCCGAGATCCGTGCCGGCGAACACCAGATCCATCAGGCCGCGCCCTGCGATATCGTCAGTTTCGAAGATCGCTTGCAGATACGCCGAGTACTCGCTATGAATCACCGCGCCGTCGACGACGGTCAGAATGCCCTGCTGCATGTTCTGCAACATCGCCTGAATGTCGGCGGTTTTCTGCTTGAGCAACGCCGAGCTTTCCTGAATCTTTTCGATCATGCCGTTGAACGCGACGATCGAATGACCGATTTCATCCATGCGTCCCACCGGCACGCGACGCGTGAAATCCTGGCTCGACGCGATCTCGCTCATCATCGCCTGCATGCGGCTCAGCGGGCGGGTGATCTGTCGATAGAGCAGCGAACCGATCGACGTCAGCAGAATGACGGCAATACCCGTGACGATCGCGATCGCGGTAGTGGTGGTCGAAAGCGTGTTGTTGAGCGACGTGATGGCGTCGTCTTTCTCGCGGTTCTTTTCGACGCGTAGCGTCTCGACGATGCCTTCGAGTTCATCGCGATACTGCGCGACGTTGGCGAACAGGAAGGCCTGCGCGAGTTCGTTTTTGCCGGCGGCCTTCATCTTCGCCGTCTCGTTGATCGCCGCGAAGTAGTTCTCCAGGCTGTCTCGCGCCTGCGAAACCAGGCCTTTCTGCGCGTGACTGGCAGCCGCGCGATCCTGCACCGCGAGCGCGCGTTGCAGCGAGGCTTTCTTCGCCTTGAGTTCGTCCTGCGCCTGAGCGACCACGTTGCCGTCGGGTGCATAGACAAGCGTCATCGTAGCCAGCTGCACGTCCTTGACCTGCGAAACCAGATCGGCCGAAGCCAGCGTGCCTGGCACGACGCCTTCCGTCACCTGCCTGACCTCGGCGGCACTGCGCCGCGTCTGGTAGACGGCATAGCCGCCAATGGCCGACAACGCGACAAACATCAGAACTACCAACAGCGTAATGCGATGACGGATAGTCATGTACAACCCCCGGGGTCAACCAGCGTATCGGGTCCGCGTAACGGACACGTCGCCTTCTAGATATTTCGAATGGTCGAGCGCGGTGATTATTCGGGAGGGATGTGACGGATCGATGAATGACGGCAAACTATCGACATATAGTTCTCTTCTAACCGGCGTAGATTAAACACCTCTGCGCACGCAGCGATATTTTCATTGGGAGTGTCGTATGCCATCCAGACCGACATCGAAGGCAGCAGCGAAAGCGAAAACGAAGGCCAAAACGAAGCGGGAGACCAGCGAAGCCAGCGGCGAAACAGGAAGCCGGAAGCGCAAGCCGGTCGCCGCCCCTGCGGGCAAACAAACGACACGTGGATCGTCCGCCGCAACGCGTGACGCACTGAGCCCGGCCACGGCCCAGACGCCACTGGGCACCCGGATCCTGGCGCAGCCGGTCTTCGCGCAGCCGCAGCCCACCGCGGATCCGACCGTGTTTCGCGTCCCTCATCCGTCCGACGACGCCGCGTACAAGGAGATCGACAAACTCAATGCCGAGCACCAGCTCTTTCCATTACCGTTCCCGGCGCCAAGGGGCGGCGTCGAACCACGGCTTGCGCTGGCTGACGTGCTCGGCGGCAACACCCGGGCCGTAGACCGTATCACCGCAACCGGGCAACTCGTGTTTCATGCGACGGGCGATTGCGGGAACACGACCGGACCCAATACGCAGAACCAGGTAGCGGACAAGATGACCGCCGACTTCGCCGAGGCGAGCCCTGGCGAAGTCCCGCAGTTCTCGCTGCTACTGGGCGACGTTGTCTATAGCTTCGGCGAGGGCAAATACTATTACGACCAGTTTTACGACCCGTATCGCGACTATCCCGCGCCGATTCTTTCATGCGCGGGCAATCATGACGGGATGGTGTCACCCGAAGCGCACGCGACAAGCCTTGATGCATGGCTGCGCAACTTCTGCGCGCAGACGTTTGCGGTTACGCCCGAAGCAGGCGGTCTGTCGCGCACTGCGCAGATCCAGCCCGGTGTGTTCTTCACCTTCGATGCGCCGTTCGTGCGGATTCTGGCGCTATACAGCAACACGCTGGAAGATCCAGGCGTGATCGCGGACCCGCATATCGGCACAAGCCAGCTGGACTTTCTCGACGCGGCGCTCAAACGCGCCAAGACCGAACAGTTTGCGGGTGCGCTCATCATGGCGGACCATCATCCGCCGTATTCGGTGGGCGCTCATGCGTCGAGCGTGCAAATGCTTGAGCAGATCGACGAAGTGTGTCGGGCGAACGACGTCTGGCCGCATGCATTTCTGTCGGGCCACGCGCACAACTATCAGCGATTCACCCGCACGCGCCAGGCGGACGGTGCGCAGATTCCCTACGTCGTGTGTGGAAATGGCGGTCACGGCCTGATCAAACTCGCGAAACACGGCGCTCCGGCGCTTCGTGCACCGCAGGTCATCCAGGTTGCGTCCGCGACGACGGATCAGGTCGCACTGGAAAACTACGACGACAGCCACTATGGCTATCTGCGCGTCGTCGCGACGGCGACGCAGCTTCGCATCGAGTACCACCGTGCGTCGGATGGCGCGGCAGCAAAAGCACCCACCGACTACGTAACAGTCAGTCTCGCGGATCGGAGGATTGCCCACTTTGAGGCGCCGGATCTGGGGCGTTCACAGGCAGCGGCGGCCGCACGCGCAATGATGCGTAGTTAGGGCGAGCGCAATGGAAAGACGCCTGCGCGTCAGGCGAAGTCCGGTACGAGGACGGAAGGCGGCTCGAACGCGGCCCAGCGGGTCCAGCCGGGCCCCTGATCCGGCGCCTCGATCCGCACAGCACGCGAGCCGTCGACGAAAACAAGCGACTCGATGTTGAGCGCGCTGTCATCGGCCGCTTCGCCGACGCTGACGCGTCCCAATTGATGGGTAAAGTCGAGGTTGCCTTCGCGCAACAGGTTGAGGTATGCGTCGCGTCCGGCGCGCGCCGGCTTGCGATCCCATCGGTTTAGAAGTGTGGCTGCAATTTCGGCATCGAACATGCTGATCTCTCCTTGCCTGTGCGTCATGGCCACGCGAAAGGCATATGCGTCGGACGCTCGTTGTAAGACGCCCTCTGCAGTCGGGAAGACACCATTGATCGATCACTATACTTGAAATCCGGAAAAATGGTGCGACGCACAATACGTGTCACATCGCACCGGTTTTCCGCCCTTTTCTGGGGCAACCGCGCGGGCCGATGGTTACGGCACCGGCGGTTGCGTGAACAACGGATAAACGACCGTTGTCAGGCTGCCCGCATCACGACTGGAGAAACTCCAGCAGATCAGCGTTGACCTTGTCGGCCATGGTGGTACACATGCCATGCGGACCGCCGGCGTAGACCTTCAACGTGGCGTTGGGAATGATCTTCGCGGACAGACGGCCGGCCTCGTCGATCGGCACGATCTGATCGTCGTCGCCGTGCAGCACCAGCGCCGGTACGTCGAACTTTTTCAGGTCTTCGGTGTAGTCGACCTCGGAGAACTGCTTGATGCAGTCGTACTGCCCGCTGATCGCGCCGAGCATGCCCTGCGCCCAGAACGAATCGATCACGCCCTGCGACGCCTTCGCGCCCGCGCGGTTATAACTGTAGAACGGCATGGCCAGATCCTTGTAGAACTGCGAGCGGTCCTCCACGACGCTCTTGCGGATACCGTCGAACACGTCCATGGGCACGCCGTTGGGATGCGCCTCCGTTTTCACCATCAGCGGCGGCACCGCGCAGATCAGCACGGCCTTCGCGACGCGCTTCGTCCCGTGGCGGCCGATGTAATGTGCGACCTCACCCCCGCCCGTCGAATGACCGACGAGCATGGCGTCCTTCAGATCCAGATGTTCGATCAGCGCCGCGAGATCGTCCGCATAGGTGTCCATGTCGTTGCCGGTCCATGTCTGGCTGGAGCGGCCGTGTCCGCGGCGATCGTGCGCGATGACCCGAAAGCCCTTTTGGGCAAGGAACAGCATCTGCGCGTCCCACGCGTCGGCGGTCAACGGCCAGCCGTGCGAGAACACGACGGGGCGTCCCGTACCCCAGTCCTTGTAAAAAATCTCAGCGCCATCTTTCGTCGTGATCGTGCTCATGAAATGATCCCCTGAATGGATGCATCGGTGGGTGGATGAGTTGACCGTGGTCCTGCTGCCCATGCGGCAGGCCTCCAGAAAGACTAGCGCATCATTTTGATGTTGTCGCACTCGCTGCCAGACTGCCCGTGCGCCCATCAAGGCCGTTCTGATTTATCGTCCGTATTTGCACCGCACCGGCGTGGCAACGCCCGGCCCGACCGGCGTGTTGCAGATGCGACTGGCGGGTCTATAACAGTTATCCGGGGAATGACCTATGAGCGATCGTCACCAGCAGGACTTCCCGCACCGGCGCCATAACCACACTGCGACGTGGTGGCATGACCTTCTCCTGGTGTGGGGGCCCGCCACCGTGCTGGTCGCGCTCGCGGTCGGGCTCTTCATCTGGCTCGTCGATCCCGCGCCACCCAAAGTCATCGTCATGAGCGCGGGGCCGCAGGAAAGCTCGCTGCTGCCCGCCGCCGAGGCCTATCGCCAGATCCTCGCGCGCAACGGCATCACGCTGAAAGTGCTCACTTCCGATGGCTCCGTGCAGAACCTGCAACGCCTGCTGGATCCGAAACAGCACGTCGATCTTGCGCTCGTCCAGGGTGGCATCACCAATGGCGTGGATACGTCGTCGCTGATGTCACTCGGCAGTGTGTTCTACGCGCCCGTCGTGGTCTTCTATCGGGGAAAGGGCATAGACCGGCTCTCGGAGTTCGCGGGCAAACGCATCGCGATCGGCCGTGAGGGCAGCGGCACGCGTCGGCTCTCGCTCGCGCTGCTGCGGGCGAACGGCATCGAGCCCGGCGACGCGACGACACTGTTGCCATTCGACGGCGAGCAGGCCGCAAAACTGGTGGTGGAAGGCAACGCGGATGCCGCCATCTTTAACGGGGATTCAGCCTCGCGGGCAATGATGCTGCGGCTGTTGCGGGTGCCCGGCGTCTCCGTGATGGACTTTTCCGAGGCTGCTGCCTATACGCGGCTCTTTCCCTACCTGAACGAGATCGATCTTCCGCCGGGCGTGCTGGACCTCGGCCGGAAAATTCCGCCCGAGACCGTTCATCTGGTGAGCCCGACGGTAGAAATCGTCGCGCGCTCCAGTCTTCATCCCGCGGTCTCCGATCTGGTGATCGAGGCCGCGCAGCAGGTTCACGGCACCGCTAGCCTGTTGCAGCGCGCCGGCGAGTTTCCGAGCCCGATCGCGCATGAATACCGGATCAGCGAAGACGCCGCCCGGTACTACCGCTCCGGCAAGAGCTTCTTCTATCGCAGTATGCCCTTCTGGCTCGCGAGCCTCGCCGACCGGATGCTGGTCGTGCTGCTGCCCGCGCTGGTGCTGCTCGTTCCTGCGTTGCGCACGATTCCAGGGCTTTACCGATGGCGCGTGCGTTCGCGTATCTATCGCTGGTATGGCTCGCTGATCGCCATCGAGCGTGGCGCGCTGGCGAAGGCATCGGGCGCAGAACGCGACGCGCTGCTGAAAGAACTCGATCATATCGAGGAGAGCATCAACCGGCTCAAGATGCCGCTCGCTTACGCGGACGCGTTCTACGTGTTGCGCGAGCACGTCGGATTCGTGCGCTTCCGGCTGACGGGCGAGCGGCGGCCGGGCTTTGACCGCGCGTCGGGTTAAGCACAAGCATCAGGCGCATGAACTGGTGCGGGCGTTCCTGAAGAGCGGCGTGATGCCGGGTGTCGTGAAGGCGGCGTGATGTGAACTCACGCCTCATCACTATGCCGCACGCAGGACATCTCCCCGGATCTGGAAGAACGCGACCGCTTCGCGCAGCGACGCCGCCTGTTCGGCCATCGCCTGGGCCGCAGCCGATGCTTCTTCGACCAGCGCTGCGTTTTGCTGCGTGACTTCATCCATCTGGCCGACAGCCGTGTTCACCTGCTCGATGCCTGTGCTCTGTTCAGTCGAAGCAGATGAAATTTCCCCGACGATCTGCGTAACCTGCTGAACCGAGCGCACGATTTCCCCGATAATTTCGCCCGCGCCGTGGACGAGTTTCGAGCCCGCTTCGACACGCTCAGTGGATTGCCCGATCAAACTCTTGATCTCTCTCGCCGCAGCTGCGCTGCGTTGCGCCAGCGTTCGAACTTCGCCCGCGACGACCGCGAATCCACGCCCCTGCTCTCCGGCCCGCGCCGCCTCGACCGCAGCGTTGAGCGCCAGGATGTTGGTCTGGAACGCGATGCTGTCGATCACGCCAATGATTTCCCCGACCTTCGAGGAGCTTTCCGCGATACCGTGCATCGTCTGCACGACGTTGACCATCACATCGCCCCCACGCGCCGCCGTATCGGACGCACGCGCGGCGAGCAACGAGGCCTGCTTCGCGTTGTCGGAATTCTGACGCACCGTCGCGGTCAGTTCCTCCATGCTGGCCGCCGTCTCTTCCAGCGAAGCGGCCTGCTCTTCGGTGCGGGACGACAGGCTCAGGTTGCCGGCGGCGATCTGCGAACTGGCCGTCGACACCGCCTCCGCATTCTGACGCACGTTACTCACGACGTTCGACAGGCTGCCCTGCATGTCCATCAGCGCCGCCCGCAGCATGGCGATTTCATCCGAGCCCGGCGCATCGAACTGCGTGGACAGGTCGCCAACCGCGATGGTGCGCGCGACGCCCACCGCATGATCGAGCGGACGCGTGATCGTGCGACTGAACAGTACGGCGCCGATCAGGCCGCCGGTACACGCCACCAGCATCAGCGCGACGCTGATTTCCGACGCGCGCGCTGCATCGGCGGAGGTCGCGGCAGAGACGACGGCGCTTTCCGCTGCGATCTCGCGTGCAGCCTCTTCAAGCAGCCGCGCAGGCTCGCGATCAACGCCTGCGACAGCCGCGTCGCCCACCGTCGGGTCGAAGCCGGCGGCCTTGAATGCATCGAATCCCTTTCGATAACCGATGCCCATCGCGGCATGCGCGTTTGCGAACTGGTCGATCAGCGTGTGACTTTTGCCAGCCGGAAGCGCGGCCTGCAACTGTTTAACCCGCTCATCGACAACGCGTTCACGCTCACCAAAAGCGGTCCAGTATTTGTCGAGTTTCGCGGGGTCTTTGCCACGCAGGAGCGTGTCCTTCCATTCCTGCACCTGCAGCCTGAACGTCGTCAATGTCGAGGACACGACACGCTCGTTAGCCACATTCGACTGCACGGTCGTGTTGTATTGCCCGATCGACCGGTTCAGCGAAAAGATGCCGTACATGGCCCCCGCAAACATCAGGAAAAGTGCAGCGGCAAATGCCAATGGAAGTTTGATTGAGAGTTTCACGGTTCTCCTGATGAAGCATTGGCTGAAGCATGGGTGCTACAGGTAATCGGTTTTCGCATTCGTCTGCGGAATGCAGGCCGCGCAGGACATTTGCGGTCCCAATATGCGAGATGCGTACGCTTTTACGGCAGCGAATGGCTGCGCTTGAGCGAATCAGATTGCGCCCCGATTATTATTGTTTCGGCAGGATTTCCGCGGGTCCGCGGCTTGATGAAAGATCGACAGACGTTCGATGTCGTCGGCACGGAAATGTCAGTGATGCGCGAAGGCCTCTGCAACCCTTCGGATTCAACGCGCTGCAGCCGCCTCTGACACTATCGCCGCATTCGCGGCCCTGAAAACGACAAAAGCCCGCCAATGCGGGCTTTCGACTGTCACAACTGTTTTAGTCAGTTCGTATCAATGTACCACGTAGACCGGCGGCGAGTACGAGCTAACCGTCACTTCCTGACGCACGCCTGCCTGCGACGAACCAGTCGTCGACGGGCCGTAACCGCTGGTTTGTGCAGCAGCCTTTTGAGCGGAGACGCGGGCTTCCGCAGCCTGGATGTTGTCCGGATACGTGATCGAGTCGAGGTTCGGATTGTAGCCAGCCTTTTCCAGTTGAACGAGGTCAGCACGCACTTGAGCACGGGTGACAGGGCCGTTCGACTGTGCGAACGAAACAACCGGAGCGGTAAGCACGACAGCCAGAGCGACAGCCTTGATGAGCGATTTCATGATAACTACCTCCGAATAATTTGCCTTAACCGGGCTGCAAACCGGTGTGTTTGCAGCGATTGAGGCGAGTGTAGGAGCGGTAGTACCTCGGGATAAAGACCCTAAAGGCGAAATCACTGTTCTCGAAAACAGACCAATGGCACAGCCTTGCCTGGCGGGCCTTTCAGACGCATCAAGCCATGCTTGCGGAAGCCGGAGGCCAGCCGGAGACGTGTCAACCCGCCACGCGCCCTCATTCCGGCTTCGCAACGTGGCGTGTCGACTGCCTGACGATCAGCTTCGGCGGCGGCCCCTGCAGCATCGCGGGCATGGCATCGACGCGTCCCTTCTGCATCAGGCGGATCAGAAGATCGATGGACAGCCCGGCAATCTCGCTCGTATTGATCGCGACCGTGGTCAGCGCTGGACGCACCTGGTGTGCGAGCTGAATATCGGTGATGCCGATCACGGAGACATCCTCAGGCACCTGACGACCGAGCGACGCAAGCGCCTGCATCGCGCCGATCGCGAGCAGATCGTTCGTCGCGAAGATCGCCGTGAGGCCGGGCGTGTTCGACATCAACTGAATGCACGCTTCGTAACCCGCATCGATCGTGTCGCGGATCTGCAGCACCGCCGCATCGTCCGGTTCGATGCCCGCGGCACGCACGACCTCGCGAAAGCCATTCGCGCGCGCGTCCTGCAAACCGCCGCAGCCGTCGCCGACCAGCATGCCGATGTTGCGATGCCCGAGTTCCAGCAAATGCCCGGCCGCGAGCGCACCCGCGCGCGCGAAATCGACGGCAACGCACGGCAAACCTGGCGGCGATTCCGGGTGCTCCCACAGGCTCAGCACAATCGGCGCACCGATCGCCGCAGACGCACACAGTTCGTTGATCGCGATGTCGGTGTTCAACACGATCACGCCTTCAGCAAGGGTGCCGGCGACCTGGGTGAGATAGGCGCGGCCGGTTTCGGCATCGTCGTCGGTGTTGCAGACCATCAGGAAATAGCCTTCTCGACGCGCCGCACGTTCAGCCGCGAGCACGAACTCCGGATAGAACGGATTCGCGATATTCCCCAGCATCAACGCGAGCGTCGATGAACGGCCCTCTGCAAGCGCCCGCGCATTCAGGTTCGGCCGGTAGCCGAGTTCGCGGATTGCGCTCAACACGCGTTCGGCCGTTTCGGGACGCACCTTCTCGCGATTGCGCAGCACGTTCGAAACGGTTGCGGCCGTGACGCGCGCGCGGCGCGCGACTTCAGTCAACGTGACCATGACTGCCCGATCCGGGAAAACCCACAGGCATTGCCGATCCGCCATCCCATATTCAGGGAACCACAACCAGATGTTGCGCGGCTGGCGCAGCCTTTGTTAAGTTTCATGAAAATACTCCGGAGACAGACATCGTGATTTCAAATCCCAGTTCCGAATTTAAGCGCTTAAATGTCCGTACGGCAAGCACTTCGCCGATTTTTTTGCAGCGAAATTTAAGCGCTTAAATCGCAGGGAGCGAGCATGTCAGCGATCAATCTTACGAATGTCGAGAAGTCGTACGGCAACCATGTGCCGGTGATCCGGCGTCTGAATCTCGATATCGCCGAACACGAGTTCTGCGTTTTCCTCGGCCCGTCGGGCTGCGGCAAATCCACGTTGCTGCGGATCATCGCCGGTCTCGAAGATCTGAGCGAAGGCGACCTGCATATCGGCGGCACGTTGATGAACGGTGTCGCCGCTGCTGAGCGCGGCGTCGCGATGGTGTTCCAGAGCTACGCGCTTTTCCCGCACATGACGGTGTTCGAGAACATGGCGTTCGGGCTGCGTCTCGCGAAGACGCCAAAGGACATCATCGATCGCAAGGTGCGTGACGCCGCGCGCATTCTGCAACTCGACGCCCTGCTCGAGCGCCAGCCGAAAGCGCTCTCGGGCGGGCAACGTCAGCGCGTCGCGATTGGCCGCGCGATCGTGCGCGAGCCGGGCGTGTTTCTGTTCGACGAACCGCTCTCCAATCTCGACGCTGCGTTGCGCGGCCAGACGCGTATCGAAATCGCTCGCCTGCATCAGCGCTTTGCGCAGGCGAGCGTCGTCTATGTGACGCACGATCAGGTCGAAGCGATGACGCTCGCGGATCGCATCGTGCTGCTGCATGCAGGCGCTGATACACAACGGTTTGGCAGCATCGCGCAGGTGGGCGCGCCGCTCGAGCTTTATCATCGTCCGCGCTCGCGTTTTGTAGCGGGCTTCATCGGCTCGCCGCGAATGAACTTCATCGACGCACGCGTCGATTCGATCGAGCCGGGCCGGGTTGTCGTGAAGCTCGCGCAGGGCGACGGGAAGCTCGCGGTTCATGTCGACGGGACGCGTCTCGTGCGCGATCAACCTGTGACGCTGGGCATTCGTCCCGAGCACGTGCGCACCGATGGCGACGGTCAGTCGATTCGCGCTGTCACGACGCTTACGGAACAACTCGGCGAACACAGCTATATCCACGTCGATTACGCTGGCGGCGCACTTGTCTTCAAGGCCCCTGGCGATATATCGACACAGCCGGGCGAGCACATCGCGATACGCATTCCCGCTGACGCGTGCCATCTGTTCGACGCCGATGGCATTGCGCTCGAACGTACAGTCACGGGTTCGGCACTGCCCGTGCTTCAGGTTGCGTGAAGATTGCTTTAGGCATGCGCCGGCCGCAGAGCCGGCAGGATCGACCGTCCGCACGATGCGGCCGGCACACAACGTAGTCAAGGAGACAGCAGATGAAAACAAGCCGCTTTAGCCACTTGAGCCGCATTGCACACTGCGGGCCTGTCCGCCGTGCGACGCGTCTTTCCACCGCCGTCGCCGCGCTCGCGATGGTCACCGCCCTGCTATCCGGCGTGACGGCCGAGGCCGGCGAATTGAACGTCAACGTGTCGGCACGCGCCAACCAGCGCTCGACATGGCAGGACGCGTTCGACAAGTTCAAGAAAGCAAACCCGGACGTGGATCTGAAAGTGACGTACATCACCGAGGAAACGTACAAGGTGCAGATGGGCGGCTGGCTCGCCACCGATCCGCCTGATATCGTGTCGTGGCACGACGGCGAGCGCATGGCGTACTACGCGCAGCGCGGCCTGCTCGAAGACCTCTCGTCGGACTGGAACAAGAACGGCTGGAGCCAGCAATACGCTTCGGTGAAGGAAGCATCGACGTACAAGGGCAAACAGTATGCGGCGCCGCTCGGCTACGACGCATACGGCTTCTTCTATCGCAAGGATCTGTTCGAGAAGGCCGGCATCAAGGGTGAACCGAAAACGTGGGACGAGTTTCTCGACGCCTGCAAGAAGCTGAAAGCCAGCGGCGTCGCACCGATCGCCGTCGCCGCGCGCGACAGCTGGACGCTCGCCGCATGGTTCGACTATCTCGACCTGCGCATCAACGGCAATGCGTTCCATCAGAAACTGATGGCTGGCGATGTGCCGTACACCGACCCGCGCGTGAAGAAGGTCTACACGACGTGGAAGACGTTGATGGACGAGCACTACTTCATCGACAACGCGCTTTCCTACGATCTCGATTCGATCGCGCCGTTCCTCGCGAACGGCAAGGCTTCGATGATGCTGATGGGCACGTTCTTCTCCGCAAGCATTCCGGCTTCGATCAAGCCGGAAACCGGATTCTTCCGCTTCCCGGTTGTGGACGCCAACGTACCGACTGCCGAAGACGGCCCGGTCAACGTGCTGCTGGTTCCCGCGAAAGCAAAGAACAAGGCCGACGCGCGCCGCCTCCTTGCGTTCATGGAAACCCCGCAGATCAACGCGGATCTCGCACGCGGCTGGGGCCAGTTGCCGTCGAACAGCAAGGCAGCGGAACCGGATGATCCCATCTCGAAGGTCGGCTTCCAGACGCTTGCGGGCACAACAGGCGGCATCGCGCAGTTCTACGATCGCGACATGACGAAAGAAATGGCCGACGAAGGCATGAAAGCGATGCAGCAGTTTTATAGCGATCCGTCGCAACTCGATTCGCTGCTTACGCGACTCGAAGCGACGCGCAAACGCATCTACAAGAAGTAACGTCTTTGTGCAGGCGCCCCGACTCGCGGCCATCCGCGCGTCGGGCGCGGATTCAAGGCTCATCCGCATTCTCCGCGGACTTTACGAGACCATTCGAATGTCTACTTCAGCAGCCCGCACCCTGCCGGCGGCTCGGGGCCGGCGCGCGCCCAAAACGGTGCGACGACAGCACCGTGCAGCGTTTTTCTTCCTGCTGCCCGCGTGCGCGCTCTTCAGCCTGTGCGTGATCTATCCGGTCATCAACAGCATCTCGCTCAGCTTCTACGACTGGGATGGCATGACGCCGAAGACCTTCGTCGGCTTTGCGAACTATGTCGAGCTGTTTCATGCCGACGTGTTTTACGTGGCGCTGAAGAACAACCTGATCTGGCTTGCACTTTTCCTGCTCGCGCCGCCGCTTGGCCTGCTGTTCGCGCTGTATCTGAACCAGCAGGTCAAAGGCATGCGTCTCGTGAAGTCGCTGTTCTTCGCGCCTTTTGTATTGTCCGGCGTCGTGGTCGGCCTTGTGTTCAGCTGGTTCTACGATCCTACGTTCGGCTTGCTGAAGCTGATCATCGGACACGGCATTCCAGTGCTGGGCGATGCGCATACGGTCACGTTCGGAATCGTCTTCGCCGCGCTGTGGCCCCAAACGCCCTATTGCATGGTGTTGTATCTCACGGGCCTGACGGCAATCAATCCGGAAGTCGTCGAAGCCGCGCGCATGGAAGGCGCGAAAGGCCCACGGCTCCTGTGGCACGTGATCCTGCCGCAACTCAGGCCCGCTACGTTCATGGCCGTCGTGCTGACCGTAATCGGCGCATTGCGCAGCTTCGATCTGATCGCGGTGATGAGCGGCGGCGGCCCGTTCGACAGTTCCACCGTGCTCGCCTATTACATGTACGACCAGGCGATCAAGTACTACCGCGAAGGCTATTCGGCTTCGATTGCGGTCGTGCTGTTCCTGATCATGCTCGTCTACATCGTGTTCCACCTGCGCCGTATGTTGCGCGAAGAACGTTGATCTACGGAGACCTTCATCATGTATCCGCTTCCTGTCGATCGCTGGAAACCATTCAATCGCGCCTTATACAAGGCGTCGCTGCCGCTCGCACTGTTTGTCTGGCTGCTGCCGATGCTGGCCGTTCTTTTGACCTCGATACGCTCTTCTGAAGAGCTCTCGCAAGGCGATTACTGGACGTGGCCCAAACACTTCGCACTGTGGGACAACTACAGTTCGGCAATTACGCAGACGCCGATGCTTCACTACTTCGCCAACAGCGTGCTGATTACCGTGCCTTCGGTGCTCGGCGCGATCGTGCTGGCGTCGATGGCGGGCTTTGCGCTCGCGACGTATCGCTTTCGCGGCAACACGGCCGTGCTGTTTGCGTTCGTCGCGGGCAACTTCGTGCCGGTGCAGATCCTGATGATCCCCGTGCGCGAGATGGCGCTCAAGGTCGGTCTGTACAACACGGTATGGGCGCTTGTGATCTTTCACGTCGCATTTCAGACGGGCTTTTGCACACTGTTCCTGCGCAACTTCATCAAGCAGCTGCCGTTCGAGCTGATCGAAGCGGCACGCGTGGAAGGCGCGAGCGAGTGGACCGTCTATGCACGCATCGTATTGCCGCTCATTCGCCCTGCGCTTGCGGCGCTCGGCATCCTCGTCTTCACGTTTGTCTGGAACGACTACTTCTGGGCACTGTGTCTCACACAAGGCGATCAAGCCGCGCCGATCACCGTCGGCGTCGCAGCGCTTAAAGGCCAGTGGACGACCGCGTGGAATCTCGTCGCGGCGGGCTCCGTGCTCGCCGCGCTGCCTTCCGTCTTGATGTTCTTCGCGATGCAAAAGCACTTCGTCGCGGGCCTGACGTTCGGCGCAAGCAAAGGCTGACCGACTACTTTTACCTGAGAGAATCCTGATGCAGCTAGGTGTCTGCTATTACCCGGAACAGTGGCCCCAGTCGATGTGGGCCGACGACGCAAAACGAATGGTCGAACTCGGCATCACGCATGTGCGTATCGCCGAATTCGCGTGGAGCCGGATGGAACCGCGCGCCAATGAATACAACTGGGCATGGCTCGACGAAGCGGTCGATACGCTTGCTTCCGCCGGACTCAAGATCATACTCGGCACGCCGACAGCGTCGCCGCCGAAATGGCTGGTCGACGCGCATCCCGAGATCCTGCCCGTGCGCGCCGACGGCACGCGCTGGAACTTTGGTTCACGTCGCCACTATGACGTGTCGAGCAAGCGTTACCGCCACGAATGCGTGCGCATCGTCACTGCAATGGTGCAACGCTATGGACGGCATCCGTCGGTTATCGCGTGGCAAACCGACAACGAACTCGGCTGTCACGACACTGTGCCGAGCTATTCCGAGGCTGCGCTTACGCGCTTCAGGACATGGCTCGCACACCGCTACGAAACCGCTGACGCATTGAACCGCGCGTGGGGCAACGTATTCTGGAGCATGGAGTACGCATCGTTCGATGCGATCGAACTGCCGAACCTCACGCCCACCGACGCCAATCCGATTCATCTGCTCGACTTCCGCCGTTTCATGTCGGATGAAGTCGCCAGCTTTCATCGTGAACAGGCTGACGTACTGCGGCAATACGCGCCCGACGCTGACGTGCTGCACAACTTCATGGGCTTTTTCACGACCTTCGATCACTACCGGTTCGTCGAGAATGGTAGCGTCGATGTTGCCGCGTGGGACAGCTATCCGCTCGCACGCACCGAAGTCATCGCGTTGCCGGAAGAAGACAAGGCGCGCTACGCACGCACAGGCCATCCTGATGTCTCCGCGTTCGACCACGACCGGTATCGCGCGATCGGCGCGGGCCGCTTCTGGATCATGGAACAGGAAGCCGGTCCGGTGAACTGGGCGCCGTGGAATCCTGTCCCGGCGCCAGGCATGGTGCGGCTGTGGGCGTATGAGGCGTTTGCGCACGGCGCCGAACTGGTGTCGTATTTCCGCTGGCGTCAGTGTCCGTATGCGCAGGAGCAGATGCATTCGGGACTGAATCTGCCGGACAACCAGCTGTCGCCGGGCGGACTCGAAATCGCGCGTGCGGCAAAGGAAATAGCGGACTCGACGGTACTGTCCGATCTCGCGCCGGCATCACGCGCACAGGTAGCGCTCGTGTTCGACTATGAGACGCAATGGATGTTTGAGATCCAGCGTCACGGCAAGACTTTCGACTATCAGACGCTTGCGTTCGACTACTACCAGGCGCTGCGCGAAATGTCGCTAGACGTCGATATCGTTTCGCGCAACGCGGACTTTTCGCAATACAGGCTCGTGGTCGTTCCGAGCCTCGCTGTGATGACGGACGATCTCGTGGAGGCTATCGGGCGTTCGTCCGCGCAATGGGTGTTTGGACCGCGCAGCGGATCGCGGACCACGGAGTTCGCGATTCCGGCTGCGCTGCCGCCTGGCCTGCTGCAATCCGCGTTACCGGTTCAGGTGCTCGAAGTCGAATCGCTGCGTCCGACGCTGACGCCGGCGACCTCGATCAATGGCGTCGACGGAACCGCCGTCCATTGGCGCGAGCATCTTCAGCCGGGCGCTGAAACAAAGGTTCTGGCGAGTTTCGAAGATGGCTGGCCTGCTGTCGTGTCGAACGGGCGCGTGCGCTATGCGGGCGCGTGGTTCGATCACGCGCTGCATCGCGTGCTGCTCGAAGACGCCGCGCGCGATGCGCGTATCGAAATCGCGACACTGCCTGAAGGATTACGCTTGCGTCGTCGCGGCAACGTGACGTTCGCGTTCAACTTTGGACCGGACGTTATCGCTGCGCCCGCTCCGGTCAATGCGCGCTTTGTGCTCGGCGGACGCGAACTCCGCACGGCCGACGTATGCGCGTGGCTCGACGCGTAACGATGCGTCGCCGGCGTTCTGCGGTCAGGTACGCGGACGCCGGCGTATCATCACGGCTTCAATCGCGTGGAGATGCAGATATGAAATCGGGCAGGTCGTTTCTGGTTGCTGGAGCAATGGCGGCGGTGTTGCCGCTCGTCGCGTGTACGCATACGGGGCCCGTTGAGTTTTCCGCAGGCGGAGCCAATGCGCCCTCCATGTCCCGCACCGACGACCCCGACTTCGCAGCGATGGATCAGACCATGGCCCAATGCAAATCGATTTCTCGCAATGCAGGCACAGGGCAATGCTCGAAAATCCGCGCCTACGAGTCGTGCATGAAATCGAAAGGCTATATCACCGTGCTCGGACCGGAAAATCCTTCGGGATGCGGCGATCCAGCATGGGAAAGCGACGTGCGGAAGTGGCTCAAGTAATGCAAGGCTGAATGCATCGCACGATGCCAGCATCACGTCGTGCACTGCCATATTGGCGTCGGTTCGAACGATCGCGGCCCGCGCGAGGCCAACGAGGTAAGCCAGCATGAAAACAATTGGACTGATCGGCGGAATGAGCTGGGAATCGTCAGCGGAGTATTACCGCCTGATCAATCAGGACATGAAGCAGCGGCTGGGCGGACACCACAACGCACGCAGCGTGATGGTCACGGTCAGTTTCGAAGAGATCAAGGCATTGCAGCACGCGCAGCGCTGGGATGAGCTCGGTGAGCACATGAAGCAGGCAGCGCTGCAGGTGCAGCAGGCCGGCGCGGATTTCGTGCTGCTCTGCACGAACACCATGCATCGTGTCGCGCCCGTTGTAGAGGCCACGCTCGACATTCCCTTCCTGCACATCGTGGATCCCACTGCCGAAGCGCTGCGCGATGCAGGTATTCGTCGCGTCGGCCTGCTGGGCACCGCTTTCACGATGGAGCAGGATTTCTATCGTGGTCGCATGCTGGATCAGCATGGCATCGAGGTGGTCGTGCCTGACACAGCGGAACGCGCGCTCGTCCACGAGGTGATCTATGACGAGTTGTGCCACGGCATTGTGCGCGACGCGTCGCGCGAAGCTTACAAACGCGTCATCGCCAACATGCAGGCGCAGGGCGTGGGTGGCGTGATTCTTGGATGCACCGAAATTGCGCTACTGATCGCGCAGAAAGATGTGACCTTGCCCGTCTTCGATACCACCGCGCTGCATGCACAGGCCGCAGTGAGCCGGGCGCTGGCCTGACCCGTTTCATCTGCCAGAACACCGCAGAAACACCACAGAAACGGGCCAGCCAGAAGCTGGCGCTGCCCTGAAAGACGCAGCGCCACGAACGGTCCATCAGGACGCGTTCACGACTTCCTTGAACGACTTGCCGGCCGTGAACTTGACGGTTTTCGCGGCGGCGATCTGGATTTCGGCACCCGTCGACGGGTTACGGCCGACGCGCGCTGCACGAGCGCCCGTCGAGAACGAGCCGAAGCCGATCAGCTGGACGGTGTCGCCCTGTGCAACAGCCGAGGTCACGGCTGCGATGATCGCGTCGATCGTGCTGCCGGTTGCTGCCTTGCTTTCGCCGGTCGCTGCTGCGACTGCGTCAATCAGTTCCTGTTTGTTCATTACTCATCCCGTTCGGTGATTGTGATTCGAGCGCACGCAAAATGGCGCCCGGACCGACACCCTAACCCATACGGGCGCGTCTGCGCAAATCTGTGATGGGGCGGGCGGGCCCTGCCGGCGGCCTCAGGCGGGGGGTAACGGGGCCAATCCACCCCTGAAAACAGTGATTTAAACGCCCCAAAAGCAAGCGGATTCAGGCAGTTGCACCCCTCGTCGACCCGGTTACAACGCGCAGGCAGGAGATTTGCTACCTGGTCCAGGTGCCGTATCCGGCACGTCACGCCCGCGTGCGTTTGCCCATATCCAGTTCGATCCATGTGGGCGCATGGTCGCTCGCATGCGGCTCGCCGCGCACCCAACGGTCGACACCGGCCTCGCGCAATCGCGGCGCGAGATCGGAGCTTAACAGCAGATGATCGATGCGCAACCCCGAATTCGTCTCCCAGTGACGGCGAAAATAATCCCAAAACGTATAGATCCGTGCATCGCCGAAGTGCTCACGCAACGCATCGGTCCATCCCTGCGCGAGCAGCGTTCGATATCGTTCGCGGCTTTCGGGTTGCAACAACGCATCCTTTAACCATGACTTCGGGTTATAGATGTCCTCATCGGTTGGAACGACGTTGAAGTCGCCTGCCAGCACAACAGGATGGCCGCTTTTTAGCAGCGCCGCAGCGTGTTTCATCAGCCGGTCGAACCAGGCGAGCTTGTAATCAAATTTCGGACCCGGCTGCGGATTGCCATTCGGCAGATAAAGGCACGCGACGATTACGCCGTCGATGGCGGCTTCGATGTAGCGGCTTTGGGTATCGGAGGGATCGCCTGGCAGCCCGCGCCGGCTTTCAACCGGCTCGATGCCTTTCGCCAGAATCGCGACGCCATTCCACGCGCTTTGCCCATGCCAGATCGCGCCATAGCCGGCTTCCCGGAGCGCATCCACAGGAAAGCCGCTATCGGGCGATTTCAGTTCCTGCAAACACGCGACATCCGGTTTCTCGCGTTCGAGCCACTCAAGAAGCGCAGGCAGGCGCGACCGAATGCCGTTGATATTGAACGTCGCAATTCGAAGTCTGGACATGCGTTGATCTCCAGGAAGCGCTGTCAAATCCGCCGCGGCATGCAGGGACGAGGCGCGGGAAGCGGATCGCCAGGCGTTTTATGGCTGGCTCGCGTCCTTGTCGATACTCATGCCAAGCTCTGCTGCCATTTTCTCGACCATCGTCCGAAGCCGGTTCAACTCTTCGCGAAGTTGCTTCTGCTCTGCCTTGAATGCTTCGAACTCAGACGGCGATATAGATTCATCGACGGCGCCGCCCTCGGGCGCTTCCGGCACAACAACTTCGCCACACAGCAGATGCATCCAGCGGCTTTCGCGCTCGCCGGGCGTGCGCGGCAGTTTGATCACACGTGCAGGTTCGCCGGTAGCGAGTTCATCGAGAAACACTTCGACCGACGAGATATCCGCGAAGCCATGCAGGCGCGCGCTGTTCAGCCGCAGTTCGGCGGCCGTCTGCGGTCCGCGCAGGATCAGCGTTGTCAGTAACGCGGCGGACTGGCTCGGCACGCCAAGCACGCGCAGCATGTTGTGCTCGAAACGCGGCACGCGGCTGCTGCTGCCTTCGGAAACCAGACTCAGGCGTTTCAGGCTATCGATCGTCGTGAGCACTTCGGCTTCGGTGACGTTCATCACCGGGCTTCGTGCGGTTTTCTGGTTACAGCCGGACGTGAGCGCGTTCAACGACAGCGGGTACGTGTCGGGAACCGTGTGCTCTTTCTCGAGCAGCACACCCAGTACACGTGCTTCGAGCGGCGTCAGGGAACGAAGCGGCGGGCGCGAAAAAGACTCGGGTGTGGAATTCATTTGTGGGCGTCTGCGTGCGGGTACCTTACGGCGAGCCCCATGATATCGCGCATGGCGGCGCCAGTTTGGTTTAGCATCGGAGCCACGTCTAGACAACCGTGCAGAGACATGACCGACGCGGGGAAGTCGCACGCTATGGGCTGCGTGTCGTGCTGGCCGCGACGCTCTCGAACCTGATGAGCGCGACCATTGCGGGCATGTTCGTCACGCTCAATTGAGGAGTCTGATATGACCATGGAAGAACTGCTGAAACGCGCGGGTTTCGCGCGCGAGAAGGCGTATGCACCCTATTCGAAGTTCAAGGTCGGCGCGGCCCTGCTGACCAGCGACGGCCATGTGTTCGAAGGTTGCAATGTCGAGAACGCATCGTATGGACTGTGCAACTGCGCAGAACGCACCGCGTTTTTCAGCGCGATTGCGGCTGGCTATAAACGCGATCAGTTCGCCGCGCTCGCCGTCATTGGCGATACCGACGGCCCGATCGCACCGTGCGGCGCGTGCCGGCAGGTCATCATCGAACTCGGTGGCCCGGAGCTGCCGATCCGTCTCGGCAACCTGCGCGGCGCGACGCGCGACACCACCGCGCGCGAACAGCTACCGGACGCGTTCTACCTATGAGCACGCACAAGGTCATCTATGACACCGACCCCGGTGTCGACGACGCAATGGCGCTCGTCTTTCAGGCGCTGCATCCCGACATCGAACTGCTTGGCCTGACGAGCGTGTTCGGCAACGGCACCATCGACACCACCACGCGCAACGCGCTCTATCTGGCCGCGAAATTCGCGCCAGGCGTGCCGGTCGCGCGGGGTGCCGCGGCGCCGCTCAGGCGCAGAGCGCCCGAGCCGCTCGCGTGGATTCATGGCGACAACGGCCTCGGCAACATTGAACTGGAAGCACGCGCCGACACCACGCTCGACCCGCGTCCGGCACATCGCTTCATCATCGATACGGTGCGCGCGCAACCCGGCGAGGTCACACTGATCGCAGTCGGCCCGCTGACCAATCTCGCGCTTGCGCTCGCCGAAGACCCGCAAATCGCGACGCTGGTGAAGCAGGTTGTCATCATGGGCGGCGCGTTCGGTACCGATGGTCTCTTGGGCAACGTGACGCCCGCAGCCGAAGCCAACATGCTCGGCGATCCGGATGCGGCGGATGTGGTGTTGGGCGCGGCGTGGCCGGTAGCGATTGTCGGACTCGACGTCACGCAGAACACCATCATGACGACCGCGTATCTCGCGTCGATTCGCGATCGTGGCGGCGATGCGGGGCGTTTCGTGTGGGACGTGTCGCGTCATTACGAAGCCTTCCACGAGAAGAGCGCGCAACTGTCCGGCACCTATGTGCACGACCCGTCGGCGGTCGCGTATGTGCTCGCGCCTCATCTGTACACCACGCGCAGCGGTCCCGTGCGCGTGCTGACAGATGGCATCGCGGTTGGCCAGACGATCCAGAAGCCTTTGACGATGCCCGTGCCCGCACCCGACTGGGACAGCCGACCTGCATGCAAGGTCTGCATCGGTGTCGACGCACCGGCGATGCTCGCGCTATACGAAAAGACGCTCTGCGGGACGCTTTAAAAAGTGCTTTAGCAATGCCTCAGGCAAGCGCTGCGATGCGCGCCCCTAACCACGTGCGCATCGCCTCGATCTCTTCCGCGCACACCGAATGCGGCATCAGGTATGCGTGCCATTCGACCTTGCAGCCCTGCGCGATGGCGAAGTCACGCGCGGCTTCGCCGAGGCGAACTGGCAGCACGTCGTCGTGCGTGCCGTGTGCGGCGAAAATCGGCGTGTCGCGATTTGCCGCGCCAAAACTGCTTTCAATAAAGCCGGGCGACGGCACATAGCCCGACATCACGATCAGTCCCGCAAGCGCTTCAGGATGCGTAAGCCCCGCTGAATATGTCATCGCGCCGCCTTGCGAAAATCCTGCAAGAAAGATCTTCGAAGTGGGAATGCCGCGCGCATTTTGCGCGGCTATCAGCTGACGCACGGTCGTACGCGACGCTTCGATGCCCGCTTCGTCGACCTGCCGGTTGACGCCCTGGAACGACAGAATGTCGTACCACGCGCGCATCACATAGCCGTTGTTCGCGGTGACCGCGATCTCGGGCGCGTTCGGGAACACAAAGCGCACGCCGGGCAAACCAGCAATGCTCAGTTCAGGCGCGAGCGGCACGAAGTCGCTCGAATCGGCACCGAGTCCATGCAGAAGAATCACGGCAAACTCAGGGTTCGGCGTGGTTTCGATTTCGGTTGTCGACGAAAGATCAGTCATAGGGGCAGCTCCGCAGGTTCAGGAAGATCGTGGCCAGACGCCAGAACTGCCGCGACGATGGCTATCGAGCAAATGTGTATCGATGATGCCCGTCGCTTCCATCAGCGCGTGCATCGTGGTCGGGCCGACAAACGCGAAGCCACGTTTGCGCAATGCCAGGCTCAAGGCTGTCGATGCGTCCGAAGTCGTCGGAACGTCAGCAATAGTACGAGGCTCGGGCGTGGTGCGAGGTTGAAACGACCAGATGAAATCGACCAGGCAACCGTCCTCCCGCAGTGCGATGGTCGCAGCGGCATTGCCGATCGTGGCCAGAATCTTCGCACGATTACGGATGATGCCGCTATCGGCCAGCAGCCTTTCGACATCGGTCTGCGTGAATGCAGCGACAGTGTCCGGATCGAAGTTGCGAAACGCGGCACGGAATGCCTCTCTCTTTCGCAGGATCGTCAGCCATGACAGACCTGACTGGAAGCCTTCCAGCGCGAGCCGTTCGAACATGCCCCGCTCGTCGCGAACCGGCATACCCCACTCGGTGTCGTAATAGTGCTGCAACAGCGGGTCGACAGCGGCCCACGGCGGACGCGCGAGACCATCTTCGCCGATGACGACGCTGCCCGTTGTCAGCGCAACCGTGTCTGGATTCGAACTCATGGTTTCATATTCACGCTGCGCGGTTTTGCAACGCAGTCTTCTTTCATCGATGGACCCGGCGTTACGGATGGCTGCAGGCGTCGGGTCTTGATTTCGAACCCCTGAGCTCCACTGGAACCTTGCAGTTATCAACGCGCTGCTCGTCACTCGCCTTGTCGCTGAGTCTTTCTTTCAGCGTCTTCGGCGTTTCAGCCTTCGCGTTCGATGTCGACGCGGTTTGCGCTACCGGCTCGGCGGATCGCGCAACACATGTATGCGAGAACAACGCGGCCAACAGCATGACGCGCGCGATACCAAGAGCACGGGACATTATCGCTCTCCTGCACGGTTGCCATTGCGGTTCGACCAGCAACGGCGTTCTTCAGCGCGGGTGTTCAGAAACCGTTTCGTCAAAGCGGCCACTTCATCGCACGTTTCATCGGGCACGAAGTGGCCGCCGTCAAGCAGATTCACTTCGCCGCCCGGGCTGGTGGAAAGCGTCAGGCGGCGGCAATGCAGACAAAGCGCGAGTTATACAGCCATCACCGAAACAGCCTTGGTCACGAGGTAAGCCTCCATCGCTTCCGGGCCGCCTTCGGAACCGTAGCCTGAATCCTTCACGCCACCAAACGGCATTTCCGGCGACGGCGTTGCAGGCTGATTGATCCACAGCATCCCGACTTCCATCTGCTGCGACAGCAGGTGAACATTGCGGAACGACTTCGTGAACGCATAACCCGCAAGCCCATACGGCAGGCGATTCGCTTCAGCGATCGCTTCTTCGAGCGTGTCGAAACCGCGGATTGCCGCGATCGGGCCAAACGGCTCGTTGTTGAACACGTCGGACTCGAGCGACACGTTGGTCAGCACGGTCGGCGCAAAGAAGTTGCCTTCGGCGCCCACGCGCTCGCCGCCGGTCGCGACCGTGGCGCCCGTCGCGCGCGCGTCGTCGACCACCTTGCTCATCGCCGTCAGACGACGCGCATTGGCGAGCGGCCCGAGCGTTGTGCCTTCGGCGAGACCATCGCCCAGTTTCAGGCTTTCAGCGTGCTTCACCAGTGCGCGGGCGAATTCTTCGCGAATGCTGTTGTGCACGAGGAAACGCGTCGGCGAAATGCAGACCTGCCCGGCATTGCGGAACTTCGCGCCGCCCGCCGCTTTCACGGCCAGCGCCACGTCCGCATCGTCAGCGACGATGACGGGCGCGTGACCGCCCAGTTCCATCGTCGCGCGCTTCATGTGCTGGCCAGCGAGTGCGGCCAGTTGCTTGCCGACCGGCGTCGAGCCGGTGAAGGTCACCTTGCGGATGACCGGATGCGGAATCAGGTAGCTGGAAATCTCGGCCGGATCGCCGAAAACCAGACCCACCGTGCCCGGCGGCACGCCTGCATCGACGAATGCCTGCAGCAGGCCTGCCGGCGAAGCGGGGGTTTCTTCCGGCGCTTTCACGAGGAACGAGCAGCCGCTCGCCAGTGCGGCGCTCAGTTTGCGCACGATCTGGTTGACCGGGAAATTCCACGGCGTGAACGCGGCTACCGGGCCGATCGGTTCCTTCAACACCATCTGTTGCGCCGAAAGATTGCGCGACGGCACGATGCGGCCATACACGCGACGGCCTTCGTCGGCAAACCATTCGATGATGTCGGCTGCGGCGAGCACTTCGACGCGCGCTTCCGCAAACGGCTTGCCCTGTTCCAGCGTCATCAGGCGCGCGATGTCTGCAGCACGTTCGCGCACGAAGCCAGCGGCCTTTCGCATCGTGGTGGCACGCTCGTTGGCGGGGACCTTGCGCCATGCTTCGAAACCGCTTTGTGCGGCGGCCAGCGCGCGGTCGAGATCGGGAATGCCGGCATGCGCAACCTTGCCAATGGGTTTGCCAGTTGCGGGATTGATGACGTCAAGCGTCTTGCCGCTTGCGGCGTCGCACCATTCGTTGTTGATCAGGAGTCGGGTATCGGTATAGGTCGATGTCACGATGTCGGGTTCCAGATAGTGAGGAATGTCAGGCCGCGATCCGTCTGCGGGCCTGGAGAAACAAGCCGCTGAACCGTTAATGTTATCCGAATGCGTGTCGAGGCGTCGGCAGCACGGTTTTGCCGGCTGGGTGCAGGTGGGTGCAGGTATGAGGGCGTTTGTTGCCCGCAGGGCTTACAACCCGCCAACGCCCCGCGTAACCAGCGCGTACGGACCGTTGGTCAACTGCGCCTTAAGGAAGTCGATGCAGACCTGAATCTTCGCGGATGACGACAGCCGTTCCGACGTCACGGCCCACACATCGGCCGACTGCACGTAATCCGGTAACACGCGCACCAGTTCACCCGAGCGCAGGCTGTCCGCAACGTCCCATATCGACACCATGACGACGCCGAAGCCGTCGCGTGCCCACTGCACGACGATGTCGCTGTGATTCGACGCGACCGTGCCCGTCACCTTCACACTCTTTTCGCCATGCGGCCCGGTGAGGCGCCAGACGCCGAAACGGTCGTCGCGCCCCCGAAACAGCAGACAGTCGTGCTGGGCAAGGTCAGTCAGCTCGGCCGGTACGCCGCGGCGTTCGAGATACGCCGGCGCGGCGCACAGAATGCGCGTGCTCTCCACGATCTTGTGCGCGATCAGGTGCGGCTCCTGCACTTCACCCACACGAATGTCGATGTCGAAGTTTTCGCCGACGACATCGGCGCGTCGATCGAGCAGTTCCAGCCAGAGTTCGAGATTGGGATGGAGCGTTCGCAGCATCGAAAGAATCGGCGATACATGGTTACGCCCCAGCCGCAGGCTCGTGCTGATACGCAGCACGCCACGCAATTCGCTGCGACGGTTGGCGAAGGTATCGGCCATGCCCTGCACGTCGTCGAGAATTTTCTGCGCCCACTGCAAGGCAGCCTCGCCGTCGCTGGTCACGCTGACTCTTCGCGTGGTCCGCTGGAAGAGTTTGACGCCAAGACTCGCCTCCATCATTGCGATGCGCTTGCTGACATGCGAAGGCGACAGCCCCATTTCGGTCGACGCGGCGACAAAGCTCCCCTTTCGCGCGATATTGCAGAACAGCTGCAGATCGCGCAGGAAGGAATCATTCGTGGCTGTGAGCGCATTCTGATTTTCCATCTGGCCGCATTGTGTCCGTTCAGAAGCACATTACCCTAGCCGTAACCGCTCCATCACGCAAGCGATGCCGGTTCACACAATGACATCACGGAGACGCACCCGGACGCGCCATCACGCTGTGTTGACCGCCGTTGTCCGGGTGCTCTTCCAGTTATCCCCAGGCTAAACGGCGTGCCGGCGCTTTTTTGAGCGCCTCCCGCCAGTCTGGACCCAGGGAAAACCTTGAGCTGGAAGTTGAAATAAGTTTGTCGGGTAAATCCCGTCTTATAAGGTTTCGTTGCAACGAGGAATATCAAGCAGCCATAGAAGCTGATCCAACATTTCAGGTCAGGAGACAACATGAACACGCAGACAGCATCAGGCGAACGCGAGCATCGCTCGCAGGCGCGTAAGGCGACGGCCAGCGGATGGATCGGCTCGGCGCTCGAGTACTACGACTTCTTTATCTACGCTCAGGCCGCCGCCCTGATTTTCCCCCAGCTGTTCTTTCCGTCGGGCAATCCAAAGATCGCAATCGTCGCCTCGCTGGCGACGTATGGCGTGGGATACGTCGCGCGGCCGATCGGCGCGCTAGTACTCGGACATTGGGGCGACACGCATGGCCGGAAAAACGTGCTGCTGGTCTGTATGTTCCTGATGGGCATCTCGACGATGGCCGTCGGCCTGCTGCCGACTTACCATCAGGTCGGCATGCTTGCGCCCACGTTGCTCGTCGTGCTTCGCCTGATCCAGGGCTTTGCCGTGGCCGGCGAAATCTCGGGTGCAAGTTCGATGATTCTCGAACACGCGCCATTCGGGCGACGTGGTTACTACGCGAGCTTCACACTGCAAGGCGTGCAGGCTGGGCAGATCCTTGCCGCCGCCGTCTTCCTGCCGCTCGCGTACTACATGCCAGAGGATGCATTCAATTCATGGGGCTGGCGCATTCCGTTCCTGCTTAGCGCGGGCGTGCTTGTCGCAGGCTACATCATTCGCCGTGAAGTAAAGGAAACGCCGGTTTTCACGAAGGAAGACGCTAGCGGCGCCGTGCCGAAATCGCCGATCGCCGAAGCATTCCGGCATAACTGGGCAGACATGCTTCGCGTGGTCTGCTGCGCGCTCATGAACGTCATCCCGGTCGTCGCGACCATCTTTGGCGCGGCGTATGCGGTGCAGGCTTCATACGGTATTGGCTTTCACAAGAGCGTGTATCTGTGGATTCCTGTGATCGGCAACATCGTTGCGGTGCTGGTCATTCCGTTCGTGGGCAACCTGTCCGACAGGATCGGCCGGCGCCTGCCGATCGTTGTCGGTGCGCTGGGTTCGGGGCTGCTTGCGTTCGGCTATCTGTATGCGATCAGTATCAAGAACGTGCCGTTTGCGATTGTGATGTCCATACTCATGTGGGGCATCATCTATCAGGGCTATAACGCCATTTTTCCGAGCTTCTATCCGGAACTGTTCCCGGCGCGCTCGCGCGTGACCGCCATGGCCATCGGCCAGAACGTCGGCACGATGATCACGGCCCTGTTGCCTGCGCTCTTCGCGCTGGTCGCGCCTCCAGGTTCTAACAATGTCCCACTGACGATCGGCGCCATCACCTTTGGCGTCACGATCATCGCTGCGATTGCCGCATTCACCGCACGGGAAAGCTACCGCATCCGGCTGTCCGATCTGGGCGAGCCCAATGCGGTGCCCATCGATAAAGCGGATTATGAGCAGTTGCGCGCGAAAACCATGGCGGACACGAAGAAAGCCCTCGCGTAAGCCGTACCGTCTGGATCTAAAAGGAAGAGTGCAATGGAGAAGACCCGGATTGCCGTAGCCGGCGCCGGTTATATCGGCCTCGCTCATATGGCCGTCGCGCAGCAGAGCGACATGTGCACGCTGTCGGCCATCGTCGATCCATCGCCTGCGGCAGAGGCGATTGCGGCGAAACAAGGCGTTCCGCTCTACAGGTCGCTCGACGAGCTGTTCGAGAAGGATCGCCCTGACGGCGTCATTCTCGCCACGCCTAACCAGCTGCACCTTGAGCACACGTTGACGTGCCTCCAGGCGCGGGTGCCGACGTTGCTCGAAAAACCGGTCACGCCCACTGTCGCGGAAGCCGAGAAGCTGGCGAAGGAAGTGGATCGCACGGGCGTGAAGGTGCTGATCGGCCATCATCGCGCGCACAGTCCGATCATGGCGCGGGCGAAGCAGCTGATCGACGAAGGGCGTCTGGGCAAGCTCGTCGCCGTGATGGGCAGCGCGGTATTTTTCAAGCCGGACCACTATTTCGCCGATGCGCCCTGGCGTCGGCAACCGGGCGCGGGGCCGATCCTGCTCAACATGATTCACGAGGTGCACAACCTGCGGATGCTGTGCGGCGACATCGTCGCGGTGCAGGCGTTTTCATCGCGCGCCACCCGCGGTTTTCCGGTCGAAGATACGGTCTCGATCAACCTGCGCTTCGCAAGCGGCGCGCTCGGCAGTTTCATGTTGTCCGATACCGCAGCCAGCGCGCGCAGCTGGGAGCAGACGTCGCAGGAAAACAAGGCCTACCCAACGTACCCGGACGAAGATTGCTACGTGATCGCGGGAACGTTCGGTTCGCTTTCAGTGCCCACGATGCGGATGAAAACCTATGGCAAGGCGGAAGACCGTTCGTGGTGGAAGCCGTTCGAAACCAGCGTCGCCGATATGACACGCGATGACCCGCTCAAGCTGCAGATCGAGCACTTCACGCGCGTCATTCGCGGCGAAGCCGAGCCGCTGGTGAGCGTGCGTGACGGCCTGCAGAATCTGCGGATTACGGAAGCGATCGCTGAAGCGGCAAACACGGGTTCGATCGTCGATACAAGCCCTGCTCACTGACGTCATCGACGTCCCTGGACCACCTGAAGGAAGGCTCATGAAAACGTTCGTCATGCTTCACGGCATCAACCACAACATGTTTGGCAAACGCGATCCTGCGCAGTACGGCACCATCACGCTTGAAGAAATCGACAACAGGCTGCAGGCGCTGGGCAAGGAGCTTGGCGTTGAAGTGGAGACGTATCAGACCAACAGCGAAGGCGACATGTGCCTGCGCATCCACAAGGCGTTCACCGACAAGGCCGACGGCGTGCTCATCAACGCCGGCGCGTGGACGCACTATAGCTACGGCATCCGCGATGCGCTGGCGATTCTCACCGTGCCCATCGTCGAAATCCACATGTCCAATATCCATGCGCGTGAAGCGTTCCGCCACCAGTCAGTATTCGGCGAAATCGTCAAAGGACAGATTTGCGGCTTTGGCGTTGACAGCTATCTGCTCGGGTTGAGAGCGGCGGTTGCGGCGACAGCCTGACGCCGCGCTTTCGTGATGGTTACAGCATCGCCCGCCGCGCACTCAGTGCGTGTGACGATGGTGAATGTCCGGATAGTGGGCGTGTGAGTGCGTGACGCTCACGTGACGATGGGGATGAACATGCGGTTCTTCCCCATCGTACGGAAACGAATGCGCATGCTGATGGTGCTCATCATGGCGATGCGGGTGCGTATGCTCGAGCGGCTCATGCGTATGAAGATGCGCGTGACGCTCACGAATGTGTAGCCACACACCGAGCGCCATGAAAATCGCGGCGAGCCAGAAAAAAATCGACGGACGTTCCGGCCAGATCGCGAGCGAGAGCGCGACGCCGAAGAGCGGCGCTACAGAAAAATACGCGCCGGTTCGCGCTGTGCCAAGGTTACGCAACGCGACGACGAACATCACAAGGCTGACGCCATAGCCCGCGAAGCCCGTCGTCATTGCGGCAAGGATCTTTCCCGCTGAAGGCACATGTGCGCCGACGATCAACGCGATCGAAAGATTCACCGTACCCGCGACCAGCCCCTTGATGCACGCGATGACCGTTGCGTCGTGGGTGGAAACCTTGCGCGTCAGGTTGTTATCGACGGCCCAGCACAGGCAGGCGCACACGATCAGAAGCGCGCCGACGGGGATGGCGCTTGCGCCCGGATGCCAGGACAGCAGCACCCCGCCGGCAACAATCGCCACCATCCCGAGAAACACCTGCAGATCGACGTTCTCGCGAAACACGACCCACGCGATGACGGCTGTCAGCACGCCCTCCAGATTCAGGAGGAGCGAAGCCGTTGCCGCCGGCGTCGAAGCCAGCCCGAGCATCAGGAGCGCAGGGCCCGCGATTCCACCCGCGACGATCGCACCGAGCAGCCACGGTACGTCCGCCGCTGGAATGCGGCTTTCGTTCTGATGCGCTTGCGCGGAGCGCCACGTCCGCCGGATGAGCATTGAGACGCCAAGCCCGATGCCGCTTCCCAGATAAAAAAGACCCGCAACCATGAATGGCGAAAGCGAGCCGAGAAGTGCCTTGGCAAGCGGCGTGGTGGCGCCGAACAGAGCGGCCGCGACAAGCGCTGTCAGTGCGGCATTGAAACGGGCGGTCATGGATGTGTCGGCCTGAATGTCGAAACCGGATGGAGCAAAGCGCCAGGCGCCGCCTGGAATCACCCTGCAATAATGCCAGACGCAGGGAACCCCAGAACACATGACGTCGCGGCATCCTTCACATGCTCGCCCCGATCGCATCGAGCTTCGCCAGAATCTCCGGCGAAAGCTTGAGCTCAGCGGCCTTGAGGTTCTCACGCAGATGCGCAACCGACGACGTGCCCGGAATCAGCAGGATATTCGGCGAGCGCTGCAAAAGCCATGCGAGTGCGACCTGCATCGGCGAGGCCTGCAGCGAAGCCGCAGCACTGTCCAAAACCGAAGACTGTAGCGGCGTGAATCCCCCTAGCGGGAAAAACGGCACGAATGCGATGCCTTTTCCTGCGAGGTCGTCGATCATCCCGTCGTCATCCCGACGTGCGAGGTTGTAGTGATTCTGCACGCAGACGATCTCGGTGATCGCCTGTGCTTCAGACAATTGCTGCTGGTCGACATTGCTTAACCCGATGTGGCGAATCAGCCCTTGCCGCTTCAGATCCGCAAGCACCGAAAGCGGCTCCTCGAGCGGCGCATAGGACGGTCTGTCGACCGCGCCCACGCGCAGATTGACGACATCGATTGCGTCGAGGCCCAGATTGCGCAGATTGTCGTGAACGGCGTCGGTCAGCTCTTTTGCCGATAGCGCAACCGGCCATGACTGATCCGGCGCGCGACGGGCGCCGACCTTCGTGACGATCACCAGTCCCTCTGGATACGGATGCAGAGCCTGCCGGATGATCTGGTTAGTCACGTGCGGACCGTAAAAATCGGACGTATCGATGTGATTGATTCCAGCAGCCACCGCCTCGCGCAGAACGGCAACCGCGCCCTCGACATCTTTCGGTGGCCCCCAGACGTGCGGACCCGCCAGCTGCATCGCGCCATATCCGACGCGGTTCACGTTGAGCGCGCCGCCGGCCAGTTTAAAAGTGCCCCCGAGATTCGTATGCGACGTCATTTCAATGCCTCCTTGCCTTCACCGTAGTGAGGTCACTATAGGCGTTGGCCAGCTGTACGATAAGTGCATACACTACGCACGGGTTGTGCAAAAATCCGCACAATCCGGCGGGAAGGCGAGCGGCAAAGGTCGGCGTCTCGTGCAGACTTTAAAGGGACCGAATCATGGCGGTGGAACTGGGTGACCTCGCAGCCTTTGTGGCCGTGGCGCGCAATCGGGGCTTCCGGGAAGCGGCGCGTGCAAGCGGATTTTCGGCGTCAGCGCTCAGCACGGCCGTGCGCCGTCTTGAAGCGCAGTTTGGCGTTCTGTTGTTACAACGCACGACACGCAGCGTCACGTTGACCGAGGCCGGCACGCAGATGCTCGAACGACTGGTGCCAGCGCTGGGCGAGGTCGAAGCCGCGATGGACGTCGTCAACGGCTTTCGTGACAGTCCGCGCGGCACGTTACGGCTGAACGTGCCTGCGGTCGTCGCGCGGCTTTTTCTGTCGCCGGTCATCGAGGCGTTCCTGCTCGCGCATCCGGATATCAAGCTCGAAATTACCGTGGACGACACTTTCGTCGACGTGCTGGCCGCGGGTTGCGATGCCGGCGTGCGCTATGAGGAACGCGTCGAACAGGACATGATCGCGGTGCCACTCGGCCCCCGCATGCAACGTTTTGTGGCCGCCGCCTCGCCCGCCTATCTCGACCGCAAAGGACGTCCGCTACATCCGCGCGATCTGCTCTCGCATGCGTGCATACGCCAGCGCTTCACCAGCGGTGCGATGACCCTGTGGGAATTCGAACGACGCGGGAAGATCGTACGAGTGGACCCCACCGGCCCGCTGATCGTGACGGCCGCGGCCTCGGATGTCAGCGTCAGTGCAGCCGTTGCGGGCCTGGGCATTGTGTTTCTGTTTGAGGAGTGGCTGCGACCGGAGATCGATAGCGGAGCACTCGAACCCGTGCTCGAAGACTGGTCGTATCACTTTACCGGGCCATTGCTCTACTACCCGAGCCGACGTTACATGCCCGCACCGCTGCGGGCATTCGTCGATTTCATCAAGGAGACGCGCGAGAAAGCACCATAACGTGCGTTGCGTCGGACGCCTCCCGCCACAAACGACGAGGAGTCTGGCATCGCCAGCGCGCGGATTCTGCTGTCGTCAGACTGGCTTTAGCGCCGGTTATATCTGCTTTAAAGGCCGGCTCATTCCGGTACGGCCGTGCTTCCATGCGAGCCGGGCTTGCCTATGCGTTTAGTGCACCACTGCACGAACATCGCAAGCACCGCCGCTTCGGCAAATGTTGTAGTCGGATCTTGATGGTTTAACGCGAGCGAAAGGAACAGACAGAACGCAGCGAACGAAAAGCGGCCCAGCACCATGCCACGCAGCAGCGAGACAACGAATTCAGATCCATGAGCACGATGCGACGAGACCGACAGCACAATCCCAAGTAACGGGAAAACCGCAAGCAATCCACTCCACGTCGCGCCAACCCGTCCCGATAGCGCAGTGACGAATAGCGTAAGCGCCGCACCGGCGAGCATTCTTCCCGTCAGATCGGTGCGATCAGGCGGTGCCCCAGCCGCAACGGCAGCACTGCGCGGCAGGAAGGATTGACCAAAAAGGACTGCGGCCAGCGCAACGCACACCGCCCATACTGGCGACACGGGCAGAAGCGACAGGACGCAGGCGGCGACGAACCAGGTTGCCAGTGCAACCAGTAGCGCGGTCGGCCATGGGCGCGAGCGGCACGTCCATGCATAGGCGAAATTGAATGCTTCGGAGGCGAGAATCGCTGAAAGCGACAGCGTCGCGGCACGCACGCCGAACGCGGGGCCGTGTTCAAGGACAAGAAGATAAAGAATGGGACCGGCAACGACAGGCAGACCGGCAAGCCATCCCGCGATCGATGGGCCCCACCATTTGCCCGACATCGAAACGAACAGCAGAAACAAAGGTACCAGCGTGAGCTTGAGTGCAAGCATGGCAAAAACGCGCGGATATAAAGCCAGATACTACCAAA
This sequence comes from Paraburkholderia sp. GAS334, assembly GCF_050436625.1. NCBI lineage: Bacteria > Pseudomonadati > Pseudomonadota > Betaproteobacteria > Burkholderiales > Burkholderiaceae > Paraburkholderia > Paraburkholderia sp. GAS334. The sequence continues at coordinate 414,301 of NZ_JBNDMO010000001.1, read as the reverse complement.
CCGCTTCGATGTATCGGGCATTACCAGACAACACTGGCGACGGCCGATATCGGGTTGCTGTCTGCCTTTACACTGTGCGCTTGCGAAACCTGGCGATGCCTGGATGAAAACCACTCTTAACCTGCCGGACCGATATCTGATCACGCCCGAGCCGGCTGCATTCGAAGCGGACTTCTTCCTCGATCGACTGGAGCAGGCGCTCCAGTCGGGCATTGCGCTCGTGCAACTGCGTAGCAAAACGATGAGCGCCGACCAATATGCAGCGCTGGCAACACAGGCGCTGGATGTCTGTCGTACGTTTAGCGCCAGGATGATCGTGAATCACATTGCCTTCGTTGCCGACACGCTAGGTGCGGATGGAATTCACATCGGGAGCCGGCACCTGATGATGCAAAGAAAACGCCCTGTTTCAGGCAACATTCTGTTTTCCGCCGCCTGTCACAATGCCGCGCAACTGTCTCAGGCCGAAGTGCTTGGCGCGGATTTCGTCACGCTCTCGCCGGTGCTGAAAACACGGACCCATCCAGATGCCGCGCCACTAGGTTGGGACGCGTTCGCTGATCTGCTTGCGCTGACATCGACGCCTGCGTACGCACTCGGCGGCATGGAGCCTGTACACATCGCTCAGGCGCAGTCAGCTGGCGCGCTCGGGATCGCGGCGATTGGCAGCTTGTGGCCGGGTCCGCGCAGCTAAAGCGTGTCGTCGTTCATGGGTGGTATACCAGTCAGCGACCCGCGCCGATGCGACTACGGGCACAGGCATCGCTCACTCATCGCATTGCGCGATGCCCTCTTCACACGACCCGCCGCCTTTGCTCTGTTCGACGCATCACCTAACATGAAAGGGCGGTTGTCACCGCTCGAGGTGATGTCATGAAATCGGCTATTCGTATTACGTCAGGGGTGCTCGTCGGCGCGTTCTGTCTTGGGTCGGCACTCGCGCAAACTCCGTCGGGCTCTTATGACCCATCAGGTCCGCTGACGCGCGCTCAGGTCCGCGCAGACCTCGTGGCGTGGCGCGCCGCGGGCTACGATCCGTTGGACTGGCTCGACTATCCAGATAACGCGATCCGCGCCGGCCGCATCGTCGCAGCACAGCGCGCGAAAGCCGCGGGGCTCAGCAACGGGCAGTAAAAGCGCCAGCAGGATCGCGCAGCATCACGGCCGCGCGAGCGGCGGTTCCAGAAAGTCGACATCCCATCGACGCCCAAACGCTTCAAGTAGCGCGGGATCAGGTTTGCCTCCTTCCATTACTTCCCCGAACGTTCAAGGCCAATTGCAGGAATGCGGATCACCGGACATTCCGCGCTTGAGCTAAACGATTCGAACTTCATCCCCGGTTATCGACGTTCCACATCTCCGTTAAGACGACACGGGCTGCGATCCTGTTCAATAACCTTATTTCAAAGTTCGCTTAAAACAGAACGGACGAAAACCGTTCGTCTTCCTGCCCGCGCGCTACCTCGGCACTCAATTCCATTCGATCCGTCCGGATTTCGATTGTTTCGATTGACCCAGGAAACTAAAACTAAGAAAATAGTTTCCATCGAGCCGGGTCGACCTTTCAACAGGTTTGTCCTCTCACCCACTTTCCAGGCGGCATGCTGCCGCAGCGGGCGCCCTTGCAAGCGCGCCCTTCGTCACGGAGCATGTTATGAGCCGCATTTACTGCGTCCCGCTTTCGCTGGTGTTTGCCGCGGTTGTGCTGTCGGCATGCTCACACCACGAGAGCAACGCATATCAGGGTTACGTCGAGGGCGAATTCGTCTATCTCGGCTCGACGCAGTCGGGCAAACTGACGCAGTTGTCAGTCACGCGCGGCGAGACCGTACAGGCAGGCACGCCGCTCTTCACGCTCGAATCGACCGATGAAGCCGCGGCGCTCCAGCAGGCCCAGCAGCAATTCGCTGCCGCGCGCGCACAGCTCGCGGATATCCAGACCGGCAAGCGCGCGCCCGAGGTCAACGTCAACCGGGCGCAACTTGCCGAAGCCATCGCGAATGCACGCAAGGCGTCCCTGCAATTGACGCGCGACGAAGCACAGTTCCGTGCTGGCGGTATTGCCAGGGCGCAGCTGGACGATTCACGCGCCAACGCCGATGCCACCGCCGCCCAGGTACGCGAGCTCACCAGTCAGGTGGACGTCGCACGACTGCCCGGCCGTTCGCAGCAGATCACCGCGCAGACCGCGCAGGTTGCCGCCGCGCAGGCCACCGTTGCACAGGCGCAATGGAAGCTCGATCAGAAACGTGTGAACGCACCTGCTGAAGGTCTCGTCTACGACACGCTTTATCGCCTCGGCGAATGGGTGCAGGCGGGTAGTCCGGTCGTACAGATGCTGCCACCGCAAAACGTGAAAGTGCGCTTTTTTGTTCCTGAGGCGATGGTCGGCCAGCTCGCAACCGGCCGGACTCTGACCGTCCATTGCGACGGTTGCGCAGCAGACATACCCGCGAAAGTGACCTTCATATCGAACCAGGCCGAATACACGCCGCCGGTTATCTACAGCAACGAAAGACGGGCGAAGCTGGTGTTTCTCGTCGAAGCGCATCCATCGGTTGCCGATGCAACTAAACTTCATCCGGGCCAGCCCGTCACGGTGTCACTGCAATGAGCACCTCCACGCAGGACCCTGTGATCGACGTGCAGAACCTGAACAAGCACTTCGGCGACAAGCACGTCGTCAACGATGTGTCGTTGCAGGTCGCGCGTGGTGAGATCTTCGGCTTTCTCGGGCCGAACGGCAGCGGCAAAACAACGTCGATCCGCCTGATGTGCGGTTTGCTCACGCCCGATTCCGGCAGCGGCACGTGTCTCGGCTACGACATCCGGCGCGAGAGCGCGCAGATCAAGCGCAACGTCGGCTACATGACGCAAAAGTTTTCGTATTGGGACGACCTGACCATTCGCGAGAATCTCGACTTCGTCGCACGCGTCTATCAGATGCGCAACCGGCGCGAAGCTGTCGACCGCTCGCTCGAATCCCTCGGGCTGCAAAGCCGCGCGAAACAGCTGACGGGTTCTCTGTCAGGCGGCTGGAAACAACGGCTCGCGCTGGCGGCATGCATGCTGCACGAGCCGAGACTGCTGCTGCTCGACGAACCGACTGCTGGCGTCGACCCCACCGCACGACGCGATTTCTGGGAAGAACTGCATCGTCTCGCGGCACGCGGCATTTCCGTGCTGGTCAGCACGCATTACATGGATGAAGCGGAACGTTGTCACAAGCTCGGCTATATCGCGTATGGAAGACTGCTCGCGAAGGGCACGTCGACCGAAGTGATCGAATCGCAGGATCTCGCGACGTGGGCGATCCACGGCGAGCACCTGAGCACACTGTCCGAACAACTGCGCGCGACGCCCGGCGTCGACCAGACCGTCGTATTCGGCTCTTCGCTGCATGCAAGCGGTCGCGACCATGCCGCGCTTGAAAACGCAATCAAACAGGCGACGGCAGGCACAACACTGCGCATCGAACCCATCGAAACCGGTCTTGAAGATGTGTTCATCTATCTGATGAGTCACTCGAAGGACAACTTCGGAGCGCCATCGTGAGCACACTCAACCTGTTTTCGCTGACGCGCTGGTGGAGCATCGTCCTCAAGGAATTCCTCCAGTTGCGCCGCGACCGCGTCACGTTCGGCATGATCATCGGTGTGCCGGTCATCCAGCTCGCACTGTTCGGCTTTGCGATCAACACCGACCCGAAGCATCTGCCCACCGCGCTCATCATCGGTGAGCAGAGCGCGTTCTCGCGCAGTTTCGTCGAAGCGATGAAGAACTCCGACTATTTCAACATCGTCGAAACGCTGCCCGACGAGGAAGCCGGCCGCCGTGCGCTCGCGCAGGGTCGCGTGCAGTTCGTGCTGAATGTGCCCGCCGATTTCTCGCGACGTCTGCTACGCGGTGAGCATCCATCATTGCTGGTCGAAGCCGACGCCACCGATCCAACCGCGACGAACACCGCAGTTGCCGCGCTGCCGGGCCTCGTGCAGCCGGTCGCAGACAAGGACATCACCGGACCGCTCGCGCATCTGAACGGCAGCCCGGCGGCATTCAATGTGCAGGTTCACAGCCTGTATAACCCCGAGGGCATCACGCAATACAACGTGGTGCCCGGTTTGATGGGCGTGATCCTGACGATGACGCTCGTGATGATGACCGGCCTCGCAATCACGCGTGAACGCGAGCGCGGCACGATGGAAAACCTGCTCGCGACGCCCGTTTTGCCGATTGAAGTCATGACCGGCAAGATCGTGCCTTACGTGATCATCGGCCTCATTCAGGCGTCGATCATTCTCGCCGCGACGCGTTACGTGTTTCACGTGCCATTCGTGGGCAGCCCGATTGCCATCTACCTTGCAGTGCTGCTGTTTATTGCGGCAAATCTGACGGTTGGCATCACGCTATCTTCGCTTGCGCAAAACCAGTTGCAGGCGATGCAGCTGACCGTGTTTTATTTCCTGCCGAACATCCTGCTCTCGGGCTTCATGTTCCCGTTCGCGGGCATGCCGAAATGGGCGCAGTTCCTTGGCAACCTGCTGCCTCTCACCTACTTTAACCGGCTGATTCGCGGCATCCTGCTCAAAGGCAATGGATGGGCGGACCTCTGGCCTTCCGTGTGGCCGGTGGCACTCTTTACGGTGATCGTGATGGCGATTGCGCTGCGCTTCTATCGGCGCACGCTCGACTAGGAGAAACGTCGATGAAACCCCTCGCATTCCTGTGCGCCATCGCGCTGTGCGGCTGCACCGTCGGCCCGGATTTTCGCGCTCCCGCCGCGCCAGACACTGAGACCTATACGCGCGAAACGCTGCCTGCTACGACCGCAGCTGCCAGTGGCGCGGCAGGATCGTCGCAAACATTGACTACGGCCGCGCACGCCACGCCGATGTGGTGGGAGCAATTCCATTCGGATGCGCTCAACCGTATCGTCGACGAGGCCTTGCAGCAAAGCCCCACTCTCACACAGGCCCGTGCAAAACTGGTCGAAGCGCGTGAAGACTACAACGCACAGTTCGGCTCGACGCAGTTCCCGAGCGTCGATGCGACCCTCTCCGGCACGCGGCAACAGGTCGATCTCGCTGCATTCGGCATTCCGCACGTGCAGAATCCGGGGCCGTTTTCGCTGTTCAATGCGTCCGTTAGCGTGTCATACGCGTTCGATATTTTTGGCGTCAACCGTCGCGCGCTCGAGGCGACCATGGCGCAGGTCGATTACGCGGGGTACGAACTTGACGCAGCGCGGCTTTCGATTGCGGGCAATGTCGTCTCGACCGCCGTGCGACGCGCATCGTTGCAACAACAGATTGCGCTCACCCAGCAGCTCGCCGACACGCAGACAAACCAGCTTGCCATCATCGAGGCACGCTTCGCGGCGGGTGGCGTTTCGCAACTCGACGTGCGCACCCAGCGCACGCTGCTGGCCCAGACGCGCGCATCGCTGCCGCCGCTCAGGACGCAACTCGCCCAGGCCGATCATCAACTTGCGATCCTGCTTGGCGTGGCGCCATCGAAAGCGGACTTCGCCGAACTCACGCTGGATTCGCTCCATCTGCCCGACACTGTGCCGCTCACGCTGCCGTCGACGCTCGCACGCGAACGCCCCGACATCCGTGCATCTGAGGCTCTGTTGCATCAGGCGAGCGCGAACGTGGGCGTGGCGACGGCCAATCTGTATCCGCAGTTTTCGCTCTCAGCGGGGATCGGTTCGGAGCGCACAAATGTGCAGGACGTGGTGAGCGGATTGAACATCTGGAACATTGGGCTGAATCTCACGCAACCTGTTTTCCGCGGCGGCGAGCTGCGGGCAAAGAAGCGTTCGGCACAGGCCGCCTATGACGCCGCGCTCGCCGGCTATCAGCAAACGGTGCTCCAGGCACTGCAACAGGTCGCGGATACGCTGACAGCGCTAAATGAAGACGCACGCGAACTGCAGGCGCGCGACGACGCCGCGCAGCAGGCGCAAGCGAGCTTCGACATCGCGCATGCGCAATATGCTGCGGGCGGAGTCAGCCAGTCTGGGCTTCTCGACACGCAGCGCCAGGTGCTACAGACTTCGATCGACCGGACCCGCGCGCAGGCCGATCGCTTGGCCGATACGGCTGCACTGTTCCAGTCGTTGGGTGGCGGCTGGCAGAGCGTCGAAAACCAGGCCCTGAAATGAATGAATGCGTTTCCATTTTCCGGCCACGCGAATCCTGCCCGTCGTCGATCGACGGTACGTGTACCCGATAACGTCACGTGACGCGTGAAGCTCCCGTTTGACGCTAGCGCGACGCGTTCGATAACACCTCACCACCCGGGTCTGTCGCAGACACGGCGGATGACCGGCGACTATCCAGATCCTTTAGCGCCGGAAACACGTCGCGCGCCCAGGAATGATAACCATAGGAACGCCAGACCATTTTCTTCACCACAAAGACTTCGAACATCGGTGTGCCTGGCTGAAGCTGCGTGCGTTCCACATTTCGTTTGAACAGCCATTGCATGGTGTCGGGGTAGTCTTCCGCGCGTTCGGCACTCGCGATGGCCCCGCGTTCCACGATGACCAGATGAACGTCGGGCCGGTTTTGCGCCCACGATTCGAATTCACCCTTTCCGCCCAGCGATCCTTTCCATCGCGTGCAATACACGCAGTCTTTAGCCGAATGCACGACGAGCAGAATGGGTTGCCCCTCCTTGACCGTGGCTTCGCGCAATCGCTCCGCCCAGTCTGTCTTAGGCTTTGACGCGGGGGGTGGCACGACGGCGCTTGCCGCTGCTTCGTCGTCTGCCTGCGCGAACATGGGCATGGCCAGAAACGACATCAGGAACAATATTGCGACGTAGCCCGGCCACCGCATCGTATGGCGCAGGTTCATGGAGGTCTCCTTTGGCGGCAGCAAGAATGTTTTTAACGCTTAATTCTGGTTAAGCGAACGTGCAGACAACGCTGCCATGCTGCCATGCGCTTAACGCGTTAGCCAGTATGTTCTGGACCTGCTCTCGGGAGTTCCGGAATGCGACGTTTGCCTGGCCGAAGCGGACACAATGTTTTTTCGTACTATGCATGCCGCATCAGCGCACATCCATGAGCAGAATTGACCAGGCGGTGAAGCGTGGCGCATGGCCCATGCCGTGTCGCGTAGCCATCGAATCATCCAGTGAACCATATGATTTTTTGCGTCCTATACTCCTCAACCGGGAACATGGATGGACACAGCGTCCCGGATGCGACGTCCAACCGCCCGCTCATGCATCCGCCTTCCAACCTGAGGGAGCCGCCCGATGAACGTGATAACGCAGTTCAAGAAAGCCCTGGTTCACCGCGACCCGCACGGGACACCTGTCGCACGGACCGCAATCGCGGCAACATTCGTCGCAGCCTGCACATTCGGTGTGTGTTTGCCGGGTGTCGCGCAGGATTCCGAGGCCTTCGGCCGCCCCGCCGGTGGCGGCCACGACGTGAAAGTGATGATCATCTCGATGTTCGGACCGGAAGGACAGGTGTGGCTCGACCACCTCGGTCCATGGAAAGCCATCAAGGTGCCCGGACTCTCTCCCGACTACCCCGAAGTGCATTGCAACCGCCAGGACATCTGCGTCATGACGACGGGGATGGGACACTCGAACGCGGCCGCATCGCTGATGGCGCTCACCTTCTCCGATAAATTCAACCTGCGCCGCACGTACTTCATGATTGCGGGCATCGCGGGAATCGATCCGGCGCAGGGCACGCTCGGATCGGCGGCATGGGCGAAGTACCTGGTTGATTTCGGCATTCAGTGGGAAATCGACGCCCGCGAAAAGCCTGATAGCTGGCCCAGCGGCTTCCTTGGCATCAACACGAAATCGCCCACGGACAAGCCGCCGCTCGATTACCGCACTGAAGTCTTCGCGCTGAACGCGACGCTTGCCGATACGGCGTACAAGCTTTCGCAAAACGTGACGCTGCTGGATAGCCCCGATGCGCAGAACGCGCGCGCGAAGTTCAACTACGCGCCGGCCAACCAGCCGCCGAAGGTGATCCAGTGCGACACGCTGGCGGGCGATACCTGGTGGTCGGGTAAATACATCGGCGAGCGCGCGCGGTACTGGACGAAGTTACTGACCGATGGCCAGGGCACGTACTGCACGACCCAGCAGGAAGACAACGCAACGTATGAGGCGCTCAAGCGCGCGGCGAGCACCGGGCGTGTCGATCTGAGTCGCGTCGCGGCGCTCCGTTCGGGTTCGGATTTTGATCGGCCTTATGACGGCCAGAGTGCTTCCGATAACCTCCTCAACTATGCGGCGCAGGGTGGCTTCGGGCCGGCTATCGAGAATCTCTATCGAGCCGGCAATCCGCTCGTGCAGGACATCGCCACGCACTGGGGCGAATGGCGCGAGGGGGTGCCGTCGCGTTGACGGGTCGGGCGGGCCGGTCGCGGAAAGAGCGAACGAAAGCAGTTTGCCAGGTACAATCCGGCAGCGTTTGATTTTCCAATACCGACCCGAACCCACCTCTATGCGTAACCCTGCCCGGGCCTTCCTTCTCGGTCCGCTCCTGAAGGGCGTCTCACGTTCCTTCTACCTCACGCTGCGCGTACTGCCGATCGAAATGCGCGATCCGGTCGGCCTCGCGTACCTTCTGGCGCGTGCTGCGGACACGATTGCGGATACATCGCTGATTCCGCCCGGGCAAAGACTGGAGATGCTGCTGGCGCTTCGCGCGCAGGTCAATGGCGCCGCAGACGACGATGCGCTCCTGCACCGCATGGCCGTGGAAGTAGCGGCGCAGCAGACGCATTCAGACGAAAAGGTTCTGCTCGAGTCGCTCGGCCCTGCTCTGGCCGTACTCGCGCAATTGAGCGAGTCCGATCGGGACGCGGTGCGTGAGATCGTGTCGACGCTGACCGAAGGCATGGAATTCGATCTCCGTACGTTCCCAGATGAGTCATCGGGGCAGATTGTCGCGTTACGCGAATTCGCGGAGCTCGACCGGTACACGTATCTGGTGGCGGGATGCGTCGGGGAATTCTGGACGAAGATGACCTGGGCGCATATCCCAGGCACACTCAAAGGCCAGCCCGATACGACGTTGAATCGTGGCGTACGTTTCGGCAAGGCGCTGCAACTGACCAACGTGCTGCGCGATTGCGGCAAGGATCTGCGTATCGGCCGCTGCTACATTCCGTCGACGATGCTGGACCCGTTCGGTCTGAGTCCGCAGGATCTGCTGCTGCCGGAGCATTCAGTTCGCGCGCAGCCGCTCATGTTCGAACTTGTCCGCAAGACGATCGATCATTTTCGCGAGGCGGTCGAATACACGCTCGCCATTCCGGCGCATTCGGTGCGGCTGCGGCTGGCCTGTTTGTGGCCCATTGTGATCGGGCTGGAGACGCTATTGCTGCTGGTCGATAACGACGCGTGGCTCGATCCGGCGAAGGTCTCCAAGGTGAAACGGAACACGGTGTATCAGGTTATCGCGTATTCGATACCGGTCGTAGCGTCAGACAGACTGATCCGTGGCTGGACCGGACGGTTGATAGGAAGGATCGAAAACCGGTTGGGGCGCTGAGCGCAGCGATACGCAACGCCGACACCACACGACACTTTCACACGCCCAACCCCGTCTGCAGGTAAAATTTGCGTTTTGCGTTTGCAGTGCGAGGCAAAGTCCTTGCGAATGCAAAATCAGGCAAAATTCGGTCATTGGTGCCGGCGTGTGCGCGGCCGGCGGCTTTTCCCACCCTGTTTTCTGTTCTAGAGACACGCGATGAGTACCCAGCAACCCACGATTATCTACACCCTCACCGACGAAGCGCCCCTGCTGGCGACCCGTGCATTCCTGCCCATCATCCGCACGTTCACCGCGCCGGCTGGAATCAACGTCACCACCAGCGATATCTCGGTGGCTGGCCGCATCCTGGGTGAGTTCCCGGAGTTTCTGACCGAAGAACAACGCGTGCCGGACAACCTGGCCGAACTCGGCCGTCTGACGTTGCTGCCGGACACCAACATCATCAAGCTGCCGAACATCAGCGCGTCCGTGCACCAGCTGGTCGGCGCGATCAGGGAACTGCAGGGCAAGGGCTACAAGGTGCCGGATTTCCCGGAAGAGCCGAAGACCGAAGCCGAGAAAGCGATTCGCCAGCGCTACTCCCGATGCCTCGGCAGCGCCGTGAATCCGGTGCTGCGCGAAGGCAACTCGGATCGCCGCGCACCCGCCGCCGTGAAGAACTACGCGCGCAAGAACCCGCACAGCATGGGTGAATGGAGCATGGCTTCGCGCACGCACGTGGCGCACATGAAGCATGGCGACTTCTATCATGGCGAAAAATCCATGACCGTGAACGGCGCCCGCGACGTGAATATGGAACTGGTCACGAAGAGCGGCAAGACGATCGTGCTGAAGTCGAAGGTGCCGCTGCTGGACGGCGAAATCATCGACAGCATGTTCATGAGCAAGAACGCGCTGTGCGACTTCTACGAAGAACAGATGGAAGACGCCCGCAAAACCGGCGTGATGTTCTCGCTGCACGTGAAGGCAACGATGATGAAGGTCTCGCACCCGATCGTCTTCGGCCACGCAGTGAAGATCTTCTACAAGGAAGCCTTCGAGAAACACGGCAAGCTGTTCGACGAACTGGGCGTGAACGTCAACAACGGTCTCGTCAACCTGTACGACAAGCTGGAATCGCTGCCGAGCTCCAAGCGCGAGGAAATCATCCGGGACATGCACGCCTGTCACGAACATCGCCCGGAACTGGCCATGGTGGATTCGGCCAAGGGCATCTCCAACCTGCACGCACCGAACGACGTGATCGTCGACGCGTCGATGCCGGCAATGATCCGTATCGGCGGCAAGATGTGGGGCGCCGACGGCCGTCCGAAGGACACGAAGGCGGTGATCCCGGAAAGCACGTTTGCCCGCATCTATCAGGAGATCATCAACTTCTGCAAGACGAACGGCAACTTCGACCCGGTGACGATGGGCACGGTGCCCAACGTCGGGCTGATGGCGCAGCAGGCTGAAGAATACGGTTCGCACGACAAGACGTTCGAAGTGCCGGAAGCCGGCGAAGCCCGCATCGTCGACAATGCAACGGGCGAAGTACTGCTGGTGCAGACCGTCGAGCAAGGTGACATCTGGCGCATGTGCCAGGTCAAGGACGCGCCGATCCGCGACTGGGTCAAGCTCGCCGTGACGCGCGCGCGCAACTCCGGCATGCCGGCCGTGTTCTGGCTCGACCCGTACCGTCCGCACGAAGCCGAGATGATCAAGAAGGTCGAGACCTACCTCAAGGATCACGACACCGAAGGCCTCGACATCCAGATCATGTCGCAGGTGCGCGCGATGCGTTACACGCTGGAACGCGTGATCCGCGGTCTCGATACGATCTCGGTCACAGGCAACATCCTGCGCGATTACCTGACCGACCTGTTCCCGATCATGGAACTGGGCACCAGCGCCAAGATGCTCTCCATCGTCCCGCTGATGGCTGGCGGCGGCATGTACGAAACCGGTGCAGGCGGCTCGGCGCCGAAGCACGTCAAGCAACTGGTGGAAGAAAACCACCTGCGCTGGGATTCGCTGGGTGAATTCCTGGCGCTGGCTGTGTCGCTGGAAGAACTCGGCATCAAGACCGGCAACGGCAAGGCCAGGATCCTGGCCACGACGCTGGATGCCGCCACGGGCAAGCTGCTGGAGAACAACAAGAATCCGTCGCCCAAGACCGGGCAGCTGGACAACCGTGGCAGCCAGTTCTACCTCGCGATGTACTGGGCCCAGGAACTCGCGGCGCAGACCGATGACGCAGCGCTCGCCGCACAGTTCGCGCCGCTGGCGAAGCAACTGACCGGGAACGAGCAGACCATCGTCGGCGAACTGTCGGCTGTGCAAGGCGAAGCGGCAGACATCGGTGGCTACTATCGTCCGGACGCCGAAAAGCTCGACGCCGTCATGCGTCCGAGCAAAACGCTGAACGCCGCGCTGGCCGCGGCTCAGGGTTAAAGGCGGCGGTTGCGCCTGTCGTAGTCGATCAACGCGGCTCCCCGGCTCCTGTCAGGCACCGCGTTGATCGTCACCTTCCGGCTCGCAGCCGGAAGGGTGACCGGACCGAAGTATCGTGAGAACTGTCCCGCAGTTCGAACCGGTTTCCTGGCACACACACCCCTCTCACAACATCTCGCCGGCATCTCGAATGATGTCAGTTCCCCGCCTTGTTTGGATCCCGCCAGGCCCGCTCGAACGGAAGCCGCCACGCACGCGGTGCGACGAGTTGATGGATCGCATTCGGCCCCCATGACCCCGGCGCATAGAAGCGAACCGGTGGAGGCGATTCGAGCAATGCGGTCGACACCTGCCACAACCGCTCGATGCCCTCAGCCGTCGTGAACAGCGTGCGATCTCCGCGCATGGCGTCGAGGATCAACCGCTCGTACGCTTCAAGCACATCGCCAATCAGCCCCGTGTCATGCATTGCGAACTGGAGACTCAGTTTGTCCAGCCGCATGCCAGGACCCGGACGTTTGCCGTAAAACGAAAGCGACATCTTCGATGCGTCAGCCAGGTCGAATGTCAGATGATCGGGGCCTTGCGCGCCGACGCCTGATCCCGCCGGGAACATACTCTTTGGCGGCTCGCGAAACGCGATGGAAATGATCCGTTGCCCTTCCGCCATGCGCTTCCCGGTGCGCAGATAGAACGGCACGCCGGCCCAGCGCCAGTTATCGATCGAGCATTTCAGCGCGATGAAGGTCTCCGTTTCCGATTCGGCGCCGACGCCCTCCTCCGCCCGATACCCTGTGTACTGTCCGCGCACGACGTCGCCCGGCTGGATGGGCAGCATGCTGCGAAATACCTTGTTCTTTTCTTCGCTGATCGGCGAAGGCTCAAGCGATGTCGGCGGCTCCATCGCCATGAACGCGAGGATCTGGAACAGGTGCGTGACCACCATGTCGCGAAACGCGCCCGTCTGCTCGTAGAATCCCGCGCGCTTGCCGAGCCCGAGCGTCTCCGGGACGTCGATCTGAACGTGGTCGATGAAGTTGCGATTCCAGATAGGTTCGAAAAGACCGTTCGCGAAGCGGAACGCGAGAATGTTCTGTGCGGGCTCTTTCCCAAGGAAGTGGTCGATCCGGAAAATCTGCTCTTCTTCGAACACTTCGTGCAGCTTCGCATTCAGCGATACCGAACTCACCAGATCGGTGCCAAAGGGCTTTTCCATGATGATCCGCGAGCGCTCGACAAGACCCGCCTCACTCAGCATCCGCACGGCGGACAACGCAGCGCTCGGCGGTACGCTCAGATAGTGCAGGCGTCGGCACTCGCCTTCGAATGTCTGCTCAGCCCTCTCGACCGCTCCCTTGAGGGCGCTCGCGCCTGCGCCTAGCGGCAGATAATCGAGGTTGCCCGCGAAGGTATCCCATTCCGCCTCGACGATCCTGCGGGAAGAAAACTCATTGAGCGATTCGCGTGCTATCTGGCGAAAAGCATCGGGGGCGATGTCCTCGAGTGCGACCGCGATGATCCGGCAACCCGGAATGAAACCCGCACTCGAAAGATGGAACAGACCGGGCAACAGCTTGCGTCGCGCCAGATCACCTGTGGCCCCGAAGAGGACGACAACCTGTGGAAACCGCGGACCCACTCCAGGAGAGATCTTCGCCATCGTGCAAATCCTTTCAGATGAACGACGTTTGACGACACGGATGCGAGCTGAAGGTAGCCCCGCCGGGAACTGGCGCTTCAAGGCGGCGAGCGGCGAGTCTTGCGCCGACGTTCCGCCAGTCTACGCTGAGCCAGATAAAAAGCGGGCCGGTTTTGGGTCGGCCGCTCATGGCAGAACCTGCTCCCACGGTCGACTGCCGGAATCGCCCCGTTACCATGGCGACGCATCGATCGGGCATTTCAGGTACGCTCAGGTACGCCTTGTTTTCCGGATTTCCAATGCCGCTCCATATTCAAACACCGTTACTCACCTCCCAGCCTCTTAGCCTCGCCGCCGGCGCCTCCGTCCTTCTCAAGCTCGACGCACTGCAGCCTGCAGGATCATTCAAGATTCGCGGAATCGGCTACGCGTGCGAAGAGTATGCACGCCGGGGCAAGCGGCGCTTCATTTCTTCTTCTGGCGGTAACGCGGGCATCGCAGTAGCGTATGCCGCGCGGCGGCTTGGTCTGCCTGCCGTTGTGATCGTTCCGCAAACCACCACTCAGCGGGCGAAAGACCTGATCGCACTGGAAGGCGCCGAAGTGATCGTGCACGGCGCGACGTGGCAGGAAGCGAATGGCAAGGCACTTTCACTGGTCGGTGAAACGGATGCATTCATCCATCCGTTCGACGATCCACTGCTATGGACCGGCCACGCGACGATCATCGACGAAATCGTTGCAGCCGGCGAAGAACCCGACGCAGTGGTGCTTTCGGTGGGCGGCGGCGGGCTGCTTTGTGGCGTCCACGAAGGTCTGCGCCGCAACGGGCTCGCACACGTTCCCATCATCGCAGTGGAGACGGAAGGTGCGGACTCGCTCGTGCAGTCGGTTAAGGCAGGCAGGCGAATCGAACTGGACGCGATTCGGAGCGTCGCAACATCGCTGGGGGCGAAGCAGGTTTCGGAGCAGGCCTTCGCCCTTGCAATGACCGCGGACATCCGGCCTGTCACAGTCACGGACCACGCCGCCGTCACGGCATGCAAGCGCTTTCTCGACGATCACCGCGTGCTGGTCGAACCCGCATGTGGCGCGAGTCTCGCGCCGGTCTACGACCACGCGGCCGTACTGAACGGTTTCAGCAAGGTGCTCGTGATCGTCTGCGGTGGGGTCGGCGTGACGGCCGTCCAGCTCGATCAGTTCCTTGCAGCGGCCTGACGACGCAACGCGGGCGTACCAGCACGATCGATTTGTCGGACGAACGTCTTGATTATTCCTTCGCGCCGGGATTCGCGGCTACCGATGCGATTGCGGACGCCACATAGTCGACATTCTGCTGATTGAGGCCCGCGACGCACATCCGTCCCGAGCGCAGCAGATAGATCGCATGTTCATCGCGCAGCCTGTCGACCTGCTGCTCGCTCAGCCCTGTGTACGTGAACATGCCAACCTGCGATTGATAGCGTTCGCGCAACACTTCGTCGACATGCCCGGCAAGTCCGCCGTGGATCTTGCCGCGCATCGCCTTGATTCGCTGCCGCATGGTGGCGAGTTCGTTTTCCCAGGCTGCGCGCAGCGAAGCATCCGACAGAACGCCTGCTACCAGCTTCGCACCGTGCGTGGGCGGACTGCTGTAGTTCGAGCGGATCGCGAAGGTTAGCTGCCCGAGCACGCGCTGCGCCTGTTCAGCGTCGCGGCAGACGACGCTCAGCGCGCCGCAACGCTCGCCGTACAACGAAAAGTTCTTCGAGAACGAACTGGCTACGATCAGCGGCACACCGGCGTCCGCTAGCTGGCGCACACAGGCGGCGTCTTCTTCGAGTCCATCGCCGAAACCCTGGTACGCCATGTCGACAAATGCGATGAGCTTCCGGCGCTGAAGTACCGGTATCAGTTCAGTCCATTGCGACCGGTCGAGATCGACGCCCGTCGGGTTGTGACAACAGGCATGCAGCAGGACGACGCTACGCTCGGGTAAGGCGTCGATCGCGTCACGCATCGCATCGAAGCGCAGACCACCCGTGTCCGGATCGTAGTACGGGTAGCTGTTGACGGTAATGCCAGCGCTTTCGAACACCACGCGATGATTCTCCCAGCTCGGATCGCTGATCCATATCTGCGAAGCCGGCAAGTGCCGGTGCAGGAAATCAGCGGCCACCTTGAGTGCGCCCGAGCCGCCGAGCGTCTGGAGCGTCGCGATGCGGCCGGCAACACGTGCGTCATGGTTTGCGCCAAAGACCAGCGCCTGGGCGGCGTCACGATAGCCGGTATGACCCGCCATCGGCAGATAGCTGCGCGGCGACACGGTCTGGAGCAGCGAGGCTTCGACAGCCTGCACCGCACTCATCACGGGCAGCCTGCCCGCATCGTCGAAATACACGCCGATGCTCAGGTTTACCTTGTTGGTACGCGGATCGCGCTGGAAGTCTTCGTTCAGGGAAAGAATCGGATCGCCGGCATAAGCTGGCACATTTTCGAACATGGCCTTCTTCCTTCATGTATGGCAGCGGGCGCGCGGATTACGATATGCCCGACCCTGCGAGCTTATCCGACTGATCGCAAAGTGCACAGGCCAATAAGGATCAAATCCATGCTCGATCGGCTCAATCGTCAGCCGTTCGCGCGCCGGCTTTGCGCCGGCTGGCGTCATTGCGTCCCTGTCCGCATGGCCCGATATTCGCGTCGCACGATATCCATCAGCTCCGCGACCGACGTGCTGGCGGCCTCCCGCTGGTAGGTCACGCGTCCACGCTGCATCAGCATCACACGATCCGCGATATCGAGCGTCTGCGCGTAGTTGTGCATGATCATCACGATAGACAGGCCACCTTTCTCCTTGAGCCGAAGAATCAGGTCGATGATCAGTCCGGCCTCGCGGGCACCCATCGCGGCAAGCGGTTCGTCGAGCAGCAGTATCCGTGCATTCGAATTGACCGCGCGAGCAACCGCGATAGCCTGCCGCTGCCCACCGGAAAGCTGCTCGACCGGCAGGTCCACCGACGGCACGTGCACGCCGATTTCTTCAAGACACTCCGCGGCGCGGTTACGCATTGCACGGTTGTTCAACAGTCGAAACGGCCCTCGACGTATGATTTCCCGGTTCAGGAACATGTTGTGATAAATGCTCAGCGAATTGGCGAGGGCCAGATCCTGGTAGACGCATTCGATGCCTAGCGAACGGGCGTGATCGACCGAGCGAAGTGCTGTTTCCTCGCCGCCCACAAAAAGCTTGCCACTTGTCTGCTGATGAAACCCCGTCAGAATCTTGATCAACGTCGATTTGCCTGCGCCATTGTCGCCGAGGATGCCGAGGATCTCGCCATGTCTTAGCGTCAGCGATACGCCATCGAGCGCGGTGACCGCGCCGAAACGTTTGACGATATCTTCGCCGCGCAGCGCCTCCAGCACCTCGGACATCACAGCTCTCCCTTGCGCGCGAGACGAACGACATGGATGTTGAAGATCATGGCCCCGAGGATGGCTGCGCCGAGAATCATGTTGAAAGTGAAGGCGTTGATGCCGATCAGCGTGAAGCCGTCGTTGAGAATGCCAAGCACCGCTGCACCGATCAAACCACCAATGATCGTGCCCGATCCACCCGCTAGCGGCGTACCGCCAATCACAGCGGCGGCAACTGCGAGAAACATGATCTGGTTACCGCCCGCTTGCGGATCGATCGACGTTATACGAAAGCCTTCCAGGATGCCGGTAAAGCCGGCAAGCAGGGCGGCAAGAATGAAGTTTCCGAGCTTCAGGCGCCTGACGTGTATCCCCGCTTCGCTTGCGCCTAGCGGATTCGCTCCCGACGCGATCGTATGCAAACCCCAGCGTGTATAGCGAAGCAGCACGTGCATCGCCGCGGCAATGGCGAGCGTCCAGATGATCTCGCTGTAACCCCATCCCCCCATGATCGCCGCAAAAGCTGAATTCTCCGGCGGCGAAACCGGTGTACCGCGTGAGATCGTCAGCGTGAGGCCGTTCACGAAGAACAACGTACCCAGCGTCGTCACAAAGGATGGGATGCGCAGGTACACCGTCACGGCGCCGTTAATCAGCCCGACAAGGCCCGCCGCAGTCACTCCGGTGAGGATTGCAAGCCATGTGGGCAAGCCGGCCTCAAGAGCAAAATGCATGATGAACGGCGCAAACGCAAAGACCATCCCGGCGGAGAGATCGATCTCCCCACCAATCATCAGCATGATTTCGCCAAAGGCAATGATCGCCACCGGGGCGATGAACTGCGAGAGATTCTGGAGGCTCGCGCTGGTCAGCAGGAAGTCATGATTGACTGTCTCGAAGTACACAGAGAGGATGAGCGCGACCGCAAAGATGCGGATCTCGCTGGAACGCCCGAGTGCGCCTGACCAGCGCCTCGGGCGTCTGAGGGACTTTTTGGCGTCCGCCACGGAGGATGTCACCCTTTGATCGCACCCGTGCGTGGCACGATCTGGGCTTTCGTGCTCTTGCCTTCATAGCGCGTCGAAGTGGTCAGATAAGGATCGACCGAGCCCTTGGTGACGAACTTCAGGCCCGTGTTGATATTGGCCGGTCCAACAAGGCCACCGGACGCGAGAAAGATGAACGCCTCCACCACGGTATAAAAACCCTGCACATAAGGCTGCTGGTCGATCGTGAAGTCGAGGAAGCCGTCGTGGATCAGATCGACCGTGCGTGGCAACAGATCAAAGCCGCCGCCATGGACGCCTTTGGAAGGCAGGTTAGATTCTTTCATCACCTCTGCGACGCCCTGGGTACTGCCCGCGTCAACCGCGAACATGCCCTTGAGATCCTGGTGGCCCAGGAAGAACGACTTTATCTTCGATAATTCTTCGTTGACGGTCGCGCCGGTGGCGATGGTTTGCACGTCGATCTTCTTGCCCGATTTCTTGATTGCAGCCACTGCGCCGTCAAGCCGGGGTTGAATGTTCAGCTGACCTGGCGTTGCGATAAAGAGCCCGACGAGGCCGCTATCGATGAGGCTCACGATGCGTTCGCCCATCTGGTAGCCAGACAGGTACAGATCCTGTCCGATATAGGCGAGGCGCGGATTCGACGAGCCCGAGGGCGCATCGGCGTTATAGGCAAAGACAGGAATGCCGGCGTCGAGCGCGGCCTGGATCGGTTTGTCGAACGCCTTCGGGTCGACGATCGGTACAGCGATTGCGTCCGCTTTTCCGGCAATCGCCGCGTTCACCGCGTTCACCATTTCGGCAATGTCGGCGTTGGCCGAGCCGGTCCACTGGTAGTCCATCCCAAGCAAAGCGGTCGCGTCCTGAATGCCATATTGCGTTGGAACGAAGAACGGATTCGTGGTGACATGGTTGACGAATACGATCTTCCAGCGCTTGTGCGCCGGGAACGGAGCCGCTTCCGCCGCCTGCGCCGGCGTGATCGCGCCACCCAGTAGCGCCAGTGCTGCAGTCAGGCCAGCGCCCTGTAGCAACCCGCGACGCATGCCCTGCACTTCGTCCTTGTCTTCCTGCTCGTGCGCCATCTCATTCTCCCGTCTCTCAGTTGTTAAACACTTCACGGTGCATGACGGCGCAGGTCGGAAAAGCACCGGAGCCGGGCATCACTACATCCACGAAACCCGCGTGCACGCGCGTACGCATGACTACCCTGCCGAAAATGCTATATCACGCACTTTTACCTATTAATCGATGTATACCCTTAACTAGTCCGACTAATTAATTTTCGCGGCACAACGCAGCTTTCCGTAGTCGCAGCCAGCGGTGCAGCGCAACACGATGACGGGACGGGTCTGGTTCGTTTTCCGCGGGTCGCGCGTTATCGATACGATCCGCACTATGTGCCACTTTAATAGTATTACTATCGAGGTAGCGTCAAGGAGGAAAGGGACATGAAGAACGGAACGCGCCCGCTACGCTCTGCCCAATGGTTCGGCTCAGCCGACAAGAACGGCTTCATGTATCGAAGCTGGATGAAAAACCAGGGCATTCCCGATCACGAGTTTCACGGCAAGCCAATTATTGGGATCTGCAACACGTGGTCCGAGTTGACGCCGTGTAATGCGCATTTTCGCAAGCTCGCCGAACACGTGAAGCGCGGCGTGCTGGAAGCAGGCGGCTTTCCGGTTGAATTCCCCGTGTTTTCCAATGGCGAGTCGAACCTGCGTCCCACGGCGATGCTCACACGCAATCTTGCGAGCATGGACGTTGAAGAGTCGATTCGCGGCAATCCGATCGACGCGGTCGTGTTGCTGGTCGGTTGTGACAAAACGACCCCCGCGCTGCTGATGGGCGCGGCAAGCTGCGATGTGCCGGCGATCGTCGTAAGCGGCGGCCCGATGCTCAACGGCAAGCATCAAGGGCGCGATATCGGCTCCGGCACGATCGTCTGGCAATTGAGCGAGCAGGTAAAGGCGGGCAAAATTTCCCTGCACGACTTCATGTCGGCGGAAGCCGGTATGTCGCGTTCGGCGGGCACGTGCAATACGATGGGAACCGCTTCGACGATGGCCTGCATGGCCGAAGCGCTTGGCGTGACACTCCCTCACAACGCCGCGATTCCCGCAGTCGACGCGCGCCGCTACGTACTGGCGCATATGTCGGGCATGCGGATCGTGCAGATGGCGCTTGAGGATCTGCGTCTGTCGAAACTGCTCACGCGCGAAGCATTCGAAAACGCGATTCGTGTGAATGCGGCGATCGGCGGTTCGACGAATGCGGCGATTCATCTGAAAGCCATCGCGGGCCGCATCGGCGTGAGCCTCGAACTCGATGACTGGACCCGGATCGGACGCGGCACGCCGACGCTGGTCGATCTGCAGCCGTCGGGCCGCTACCTGATGGAGGAGTTCTATTACGCAGGTGGTCTGCCTGCGGTATTGCGCCGCCTCGGCGAAGGCGGTCTGCTGCCGCATCCTGGTGCGTTGACCGCGAATGGTCAGTCTTTATGGGAAAACTGCAAGGACGCCCCGCTCTACAACGACGAAGTCATCCGCACGTTAGACAACCCGATCTTCCCCGATGGCGGCTTATACGTGCTGCGCGGCAACCTCGCGCCGAACGGGGCGGTGCTCAAGCCTTCTGCCTCCACGCCCGCGCTGCTCAGGCATCGCGGGCGGGCGGTGGTGTTCGAGAGCTTCGAAGACTACAAGGCACGCATTGGCCTACCCGACCTGGACGTGACCGCCGATTCGGTGCTGGTATTGAAAAACTGCGGTCCCAAGGGCTATCCCGGCATGGCGGAGGTAGGCAACATGGGCCTGCCGCCGAAACTGCTGGCACAAGGCGTGACGGACATGGTGCGCATATCCGATGCGCGGATGAGCGGCACGGCATACGGCACGGTGGTGCTCCACGTAGCACCCGAGGCTCGCGCGGGCGGCCCGCTTGCGGTGGTCCAGGACGGAGACTGGATCGAGGTGAACTGCGATGCCGGGCGCCTGTATCTGGACGTCAGCGACGACGAACTGGCTGCGCGTCTCGCAGCGTGGAGTCAAGCCCGGCAAGACGATCCCGCCGATGCGAGCGGCTACCGGCATCTGTACGTGGAGCACGTATTGCAGGCCGATCAGGGCTGTGACTTCGATTTCCTGGTGGGCTGCCGGGGCGCGGAAGTGCCGCGACATTCGCATTGACCGACGCAGGCGCTGCTATCGCATCCGGGTGACGGTTACGCCGGGTGATGGCTGCCGGTTTCCAGAATACGCTCAGCGTCCGCGCGCGCATTGTCGAGCTGGACCAGACTTGCGTGTCGCGCGCCGAGCGGGTCACGGCTCTGGATCGCGGTCAGAATCGCCTTGTGGCGCGGTAACGAAAGCGCATGCGTGTCTGGATGGCGACTCGTCAGCTTGATCGATTCCGACAGGGCGAGCGACAGCATGTTGCCGATATAGGCCAGCATATCGTTATGGGTGGCCGCCATGATTGCGCGGTGAAACTCGAGATCGGGATCCAGCAGCGCGCTTGCGGTTTCCGCACGCTCCATCTGGTCGTAAGCGGACGCGATGCGCGCAAGATCGTCGTTTGTCGCTGCGGTGGCGGCGAGTGCGGCCGCCGCGGGTTCGATGATGCGGCGCACGGTCAGGAGGGAACTGAAGAATTCGCCTTCCGGAATGCTGTTGATCGTCCAGTACAGGACATCAGGGTCAAGCATGTGCCACTCCGCGCGCGGCTTCACGACACTGCCGACACGCGGTTTCGACACCACCAGCCCTTTTGCCACGAGCACACGGGTCGCCTCGCGCAGTACGGGGCGACTGACACCATAGCGCTCGCACAGTACAGCTTCAGCGGGCAACCGCTGGCCCGGCTGCACCTTGCCGCTCACGATACCCATGCCGAGTTCTTGCACGATGCGGCCGTGCAGGCTCTTGCGCTGTTGCAGATGACGATAGTCCATGGTCAGCGATCGCGGTCGTGCCCGACTCAGCCCTGTGCCGACCTGTGCGACGTTTGAGACGGCGCTTACCTCATCGTCGACGCAGATACAGGTCTGTTTCGTGGAAGTCCGTTGCGTGGTCAAGCATAGCACGCGATATCCGGCATGGTCCGGGCGGCCAGCCGGTTCATATCGGGTCATCCAGGTGATCCCCGGCGTGAGGGTCGTGCGACGCTGATTCGCCGCTGACGGCTTGCCTCTTGCGGCGGACGTGATACGCCGTAAGGATCCCGTGCGCGACCATGTCGAGCGCAGGTTTCACAAGACCGTTCTTGTCCGTCCAGACCTTCGGCGTCAGGGCGCCGGTCAGTGCCACGCTATCGGCGTCACCCAGAGCCAGCAACGCCGATTGCACGTCGTCATCGAAAGCAATCACGTTGACGAAAAGCGTATCCCCGTCGCCGGCGGTTGCCCGCACCTTGCACGTCACAAACCGCTTCCCGTTCTGTCCTGTCCGGATCTGGGCTTCGCCGTACAGGCGTCCAGCTATCAGTCCATCAATCATGTTGCTTCTCCTCGTCAGTTCCCTGCTTCGTCGCCTCTATCTGACGTGACTGCTCCGGCGTCTGAGAGTCGGGCCACCCTCTCATCGAAGCAGACCGGCCGGCTAGCGGGAAAGAGCACTTTCCAGGCAGCAACTCAGGCTTGCTGCCGACTCAATTTCGCCTGCTCCAGCCACTCGAAGACAGCCATTCCTGCGAGCATGGCGACAACAAAACCCCACCCTTTAGGAAAGCCAGCGCCCAGCGCAACCAGTGCGGGCCCCGGACAAAATCCTGCAAGTCCCCAGCCCACGCCGAACACCGCGCTACCCAGAACAAGCCTCAGTGTTACATCCGCGCTAGTGGGAATCCGCATGGGCGCCCCCAGCAGGGAAGTCTTCCGGCGTCTGGCAAAAAGAAAGGCCATCGCGCCGACAGCTATCGCGCCGGCCATCACGAATGCGAGCGAGGGATCCCATCGTCCCACGATGTCGAGAAACCCCAATACCTTCGCCGGATTGGCCATGCCGGACACCATCAAGCCGACGCCAAATAGCAGCCCGGAAAGTAACGCAGTGAGCAGCCCCATCTCAGCCTCCCAGCAGATGTCTGTGCACGAACACGGTCAAAAAACCACTCGCCATGAATGTCGCCGTCGCCACAAGTGAGCGAATCGAGCCGCGTGAGATGCCGCAGACGCCGTGGCCGCTTGTGCATCCGCTGGCGTAACGTGTGCCGATGCCGACAAGAAATCCGGCAACGATGATTTCGCTCCACCCAGCCTGGATATCAGGCGCTATCGATTTGCCCAGCAAGCTTGCGAGGATGGGTGCCCCGACAAGTCCAGCGAGAAAGGCGATACGCCATCCCACATCCTTGTCCGGCATGCCAGACAGACCACCGAGAATGCCGCTGATGCCGGCGATACGTCCGTTAAAGAAAACCAGCACGGCGGCGGCAGCGCCAATCAGAAGGCCGCCGGTGAGGGACAAGCCTGGCGTGAAACTTTCCAGATCAATCAACATGGCCCCTCCTTGTCTTCTCGATGCTCGCGCGGGAAGCCGGCATTGCGTTCAGCCGGCTCGCTGGCCTGCAGGGTGCCGCCCACGGCATTCTCTGCCCGCACCAACGAGTCTGGTGATTCGCGCTGCAGCTTCGCCTTCCGGCTCGACCTGTCGTTAATCACCTGATGGCGTCGGTGGTCGGTCATATGCTTCCATCCGCGAATTTCATCGCGTGTGCGAAAGCATCCAACGCATAAACCGGACTTGCCATCAATCTTACAAACGTCGACGCACGGTGACTCGACTGCCATGGGTCAGGCCGCCGCTTGCGAGGGTTGTACTTCCACCGTGACATGCGACAGCCCCTTGAAGCGCTCGAGCACGGCATGATAGAAGCGCGAGTCCCGCTGGGGCTCATTCGTCGCCACCGACACCACCGCGCTCATGTGACCCGGACCCACCCGCCACACATGCAGATCTACGACTTTGTCGCCCCGGTCTTCTATCGCATAACGCACGTTCTCCGCCATGCGCCGGTCGGGATTCATGTCGAGCAGAATCGCTCCGGTGTCGCGCATCAATCCGTACGACCAGTTTGCAATCACCAATGCCCCGATGACACCCGCCAACGGGTCCATCCAGAGCCATCCAAACGTCCGCGCCAGCACGAGGCCAATGATGGCCAGCACGGATACAGCCGCGTCAGCCATAACGTGGATGTACGCGGAGCGGATGTTGTGGTCCCGCGTAGCTGCGTCATGCGCGTCGTGGCCATGCTCATGCTCTGCGAATTCGACCTCGTGCTCGCCGTCCGGCATCCGCACGATGGCCTTAAAAGCGTGTGGCTCAGGAATGTCTTCCTTCGATTCCAGGTAAGCACCACGGTCTGCCAACGTAAATACCTGCTGCGCACCGTCTGGTCGGATAGTCGTCACCGACACGGCCAAAGCGTCCAGTTGTGAGCTCGCCGAGGCCGGCGCAATGCGGAAAACGGGCGGCACGCCATCTTCGAAGATGGAAACGGCGAATACACCGGACGGAGTAGAAATCGTCTGTGCTGCCTCTTCGTGAGCGTGGTCATCATGACCATGAACATGGCCGTGACTGTGACCGTGATGATCGCCGCTCAACAGCCACACACTCGCCAGATTGACCAGCAGGCCAACCACTGCGATGGGTATCGCTTCGCCGAAATGAATTGGCACCGGCGACAGAAAACGCGAGACCGCCTCGTACCCGATCAGCAGGGCAATCATCGCGAGCACAATGGCGCTGGTGAATCCCGCGAGGTCGCCCAGCTTGCCTGTTCCGAATACGAAGCGGGAATCGGCAGCATGCCTGCGCGCATACGTGTAGGCAAGCGCCGCAATCAGCATTGCCCCTGCATGTGTCGACATGTGGAGGCCGTCGGCCACGAGCGCAAGCGACCCGAACATACTTCCGCCAACGATCTCAATCAGCATCATCGCGCTGCACAGCGCAATCACGGCCCACGTTTTACGCTCGTTCTTTTCGTGACCGGCACCCAGAAAGATGTGGTCGTGTCCTGCGCCGAATGCGGCGTTTTTGAAATCACTCATTTCCAGCCCTGCTTACCTGAAATAGCTGTGAACAACTTCGATGAGCTGTTCACTCGCGCTGCCATCTGGCTCCTCGCCCGTGTCCGCATCGACAAGGTGATTCCTGATGTGGTCTTCCAGCACCACGGCAAGAAGGCCGTTCATCGCTCCCCGACAACTCGTAATTCGCTGCAGGACATCGGCGCAACCGTGCTCTTCCTCCAGTGCACGTTCAATGGCCTCTACCTGACCTTTGATGCGGCGAACCCTGTTGAGAAGCCTCTGTTTTTCCTGAACTGTGTGACCCATCGCATTCCCCTTATACCCCCGGGGAGTATATATCTTTTGCAATTTTTGTATAGGGGGAAGGGGTATCTTTCGACTCCCTTTCGCCTTTCGTGGCGGGGACTTGTTTAAGCCCGGCCGGGGCGTTTGACTGCGCGCCTGCTGTTCTGCTAGCGGCAGCACTGATGGCGGCGGGAATCTGGCTTCACATCCGCGAGCGGCGTCATAACATGAACAACCGCAGTACAAGACCGATGACGCCGCACGCAAGCACAACCGGAATCACGCCGAGCTTGAATCGAAACAATGCGATGCCCGCGGCCAGGCCAACAAGCAGCGATAGCCAGTCAAAGCCGCCCTGCATGCCATGTGGCCACAACACGTGAAGCGCGAAGAAAACCGCGAGGTTCACGATGACGCCAACTACCGCCGAGGTAATGGCTGTCAAAGGCGCGGTGAATTTCAGGTTACCGTGAGTTGTCTCGATGAATGGTCCGCCGAGCAGAATGAACAGGAAAGACGGCAGGAACGTAAAGAACGTCACGACGATGGACGCAACGACTGCGGATGCGAGCATAGCGTCCGGCCCGAACACTGCCCTGGTCCAGCCGCCAACGAACCCGACAAACGAGACCACCATGATGAGCGGTCCGGGCGTCGTCTCTCCGAGAGCCAGGCCATCTATCATCTGCGGGGCGGTCAACCAGTGATAATGATCGACGGCACCCTGATAGACGTACGGCAGCACTGCGTATGCGCCCCCGAACGTTAACAAGGCGGCTTTCGTGAAGAACCAGGCCATTTGGGTTAGCGTTCCGGCCCAACCGTAGACGAAAGAAAGTGCAGCGATAGCCGCGAGCCAGATAAGCATGAAGACAGCGAGCACGACGGTGAATCGCTTCCACGTGAACAACGCGTGTCGGGGAGTGGGCGTGTCATCGTCGAGGACCGCGGGGCCAAACGCCTTTTCACCGGCCTTGTGCCCTCCTCCAACGACGAATCTCGACGGAGCGTACCTGCCGCCAAAATGCCCGATGACGCCGGCGACGAGGACAATCAGCGGAAACGGGACATTCGCAACGAAAATGGCGATGAATGCAGCGGCCGCAATCGACCACAGCCACGCATTCTTCAGTGCGCGCGAGCCAATCCGGTATGCAGCGAAGACCACGATGGCCGTGACCGCTGGCTTGATCCCATAAAGCACGCCTGCGACGGCTGGGACGTTGCCGAAAGCCATGTAGACCCAGGAGAGTGCAATCAAGACGAAAAGCGACGGGAGTACGAAGAGCGCCCCGGCAATGATGCCGCCCCACGTGCGATGCATTAGCCAACCGATGTAGGTGGCAAGCTGTTGCGCCTCGGGTCCGGGAAGAATCATGCAATAGTTCAATGCGTGCAGGAATCGCTTCTCGGAAATCCAGCGTTTTCGCTCGACCAGGTCCTGATGCATGATGGCAATCTGCCCGGCTGGCCCTCCGAAGCTGATAAAGCCTAGCCTAAGCCAGTACCGCAGCGCCTGACCGAAGGACACCGACCCGGCTGACCCGACGCGCTGCCTGCTCATTCCGCTTTCCGGCGCTGGTTCACTTTGTTGCATTGAACCTCCGCATGCGGACTTTGATTAAGGAGGATTGCAAGGGGCTGTCGCACACGTGGCGAAAGGCAGCGCAATCGAGCCCCCGGGAAGCAATAGCAGGCCGGTGAAGACGGAACTACCGGCGCCGCCTGGCCGCTTCTTTTTCTGCGGTAACAAAATGCGCGGGCGGGGAGTCAGGCAGATAGCCACTTTATGCTTAACGGCACATTGATCGTGCCGTTAAGCATAAGCTGTCCGCGAAAATCAGGCATAAGCGTCTTCGCGGATTGCGACGCGCGATTCGCGTTGGTCAGTCAGGATTTTTCGTAGATCGCCTGGACGAGCGCCGCACGTCCCTCACGCAAGTTGCGCGCGAGGCATAAACGACAACTTTGCAGCCGTTTACGCCACAAGATTCTTTGTACTTCGCCGGATGGAAAAGCGAGCCCAAAGGCACGCCGCGAGCGTAGCTGGCCTTGACTGGAATCCATCCTCCTGTTGCCCGCTTAAACGTATCCTGATCGGATGGAGTCAGGAACCAGCTTCATTACAGCAGTTCGGCACGCAGATCGCGCACGCCTCGCCCGAGCCGCTGGCGCAAGAGCGTGCGCAGCGTTGCCCCGTCTTCGTAGCCAACTTCCGCGGCAATCGCTTCAATATCGAGCCCGCTGCCGTGAAGAAGGGATTGCGCGCGTTCGACGCGCAGATCCTGGAACCAGGCAAGCGGTGACTTGCCGAGCACTTCCTGACAACGGCGCTGCAGTGTCCGCATGCTGGTCGCCAGCGCGCCAGCTGCTTCCTGCAGCGAAAATCCCTCCTTCAGATGATCCCGGGCCCACCGTTCGAATTGCTGGATCAAAGGATCGGCCTGCGCCAGATGGTTGGGAATGATGTAGGGCGCCTGCAGGGAGCGAATATCTGCCAGCAGGTAGCGTGAAACGAGCGACGCCAGTTCCGGGCTCGCCGTGCGTATCAACCAGAGGACGAGATCGAGATGTCCCATCGCTGCGCCAGCGGTTACGCCGATATCCGATGGCACGAGCATGCGGGACTCGTCGAGCGAGACACGCGGATAGCGTTGCCGAAACAGCGGAGCAAGCGACCAGGTCGTCGTTGCCTCCCGATGATCGAGAAGGCCGGCCTCTGCCACAAGGAACGTCCCGATACACGAAGCGGCAATACGTACGCCTTCGCGATGCCACGTCAGCAGTTGCGCGACGGCGCGCCTCACATCCGCCCGTTCGAGAGCGGGGACCAGCCGATCCGGAGTCGTCGTATTCAGCGCCGGAACGATCACCCAGTCCGGCTTCAGATCGGGCGTGATGGCCTGTACGGGAATCGTGAAGCCCTGGCCGGAACGCACTCTTTTGCGCACGCCGACGGTTGATACGTCGAAACGAGGTGTTCCGCCCATCAGGCGGGAAGCGAGCCCATTCGCGGCGGTGAGCGCATCGAGCGTCACAGCGAGCCCGGTATCGAATAATCCGTCAAGAGCGAGCACCGAAATGCGCATGGCGTAAATGACCCTAAAGTTGGCATTTGTGACGATACAGATTTTTGCCCGCGACGACTACAGTGCTCTCCGTTGCACAACGCAATGAACTTTAACCAGGGAGATCCACATGAAGGTTTTAGCTGTCGCATCGATCGTTCAGCCGCTCTCGCCGGAACAGCGCCAGCAGATCATGCCGAACGAAGTGCCTGCCACGCTCAAGCTCTATCTCGACGGCAAGATCGAGCAGTTCTGGTTCCGCCAGGATAAGCCCGGCGTGATCTTCCTCATGAACGTCGAAACGATCGAAGAGGCCAGGGCGACGGTAGAAGCCCTGCCGCTCACGGCCGGCGGGTACGCAAAGTATGAGTTGATGCACGTCGGTCCGCTCGCTCCGCTGGGTCTTCTGATTCAAAGCAAGTAAGCGCAGGAGCGCCGTCGATGAACACATCGGCGGCGCAACCGGCAGCGTCGCCGCGAAGCGCCTCTTGCAGAAGGGCTTCCCTCTCGCGCTTTCGTTCACCAGAACGACGGGCGCGCCCGTCAACTCGAAATCCAACTGAAGCTCTCGGAGCGATAAGAGGCCGCCAATTATGAAGCTCACACCGGAACTCCATGTCCTGGCTCTGATTGCCACAGCGACGGTCCTGATGTGGATCCCCTACATGTTCGCGAGAATCCTGACGCGCGGGCCCGCCCAGACATTGGCCAATCCCGATCCAGCTTTTCGGCCCGACCCGGCCTGGGCCGAGAGGGCGCGCCGCGCGCACGCCAACGCGGTGGAAAACCTGGCCGTGTTCGCGCCTCTCGTGGTCATCGCGGCGCTGACCGGCGTGAGCACCCCGGCGACAATCGTGGCATGCAATGTCTATCTGGGGGCGCGGCTCGTCCACTACGTCGTCTACGCCGCCGGCATCCCGGTTGTCCGCACGCTGGCCTTCGTGGTCGGCGCCGGAGCGACCCTGGTGATCGCTGCCGCTGTGCTCAGCCATGTCTAGGCAATCGAAGGAAAGCGCTATAAAACCCGTCGTCCTCTTCGCCGGTGCAACTTTCGCGTCGGCATCGGTGCTGCCGGGTTGGTGACAGGCACTACTCCCCCAAGGTGCTCTCGTAAAAATTCAATGAAGCGCTGTCGCTGGTAACAACCGCGTCTCCGTGATGGCATAGACCGGAACCGCCGGGGCCTGCCACCCCGGCATCACCCGGCGCAACAGCCCGTTGGCGACGTCTTCGGCGACGACTTCTTCCGCAAGTACAGCGATGCCCAGATCCAGGGTCGCGAGTCGCCGGATCATGCCGACGCTGTTCAGCAGGAACCGACCGCCCACTGCGACCTCTGCCGGTTCGCTTTCGCTTTCACTGTGCAGCGTCCATCCGTTGACCTCTGCCGGGCTGAGGCGCAGACATTCGTGCCGCTCCAGGTCGGCCGGCTCGACTGGCTCGCCATAGGTTTCGATATAACGCGGTGATGCGTAGAGATACCGCGGCAAACGGGCGAGCTGCCGCGCAATTAGACTCGAGCTCGGCGGTTCACCCATCCGGATCGCGACATCGAACGGCTCGGTGACCAGATCGACCCGGCGCGGCGTCAGGTCGAATTCGAAAGTGATGCCGGGATAGCGGCGTGCAAATTCCGCGAGCAGCGGCGCGAGGAAGATATTCGCAAAATCCACCGGCAATGACGCGTGTAACACACCCACTGGCTGGGCCAGCATTTCGCCGAGTTGCTCGTGCGCAAGCCGCGCCTCGTCCACGATGCGCCTCGCGCGCTCGAAATAGAGCTGACCGGCTTCGGTCAACTCGGTCTTGCGGGTCGTGCGATGCAGAAGGCGCAATCCGATCGCCTTTTCGAGGGCACCAATCCGGCGCGATAGCGTCGAGTTCGGCACCCCGGTTGCCTCGGCCGCGCGGCGGAAGCTTTTCGCCTTGACCACGTCGACAAACAACGCCATGTCGTTCAGAAACTCCATCTCACTGCTCCATAAATGACCCAATGATTTCCATTTTGCCATCTTTATCCCGTCTACGGTTTGCTGGATGATGACTGCATCTGATGAGCACATCACCGTAGAGGAACACAACATGAGCCAGCTTTTTACCCCGGTCCGCATTGGCGGCCTGTCCATCCCGAACCGTATGGTGATGGCCCCGATGACCCGCTCGCGCGCCGATGACGCGGGCGTTCCTGACGACGTCGTCGTCACCTACTACGCCCAGCGCAGCAGCGCAGGTCTGATTGTTACTGAGGGCGTGTTTCCGTCCACGACCGGTAAGGGATATGTGCGTACACCCGGCATCCATAGCGATGTCCAGGTGGCCGCCTGGAAGCGGGTGACTGAAGCCGTGCATGCCCGCGGAGGACGCATCTTCATGCAGCTGATGCATAGCGGGCGCATCTCGCACCCATCGATGCAGCCGGACGGCGCGCTGCCGGTGGCACCGTCGGCCATCAAGCCGGCAGGACAGACCTGGACCGGCAACGGTATGGAAGAATTCGTCACGCCGCGAGCGCTGCGGCTGGATGAGATCGCCGGTGTCGTTGACGAGTACCGTATGGCGACGCGTCGCGCGCTCGAAGCGGGCTTCGACGGCGTCGAGTTGCATGCTGCTTCAGGCTATCTGCCTGAACAGTTCCTCTCGTCCGGCAGCAATCAGCGCGAGGATGAATATGGCGGCTCCGTTGCGAACCGCACGCGCTTCGTTCTTGAAGTGCTGGACGCGATGGTGGCAGAGGCCGGTGGCGATCGCGTGGGGATCAAGATCTCGCCGGAAATGAAGTTCAACGACATTTCCGACGCCGCGCCGCAGGAAACCTACACGTATCTCGTCGAACGTCTGCGCGGGTTCAATCTCGCGTATCTGCACGTCGCCCTGTTCGGTACCAGCGTCGATTACCACGCCATGTTGCGCCCGCGTTTCGATGGCGCGTATCTGGTCGGGGGCGGACTTGACCAGACCGCCGCTGAAAATCTGCTGGCCGAGGGACGCGCCGACGCTACGGTCTTCGGCGGTGCATTCCTCGCCAACCCGGATCTCCCCGAGCGCTTCCGCCAGGGCGCATCGCTCAACGCCCCGGACAAGAACACGTTCTACACGCCCGGCGCTCAGGGCTACATCGATTACCCCGCGCTGAATGCGGCCGGTAACGTCTAAGGACTGCGCCATGTCGACAGCCACCGCCCGCATGCAGCGCGCCAATCGGGGAAACCATTTCCGCGCGTACCGTCTGCATGGTGCCGATCCCCTGCTGCTCGATCCGTTCATGGGTATCGACCATGCGTGGATGAGCGCGCCCACCTTCCCGCCGCATCCGCACGCCGGCTTCTCCGCGGTGACCTACCTGTTCCTCGACTCGGAGACGGGCATTGCCAACCGTGATTCGCTGGGCAGCAACACGCTAATCGAGCCGGGTGGGCTGCATTGGACCGCGGCAGGGCGGGGGTTGATCCATGAAGAGAATCCCGCGGTGCCGGGAAGTACCACCCACCTGCTGCAAATCTTCGTCAATCTCCCCCGGGCTCAGCAGAACGCGGCGCCGTTCGCGCTGAGCCTGGCCCCGCAGGACGTGCCGGTGGTGCAGCGCCCCGGCGTCCGGGTCCGCGTCCCCCTGGGCAGCTTCGACGGCGTGCGTTCCCCGCTGACACCGCCGACCGAGGTCACCTTGCTCGACATCACGCTGGAGGCCGGCGCTGAACTGGCGCTGCCGGTGGCCGCGGGCCAGCGCGCCTTCTTCATGCCAATCTTCGGCAACGCGGAGCTCAATGGCGAACGCTTCGGCCTCGACAACCTCGCTGCCCCGATCCTGCCGGCCGCGACCGACGCGACGACGCACAAGCTCGCCGCCAAGGCTGGAGGCGCCAAGGTCGCCGTGTTCATCGGCGAGCCGCTGCGCCAACCGGTACTGTCAAACGGACCCATGGCTTTTGCGAGCCAGGAGAGCCTGATCGCGGCAACCACCGCTTACCGCCGTGGCGAGATGGGAAGGCTGTAGCAAGCCGCCACGCACCCCAGGGCGTGCGCCCCACCACTACTTAGGAACTACATCATGAAGGTTGAACGATTCACTGCCGACAACACCGCCTTGCTGCTGATTGACCATCAGGTTGGCACGATGCAACTGATCAGGAATATCGACCGGGAACTCGCAGCCAGGCAGTCGATTGCGCTGGCCAAGATGGCGAAGATCCTCAATCTGCCGGTCGTGATCACGTCCAGTCAGGAAGATCGCGCCCAAGGCCCCATTCTTCCGGAAATCGCCGCGATCCTGCCCGAAGCTCATGCCGCGCGCGTCAGGCGTCCCGGCGTCGTCAATGCCTGGGCCTACCCCGACTTCCGCAATGCGGTGCTCGCCACGGGGCGCAAGAACCTGATCATGGCAGGCGTCACCACCGACGTTTGCCTGATCTTCCCGGCCATTGACGCTGCGCTCGAAGGCTTTGCCGTGCAGGCAGTGATGGATGCATCTGGATCGCCCAGCGATCTTTCCGAAGCGTTTTCGCGTCAACGGATGCACGATGCGGGCGTGGTACTCACCGCCACCAACACGCTCATGGCGGAAATCGCGCAGGACTGGTCCACCCCGGCCGGACAACAGCTGATCGCTTTGCTGTTCACCGATGTGTTCCCGGCCCTTGGCGCGGGCATCGCTTAAACCCGAAACCACATCCTGTTGACTGAAGTGCATGGCGCTTCAGTCAACAGATCAGCACATGTCTTCCAGGTCATGAACTTCACGGGTAACGACATTCCTTGAACACTCGCACTCGACGAGTTTGTAGTCGGAGGTTCTCTCAGCGGTCCCAGGTACACAGTGCCAATATGTAAGCGAGTTTTCGGCTGACCTTTCGATGGGAAAGGTGCTGGCCTGATTTTCCCGGCTACGACGCCGCTCTGTCGCAATCTAGAGAGCAGGGAGAGTCAAAGGAATGACTGATTCAGCTGTTGCCAACAGCCCAGCCACCTTCGGACAGCAGCTTGTCAATAAGACGCCGGCCTTCACTGTATCCAGCTTCTCTCGCCTCTTCTTCAGTGGGGAATGTCCCAGCGAGCTCATGGAACCGACCGCTCGGGTCAACCAGATGTGCATCCGCACCATGGCGGCAGTAATACCCGCTGTAGTTAAAGGGAGTATTGGGAACCGGCGGTCCGAATACGGGGAACGGCAGTACCCAGATTTCAAATCCCTCGTGTTCGACTTTATCCCACATGTCAGCCTCCATCGAGATACTCCAGGAATCGAAACTCGCGACCTGAGCGGAGTGCTCATCGCACCACTGCATCGCCCAGCGGCGCGCCGCCTCGAATCCGTCCGCATCGGAGGGTAGTCACCGAGGTCGCCCGAATACTTCACCTCGATGGCATCGCCACCCACCGAGGCGCGCCGGTAGATCTTTGCGCGGGCGTAGTAGCAGCCGCCTTCATCGAGCGGCGAAGCGTCGATGTGGAACTGCTTGCAGTCGAACTGCATGCCGGCCCCCATCGTCGCTTTCAAGGAACCCTGGTATGACTACCAACGAGCACGCAGGCACTCAGTCAAACGTTCGGCAGATCGTCTATGGACTTTTCGATCTTCCCGTCGGGAATCTCCGTGTCGATCCCATCATGACCGCCGGGGTGCGCAACGATCTTTATTTTTGGACCCAGAAATCTCACGCCACCGAGGGTAAACAGGGACCAAACGACGTCTCCCGCACGTATGGCCCTTACTGCGGCGTCCACCTCTGCGATTTGGGGCGGGGACAGCCATTCGTGTGTCTTCGGGTCGATGAGAGCCCAGCGCACGTGCGTGACGCGGTCAGTAGCGGGACTGATGCGTACGCCGTCGATAGCAAACGTAGCCATATCAACCTCCGTCATCCTCATGAAGGAATCGTAGCATGAGCGCAATCTTTAGCGCATGCGCGGCACCTACCGCTACCTGCTCAGGCGCGCGTCGGAATCGATGGCGCCGATGAAGCCGGCAGCCCTGTTCGTGATGCTCAATCCGGGCACCGCCGACGCAAACCTCGACGATCCGACCATTCGCCGATGCCGCGGCTTCGCGAAGCTGTGGGATTGCAACGGCCTTGCGGTCGCGAATCTGTACGCACTGCGCTCGTCGGCCCCAAAGGGCAGGCCAGAAAATATGGAGACAGATGACGAAGGTGAATTGTGTTCGCGGTGAGGAGTAGCCGCGCACATCAGCAAGCGCGGCTCACAGCCACGTTTCTCTCGTCTTCCCATGACGGTGCGCCGTCGAACTGACGCACCGTCACAGCTCTCAACGCTGTGGCCCCGACTTACCTGTCTCGTCGGGATACTCCCTGTGCTCATCCGAGCCAACTCTTTATCGTGCTCGCCATGACGTTGGTCGAGATGCCATAGCGGTCGTGCAGGGTCGGCAGCGCACCTGCAGCGAGAAACTCATCGGGCAGTGCGATTTGGCGGTACATCGGCGTGACGCCGGCCGTGAGCAGCGTGGTCGCGACCGCTTCTCCGAGACCGCCGATCACCGAGTGATTCTCGGCGACCACGACCATTCTGCCTGTGCGCCTGGCTTCGCGCAGGATCGTCGCTGTATCGAGCGGCTTGATGGTCGGCACGTGCAACACGCCGACGCCGACGTTGTCCGCTTCCAGCGCCTTCGCGACCTCCAGCGAACGCATGGTCATAATGCCCGAGGAGATGATCAGCACCTCGGCGCCGTCGCGAAGCAGCTTCGCCTTGCCCAGTTCGAACTGATAGTCGTATTCATCGAGCACGGCCGGGACGTTGCCACGCAGCAAGCGCGCATATACGGGACCGTTGTGCGCCGCGATCGCGGGCACCATCTGCTCGGTATCGAGCGCGTCGCACGGATCGATGACCGTCATGTTCGGCATTGCGCGCATCAGGGCAAGATCCTCGGCCGCCTGATGGCTCGGGCCGTAGCCGGTCGTGAGGCCCGGCAGCGCGCAGATGATCTTCACGTCGAGGTTGTCCTCGGCGATGGCCTGGTGCATGAAGTCATACGCGCGACGGGTCGCGAACACGGCGTAGGTCGTGACGAACGGCTGGGCGCCTTCATGTGCCATGCCGGCGGCCGCGCCCATCAGCAGTTGCTCGGCCATGCCCATCTGATAGTAGCGTTCAGGGAATTCCTTGCCGAAGATGTGCAGGTCAGTGTACTTGCCAAGGTCGGCGGTCATGCCGACCACGTTCTTCTTCTCGCGAGCCAGCTGCGCCAACGCATGGCCGAACGGCGCCGACCGCGTGACCTGTCCTTCGCCGGCAATCGAGGCGATCATTGCCGAGGTCTTGAGACGCGGCTTGCTGATGGTGGTGTCGCTCATGCTTGTCTCCCTGCTTCGAGTGCTGCAAGCGCCAGTTGCCACTCATGGGCATCGACGCGGATGAAATGGTTCTTTTCCCGTTCCTCGAGGAACGGCACGCCGCAACCCATGCGCGTATCGCAGACGATGATCCGCGGCTGCGCCTTCGGATGAATGCGCGCGGCATCGAAGGCCGCCTTCACGGCATCGATGTCGTTGCCGTCCACGCGCTGCGTGAACCACCCAAATGCTTCGAGCTTCTCGACGAGCGGCTCGAACGCCATGATCTGCGTAGAGGGACCGTCGGCTTGCTGGTTGTTGACGTCGACCATGGCGATCAGGTTGTCCAGCTTCCAGTGCGCGGCCGACATCAGGCCTTCCCAGATCGCGCCTTCATCGAGTTCGCCGTCGGAGAACAGCGTGTAGACGAAAGCGTCCGAGCCCTTGCGTTTCAGTCCGAGGCAGCGACCCACCGCGATCGTCAGACCATGGCCGAGCGAGCCGCCGGACATCTCCATGCCGGGCGTATAGCTCGCCATGCCGGACATCGGCAAGCGGCTGTCGTCGCTGCCGTAGGTTTCGAGTTCTTCCGGTGGCAGGAAGCCGGCTTCGAACAGCGCGGCATAGAGCGCAATCGCGTAGTGGCCGTTGGACAGCAGAAAGCGGTCGCGGCCGTCCCATTCGGGGTTGTCGGGCTGGTAGCGCATCGCGCCGAAGTAGGCAACCGCGAGTACATCGGCGATATCGAGTGCCTGGCCGATGTACCCCTGCCCCTGCACTTCGCCCATCAGCAAGGCGTTTCTGCGGATCCGATAGGCGCGCTCAGCGAGCGTCACCGCATCTGATGACGGACTGTTCATGATGTCTCCTTGGAGAGAAGTGAGTCTTTGCAGCGGACAATGTCAACGATTGACGGTTTTGGCTGGCACGAGGAAAACAAGCGCGGCGCCGATGACGATTGCGACAGAGATAAAGATGAGCCCAGCCGTCGACTTACCGGTCAGGTCGTTCAACCAGCCCACAATGGCCGGCGAGAAGAAGCCCGCGAGATTGGCGAAACAGTTCACCGCGGCGATACCCGCTGCGGCGGACATGCCGCCGAGGAGCGCCGTCGGCAGTGACCAGAACTGCGACGACGAAGCGAGGATGCCGGCGGCGGCCACGCTGACACACACCAGCGACGCGGCGACTCCGCCCAGCATCGGCAGCGTTGCAAAGCCTGCCGCCGATACGAGCATCGGAATCGCAAGATGCAGACGACGTTCGCGATGACGGTCAGCGCTTGCTCCCACCAGCGGCAGCGCAATGATGGCGCACAGGTACGGAATGGCGGTAAAGATACCCACCCACAACGGATCAGCCACGCCCGACTTGCGGATGATCGTCGGCAGCCAGAACGTCAGCCCATACTGACCGAGCACGACGCAGAAGTAGATCGCAGCCATCAACCACAAACGACCATCGCCGATGAAAGACCGGATCGACACGTGGGCCACCTTGTGGGCGTTGTCGTTCGCCACGTTGCGTGAGAGGAGCGCTTTCTCGGCATCAGTGAGCCACTTCGCGGCGGCGATGCCGTTGTCGAGGTACAGCAGAATGGCAACGCCAAGCAGCAACGACGGCAGCGCCTCGAGCATGAACAGCCACTTCCAGCCCGCGAGACCCTGTACGCCATGGAACGCGTGCAGGATGTAACCGGACAGCGGCCCACCGACAATGCCGGCAAGCGGGATCGCCATGAAGAAGAGGGAGAGCGCCTTGGCGCGCCGTGCCGAAGGAAACCAGTACGTCAGGTACAGGATGACGCCTGGCGCAAACCCGGCCTCCGCCACACCCAATAGAAACCGCAGAACATAAAACGTCGTGGGCGTCTTTACGAAGACGAAGGAGGCGGAAATCAGCGCCCACGTCAGCATGATGCGAGCGAGCCAGTTTCGTGCGCCCACTCTGTGCAACATAAGATTGCTCGGCACTTCAAAGAGGAAATAGCCAAGAAAGAAGATACCGGCGCCGAAGCCATACACGGTCTCGCTGAATCGCAGGTCATTGAGCATCTGCAGCTTCGCGAAGCCCACGTTGACACGATCGAGATAAGCGCCCAGATAGCACAGCATCAGAAACGGTATCAAGCGCCGTCCAACCTTCGCATACGTTTTTGATTCGAAGCTCGCCGGATCGGCAAGCGACGTGACATCGACCGTCATCGACGGCACCGTGGACTTCGATTTCATGCTTGTCTCCTGCCATATCGCCCCGGGTCTCTCCCGGGTGCGTTGAGGGTTCGCCCGACATCCAGGCGAGTCACTTTTCAGTGGATCAACATCCCACCGTTGACGTCGAGCGTGATACCGGTGAGGTAGGCCGATAGATCGCTTGAGAGGAAAAGACAGGCATTGGCGACGTCGAGCGCGTCGCCAAGACGACCAAGCGGAATGCCCTTGATGATGTCGGCACGCATCTCCGTCGTGAGCTTGTCGCCGGTGATGTCGGTCTGGATCAGGCCCGGTGTGATCGAGTTGACGCGGATGTTGTCGGACCCGAGTTCACGCGCCATCGCACGAGCGAGGCCGAGTACGCCTGCTTTGGCGGCGCTGTAGTGCGGACCGCCGAAGATCCCGCCGCCGCGTTGCGCGGAAACGGATGACATGCAGACGATGCTGCCGCTCTTCTGTTTTCTCATCTGCGGAATAACCGCTTGCGACATGTAGAGCGTGCCGCGCAGGTTCACGTCAATGACCGCGTCGAAGTTGCCTGCTTCGATGTCCATCGTCTTCAGCGGCTGGGTGATGCCCGCGTTGTTGATCAACCCGTCGATCCGGTCGTACTTTGCCAGCACCGCCCCGGCCGCGGCGATACATGCGGCCTTGTCGGTCACATCGCAGGCGAGCCCCAGGTGCCCGTCGCCGAGATCGCGCGCGGCGCTTTCGGCGTCTTCCTTTCGAAGGTCCAGAATGACCACTCGCGCGCCCTGCGCAGCGAGCGCTTTTGCGGTTGCCTTGCCGATGCCGCGCGGCGAGGCTGCACCTGTGACGATGACCACTTTGCTGTTGAGCAACATGCTTGTCTCCATTGATCGTGTGAGTGAGTAGGCGCAGTTTCAGCGCTCCGACCATCTCGATCAATGCAGTTCGGCTCAACTATTGCTGAAGAATTTTCAGGTGTCGCGGCACCGTGGATTTACAGGCGTCGGTAGTCAGCCATTTCGCCTCATGGCGGGCGCCGTCGTCCCGCCTGGCGTGGCTTCTTGACCCACTGCGTCATCGCCGATCTCTTGCTCGACCCAGGCCACGAATTTGGCCACGCGGGGCAAATCCGCGTTCTGGCCAGGGTAAACGAGGTGATGGGCACCGACTTCGACCGCAAAGGTCTGATCGAAGACCGGCACGAGCGAACGTCGCCTGAGCTGGACCGATGCGAGCATCGTGCTTTCGAGCGCGATGCCGTGCCCCAGCGCTGCAGCCTCGAGCGACATGTAGGAGCGGTCGAAAGAGAAATCGTAGGCTTTCCCGGCCGCCGCGACGCCGAACTTGCCGAACCATTGCTTCCACTGTACGAGCGGAGTCTCCGAGAAGATCAGACGCCGCTCGAGCAGATCCTCGGGAGTGCGCACCGGGAACCGTCTCAGGTATTCCGGTGAAGCAAGAGGCGCAATGAATTCATTGCGGAGCGTCTTGATCTCTCCATCGGTCCAGTTTGCGTAGCCGTGCCGTACATCGAGGTCATAGTAGCCAGAGGTAAACGACACATCTTCGTAGGAACAGGCCAGATTCAACTGGATGTCGCCGTTCGCTTCCTGGAACGAAGACAGCCTGGGTAGCAGCCACATCAACCCAAAGCTTGGACTCGAATGGATACGAAGGATCTCGAGGCCCGACTGGCTCGATGCGCGCTCCGTCGCG
This sequence comes from Paraburkholderia sp. GAS334, assembly GCF_050436625.1. Lineage (NCBI taxonomy): Bacteria > Pseudomonadati > Pseudomonadota > Betaproteobacteria > Burkholderiales > Burkholderiaceae > Paraburkholderia > Paraburkholderia sp. GAS334. Next base: position 374,691 of record NZ_JBNDMO010000001.1, on the reverse strand, counting down.
CGGCTCAGATCAGCAAGCGATCCTGTGACGTCCGTCAGGTATTGCTGACCGGTCGGAGTCAGAACGAGCCCTCGCCCTAGCCGGGTGAACAAAGGTCTTCCGACCATGGATTCGAGGTTCGAAATCTGATGGCTGACCGCCGATGGCGTGAGCCCTAATTCGTCAGCCGCCCGATTGACGCTCTTTGTCCGCGCGACACTTTCGAATGCAATGATGGCTTTCAGGGGTGGGATGCGCATTATGTAGACACCTGGTTCGCGAAGGTTATCGGCTTCTCGTTGACGGCGTTCAGTGAACCCGCTTCGCTCGCTGGAAGCCGGAGTCCAGGACGGCATTTAGTGGTGGGATGCGGAGTGGTCGCGAACCGTCCTGGACCAAGGTGTTCTGCTTCGCTACTGGCGATTCCAGAAATGTCGCGTATCCGAGAGGTAAAGGCAAGCCGGGTTTCGGCCGATCGACAATCGGTTCGAAGGGGCGCGAGAGGTCGTATGAATACAAGGGTTGTCTTTGGCGCGTTTCAGGATCAACGGGCATTCACGCACCAGCCCACTGCATCGCTTGCATTTTTCTGACGCCCAATATTCTTTGCCTATCTAACGATGTTATCGGCAGGTACGTTCAGACCTATGCCGTTACCTGCGTTGATGCGCTTACCGGTCCGCAGCCCACCAGTCGTCGCTGCTCCGGTCGTTGTGCGCCCTTTCAGCACAAGTCTAGAAGGGCATCCAGGAGCGCGGCTTTTCGTTTGTTCCCAATTGGATAGGAATCCAGCATCTGGGAATACCAAAACCCGTCAGCAGCGAGCCTGCACAGCAGCAACCGGTTCGCCAAATCCTCATCCACGCCGTCGGCCGCTATTGCAGCGGTCACGACAGCGCTCCACCGCTCGCGACATGGCGGCCATGTCAGCGCCAGCAAGGCAATCGCGCGCTGCGTGCGAACCTGCTCGTGATCGTTGCCGCTGTCAAATGACAGCCGCACGTACGCTCGCGCGTGCCGACCGGGGCCATCAGGCTCGGCAAGCAGCGCAAGCTCATATCGCTGATGGAACTCCTCGAAAAGCTGATCGCACAGCGCATCAAGGAGTGCCTGCTTGCTGCGAAAGTGATGCTGGAGTCCGCCCTTGGTCACGCCAGCCCGTTTCGACACCGCGTCGAGTGTCACGGCATGCGGTCCTTCATCCACCAGTATCTGCAGCGTGACATCCAGCAGTTCTTTACGCACCAGTTCAGGTTGCTTCTGTCTGCGATGAGCAAGGGTCATTAAACATACCATCCGTATGGAATGTTTTGATTATAATCTGCTCCTCTCCCGGACTGCAAACCCGAGATCCCCATGTTCTCCTTTTTCGGCACACCCTCCATCCACATGCATATTCTCGATAGAACGATGACTCGCGCTGACTTCGTTGAACTGCTCGGCGCGAGCAACGGCCCGATTGAATTCGAACGGTGCGCTTTCGACGGCGCCGACCTGTCCGATCTGACGTTCCGGGACTGCACATTTTTGCGCTGCTCAGCAGCAGAAACGTCATTCAGGCGCGCCAGACTCGAGAACAGCCGATGGCTGGGCTGCAAGGGCCGCGGCATCGATTTCGTCACGGCACAGTTGACCGACGCGCGTTTCAAGGACTCCGACTTCAACAATTCCTCGTGGGCCCGCGCGAAGCTGGCTTCGTCAATGTTCGACGGCGTGAAACTGACAGGGGCCGTCTTCACCGGAATATCGGCCCTGGGGCTTGAGTTCTTCGATACGCTGCTGGTTGGCGCCGACATGAGTGGCGTTTCTTTCAGAAAGCAGCGACTGGTGAGGCTTGACTTTTCCGGTGCCGATTTGAGCGGCTGCGACTTCCGGGATACCGTGTTTGAGGGGGCAGCCTCCGCGAAGCGCACCTCGCGAATGCGAAGTTCGAGGGTGCCGATCTGCGCGACGCGGAGCTTGGAACGCTCAGAGTTCGTACTGCTTCAAGCTTCAAGCGCGCGACGATCTCACATGCGCAGGCGGCGCTGCTGGCAAACGATCTGGGCATAACGGTGGCTTGAACTGGCCACCGTTACAGGCGAATTCGTGATCGACCACGTTCGGCTGTCTCTGACAGTGACGCTTGACCTGTTCAACGATGAGCGCGGACATCAGCGACGTTGATGCTTTGGCAAAGCGCCTATGAGTACGCGAAGTGCAAGGACCGAGTTCACCGTCAATGTCGCCCAGTTCAGCGCGCTGGAAGCCCGATATCCTCCAACTTGGGGCGAGCGCGGCCACTTGTTCTGCCGTCGGAGCGGAGAGGCTACAAATCAGACCGGCCGGCGGGCTCACGTAGCCGGTGCTTCCGTCGAGCGATACAGCATTGTTCTTTTTGCCAGGTACAAAGCTGGCGCCACCCACCAGGGTACGAGTCGCTGCCGGACACGGTGCAGCGCTTGCAGATCGAGTTGCGCTTCGGTCTGGCCTGCGCCGATACATCCACTACTACAATCGCCAACGCATCAAGACCAAACTAAAAGGGCTGAGCCCTGTGCAATACAGAACTCAGCCGTCATTGATCTGCTATCGGAGCGGTGACCACCCCACGATGCCAGAATTGCGGAAAAATCCCCGAATTGCGGAAATCGGTGTTCACTACATGAAAACCCGCAAACCCAAGCCAGGCTTGGTGGGCCGGGTCGGATTCGAACCGACGATGTCCTTTCGGAGGCGGATTATGAGTCCGCTGCCTGCAACCAGCACGGCGTCCGGCCCAAGAAAAAGACCCGGTCTGAGGGCCGGGCCTGATTGCTGATTTGGCCGACATACTACACGAAAAAAGGGGCTTCCGGGACCGCCTGCTTGAACACAGAACGATCTGGAAGCCCCTTCATCGGCAGCAGACTGCCTTTAACACCAACAGCCGTCGATCAATTCCCTTCGAGGAACGACTTCAGCTTGTCCGACCGGCTCGGGTGACGCAGCTTGCGCAGCGCCTTCGCCTCGATCTGACGGATCCGCTCACGCGTCACGTCGAACTGCTTGCCGACTTCCTCGAGCGTGTGATCGGTGCTCATCTCGATACCGAAACGCATGCGCAGCACCTTCGCTTCGCGCGGCGTGAGCGAATCGAGCACGTCCTTCACGACATCGCGCATGCTGGCGTGCAATGCGGCGTCGGCCGGAGCAACCGTGTTCGTATCCTCGATGAAGTCACCCAGATGCGAATCGTCGTCGTCACCGATCGGCGTTTCCATCGAGATCGGCTCCTTCGCGATCTTCATGATCTTGCGGATCTTGTCTTCCGGCATTTCCATCTTTTCTGCCAGCGTTGCCGGATCCGGCTCGAGACCGGTTTCCTGCAGGATCTGACGCGAGATGCGGTTCATCTTGTTGATCGTTTCGATCATGTGAACCGGAATCCGGATCGTACGTGCCTGGTCCGCGATCGAACGCGTGATGGCCTGACGGATCCACCATGTTGCGTACGTCGAGAACTTGTAGCCACGGCGATATTCGAACTTGTCCACCGCCTTCATCAGGCCGATGTTGCCTTCCTGGATCAGATCCAGGAACTGCAGGCCACGGTTCGTGTACTTCTTCGCAATCGAGATCACGAGACGCAGATTCGCCTCGGTCATTTCACGCTTCGCCTGACGCGCCTTCAGTTCACCCGCCGCCATCTGACGGTTGGTTTCCTTCAGGTCCTTCAGCGGCAGCACAACACGCGCCTGCAAATCGAGCAGACGTTGCTGCTGTTCGCGGATCGCCGGAATGTTACGCGTGAGGATCGCGCTGTAAGCGTGACCTTCGCCGACGATCTTTTCCGACCATTCGAGATCCGTTTCATTGCCCGGGAAACGCGCGATGAACTCGGCACGCGGCATGCCGCACTTGTCGACGACCGTATGCAGGATCTGACGTTCGACCTGACGCACTTCGTCCACCTGCGCGCGCAGCGTGTCGCACAGACGCTCGACGGTACGTGCCGTGAAGCGGATCATCATCAGCTCGTTCTGAATCGTTTCCTGAGCCTTCAGATACGCCTTCGACTTGTAGCCTTCCTTCTCGAACGCACGACGCATCTTGTCGAACCATTCGCTGATCGACGCGAATTTTTCGAGCGACGCGCGCTTGAGCGCTTCGAGCTGCGCCGCGTTGGCCGTAGCCTGCGCGGTGCCGTCGTCTTCTTCTTCTTCCTCTGCTTCCTCTTCGGCTTCCTCTTCTTCAGCCTCGATCGCTTCCGCTTCCTGCTCGGAGAAGCCGTCCGCGTCTTCCGCGTTGGCATCGATCAGACCGTCGACGAGTTCGTCGATACGAATCTCTTCGTTCGCGACGCGCTCGGCCATCGCGAGGATGTCGGCGATCGTCGTCGGGCACGCGGAGATCGCCATGACCATATGCTTCAGGCCATCTTCAATCCGCTTCGCGATTTCGATTTCGCCTTCGCGCGTCAGCAGCTCGACGGTACCCATTTCGCGCATGTACATGCGGACCGGGTCGGTCGTGCGACCGAATTCGGAATCGACCGTGGAGAGGGCGACTTCTGCTTCTTCTTCGACTTCATCATCCGACGAAGCCGCCGGCGCGTTGTCGTTCAGGAGCAGCGTTTCAGCGTCGGGCGCCTGCTCGTACACAGCCACGCCCATATCGTTGAACGTGCTGATGATGCCTTCGATCGCCTCGGTCTCGGCAAAGTTATCCGGGAGGTGATCGTTGATTTCGGCGTACGTCAGGAAGCCACGTTCCTTACCGAGCTTGATCAGCGCGCGCAGTTTCGCGCGACGCTCTTCAAGCTCTTCGGCGGTGCCCGGCTGCGTCGACGCGAAAGCGTCTTTCAGCAGCGCTTTTTCCTTTGCGCGGCGGTCGCGTGCCTTGGCCTTTTCGCCTTTGCCCGGAACGACCGGCGCTGCTGCTGCCTCTTCGTTCTGGGTTGCGTCGTCATCGACGGATACTTCGTTCAGCTTTTTCGTCATGGAGTTCGCCATACCGGCTGTAGTCTCGACTCGCGGCTGCTGGACAACAGCCGGTTGAACCGTGGATACTGGAGTCTCGCGCACTGCCGCAGTGTCCTGCGCGGCAGCCGCTTCCCTGGTACTTCTGGAACCCGGCCGCTTCGTTGCTGGCTGCGTGGCTTTTGAGGCTTTCGAGGCGCCAGCCACGTTAGCTACAGATGCCGCAACCGGTGCCGCTCGCGCGGCAGAAGTGGACGAGGATTTCTTCCCAGGAGAAGGTGCGACGCTTGTGGCAGACGTTTTTCTCGCGGAAGAAGAAGCAGACCTGGCCTGCGTGACCTTTCTGGTCGGCTCCTCGGAGCCTTTGCCCGTCGCTTTCTTTCCGCCTGTAGTCTTTACCATTGCAATTCGCCCTCTTGCCTGGAAAACAAACAAAAACTGCAAACAAACTGCTGGGAACCTTTTATTATAGCACCTCAGGTTCTGCCCTTCCCCGCTTACAGCCCGAGCTGACGTTTCATGTCCGCTCGCTTCCGATTCAGATCGGTGTATTCGGCCAGTTCTTCCGGCGTATGTCGTGACTGCCGCGACAGTTGATCAAGCCTCGCGCTGTACGCGTCATAGCTCATCCTGAAGATCGCCGCCTTCAGTTCCTCGCCAACAATCCGTTCCTGCTCGCGGCGCTCCTCGATGACGGTTTCGTCCTCGGGATTCTTCAGCAGCAGGTCGCGCACGTTTTCATCATAGTCCAGAATTTCGCGGAAGATTTCTTCGAAAGTCGGCGCATTCGCGCTGTTTCTGAGCAGATCCGACAACAGCTGAAACTCAGCCGCTTCGCCCAGCGCACGCGCATGCGTCGTCACTTCCTCGAACAGTTCACCGTGACGGGTGACCGTCAACAGCGCCTGTTCCGCTTCCTCATCCAGCACCGCGACAATGCGCGGATGCATCACCAGATTGCGCAGCGCCCGCTGTTCGATCCCGGTCACGCTACGACGATCCTTGCGCGGCGGCGCGACGCGCGACGCCGCGGCGATCCGGGCATCGACCTCGCAGAGCGCGGCCACTTCGTCGAACGGCACGTCGAGCCGGTCGGCGAACATGTGCATGATCTGGGCACGCAACGCGTTCGCCGGCAACGCCTGCAACAGCGGCTTGGCGTCGAACAACGCGCGCGCCTTTCCTTCCGGCTGATCCAGCTCCTTGCCGGTCAGCACTTCGTTCAACATGAACTGCGACAGCGGCATCGCCCGCGCGACCTGTTCCGAGAACCCCTCGGTACCGAACTCACGCACGTAACTGTCCGGATCGTGCTCTGTCGGCAGGAACAGGAAGCGGATCGTCCGGTTGTCCGCTGCGTGCGGCAAACAGGCATCCAGCGCGCGCCGCGCGGCGCGTCGGCCGGCTGAGTCGCCGTCGAAGCTGAAGATCACGGTATCTGTCTGGCGCATCAGTTTCTGCACATGAATCGGCGTGCACGCCGTACCGAGGGTCGCAACCGCGTTCTGGAACCCCAGTTGCGCCAGCGCGACCACATCCATGTACCCTTCGACCACCAGCACATACTGCTGCTCGCGGATCGCGAGACGCGCCTCAAAAAGGCCGTACAGCTCGCTGCCCTTGTTAAATAGAGGCGTTTCCGGCGAATTCAAATATTTAGGTTCGCCGGTATCCAGCACACGGCCACCGAAGCCGATCACCTGCCCTTTCACGTTGCGGATCGGGAACATGATCCGCTCGCGAAAGCGGTCATAACGGCGGTTCTGGCCCTGCGCATCCGACTTTTCGCTGACGATCACGAGACCGGATTCGACCAGCGCGTCGTCCCTATAGTCGGGAAAAGCGGTTTCGAGGTTCTGCCAGCCATCCGGCGCGTAACCGAGCCCGAAACGCGCCGCGACTTCGCCAGTCAGTCCACGCTTTTTCAGGTACTGGATCGCATTCGGCGCGCCACGCAACTGCTTGCGGTAAAAATCGCACGCGGTCTGCATCACGTCAGACAGCGCGGTCGTGACAGCTTTCGATACAGCCGGCGCATAACCTTCTCCGCCACCGCCACCTCCGCTGCGCATGGGCGACGGCTCCTGCGGCACCGTCAGGCCCACGGATTGCGCCAGCTCGTTCACGGCCTCCGGGAAGGTCAGCCCGGCGTGCTCGATCAGAAAACCGATCGCCGTGCCGTGCGCACCGCATCCGAAGCAGTGATAGAACTGCTTAGTCGGACTAACGGTGAACGAAGGGCTCTTCTCGTTGTGAAACGGACAAAGCCCCATGAAATTCGCGCCGCCCTTCTTCAACTGCACGAAACGACCAACCACGTCGACAATATCGACGCGGTTCAGCAGATCCTGCAGGAACGAGTGCGGAATCACAGTAGGAAGGCGGCCTCGAATTTCATGAGAACCGGGCGACCCGTCAATACGCGGGTCGCCCGGTTCCGGACAGGGTTTTACTTCGCGAGTGCTGCCTTGACGAGCCCGGACACGGCCGTCATGTCAGCGCGGCCGGCGAGCTTCGGCTTCAGCACGCCCATCACCTTGCCCATATCCTGCGGGCCGGCGGCGCCCGTCTGCGCGACGGCGGCCTGCACTTCAGCGGCAACCTCAGCGTCGGACAATTGCTGCGGCATGTAGGCGGTCAGCACGACGAGTTCAGCCGCTTCCTTGTCGACGAGATCCGTGCGCCCGGCCGCCTCGAACTGGCTGATCGAATCCTTGCGCTGCTTGATCATCTTGTCGATGACGGCCGTGATCGCCGCGTCGTCGAGCGTCACGCGCTCATCGACTTCGCGCTGCTTGATCGCGGCGAGCAGCAGGCGGATCGTGCCGAGACGCTCGGTCTCGCGCGCCCGCATCGCGGCTTTCATATCGTCGTTGATCTGGTCCTTGAGACTCATCACTCACCTGAATGCGTTGATTAAAACAAGCCTGATAAACAAGCCATGAAAACAGTCCCGCGCGACGCTCGCATCAAGACAAAAACCCGCTTGGGACACCTTCCTCAAGCGGGTTGTCGCGAATTCGCGTAATGGATGCGGCCTCACCGTGGCGGCCTTGCGGCCTGGTCTTTCCGCGTGCAGCGGCATCGAGCGCTGGATGCCGCCAACGATTGCACGCCACGGCGCTCAAAGCGACTGCGGCGGACAAAGAATCAGTAAAGCTTTTTGGGCAACATCTGGCTGCGCAGACGTTTGAAGTGGCGTTTGACCGCGGCCGCCTTCATGCGTTTGCGTTCAGCCGTTGGCTTTTCGTAAAACTCGCGCGCGCGAAGTTCGGTCAGGAGCCCGTTCTTCTCGATCGTGCGCTTGAAGCGGCGCATCGCGACTTCGAAGGGCTCGTTATCTTTTACGCGGATAGTCGTCATTTTTCAATAACGGAGCTTTGCAAAGGTTGGAGATTATAACAGACGTTTCGCACAAAGAAACGGCGCCGTCAAGCCCCCAGAACCTGCTCCGCGGCCGCCTGGCCCGCCGCGACGCCCGATGCCCACGCCCACTGGAAGTTGTAGCCGCCAAGCCAGCCCGTGACGTCCACGGCCTCGCCAATGAAGTAGAGACCGGGCACCCGCGCGCTCATCATCGTCGACGAAGAGAGTTCGCGCGTGTCGATGCCACCGCGCGTTACTTCGGCCTTGCGATAGCCTTCGGTGCCGTTCGGGGTGAGCGTCCAGCGCGAAAGCGCCTCACCGATCTTGCGCAGCGTTTTGTCCGGCAGATCGGCGACGCGCGCCTCGGCTGGAATCGCATGCGTCTCCAGCCAGACGTGCGCGAGGCGCGTCGGCACCCATTCGGCGAGCAGATTGGCGATCTGGCGCTTCGTGCCGGTTTTGGCTTCCAGAAGTGCCGTCGTGGCGTCCCGGTCCGGCAGCAGGTTCACGTGGACGGGCTCACCGGGCTGCCAGTAGGTCGAAATCTGCAACACGCCCGGACCGGAGAGGCCGCGATGGGTGAGCAGCAGATCCTCGACGAACTCACCACCGCTCTTTTTATTGCCGGTCGCCAGCTGGACTTCCAGCGAAACACCCGATAACGCCGAAAACGGCGCCCAGTCGTCAGCGGCAAAAGTGAGTGGCACCAGCGCCGGACGCGTGTCGATCAGCTTGTGCCCGAACTGCTTCGCGAGACGATAGGCGAAGTCGGTCGCGCCGATCTTCGGGATCGAAAGGCCGCCGGTCGCCACCACGACAGCGCGGGTGCGGATCGGGCCTGCGTGGGTGTCGAGCGTGAAGCCGCCGGCGGCTTCATGCCTGACCTGCTCGACCGCGAGCGGCCGGCGCCATGCAACGCCGCCGGCGTCGCATTCGTGCTTGAGCACATCGATGACCGCTTCGCTCGACTGGTCGCAGAAGAGTTGCCCCTTGTGCTTCTCATGCCACGTCACGCGATGGCGCTTGAGGAGCGCCATGAAGTCGCGCGGCGTGTAGCGCGCGAGCGCGGAGCGGCAGAAATGCGGATTCGAGGACAGGTAATTCGCCGGACCGGCGTACAGATTCGTGAAGTTGCAGCGGCCGCCGCCGGAGATGCGTATTTTTTCCGCGAGGCGCGGCGCATGGTCGATCAGCACGACGCGCCGGCCGAGCTGGCCGGCCACCGCCGCGCACATCATGCCGGCCGCGCCTGCGCCGATAACCGCAATATCGAAGGATTCCATGGCGCGCATTGTACCTGCCGCCCTTCGTCGCCTTGCCGTCGCTGCTATACTTTGAGGCTTGCCTTTACCTTTCGGACGCCTTCGCGGCGCCCGTCCAGCCCCCGAATCATGCTCGTTCTCGGCATCGAAAGCTCCTGCGACGAAACCGGCCTCGCGCTCTACGACACTGAGCGCGGCCTGCTCGCGCACGCGCTGCATTCGCAGATCGCCATGCATCGCGAATACGGCGGCGTGGTGCCGGAACTGGCGTCGCGCGATCACATCCGGCGCGCGCTGCCGCTGCTCGAAGAGGTGCTGGAGCGCGCCGGCACCGCACGCACGGAGATCGATGCGATCGCGTATACGCAAGGGCCGGGGCTTGCGGGCGCGCTGCTCGTCGGCGCGAGCATCGCGAACGCGCTCGCGATGGCGTGGGATCGCCCGACGATCGGCATTCACCATCTCGAAGGGCATCTGCTTTCGCCGCTGCTCGTCGATGAACCGCCACCGTTTCCGTTCGTTGCGCTGCTGGTGTCGGGCGGCCACACGCAGTTGATGCGCGTCACCGATGTCGGCGAATACGAAACGCTCGGTGAAACACTCGACGATGCCGCCGGCGAAGCCTTCGACAAAACCGCGAAGCTGCTCGGCCTCGGCTATCCAGGTGGCCCGGAAGTGTCGCGCATGGCGGAATTCGGCAATCCGGGCGCAGTCTCGCTGCCGCGTCCGATGCTGCATTCGGGCGATCTCGACTTCAGCTTCAGCGGCCTGAAAACCGCCGTCCTGACGCACACGAAGAAGCTCGGCGGCGCCAACATTTGCGAGCAGGCCAAGGCGGATCTGGCGCGTGGCTTCGTTGATGCAGCTGTCGATGTGCTCGCCGCGAAATCACTGGCGGCGCTCAAGCAGACGAAGCTGAAGCGACTCGTAGTGGCGGGCGGCGTTGGCGCGAACCGACAGTTGCGCGAGGCGCTTTCTGCCGCCGCGAAAAAGCGCGGCTTCGAGGTGCACTATCCGGACCTGTCGCTGTGTACCGATAACGGCGCAATGATCGCGCTCGCGGGTGCGCTGCGGTTGCAGCGCTGGCCGGAGCAGGCAGGCAAGGACTACGCATTCACGGTCAAGCCGCGCTGGGATCTGTCGTCTCTGGCTCGATAGGGCCTGCACACGCGCCCTCTTCAGCCTGCGGGCGACGACCGGTATCCAGACAAAAACGGCCGCATCACATGATGCGGCCGTTCGTCTTTCAAGGCAGACACGGTAACGCTTATCGCACCGCGCGCCTGTCGTTTTCGATCAACGCATACGCGCTGTGATTGTGGATCGACTCGAAGTTCTCGGCTTCGAGCACATACGCGATGATCCGCGAGTCCGCGTTCAGACGCTGCGCCACATCCCGCACCAGATCTTCGACGAACTTCGGGTTCTCATACGCGCGCTCGGTGACGAACTTCTCGTCGGGACGCTTCAGCAGTCCCCACAGTTCGCACGACGCCTCTTCTTCCGCGATACGGATCAGATCTTCCACCGGCACGTCGTCCGCGAGTTCGGCGTTGATCGTCACGTGCGAGCGCTGGTTGTGCGCGCCGTACTGCGAGATTTCCTTCGAGCACGGGCACAGGCTCGTCACCGGCACCAGCACCTTCAGGAACAGACGCGTTACGCCATTGCGCGTGTCGCCGGTCAGCGTCACGTCGTAATCGAGCAGGCTCTGCACGCCGGAGACCGGCGCAGTCTTGTTCACGAAGTACGGAAACGACACTTCGATGCGGCCCGCCTCGGCTTCGAGCTTTTGCAGCATCGATGCGAGCATCGCGCGGAACGCGGCCACGTCGAGCGGCGCCTTGTTCTCTTCGAGCAGCGCGACGAAACGCGACATGTGCGTGCCCTTCACTTCGGCGGGCAGGTGGACGTCGAGATTCCACGTGCCGATCGTCGGCTGCGCGTCGCCTTCGGGCGTACGAACGGTCAGCGGATGACGCACCGCCTTCACGCCCACGCGCTGGATCGCGATCTGACGCGTATCGACGGTGCTCTGCACGTCGGGCATCATGAAGGCGGGGTTCATCTGGTTCATGTTGTTATCCTCACTGGCTGCGCGTATCGACTGGCGCAACCGCGTGCGCCGGCAGGGCGCCGACGCTGCGCGACGGGCCCGCAGGCCCGTCGATTCGTCTGAAGGGAAATTGCCGTCTCACGACGGCAGCAGCATCACGCGACGCGCTTGACCGACTTGCCGGCAGCGTGATCAAGGAAGCGCTCGCGGATCGATTTCGCGATGCCCGCGGCATCAAGACCACATTGCGACAGCAGCTTCGCCGGATCGCCATGATCGATGAAGCGGTCGGGCAGGCCCAATTGTAGAACGGGCTTGATCACCCCGCTCTCAAGGAGGGCTTCCACGCAGGCTGAGCCCGCACCGCCCATCACACAGCCTTCTTCGACCGTGACGATGGCGTCGTGCGTTTCGGCGAGCCTGCGAACCAGCTCGGCGTCGAGCGGCTTCACGAAGCGCATGTTCGCGACAGTAGCGTCGATCTGCTCACCCGCAGCCAGCGAAGGCGCGACCATCGTGCCGAACGCCAGAATCGCGATACGCTTGCCAGCCGACTGCGACGTCTCGCGACGGATTTCGCCCTTGCCGAGCGGAATCGCGGCCATCTGCTTGACCGTCGCCACGCCCGTGCCCGCGCCACGCGGATAACGCACGGCCGTCGGATTCGGCTGTTGCAGCGCCGTGTAGAGCATCTGACGGCATTCGTTTTCGTCCGACGCAGCCATCACCGTCATGTTCGGGATGCAGCGCAGGAACGCGAGATCGTATGCGCCCGCGTGCGTCGCGCCATCAGCACCGACGAGGCCCGCGCGGTCGATTGCGAACACCACCGGCAGGTTCTGCAGCGCGACGTCGTGGATCAACTGGTCGTACGCACGTTGCAGGAACGTCGAATAGATCGCGACGACAGGCTTCATGCCCTCAGCGGCGAGACCGCCAGCGAATGTCACCGCGTGCTGCTCGGCGATGCCGACGTCGAAATAACGATCCGGATAGCGCTTCTCGAACTCGACCATGCCCGAGCCTTCGCGCATTGCGGGCGTGATGCCGACCACGCGCGCATCGAGTTCCGCCGCGTCGCACAGCCATTCGCCGAACACCTGCGTGTAGGTCTTCTTCGACGGCGTGGTCGCAGGCTTGATGCCTTCAGCCGGATTGAACTTGCCCGGGCCGTGATACAGCACCGGATCGGCTTCGGCCAGCTTGTAGCCTTGGCCTTTCTTCGTCACGACGTGCAGGAATTGCGGACCGCGCAGTTCCTTGATGTTCTGCAGCGTCGGGATCAGCGAATCGAGATCGTGACCGTCGATCGGCCCGATGTAGTTGAAGCCGAACTCTTCGAACAGCGTAGCCGGCACGATCATGCCCTTCGCGTGCTCTTCGAGCTTGCGGGCAAGGTCGAGCATCGGCGGCGCGACGCGCAGCACGCGTTCGACGCCTGCACGCGCGGCAGCGTAGAAGCGGCCCGACATCAGACGCGCGAGATGGCGATTCAGCGCGCCCACCGGCGGCGAAATCGACATGTCGTTGTCATTGAGGATGACGAGCAGCGGCACGTCGTCCTCGACGCCCGCGTTGTTCATCGCTTCAAACGCCATGCCGGCCGTCATCGCGCCGTCGCCGATCACGGCGATGCCCATGCGGTTGTCGCCCTGCAGCTTGCTCGCGACCGCCATGCCGAGCGCAGCGGAGATCGACGTGCTCGAGTGCGCCGTGCCGAACGTGTCGTATTCCGACTCGTCGCGCTTCGGGAAACCCGAGATGCCACCCTGCTGACGCAGCGTGTGCATCTGGTCGCGGCGGCCCGTCAGGATCTTGTGCGGATAGGTTTGATGGCCGACGTCCCAGACGATCCGGTCGCGCGGGGTATCGAACACGTAATGCAGCGCGATGGTCAGTTCGACCGTCCCGAGATTGGACGACAGGTGGCCGCCCGTCTTCGAGACGCTGTCGAGCACAAAGGCACGCAACTCGTCTGCAAGCGGTTGCAATTGGCGGCGATCGAGGCGGCGCAGGGCTGCCGGGTCGTCGATGGTTTTCAGCAAGTCGTACATCGTCGTTCCATTGTAGGAAAACTTACGCGCCCGCACTTCGTAACGCGCACCCCACGTGAATCGTGCGCGGCGGCGGGCTTTCGCGTTTTTAACTCACCCGGTCTACGACCAGGTCAGCGAGCTCGGCCAGACGCTGCGCACGCGCGCCAAAAGGCACGAGTGCGTTGTGTGCGTCCGTGCGTAGCTGTGCGGCAAGCGCACGCGACGCATCGAGCCCAATGATCGACACGTAGGTCGGCTTGCCGTCCTTCGCGTCTTTACCTGCGGTTTTGCCGAGCGTGGCGGAATCGGTCGTCACATCGAGAATGTCATCGACGACCTGAAACGCCAGGCCCACAGCAGCGGCATACACGTCCAGCGACTTCATTGCATCCACCGACGGCGTCGTGCCCGCCAGCGCACCCATCCGCACCGAGCCACGCAGCAACGCGCCGGTTTTCATCCGGTGCATCGTTTCGAGCTGCGCGCGCGTCAGCGTATGGCCGACGCTCGCCAGATCGATCGCCTGACCGCCGGCCATGCCGATCGAGCCGCTGGCCAGCGCCAGTTCACGCACGAGCGCGGCCTGTTGCGCGGGCGCGAGCACAGCGTCCGTCAGCGTAACGAAAGCCTGCGACTGCAGCGCATCGCCAACGAGCAGTGCTGTCGGTTCGTCATATTTGACGTGTACCGTCGGCTTGCCGCGACGCAGTGCGTCGTCGTCCATACACGGCATGTCGTCGTGAACGAGCGAGTAGACGTGGATCATTTCGAGCGCGCACGCCGCCGCATCGAGGCATTCGGGACGCGCATCCGTCAACTCACCGGCGGCATGAACGAGCAGCGGACGTACGCGCTTGCCGCCACCGAGTACGGCGTAACGCATTGCTTCGTGAAGCGTGGCGGGTTCAGTCGTCTGTACCGGCAGGTAATGATCGAGTGCCGTCTCGACGCGATCGAGTACCGATCGCATCCATTGTTCGAAAGTCATAGGTCGTCTCCGCTCTCCCCAGCGGCTGTGCCTGCGGCGTTCGTCGGCAGCGGCTTGAGCGTCTCGCCATCGAGAACGCGAACCTGCTGCTCGACCTTTTCCAGTTGCTGCTGACAGAAGGCCACGAGTGTCGCGCCGCGCCGATAAGCGGACAACGATTCCTCGAGGCTCAGACTGCCGCCTTCCATGCGTCCGACAAGACCTTCGAGCTCCGCCACCGCCGCCTCGTAGTTGTCGGGCAGCGGCACGCCGCTTGCGTCCTGTACAGGTGCTACAGCGGTGTCGTTCGATGCGGTCTTCGCCATGAGTCGTCGCAAAATTAAAACAAGTCGGACATTCTACGGCAAAAGCGCAAATCCCGACCCGATCGTGGGCTCAGGCCAACTATCCGACAGCTTGCACCCGATAGAAAAAAAGCGGTCGATTGCACGGCGAAATTGGCAACTTTCGTAACAATTTTGACCCAAATCAGGCACTTAAGCGCCCCAGGAAAGGGGAAACGGGTATAATCGCGGGCTCCCTAAATCGAATCTTCGATGGTTGGGTTGTTCACTGCTTTCACGTTTTCATCGGGAGTGGGAATGTCCAATCTGAGCAATGCATTGCAGCTGAAGTCTGTTCACAGCCAGTTGCCAGTCACGGCTTACTTTGACGAAGCGCTTCTTACGCGCGAAATCGACACCCTTTTCAGGAAAGGTCCTCGCTACATCGGCCACGATCTCATGGTGCCCGAAGCGGGGAATTATTTTGCCTTGCCCAGCGAGAGCGAGGGGCGTGTGCTCGTCCGTAACCAGCAGTCGCAGGTCGAACTGCTGTCGAACGTGTGCCGACACCGCCAGGCAATCATGCTCAACGGCCGCGGCCAGACGGAGAACATCGTCTGCCCCCTGCATCGCTGGACGTATGACCTGAACGGTCAACTCCTTGGCGCACCCCATTTCGCTGACAACCCCTGCCTGAATCTCGGCGCCACGCCGCTGCAGAACTGGCAGGGCCTGCTGTTCGAGTCGCAGGGGCGCGACGTCGCGAAAGATCTGGCACGGCTCGGCACGAAGCGGCATTTCGACTTTTCGGGCTTCATGTTCGATCACGTCGAAGTCCACGAGTGCAACTACAACTGGAAGACCTTCATCGAGGTCTATCTGGAGGATTACCACGTCGCGC
Source organism: Paraburkholderia sp. GAS334 (assembly GCF_050436625.1). Lineage (NCBI taxonomy): Bacteria > Pseudomonadati > Pseudomonadota > Betaproteobacteria > Burkholderiales > Burkholderiaceae > Paraburkholderia > Paraburkholderia sp. GAS334. Next base: position 358,900 of record NZ_JBNDMO010000001.1, on the reverse strand, counting down.
CGTTCCATCCGGGCCTCGGCAGCTTCGTTTCGTGCGACGACCTGACGTGGGAATTCGGCGAGTGGTACAGCGTGCAAACAGTCGGCGTCCACAAGGATCTCGAACAGCCGGGCAGCCCGACCTACCGCAAGTGGCACGACGAAGTCCTGCGCTTCCGCAACGGCACGCCGCCGGAGTTTGGCGCAATCTGGATGGTGTACTACCCGGGCATCATGATCGAGTGGTATCCGCACGTGCTGGTGGTGTCGTGGCTGATTCCGCGTGGTCCGCAGAAAACAACGAACGTCGTCGAGTTCTATTACCCTGAGGAAATCACGCTCTTCGAGCGGGAATTCGTCGAAGCCGAGCGCGCCGCCTATATGGAAACGGCCCGCGAGGACGACGAAATCGCCGAACGCATGGACGCCGGGCGCCGCGCGCTGATGGAACGCGGCGAATCGCAGGTCGGGCCGTATCAGAGCCCGATGGAAGACGGCATGCAGCACTTCCACGAGTTTCTGCGCCGCGAACTCGGCGCGATCTGATCAGCAGTCGCCCATTGCGGGCAGGCAAGTGCGAATCGACGGAAAGACGGGCTTCGGCCCGTCTTTTTTTGTTTAGACTAACAACGTCAGCCGGCCGCGCCGGAAACGCCAGTCTCAGGAGTTGTCATGCCGCACACTCACTACACCACGCTGATCTCAGCCACGAACCTCGCGGAATGCCTCGCCGCCGCACCGGGCAGCGTGCTGGTCTTCGATTGCCGCTTCGATCTGGGCGATACGGACGCTGGCGAGAAAGCTTACGCCGCCGGACATATCGCCGGCGCGCAGTATCTGCACGTCGATCGCGACCTGTCCGGTCCGAAGACGGGCACCAATGGGCGCCATCCGCTGCCCGATCGGGCGAAGCTGGTCGAAACGCTCGCCGCGCATGGGCTCTCGAATGGGAAGCAGGTTGTGGCTTATGACGCGCAGGGTGGGATGTACGCGGCGCGTCTCTGGTGGCTGCTGCGCTGGGTCGGCCACGATTCGGTTGCGGTTCTCGACGGCGGACTACCGGCCTGGGAGGCCGCGGGGCACCCGCTGACACAGGACATTCCGGCGAAAACAAAGGGGAATTTCACGCCTGGCGCGCCGCTTTCGGTGACAACCGACGCGCAGGCCATCCTCCGCAATCTGACTGTGCATGAACTGACGGTCGTCGACGCGCGCGCGCCGGACCGTTATCGCGGCGAAAACGAGACGATCGATCCGGTCGGCGGGCACATTCCGGGCGCACTGAACCGCTACTTCAAGGACAACCTGACCACCGACGGCCGTTTCAAGCCGGCGCACTCGCTACGCGAAGAGTTTGGCACGCTGCTGGCGGCCACCACGCCGGATCGCGTCGTGCTGCAGTGCGGCTCGGGCGTGACCGCCTGTCACAACATACTCGCCATGGAAGTGGCCGGTCTGCACGGCGCGGCGCTTTATCCTGGCTCGTGGAGTGAGTGGAGTGCGGATCCTTCGCGGCCGGTGGCGACCGGGGCAAATCCGTAAGCCACACTGGTTCAGGTCACGTCAGGCAACAACAAAAGCGCCGCTGCGAGCGGCGCTTTTGCTTTCCAGGGACCAACGTCACTGAAACAAGTGTGCTCCGGGCGCAATGTGCGCAGTTCAAGCGACGCCATGCTGCCTGAACCACGCCTGCGCACGACGCCAGCCGTCCTCGGCATCGGCCTTGCGATAGCTCGGACGATAATCAGCAAAGAACGCATGCCCAGCATCGTCGTACACGACGAACTGCGAGCCACTCGCTGGCGGCGGATCCTGCGCGATTGCCTGCTTCATTTGCTCAAGCGTGTCCTGCGGGATGCCCTGATCCTGCAGCCCGTACAGGCCCAGCACCGGCACGCGCAGATTGCCTGCCAGATCGAGCGGATTTGCCGGCGTCATCTGCGTCTTGTCGCCGGCCACACGCCCATACCAGGAAACCGCCGCCTTCACGTGAGGATTGTGCTCAGCGTACAGCCACGCAATCCGGCCGCCCCAGCAGAATCCGTTGATGCCCACCCGCTTCAGATCGCCGCCATGCTCGCCCGCCCAGGCGAGCGTTGCATCGAGATCACCCATCACCTGATCGTCCGGCACCTTCGACAGAAGCTGATCGCTCAATTGCTGGACCGTCGGATAGGCCATCGGATCGCCCTGGCGCGTGAACAGATCGGGCGCGATCGCCAGATAACCGAGTTTGGCAAAGCGCCGGCAGACATCGGCGATATGTTCGTGCACGCCGAACGCCTCGTGGATGACGATGATCACCGGCAGATGCGTCTTGCCCTTAGGCTGCGCGCGGTACGCCGGCACCAGCGTGTCGCCGGACCGCACGCCGATCTCGCCGGCTTCGAGCCCTTCTGTATCGGTGTGGATGGTCTGAGCGGAGACCGGCAGCACGGCGGCCGCGAAACCCGTGCCGAGCGCGGCCTTGATGAACGTGCGGCGATTGAATGGAACGTGAGGCACCAGACTGTCGACATCGGGGTTCAGCATACGGGCTCCTGGTGACCGGCGAGGTGGAGGCGACAGGATACAACTGCCGACAACCCCGCTGCAGAAGCCCGCGAACCCGTCGTAAAGCTCGACGATGCTCAGTGAAGCTTGACGCGCGGCAACGTCGAGCGACGCAGCCAGTGCGCGAACGTATCGAGCACCATCCGCGGATAGCCGTGAAGCGCGGCAATATGCAGACGATACAGCGACATGTACATGAATCGCGCGAACAGCCCTTCGATCAGCATGTTGCCGCCGATCACGCCGCCCATCAGGTTGCCGACAGCGCTGAAGTGCCCCAGCGACACCAGCGAGCCGAAGTCGCGATAGGTAAATTCAGGCAGCGGCCTGTTCTCGAGCCGCGCGGCAAACGACTTCATCAGAAAACTCGCCTGCTGGTGTGCCGCCTGCGCGCGTGGTGGCACATTGCGCTCGTTGCCAGGCCATACGCATGCTGCGCAATCGCCGAGCGCGAAGATGTTGTCGTCGATTTCGGTCTGCAGCGTACGGCGCACCGACAGCTGGCCCAGTCGATTGACAGGCAGGCCATCGAGCTGGCCCAGGATTGCCGGCGCCTTGATGCCCGCGGCCCATACGGTCAGATCGGCGCGCACAGTCTGGCCGCTCGCCGTGCGCACGATGCCAGGCGCCACTTCCGCCACCGTCTCGCCGATCATTACCTTCACGCCAAGCTTGGTCAGCAGTTCGGCGGTCGCCGTCGAGACGCGCTCCTGCAACGCCGGCAGAATGCGCGGCCCTGCCTCGATCAGCACGATACCGACGTCGTGACGCGGGTCGAGCTTGTGCAGGCCATACGCGGACAACACCTGCGCCGTATTGCGCAGTTCCGCCGACAATTCGACGCCCGTCGCGCCACCGCCGACAATCGCCACCTGAATGCGCGGTTCCGTCGAAGGCGATGTGCCGGGCCCGGATTCGACGCACTCATGCGCCTGGTGCTCCGCACGCATGCACGCCGCGATCAGACGTTTGCGAAAGCGCTCGGCCTGGCTGACGGTATCGAGCGCGATCGAATACTCAGGCGCACCCGTGACGCCGAAGAAAGCCGTCGTACTGCCGATCGCGATGATCAGCGTGTCGTATTCGAGGTCGCGTTGGGGAAGAAGCTCAGCGCCGTCGTCGTCCGCGACGGCTGAGAGTGTGATGCGCTTTGCCGTCCGGTCGAGCCCGGCCAGTTCGCCCTGCTGGAACTCGAAGCCGTGCCAGCGCGCCTGCGCCGCGTATTCGAGTTCCTGCGTGAACGGATCCATGCTGCCGGCCGCCACTTCATGCAATAGTGGCTTCCAGATGTGAGTCGGATAGCGGTCGACCAGCGTCACCTGCGCTTTCGCCGCGCTCTTCTTGCTGTTCGAAGCGTAGCGATCACCAAGACGTGTCGCCAGCTCCAGACCGCCTGCCCCGCCACCAACGATAATGAAACGATGCATCGAGACTCTCCGTGCTTACCGGGGGTTGTGCGTCAGGGGACGGCGCAGGTCGCGTATGAATACGCCATCCGCCACCGGCCGTCCTTTAACGATTGTCTGCGAGCAACGCGCTTTGTCACAAGCCATCAAATCACATGTGTGTCATGTGCGCGACGATATCGTGCCGCTTCGGCACCGGTCAGCGCTTCATCAATGCGCCTCTTCCCAGTTCGCGCCCGCGCCGACTTCCGCGACGAGCGGCACCTTTAGCTGGGCCACGCCGCACATGAGCTCAGGCAAACGCTTGCGCACCTCGGACAGTTCGCTGTCTGGCACTTCGAGGATCAGTTCATCGTGGACCTGCATGATCATGCGCGTGCCGATCTTCGAATCTTCGATCCAGTTCTGCACAGCGATCATCGACAGCTTGATCAGGTCAGCCGCCGTGCCCTGCATCGGCGCGTTAATCGCGGCGCGTTCCGCCGCCTGGCGACGCGGACCATTGCCACCATTGATCTCAGGCAGCCACAGACGCCGGCCGAACACCGTTTCGACGTAACCCTTCGACTTGGCGCTCAGGCGTGTTTCGTCCATATAGCGCGCGACACCCGGATAGCGCTGGAAATAGCGGTCGATATACAGCTTCGCCGCATCACGCGTGATGCCGAGGTTCGACGCAAGACCGAACGAGCTCATCCCGTAGATCAGACCGAAGTTGATCACCTTCGCGATCCGCCGCTGGTCGTTCGACACTTCGATCGGCGTCACCGTGAACACTTCGGCAGCCGTTGCGCGGTGGATGTCTTCGCCCTGCGCGAATGCGCGCAGCAACGATTCGTCGCCCGAGATGTGCGCCATGATGCGCAGCTCGATCTGCGAATAATCCGCCGACACGAGCTTGTGTCCCGGCTTCGCAATAAACGCTTCGCGGATACGCCGCCCTTCGGTCGTGCGCACGGGAATGTTCTGCAGGTTCGGATCGTTCGACGCCAGCCGCCCCGTCACTGCGACGGCCTGCGCATAGTTCGTATGCACGCGGCCGGTCTCTGCGTTCACCATGCGCGGCAGCTTGTCGGTATAGGTCGACTTCAGCTTCGACAGCCCGCGATGTTCGAGCAGGATCTTCGGCAACGGATAGTCTTCGGCGAGCTTCTGCAGCACGTCTTCATCGGTTGAAGGTGCGCCGCTCGGCGTTTTCTTGACGACCGGCAGTTCGAGCTTCTCGAAGAAAATCTGGCCGATCTGTTTCGGCGAGCCAAGATTGAATTCGCCGCCGGCCAGCACATACGCTTCAGTTTCGAGCTCGACCAGACGCGTCGCGATCTGGGCGCTTTGAATACGCAGCTTTTCGGCGTCGATCAGCACGCCCGTGCGCTCCATCTTGCGCAATACACGTGCGGTCGGCAGCTCGATCGCGCGATAGACGTGATCGAGGTCTTTCTCCGCCGCGATCTGCGGATACAGCGTCTGATGCAGACGCAACGTGATATCGGCGTCTTCGGCTGCGTATTCGGCGGCCTGTTCGAGCGCGACTTCGTCGAAGCCGATCTGGCCTGCGCCCTTGCCCGCGACATCTTCATACTTGATCGTCTTCAGACCAAGATGACGCAGCGCGAGGTTATCCATGTCATGCGGACGATGCGACTCCAGCACATACGACTGCAGCAGCGTGTCGTGCTCGATGCCGTTCATCTCGATGCCGTAATTCGCGAACACCTGTTCGTCGTACTTCAGATGCTGGCCGACCTTCTTTCTGTCAGCGCTTTCGAGCCACGGCTTGAGTTTTGCGAGTACTTCATCGCGCGGCAGCTGCATGGGCGCATCCGGCCCGCGATGTGCTACCGGAATGTACGCGGCCTTGCCCGGCTCAACGGCAATCGACAAACCAACCAGTTGCGCCGTCATCGGATCGAGCGACGTGGTTTCCGTATCCAACGCGGTGATCTCCGCGGCATTGATCTTTGCGAGCCACGCGTCGAACTGCTCCCACGTTTGCACTGTGGCGTATTCGCGCTCGCCCGGACCTTCGATGGTCGGTGCGGGCGGCGCATCGGTCTCAGGCCCTTCAACCGCATCGGCGATTTCCACTTCGCGCAGCCACGTCTTGAAGCCGTGACGCGTGAACACGTTGCGTAGTTCCTCGCGTGATTCCGGGCGCGCAGGCAGCGTTTCCGCGATCGACACGACGTGGTCTGCCAGGTCGCAATTCGTGTCGACGGTGACGAGCTTTTTCGCCATCGGCAGAAAATCGAGCGCCCGTCGCAGATTGTCTCCTACCGCACCTTTGATTTCGTCCGCGTGTGCGACGATGCCATCGAGCGTTTCGTATTGCGTGAGCCATTTGATGGCCGTCTTCGGACCGCACTTCTCGACGCCAGGCACGTTATCGACGGTATCGCCGATCAACGACAGATAATCGACGATCCGCTCCGGCGGCACGCCAAATTTGGCGATCACCCCGGCACGGTCGAGCGTTTCGTTCGTCATCGTGTTGATGAGGGTGACATGATCCGTCACGAGCTGCGCCAGGTCTTTATCACCCGTCGACACGATCACGTTCATACCGTGTTTTTCAGCGGCGCAGCAGAGCGTGCCGATGACATCGTCGGCTTCGACGCCGTCGATCATCAGCAACGGCCAGCCGAGCGCGCGCACGGCGACGTGAATCGGCTCGATCTGCTTCGACAGATCATCGGGCATCGAGGGCCGGTTCGCCTTGTAGTCCGGATACCAGTCGTCGCGAAACGTTTTGCCCTTGGCATCGAACACGCACGCGCTATACTCTGCCGTAACTTCCTTGCGCATGCGGCGAAGCATGTTGATCATTCCGTAGAGCGCACCCGTGGGCCCGCCGTCGGGGCCGCGCAGATCAGGCATCGCATGGTAGGCGCGGTACAGATAACTCGAACCGTCCACCAGTAGAAGGGTCTTACCTTCCAGCCCAGTTCCCGGCTTGGTTTTCAGATCAGTTTCCAGGACTCGTTCTTCAGGCATTATGAACAAAAGAAAGTTGATTCCGAGTCTGCGATCACTCGCAGATCAAGAGCGCGCGACAGCCAAGAAGGCCCGCGCATCGTGGCAGATGTTCACGATTATGGCAGAGTTTATCGAGGCGACCGAGTACCTCTCGGAGATCCGCCCGGCTGTGAGCATCTATGGCTCAGCGCGCCTGAAACCGAACTCGCCCTACTACAAACTCGCCACGCAGATCGCGCGCAGACTGTCCGACGCGGGCTTTGCTGTGATCTCCGGTGGCGGTCCCGGCATCATGGAAGCGGCCAATAAAGGCGCTCATGCAGGCAAGGCGCCTTCGGTCGGCCTGAACATCGAACTGCCGCACGAGCAATCGGGCAACCAGTGGCAGGACATCTCGCTGCGCTTCCGTCACTTCTTCACGCGCAAGGTCACGTTCGTGAAGAACTCGGATGCGGTGATCGTGATGCCGGGTGGCTTCGGCACACTCGACGAACTCGCCGAAGTGCTGACGCTCATCCAGACGAAGAAGTCGCGTCACGTGCCGATCATTCTCGTCGGCGGCGAATTCTGGAGCGGTCTGCTTGGGTGGTTCAAAGATTCGCTGGTGCCGATGGGTCTCATCAATCCCGACGACATGAACCTGATGCAGGTCATCGACGACCCGGAACAGGTGCTCGAAGCCGTGCTCGCGTTCTATGAAGATCGCGACGAAGGCGAACAGCCGCCGGCGAAGTCGGACGAAGACCGGATGTTCTATCTCTGATGCTGGCGGGTGCTTAACGGGTGGCCATGTGCTGCCCGTTTTGTCATTCAGGCCCGGCCTGCGATTCGAGCCAGCGGCAAAACTGCGCGACGAGCGGCGCGTCAGCCACTTCGCGCCGCGCGACCCACCAGTAGCCCCGCGCATCGATGCGCGGGCCGTCGAGCGGCACCACCAGGCGTCCTGAAGCCAGTTCCTCCGCCAGCAACGGCAACGGCCCGAGCGCCACGCCGAGACCATCCACTGCAGCCTGCAACGCAAGATAGAAGTGATCGAAAGACTGCTTCTTGCGGCACTTCGCCTTCACACCCGCTGCGGCAAGCCAGTTACGCCATGCATCCGGACGCGTGTCCGAATGCAGCAGCACGTGCTTCGCGAGATCGTCAGCGACGTTGATCGGCGAGCGCTGCAGCAAGGCGGGACTGCATACAGGTATCTCCGTCTCCTCAAGAAAATGGCCGCTTGCGCAGTTGGACCAGTGCGCAGGCCCGCGCCGCACAGCCACATCGAAGTTCTCGAGCGTTTCGACGGGTGCGTTCGAGGTGGCCAGCCGCAACTCCACGTTAGGCGCCATGCGCTGGAACTGGCTCAGGCGCGGCAGCAGCCATTTCATCGCGAACGTCGGCAACGCATTCACACGCAGCACATGCACTACACCCGTATCGCGAAGCTGTTCCGTCGCGATCGCGATGCTGTCGAACGCGGCCTGCACGGTGGCGAGGTAGCGGCGGCCGTCGTCGGTAAGCCGTACGCGCTTGCCGTTGCGATGAAACACCTGCACACCGACCCATGCTTCGAACGCCGCAACCTGACGGCTGATTGCACCGTGCGTCACATAGAGTTCGTCAGCGGCGGCCGTAAAGGTTTCGTGCCGTGCAGCGGCCTCAAAAGCGCGCAGCGCGGCAAAGGGAGGAAGTTCGCGAGCCATGCTTGTGATTCTAGATCACAAGGCGACGCCGCAAAAATCGTTTTGCGCAAAGGATGAAGCGCGCTAACCTCCACAGCTTCAGACCTCACCGCGATCGAACATGAATCACGACACTGCCGCCACAGCGCTGGCGCCGACGCCGGGCCTCGGCGACCTGTTTCGCGGCTTTCTCGGCCTCGGTCTGATCTCGTTTGGCGGCGCGCTGCCGCATGCGCGACGCGCGCTCGTGGAACAGCGACGCTGGCTGTCTTCCGCCGAATTCACCGATCTGCTGGGCCTCTGCCAGTTTCTGCCCGGTGGAAATGTCATTAACCTTTCAGTCGCGGTCGGCATGCGCTTTCGCGGCGTGTCCGGCGCGCTCGCCGCTGTGCTTGGCCTGATAGCAGGGCCATCGCTTATCGTCATCGCGCTCGGCGTGTTCTATGAACGCACGCAGAATGACCCACACGTACGGCACCTTTTCGCCGGACTCTCCGCTGCCGCAGCGGGTCTGCTCGTCGCGATGTCCGTGAAAATCCTGCTGCCGCTGCGTCGCGACCCCGCTGCCGCGACCATCGCGGCGATCGGCTTCATTGCGATCGCGATCCTGCGTTTTCCATTGCTGCCGACGATGCTCGTTCTCACACCACTCAGCATTCTTGTCGCCGCGAGGGCCGCACGATGATCGATACCCTCATCTCACTCGCCGCGATTTTCAGCCAGCTGTCGCTGCTCGCGTTCGGCGGCGGCAACACGATTCTTCCTGAGATGCAGCGGCAGGTGGTCGATGTGCATCACTGGATGCCCGCCAGCGAATTCAGCGCATTGTTCGCGCTTGCGCAGGCCGCACCGGGTCCGAACCTGATGGTGGTGACGCTCGTCGGCTGGCATGTGGCAGGCTGGGCGGGAATGCTCGTGACATCGGTGGCGAAGTTCGGGCCGTCGTCGGTGGTGACGATTCTCGTGCTGCATGGATGGGAGCGTTTCAAGGACCGCCCGTGGCGCGCGATGGTGCAGAAGGCGCTCATACCTGTCACAGCGGGGATCGTCGCGGCGAGCGCCGTGCTGATCGCACAGGCGTCGGACACGACGTGGATCGCGTGGATCACTACCGGCGTGTGCGCCGCGCTCGCGTGGCGCACACGGATCCATCCGCTGTGGTTGCTGGCCGCCGGCAGCCTCATCGGCCTGACGGGATTCGGCCAGCTCTGATCCTCACGCAAAACTTTACGGAAACCCGCGTTACTGGAACGCGACCTCGGCGAAGCTGCGCAGCTTGCGGCTATGCAACCGATGCAACCCGTTGGTCCGCAGAATTTCCATCGCTTTCACGCCGATCTGCAAATGCTGGTCGACCTGCCCGCGATAGAACTGGTCCGCCATGCCGGGCAGCTTCAGTTCACCGTGTAGCGGCTTGTCCGACACGCACAGCAACGTGCCATACGGCACGCGGAAGCGGAAGCCGTTTGCCGCGATCGTCGCGCTTTCCATATCGAGCGCGACCGCGCGGCTTTGCGACAGCCGCTGCACCGGCTCGCGATGATCGCGCAGTTCCCAGTTGCGGTTGTCGACGCTCGCCACCGTGCCCGTACGCATCACGCGCTTAAGTTCGATGCCCTCGAGCTTCGTCACTTCGGCGACCGCGCGCTCCAGCGCAACCTGCACTTCCGCGAGCGCCGGAATCGGCACCCACAGCGGCAGATCGTCATCGAGTACGTGATCCTCGCGCACATAGCCGTGCGCGAGCACATAGTCGCCAAGCCGCTGCGTGTTACGCAGGCCAGCGCAGTGGCCGAGCATGATCCACGCGTGCGGACGGAGCACCGCAATGTGATCAGTAATCGTCTTCGCGTTCGACGGACCGACGCCGATGTTGATCATCGTGATGCCGCTGCCGTCGGCGCGCTTCAGGTGATAGGCGGGCATCTGCGGCAGACGCGGCGGCGCAGTGCCTTCGTCCTGCTGCTCGCCAATATTCGCGTTGTACGTGACCACATCGCCTGGCTCGACAAACGACGTGTATTCGCTGCGATACGCGCGCAGATCTTCGTCATCGGTGTGCGCCATCATCGTGCGGCCGAGCTTCACGAACTCGTCGATATAGAACTGGTAGTTCGTATACAGCACGTAATTCTGCACGTGCGTGGGCGACGTCGCCGTGTAGTGCTTCAGCCGATGCAGCGAAAAATCGACGCGCGCCGCCGTGAACAGCGCAAGCGGATGCGGCTCGCCCGGCGGCGGTTCATACGTCCCGTTGACAATGCGATCGTCGAGCAGCGCGAGATCGGGCGTATCGAACACGTCGCGCATCGCGAGCAGACGGTCGCGGTCGAGATCGCCTTCCAGATGAATACCTTCCGCGAACGCGAAGTGAATCGGAATCGGATGCTGCGATACGCCGACTTCGATCGCGACATGATGGTTCTTCGTCAGCAGACGAAGCTGCTCACGATAGTAGTTGCCGAACAGGTCGGGCCGCGTCACGGTTGTTTCGAACACGCCCGGGCCAGCGACAAAACCGTATGAGCGGCGCGAATCGACATGCGTGTTGACCTCGGTGCGGATGCGCACGAACGGATAGCACGCCCGCACGCGGCGTTCGAACGGCTCGTTGCGGCGGTAGCGCGCGAAGGCGTCGCGCAGGAACGAGGTGTTGGCTTCGTAAATGGCGGACAGACGCGTGACCGCCTCGGTGGCGTCTTCGAATGACTCGGTCGGGAAGTCGCTGGCGGGCGTCTGCACAGTGCGCGGGGTCGTGTCGTTGTTCATCTTCAATTGCCTCATTTGATGAGACGACATTACCACGGAAATAACGCATCCAGATGTGGCCACCCGCACGTGCGAAGGGCGTCGAAAAACCCGGCGAGTGTCGCGAAAGCAGCGCAAAATAAGGCGGTCACGCCCTTCTGGCAGGTCGGATTTGCTAGAATCGGGGCACCTACCCGGAGAATTACCATGAAGCCGCTCCTTCCCGTCGCCGTTGCGCTGACGCTCGCCTGTAGCGGCGTCGCGATGGCCGCACAGCCCGCCGCCGACGCCCAGGCTGCCGCCGAGGCCCACGCCGCCAACGAACGGGCCGGCTTGCCGGATCTGGAGGCAATCAACCGTCCAGCCGCACAAGTCAGTTCCAAAGTGGAAATCAACCAGCCGCGTACGCCGAGTTTCTACGAGCGCAGCGGCAGCGGCACGGAAATCACCGAGTACCGTGACAAGGGCAAGCCAGTCGAGATCGACGTGCATTCGAACTTCGGCACGCGCTATCAGATGAGCGCGTCGCCCGACACGTCGCCGCAGGTGCGTGACAACGGTCGCGCCAGCACACGCCTGCCGTCGGTGAACCTGCATTACTGATCTTGCACCGGCAGCGCGTGTGCGCTGCCTGCCCGCATCGCTGGCGCGCACAGTGCTCGCCGGCTTTCGCCCTTGCCTGTCGCCGTTCCGAATGCACTGCCCGCACGCGTCAGTCCGACCAACCTGATTCCACCTTTTCCCGCATGGCCGTCTTCACCGCTGTCACCGACACCCAACTCGCTCACTGGCTGCGTCATTACGATCTCGGCGAAGTCGTCGATTTTCGCGGCATCCAGTCCGGCATCGAAAACAGCAACTTCTTTCTGACGACGACGCGCGGCGAATACGTCCTCACGATTTTCGAAAAGCTGACGGCTGAACAGCTGCCGTTCTATCTGGATCTGATGCGCCATCTGGCCGCGCACAAGGTGCCCGTGCCGGACCCGATGCCGCGCGACGACGGCGCGCTGTTCGGCCTGCTGCACGGCAAGCCCGCTGCAATCGTCACGCGTCTTGAAGGCGCGCCGGAACTCGCGCCGCGCGAAGAGCACTGCATCGAAGTCGGCCAGATGCTGGCGCGCATGCACCTCGCCGGACGCGCTTTCCCGAATCATCAACCGAACCTGCGCAGCCTCGCCTGGTGGCAGGAAACCGTGCCGGCGGTGGCGCCGTTCCTGAGCGGCGCACAACGCGACCTGTTGACCACGGAACTCGCGCATCAGAAGGCCTTCTTCGCCTCCGACGACTACGCCGCGCTGCCCGAGGGCCCGTGCCACTGCGACCTGTTCCGCGACAACGTCCTGTTCGCGCACGCGGCGCCGGAAAGCGGCCATGAGGTGCGCCTCGGCGGCTTTTTCGATTTCTACTTCGCCGGCTGCGACAAGTGGCTCTTCGACGTCGCCGTCACGGTGAACGACTGGTGCACTGATCTCACAACAGGCGCGCTCGACATGCCGCGCGTCGAGGCGATGCTGCGCGCCTACCAGACCGTGCGGCCGTTCACGACGGAAGAGAACCGTCACTGGGATGACATGCTGCGCGCGGGCGCGTACCGTTTTTGGGTCTCGCGTCTCTATGACTTTCACATGCCCCGTGCGGCCGAAATGCTGAAGCCGCACGATCCAGGCCATTTCGAGCGCATCCTGCGCGAGCGCCTGTCTGGCGTTGCACTTCCTGGCATCCATACCTCATGCAACTGATCGAAGTTCCCGCGAAGGCCGGCTATGTCTGGTTCCGGCAGGGTATCTGGCTGTTCCGCAAGAATCCGCTCGCGTTCCTGACGCTGTTCTTCACCTATCTGCTCGCGATGATGCTGATCTCACAGATCCCCATCATCGGCGGGTTTCTGCCGCTCGCGGTCATTCCGGGTGTGGCCGTCGGCTTCATGGCGGCGTGCCGCGACACGATCGCCGGCAAGCCGGTCTTTCCGACGATCCTCGTCGACGGCTTCCGCTCGTATGGCGGCACGGCCGCGAAGCGGCTCGCCATGCTCGGCGTGCTGTATGTAGTGGCGATGGCGCTGGTACTCGCAGGTTCGGCGATCGCGGACGGCGGCATGCTGCTGAAAGTGATGCTTGGCGGTACCAGCATGGAACCGGAAGCGATGGTCAACAGCGACATTCCGCTCGCCGTCCTGACCGCTCTCGCGTTCTACATTCCGGTCGCGATGTTGTTCTGGTTCTCGCCGGTACTCATCACCTGGCACGAAGTGCCGCCCGCGAAGGCGATGTTTTTCAGCCTCGTGAGCTGCTGGCGCAATCGCGGCGCGTTCATCGTGTTTGGCGCGCTGTGGTTCGCAATGGCGATCACGATTTCATTCGGGCTGTCCGCGCTGATGCAGGCGCTCGGCGCCGCCGAGTACGCGTTCGTCGTGCTGATGCCCGCGACGATCGTCGTCACGACGATGCTCTACTGCTCGTTCTACGCGACCTATCGCGGCTGCTTCGGCGTGCAGACGCCCGAAGCGCCGGACGCGCCCACTACGCCGGCAGCTTAAGCCTGTCGGCTTGCAGGATCCCGACGGGCAGCAGGCGTTCGCGCTGCTGTTCGTCCGTCAGCGCACCGGGCGTGTCAGCCAGCGCTGGTGGCTTGCGGTGCGCTTCGCCGCTGCCTGCCGGGCAGCATCAGCCTCTCGCAAGCCATTCGCGATTGGTGCACAATGATTTGCGCGCGATCCATTCGCGCGCACTTACTGGACGGTAAGCACCATGACCCAGCGCCCGGTTTTCCCCTTCACGCTCGACGAACAGCTTTGCTTCGCGCTCTACTCGACGTCGCTCGCGATGACGAAGGCGTACAAGCCCATCCTCGAAAAACTCGGGCTGACGTACCCGCAATATCTCGCGATGCTGGTGCTCTGGGAAGCGGACGACGTCACGGTCAAGGACATCGCAACCCGTCTCAATCTCGATTCGGCGACCGTCACGCCGCTGCTCAAACGCCTCGAAGCGCAAGGCTACGTCGAGCGGGAGCGCGGCGTCACGGACGAACGGCTTGTCTACATCCGGCTAACCAAAGCTGGAACCGCGCTCAAACGCGCCGCCCGTGAAGTGCCTGCCGAAATCTTCTGCGCGACCCAGCAGGCGCCCGAATTCCTCCTCAAATTGCGCGACGACCTGACGCGCCTGCGCACCACGCTCACCGACTACAACGAGAGCTAAATGCCGGCACCCTGCCGTCTATCGCCGGGATAGCCAAATTAGTTTGCACACTAATGATTAGTGCGATATCTTATCGACATGCCAGATCGATGGCGACCGCCACACCGCGTGGCACCCACTTTAAAGGAGCAACACAATGAGCATTCTTTACAAGGCAACGGCAACGAGCACCGGTGGACGTGATGGCCGCGCGGTATCGTCGGACAAGGTTCTCGACGTGAAGCTGGCCGCCCCGCGCGAACTCGGCGGCAACGGTGCGGAAGGTACCAATCCTGAGCAACTGTTCGCAGCCGGCTACTCGGCCTGTTTCCTGAGCGCGATGAAGTTCGTCGCCGGCCAGCGCAAGCAGGCGATCCCGGCGGATACGACCGTGACGGCAGAAGTGGGCGTCGGCCCGAATGACAACGGCGGCTTCGCACTCGATATCGAACTGCGCGTTTCGCTGCCGGGCCTCGCAACCGATGCTGCGCGCGAGCTCGTCGACGCCGCGCACCAGGTGTGCCCGTACTCGAACGCAACGCGCAACAACGTGGCTGTGCGCCTGCAGGTTGCCTGAGCGCAGTTGCACGCGGGCTGCACGTAGAGCACGACGCGCTTCGCCGGCGTGGCGCCTGAAGGGCGTCGCTGACCGGCCGCGCGTCGCTTGCATTGATGCGCGTCCGCGCGTTGTTTGACTTCGATGGTATCGTCGGCAGGTCATACGCCCGCTATTTCGCGTGCGCCGTCACCCCACAATGAACTGCTAATGACGGGTGCTTATCCCATCGACGGTGACGGCGAGCTTTCTCGTCAAGGATCTGGGTATCGACTGACGTTGGGGAGAACGCTACTTCGCCGTTCTGCTGAACGACTTCGATTTTTCGGCGAATAACGGGGGATGGCAGTGGGCGGCATCGACAGGATGCGACGCGCAACCGTGGTTCCGGATCTTCAATCCGGTCACGCAGCCGGGAAAATTCGACCCGCAGGGCCGTTTCATCAAGCGCTATCTGCCGCAACTGTCCGGAGTGCCATCGGAATGGATCCACGCGCCATGGCTGGCGGGAGCCGAACAGTTGCAAAAATGGGGGGTGACGTTGGGGAAAGACTATCCGTCACCGGCGGTCGAACATGCCGAAGCGCGTCAGCGCACACTGGCCCGCTTCGGAAAGTGACCTGCTACTACGGTGTTGCGGTGCTACCGTGATGCTTTACTTCGGTACGACGGCACTGAAGCGGAAGCTTAGTGCTGGCTCATCCACGACGGCTGACGGCGATTCGCTTCGCGATCCAGCTTGCGCATACGGAATTCGAGATCATGCAGATCGGTGGCTTCCGACAGGTACGCGTCGCTATATTCCTTGGCGATCTGGTCGGGCGATTTCGTGAGGAACAGGAACAGGCGGGTCAGCAGATACATGGTCAACTCCGAAGATGAACAAGGGTTTATTCCTAGTGGATAACCCTTATTATAGGGAAAACCCTGATCGAGCGCCATGTTTACCTGCTGCGACCGTTGGACGCGCGCTACGCCTGCCGCGCAGCCGCCGCACTAATAGCGGCGCGGGACGGCACAGCCTCGGCCGCGCGACGCTGATAGCGGAAAAATTCCCACATCAGCGCACATGCATCCGGCCCTTTGGATGAATGGAATGGCACGGCATCATCGCCGCCGCTCCAGGCGTGGCCCAGCCCGTGCACGCGACACAGACGCACCACGCGTCGGCCGCTCTTGATGTAGTCGCGCGTCACGACGCCGGCCTTGCGCTCTTCGCGCACCTCGCCGCTGCGCTGCTCGCCATTCGCGTCGAGTACGCCATTCAGGCGCGCGAACTGGACCGCCAGCTGCTCGGCGTTTTCCGGCGCGACGACGTTGTCCGAATCGCCGTGCATGATGATCGCCGGCATGCCGGGATAGGCATCGACGTCGACGGCGGCGTCGATCAGTGTGACCGGATCCTGGCGCGTTCCGCGCCGCATCACGTCCATCGCGGTAATGCCTGAATGGGCTTCGCCCATCGCCGGACCAGAGTGGAGCGCCACCGCCGCAAACTTTTCTGGATATTCGACAGCCAGCAGCGAAGCGAGCCCAGCGCCCGCGGACAACCCCGCGACGTACACCCGCTCGCCATCAAAACGGTAGGTTTCCACCAGCGAATCGACCAGCGACACCACCGCGCGCGCCTCCGCGCCGCCCGCATGCTCGCTCGCGTCGTACCAGTGCCAGCAGCGATGCGCGTGAACGTGCTTCGACTGTTCAGGGTAGACGACTGCAAAACCGAAGCGGTCGGCGAGCAGGTTCATGCGCGTCCCTTCGGCGAATTCGTCGACCGACTGCGTGCAGCCGTGCAGCATCACCACGAGCGGCAGCCCTTTGAGCGCGCGCCCGGGCGGGACATACAAACCATACGACAGGTGATTGACGAGGCGCCCAGGCGCGACCGGCGCGGAATGGAATGAGCGCGTCCAGTCGCCGCTCGCCCATGCGGCGGCGCGCGGCCGCACTCGCGACTCGCGGGCTCCAGCGTGCGGCAAGTCGCGGGTTTTGACCGTGCGTAATTTGGCGGGCGGTTTCGCTACCGGACGCACCGGCCGTACTGCAGTGCGCTTGAGGGATTCCCGGGTTTGCTGCGTTTGGGCGGCCAGCAGGCGCTTAAGACCGCCCAGCCAGAGTTTCGACAGACTTTTTGCCATCGGATAAACCTCGCAAAAAGGGACCGTTCCGGGCCAGAATGGGTGGATTGTTGTGCAATGCACAATAACACCAATTCCCATAAGATGCTGACCGCTTGCCAAACCCGCGTCTGGTCCTCTGCCGATCGCGAGCATCGGTATGCCGCGACCGCATCGCCCGTACTCACTTTATACTGGCGGCTGTCGGCCCGCGCGCTAAGCCCGCTTGTTGCATTTGTCTGTCAGGCGGCACACGCTCGCGTTTAATCACCCTCATTTTTGCCGGATTCTCCGTGGCCGCTGCCGCGGCTGCTGCCATGCCTGATCTGCCTCTTCACCTGTGGTACGCGATTACCAGCCTCGGCGGTGCCGGCCTCACGCTGCCGCTCGCAATCGCCATCGCGCTGTGGCTGGCGATCGGCTACACCTGGCGGATGGCGGCACTGTGGTTGGGGCTGCTCGGCGCGGCGATTTGCGTCGTCACGATTACCAAGCTCGCGTTTCTGGGCTGGGGCGTCGGGGTGCGCGTACTGGATTTCACTGGCGTAAGCGGCCACGCGATGCTGTCGACGGCCGTTTATCCCGTCGCCCTGTTCCTGATGCTGCTGCCTTCGCGCAGGTCGATCCGCATTGCCGGCGTACTGCTCGGACTCGTCGCGGGCATCGCGGTCGGGCTGTCGCGGGTGGTGCTCGAGGCGCATTCGCCGTCTGAAGCCGTCACGGGCTGTCTCGTCGGCGCGGGTGCCGCGTTACTGTTCGTGCGCGCCGCCTGGCATGCGCGCCCCGGCCAGCTGTCGGCGGCGGCGGTGGCGCTCAGCCTCGTCGCGCTGACAGTTACGTTGCACGACGTGCGCGTGCCGACGCAGCGCTGGGTTACCCACATCGCGCTCAAGGTGTCGGGCCACGACCGGCCATTCGTTCGCGCGCGCTGGAAGGCCAGCCACGACCGGCCGCCCGCGCCCGTGTCACGTACGCGCGACACCCTTCTCCCTCCTCCTGCCGCAACCGACGCGTAACACCGGGTAACAACGCATGAGGCTCATGCTGCCCTCAATATGTCCAGCATCCCCACCGTTATAACCGCAGCTATATTACGATAGCGCTTTTCAACGCTCGTCCGGCTCTCACCGGATTACTGAACTCATGTCGATCTCCCTTCGCCGTCTGCTGAAGCACGCGCTTGTCACCGCGAGCGCCGTTTCCATTGCGATCTGCGCCGACGCCCGTGCCGACGAGCTTGTGGTATCGGCGGCGGCAAGTTTGACCAACGCGTTCAAGGCTGTCGGCGAGGCGTTCGAGAAGCAGCATCCGGGCACGAAAGTGCTGATGAACTTCGGCGCATCGGATGTGTTGATGCAACAGATCGTGAAGGGCGCGCCCGCCGATGTGTTCGCCTCAGCGGACCAGAAAGCGATGGACAAGGCCACGGAGCAGAAGGTCGTCGTGCCGGCGACGCGCCAGGATTTCGCGGCGAACTCGCTCGTGCTGATCGTGCCGTCGGACAGCAGGTTCACGCCCGCGAACCTGCGTGACCTGACGACCGCCGACGTCAAGCGCATCGCCTACGGCGATCCAGCTTCGGTGCCGGTCGGCCGCTACACGGAAGGCGCGCTGAAAAGCGCCGGCGTGTGGGACGCCGTCAGCGCGAAGAGCGTGCTCGCGTCGAACGTGCGTCAAAGCCTGGATTACGTGGCGCGCGGCGAAGTCGACGCCGGCTTCGTGTTCGGCACCGACGCGGCGGTCATGCCCGACCGCGTGAAAGTCGCGCTGACCGTGCCGACGCAGACGCCGGTTACCTATCCGATCGCGCTTGTCGAAGGCAGCCATCACGCGGCCGAGGCGCAGGCGTTCATCGCCTACGTACTGTCGCCGGACGGCCAGGCCGTGCTCGCGAAGTACGGTTTCAAGCCGGCGCACTGACACTGGCGCCCGCAACCGCTCGCAACGGAAACCGCTCAACATGCAACAAGCCTGGATTCCGCTTCTGCTCTCGCTGAAAGTCGCAGGCTGGGCGACCGCGCTCAACCTCGTGTTCGGCGTCGCGACCGGCTTCGGGCTGTCGCGCTGGCGCTCGGCCGCGCGCGATGTCGTCGATTCGCTGCTGACGCTGCCGCTCGTGTTGCCACCGACTGTGCTCGGCTATTACCTGCTCGTCGTGCTGGGCCGGCGCGGCACGATCGGCGGCTGGCTCGACAGCATCGGCATCCAGCTCGTGTTCACGTGGCAGGGCGCGGTGATCGCGTCGATGATCGTCGCGTTTCCGCTCGTGCTGAAGTCGGCGCGCGCCGCGTTCGAATCCGTCGATCCACAGCTCGAACGTGCCGCGCGCACGCTCGGCGTCAGCGAAGCCGCGATCTTCTTTCGCGTGACGTTGCCGCTGGCTACGCGTGGCATTCTTGCGGGCACGCTGCTCGCGTTCGCACGCGCGCTCGGCGAATTCGGTGCGACGCTGATGATCGCCGGGAATCTGCCCGGCCGCACGCAGACGCTTTCGGTGGCCGTGTACGCCGCCGTGCAGGCCGGCGACGACAGCACCGCCAACTTCCTCGTGCTGGTGACGTCGGTGACGTGCGTCGTGATCCTGCTGCTCGCGGGCCGGCTCGTGCCGCAACACACGCTTTTGACCTCCCGCTGACATGACGCTCTCCGTCGACATCCGCCAGACTTTCGTGACCGCCGAGCGCCGGTTCACCCTCGACGTCAAGTTCGAGACGACGAACCAGCGCGTCGTGCTGTTCGGTCCGTCGGGCGCAGGCAAGAGTCTCACGCTGCAGGCGATCGCGGGCCTTCAGCATCCCGACGAAGGCGCGATCATGCTTGATGGCGCGCCGCTCTTCGACAGCGCGCGCGGCATCGATCTGAGGCCGCAGTCACGAAAGGTCGCCTATCTGTTTCAGGACTACGCGCTGTTTCCGCATCTGAATGTCCGGCAGAACATCGCGTTCGGGCTGCACCCGGGCTGGCTCAATCCGCGTGCGCGCGTCCACCACCCGGACGTCGATTACTGGCTGAAAGCGCTCGATCTTGGCGGCGTCGCGGGCAATCATCCGGCGCAGCTTTCCGGCGGACAGAAGCAGCGTGTTGCGCTGGCGCGCGCGCTGGTTGCGCATCCGCAGCTGCTGCTGCTCGACGAGCCGTTCTCCGCGCTCGATTACGCGCTGCGGCAACGCATGCGAAGCGAGCTATCGGACCTGCAGACGCGGCTCGACATTCCGATGCTGCTGATCACGCACGACCCCGACGATGTCGCCGCGTTTGGCGACCAGGTGGTACACATCGTCGACGGCCGCGTGCAGCCGCACGCCGCGTTCGCGGGCTACGCGCGCAGCGTGTATTGATGCTGACTTCGGTCAGTCGCTGACGCCGAGAATCACGCTCGAAGCCTTGAACGCCGCGATCGCCGGTGTGCCTTCCACGAGACCGAGCGTGTCGACGCTCCCGTTCGTGACCACCGCCGTCACGACGACGCCACCCTCCAGCGCCAGCGACACTTCCGCATTGACCGCCCCGCGTTTCACGGCTGCGACCGTGCCGCGCAACTGATTGCGTGCGGAGAGCCGCACCGGCGCTCCGCCGCTTTCGTCGACCATCAGCATCACCCACGACGCTTTCACAAGCGCAAAAGCCGCCGCACCGACGGCAAGCCCGAGTGTCTCAGTGCTTTCGTGCGTAAGGACCGCGACGATCGTCTGCCCGCCTGGCAGCGCGAGCGACACTTCGTCGTTGACGGCGCCGCGCGTGATCGCGGACACCGTGCCAAACAGCTGGTTGCGTGCGCTTGTTTTCATGCCGATCCTGCCGATCAATGGCCAGTCGCTGGCGAAGTGCTCGATCGCCGCGCCGGCCCGTTCGAGAAATCGCTGGTGCTCATGCTCAACCGCACGAAACGTCTCGATCAGACGCACGGCGCGCGGCGTGAGCGTCGTGCCGCCGCCGCCCTTGCCGCCCGTCGCGCGCACGACAAGCGGCTCGCCGGCCAGGTTGTTCATCGTGTCGATGGCGTCCCAGGCGGCCTTGTAGCTCATGCCAACTGCACGCGCCGCGCCGGTAATCGATCCCGTCTGGCGGATGGCCGCGAGGAGCGCGATCCGCGATGCGCCACCAAGCGTCTGTTCACCCGCCTGAAACCACACGGAACCGCCGAGTTCGAGTGGTTCGTGGGGCGTGCGGGATGCGCGTTTACCGGTCATTTTGCGTGCAGGAAAAGGATGAAGCGTGGCTCAGCCGGACGCGCGTCAGGTCGCCGGCCGCGTTGAAACGCTGACGCTCGATGGTACACGGCCGGGTCTGGCTTGCAACGTCGCGTCGGGCGCTGCCGCAAGCTCGCCGAAGGCTTTCATCTGATCAATATGGTACTTCCTGTTACCGCCGCTATAATTCAACCTTTCCCCGTCTTCCATCGAAGCATGCGACGTCTCCTTTTCCTGATCCTGCTTTCATTCGGCCTGACGCCCTGCGCGATGGCCGATGAGAACGAGCAGGTCGCCCAGATTTCTGCGTACCTCACGCAGAAGTTTGGCGTGGCAAAGGAAAAAGCCGAGCAGATATCGACTGCCGTGACCTCCGCGGCATCGAAATACTCGCTGCCGCCGGCGCTGCTGCTCGCGATCATTTCGATCGAATCCCGCTTCAAGGAAAAGGCCAAAGGCGCAAACGGCGCAACCGGCCTGATGCAGGTCGTGCCGAGCGCCCACAAACGGCTGCTGAAGAATGTGGATGATCTGACGGAGCCGACCGCCAATATCGAAGTCGGCTCAGCAATCCTGTATGGCTACATGCAGTCGGCCGGTGGCGACCTGAATACCGCGCTGAAGAGCTATGGCGGCTCGAAGGCTTACGCGGCAAAAGTGAGCCTGCGCGCGAACTCGTTTGCGCAGGTTGTCGCGCGGCCCGGCGAAATGGCAGCCGATGACACCGGCATCAGCACGTGCAACGTACGCTGGACGAGCGACGGGCCCGCGCCTGTCGCCGGTTCAAACGCCTTTTTTGCTTCGGCCGGCAGTTGCACCGTCCCCGTCGCGCCGGCGAGGACAAGCCTGCTGAACGGCTTGTTGCCCTCGCCTTGACGCGAGCTTCTATCCGGCTTCCCCGGCGCGATGCGATGCACCATCAAAGCGCGTACTGCGCGATCCCGTTCCCGAACGACCAGTTTTCCTTCAACACCTCGACGAGGTTGATGAACACATCCTCTCGTCGCACGCCGGGCGACTCCGCGAGGTTATCGGCGACCTGTTTGTAAAACGCCTTCTTCTGCTCGAGCGTCCGCGTGTTGTTGAACGTGATCTGGATGACGACGAGATCGTCGCTCCGCTCGACGCCAAGATAGTGACGGTCGAACACGAAGTTGCTTTCGTCATGTTCGTTGATCAGCATGAAGATATCGTCCGCCGGCACCTTGCAGTGTTCGATCAGCGCGCGCTGGATGCCATCCGTCAGCGCCTTGCGATATTCGGCGGGCTTGCCGGCGCGAAGTGAAATTCGGGTAAGCGGCATGATTGACCTCCATCAGTTAATGAAAAATCACGTAGCCA
Source organism: Paraburkholderia sp. GAS334 (assembly GCF_050436625.1). Classification (NCBI taxonomy): domain Bacteria; kingdom Pseudomonadati; phylum Pseudomonadota; class Betaproteobacteria; order Burkholderiales; family Burkholderiaceae; genus Paraburkholderia; species Paraburkholderia sp. GAS334. The sequence continues at coordinate 336,186 of NZ_JBNDMO010000001.1, read as the reverse complement.
TCTTGCGCTGCGCAGACCATAATGAATAGATATCATTGAAGATATCAGTCATTTTCAAACGAAATGAAAGTTCTCGATCTCGACGCGGTCCGGGCATTCGTACTGGTCGCCGATCTCGCCAGTTTCACGCGCGCCGCCGATGCGCTCAGCACTACTCAATCCGCCGTCAGCCTCAAGCTGAAACGGCTGGAAGCGCATCTCGGCAGGCAGTTGCTGGATCGTACGCCAAGGCTCGTGCGGCTGTCCGCTGAAGGAAACGCGTTTCTCGAAGCGGCGCGCGACCTGCTGCAGGCGCATGAACGGGCGTTGGGGTCGCTCTCGGTCGAACATCGCAAGCTCGCGCTCGGCTTGAGTGAGCATGTCGCGGGCGCGAATCTGCCCGAGTTGCTCGGCAGGCTGAAAGCGCATGATCCGGGGCTTGTGATCGAGCTGCATCTCGGCATGTCGGCGGCGTTGCTGGATCAGTTCGACGAGCGGCGGCTCGACGCGGTCATCGTCCGCTACGAGCCCGACGAAGCGCCACGCGACGACGCGCAGCCGCTTTTCACGGAGCCCATCGCCTGGCTCGCTACGCCCGACTGGATGCCGCGTCTGAACGAGCCGCTGCCGCTCGCACTGCTGGCGGCGCCGTGCAGCGTGCGCAGAGCGGCGCTGCGCGCACTCGACGATGCGGGCATTGCGTGGCACGAAGCGTTTATCGGCGGCGGCGTGGCTGCGGTGGGCGCGGCGGCGACGGCGGGCATCGCGGTGTCGCCGCTGGCGCGGCGCGTCGCACCGCGCGGTCTGGTGGACGTCGGCTCGCGCCTCGGCCTGCCGGCGTTGCCCGAATCGCGCGTGACCATGCATTCGCGCGTACGCGACCGGCGAACGCTGGAGACGTTGCGGTTGCTGGCGGGTGGGTTGGAGAGTGGGTGATGGGTCATCCTGCGCTCCGCCGATAAGATAAGTCGGATATGGCATTGCCCGCCGTTGCTTGAAATTCCTTCGCGAGGCGAACTCGTCGATCTCGCGCCAAGGCAGCCGACCGACATCGAACTGTTCTGGCACGCGTGGAAGGTGCAGTCGCCGCGGCTCGAAAATCTGTCTGCACGCATCGTGGATCTGGGGCGCGCGGCGCTTTCCGGAGTCAGCCCAAAATCGGCGGCAACTCGCGGCCGGGCGCGGCGGACTTCGGCTTGACGCTGGCAGTGCGAGCGGATTTCGTCGCCGTGCTGATATGGCTGGATGCGGGCGTCGCGGCTACGCGCTGACCTTTCGCTTTGCCCGGCGGCGCAGCGCTTTCTTGTGCGGGCTTCGCTGCAACCTGCGCAGGCTTCGTTTTGCCCGATGCTACTTTCGGCGCATTTTTCCCGTTGCTCTTCGATGCGGCCTTCGTGGCCTTCGTGGCCTTCGTGGCGCTCTTCGCGGCTTTCTGACTCGCGCTCTTCGCGCCTTGCGCTGGCTTCGAAGCCGCACGCTTCGGCGGTGCGGAGTGCTTTTGCGTCGACGCCTCGGGCGGATTCCACACTTCAACGTAATGATCCGCCGCCATCGCTGCGACGGAAAAGAGACCGATGACCACCGCTACTACGACTGCTCGCACACCTGACTCCTGATCTTCGACTGACTGTGGGGGCGCGATTATACCCACGGGAAAATTCGAGATGACCAACCGGGACGGATCAATATTTCCCGCAAATAAATGCCCGCTGCAGCAACGTTTCAATCCGCCACACCCGCTTGCTTTAATCCATAAATAGACTAATATTAATTTATAGTTTAATTGAGGACTAAATAGCCATGTCCAGCGCCGCCCATGCGTCATCTGCCGAACGGCCCATTCCGCGGCCTGCCGGCGAGCCGTCGCTCACCGAAATGTCGGCGGCTGGCCTGCGTGCCTTCTTCAATATCGCGCGCGACTGGGATCTGAGCCCCGACGAGCAGATCGTCCTGCTCGGCTCGCCCGGCCGTTCGACATACTTCAAATGGAAGCAGGCGCCGCAAACGGCAAGGCTCGGCCGCGACACGCTCGAACGGCTGTCGCTGCTGCTCGGCATATACAAGGGTCTGCAGATCCTGCTGCCGCAGCCGTCTGCTGCCGACACGTGGATCCGCCGTCCGAACAGCGCGCCGCCGTTCGGCGGCCGTCGCGCGCTCGATCGCATGCTGGCCGGCAATATCAGCGATCTCGTCGCGGTGCGGCAATATCTCGATGCGATGCGAGGCGGATGGGCGTGACTTCACCGCACTGGCAGGACCGCTGGCGTGCGACGCCGCTTGACTGGTCGCCCGCGTATCGGGTGATTCCCACGCGTTTTCCGGCTGTGAACCTGTTCGATCGCGTCGCATCGCCGGAAGACTTCGACGCGCTTTATGCCCTCGAAGCGATGACCAACGACCGTCTGCGCACCGAGGTCGGCGAACTCGATCTCGTGCCGCGCGAAGAGCGGCGCTTCGGGCCAGGCTGGGGGCCCATCATGGCCGCGTTCACGCATCTGAATCCGCTTGGCAGCCGCTTTTCCGACGGCACCTACGGCGTGTTCTATTGCGCACGGTCACGCGTCACGGCGATTGCGGAAACGCGCTATCACACCGGCAATTTTCTCGCGGCGACGAACGAACCGCCGTTGCGACAACAGATGCGTCTCTACACGGTGATGGCGCACGGGGACGTGGTCGATCTGCGCGACGATCCAGCGCTCGATAAAGGCGTGCTGTCGCCGGACGATTACGTCCCGGGCCAGTCGCTCGGACGCGCGGCGCGGGCCGCGGGCGCGTCGGGCATCGTCTATCCGTCAGTGCGGGATGCGGAGGGCGAATGTCTCGCCGCGTTCAGAACGACGCTGCTACGCGACTGCCACCACGCGGCGTATCTGGAATACAACTGGAACGGCAGCGCCGTCGATATGGTGTTCGAACTGAACCAGGTCGGCTGATTTCAGCCGCGACCGTCATCGGGACGGTTCGCACAGCGCACCTTAAGGCAACCTGAGCCAACCAAACGCAACCGACGCAACCTGAGGCCGCTTAAGGCAACGCCATCGCGGCCGCGCCTTGCGCGCGGGCCACATCCACCGTCACCGACCATCGTTGAGACCGGCGCGCTTCGACGATCGACAGTTTGCCGCCAGGTCCGAACGCACCCGTGTCGACGAACACCTGCGAACCGATCTGCTGCAACTCGCGCATCGGCGTGTGTCCGCAATACGTGAGCGACAGCCCGCGCTGACGCAGCGGATCGCCCGTCCCCATCGCAAGTTCGCGGCCCCACAGCAGTTTCTGGCGCGTTTCGTCGGAGAAGTCGCCGGCGTCGAGATCGGCGTCGGTGCCGAAGAACTCCGCGTGCAGGATATTGAAGCGCTCGGCGCCGCTGCCTACCACGCGTACAAGCGGCAACGTACGAAGCCGCTCCGCGTAGTAGCGCAGCTTCTCGTCGGAGAGCTTCGCCGCCCACGATCCGCCGATGCCGTACCACCAGTGCCGGCGCAACCGTCCTTCTGCGACGGCGCACAACGTGTCTTCGTGATTGCCGAGCACGGCGTAGAACCAGGGTTTGTCGAGCAACGCCAGCGCCTCTTCCGACTGCGTACCACGGTCCACCAGATCGCCGACCGAAAACAGCCGGTCACGCGCCGGATCGAACGCGATTTCACGGAGCAGATAACGTAGCGCATCGACGCAACCGTGCAGGTCGCCGACGATAAAGTCGCGGCCTTTCCGGTTGACGGAGTGATGCCAGACGTCGTTGAAGAGTACGGGGTCCATAGCCCCATGATAGTGCCACGCAAAAATAGCGTATGCGGGGTGTCTATCGTTTCCGGCGGGTATCGTTTGTTGCGATCGCTGTCCCGCGCGTGATCGGCAAGCCCTACCGGCCGTCACGCGCGGGAGCGGTCATTGTTGCGTCGCACGCAGCTTCACGACCTGTTCGACCGAGACCATCGATTGTGGATTACCGAACTGTTTCGTTACGTAGTTCGTGATCGCCGCGACCTGATCGTCGGACAGTTGCGTGGCGAACGACGGCATCAATACATCGGCGTCTTTCGTCTTACGTTCGACGCCGTGCAGGATCACCATCGCCAGATTGTTCGCCGGGCTCGCGCCAACCGCACTGTTGTGGATCAGCGAAGGATACGCACCCGGCGCACTCGCGCCGATGCCCTGTCCGGTCCAGTTGTGACACGTCGCGCAGTTGGCGATAAAAAGCTGCGCGCCGTTCACGCCGCTGATCTTCATGCCGCGCAGTGCGGCGACATCGTTGGCAGGCTCGCCCCACGCTTCTCGCGGACGCGTGTCGCCGCCATTCACCGGCGGCACCGAACGCAGATACACCGCGATCGAACGCAGGTCTTCGGACGTCAGATACTGCGTGCTGTCCGCCACCACTTCCGCCATCGGCCCGGCAGCGTTTGCGCGACCATGCACGACACCGGTCGAGAGATAGCTTGCCACGTCGTCATCGCTCCAGTTGCCGATGCCGCTGTTCCTGTGCGGCGTGATGTTGAACGCGTGCCAGCCGGCCTGCGTCGCGCCTGCAAAACGCTCGCTCGTCTTCAACCCCTGCGTGAAATTGCGCGGCGTGTGGCATTCCTCGCAGTGCGCAAGCCCTTCGACGAGATACGCGCCGCGATTCCACTCGGCGCTCTGCTTCGGATCGGGAACGAAGCGCCCTTCAGTGAAGTTGAATATGTTCCAGAACACCATCAGCCAGCGCAGGTTGAACGGAAACTTCACACCGTTGCGCGGCGGCGTGTAGTGGATCGGCGTAAGCGTGTTCAGATACGCGCGGATCGCGAGCACGTCGCGATCGGTGACCTTCGTGTACTCGGCATACGGAAACGTCGGATACAGCCGCTCGCCGCCCTTGCCGATGCCTTCGTGCAGTGCCTGCAGGAAATCGGCGTCGGACCAGTTGCCGATGCCCGTGTCGGGATCAGGCGTGATGTTCGGCGTATAGAACGTCCCGAACGGCGTGGCGATCGGCAGGCCGCCCGCGAATGGACGGCTCTTGTCGGCGGTATGGCAGGCCACGCAGTCGCCCGCGCGCGCGAGGTACTCGCCGCGTTTGACGAGATCGGGCGTCGCGCTGCCCGATGTGTTGCCCGACGCATCCTGCGCGAGCGCCGCCGCGATCGGCGATTCGTCTTCGTGACTCACGTCCCACGCATGCGATGCGTGCCACGCGAGATACAGCGCGAACACGCAGAAGGAAGCCGCCAGCGTCGCCATAAGACGCCGACGCCGACGCTCGATGTAAAGATGCGACTGTGCGCCCGGCCCGGCCGGCTGCACGCGCGACGTTTCTTTCGTCATGGTGGCTCTCCGTCAGGGTGTGGGTCAGAGTTCGCGCTTGAGCTTGTCGGCGATCCGAAGCGAAAGCGCCGCGATTGTCAGCGTGCAGTTCACCGAAGCCGCCGTCGGCATCACGCCGCTCCCGGCGATAAAGAGATTCGGATGATCGTGCGAGCGGCAGTCGGGATCGACAACCGAATCCGACGCGTCGCTGCCCATGATCGTCGTTCCCATGATGTGATTGTTCGGCGCGAAGGTATCGTCGAAAGACACTTCCGTGCCGCCGAAAAGGCTTGCTATCTGCGAGTACAACTCATGTGTATTCGCGGCGCTTTTCTTCACGTAATCGTTGATCGAGTAGTAGATTTCGGGCTGCGGGATACCGAGCGAATCCTTGTGGTCCGGCGACGGAATGATGCGGTTTTGCGGTTCGGCGAGATGCTCGTGGAAGCTGTTGATGTTCAGCGTGCGCGCCGCACGGTCGCGAATCTGGCGGTCGAGTTCGGCGCCGGTCAGGCCTTTTTTCAGCAGGTCGGCGGTGACGCTCATCGTCGCCACGCCATTCGAAAGATGCAGCTTTTTCGCCGCGTAATCAGAGCGGAACGCGCCGTCGCGGAAGTTGACAATCGAAGTCATTTCCATCGGCCCGCGTCCCGGCCATAGCGGCTCGTTCGCGAGGAACGTGACGCCGGTGCCCGGATGATCCATCAGGTTGCGGCCTACCTGATCGGAACTGTTGCCCACGCCTTTCGGGAATTTGTCGGAAGTGGACATCAGCATCAGTTTGGGTGTTTCGATGCCATTCGCCGCAAGCACGAAGAGCTTGCCGGTCACGCGCGTGCTGTTGCCGTTCGGATCCTTGTAGTGAACCGCGGTGACAAGACCTTTCTCGTCGGACTCGACCTTGTAGACAGTCGCCTGTGGAATCAGTGTCGCGCCGGCTTGCTCCGCCTTTTCCGCGTGTACGACGCCGTTGTACATCGCCGCGATCGGACAGATCGGCATGCAATTGTTGTTGCCGCAACAGGTTGGGCGCGCGTCGTACGGACGGCTGTTGCGCGCGACCGGTTCGGGTACGACCTTGAAGCCCTGCCGATTCAACACGTCGGAAAAACGTTGATCCATGTACGAGAGCGGCAACGGGCTCATCGGATAGGGCTTCGAGCGCGGCGAACCCAGATCGACCGATGAATCCGGACCCGACACGCCCAGTTGCACTTCGGCTGCGAAGTACCACGGCTCCAGCGCTTCATAGGGAATCGGCCAGTCGCGCCCGACGCCGTACATCGTCTTCAGCTTGAAGTCCGATGGCAACAGACGCCAGGCAGCCGCCGCCCAGTGCCACGTCGTGCCGCCGACCAGCCGCAGATACTGCGAGTTGTACGGATACTCGCCCTTCTGGATCAGATAGTTGTTCTCTGGGGAATACTCGGGATGCGGTGCGTAAGGCGCGGATGGATACGGCGTCGCAAAATCGGATTTTGCCGCCGAGTTGCGGAAATTCTCGACGATCTGCCAGCGCGGAACGCGTGGCCCGGCTTCGAGCAGGATCACGGATGCGCCAGCCAGTGCCAGCTGATGCGCGACCAGACCACCCGCGACGCCCGAGCCGACCACGACCACGTCGGCCGAATGTGAATTTGCCATTGTTGCCCTCTCCTGCTGGCTTGTTGTTGTCTGTCGATGGGGACGCTTGCCGGTGCCGGCTGGCGCGCATCACGCGGCGCTGCGATCACGCCGACCCATTCGCGAACTGTGCGGTGACGACGTCGCTGAATGATTCAGCACGACCGGCAGCCAATGTGCCGCCCGGTGCCGCTCGCATACCGCTCGCATACCGTTCAGGCATGCCCAGGCTTTTGGGTCCAGTAAAACGGCACGTCGCGGCAATACGATGGAATCGTCAGGACGTCTTTCACCGGATCGAACATCAGCGCACGCTCCCAGGCGACGACCTGCACATGCGGCGCATCGCCCACGAGGCCGAGATACCACGCGCGCATGATTGCGCCGACAGTCTTCGCGAGCGGCGGCTGATCCACCTGAAGCGCCTGCGTGATGGTGTCGGAGGGCACGCCACCGTGGCCCTGCAGCCACGTATTGAGCAGAGCGACGTTCTGCGGGAACTGGCTGTCCGATTTAGACAGGGTGTCGTAGACCCGCCTGCCCAGCACCGGATCGAAGCTCGTCCGGCCGGTGAGATGCTGCGACAGCGCGAGAAACGCGTCGAGGCCGCCGCCTTGAGGGGCGTCGGCGAATGCGGGGGAAATAGCGGAGAGGCCGTACGGCAGGCCGAGGCGGCCTGCTGTAGTGAACGCCAGTACGGCCGCGCCGGCGAACGCGCCGAGGACCAGTGCCCGGCGGCGAGCAGACTGCGGCGCCGCAAGGAGCGCGGCGGGTGCATCGTTCTCGCGAACATCTGTCATGGGGGCTCCAGATGATGTAATTGGATCAGCCTGCATGCCTGCGGCGACGCGTGTCGCCAATGGTGTCGCATGCGGGCCGTCTGCCCCAAACCTGGTCATCGCCGCTTTTGCGGTCTCTTGATGTGATGCCTGTGGTGACGCCGGCCTGACATCGGCCTTTCATTTGCGAGGCCGGCGCGAGAAGACCTGCGTCCGTTGCGAAAGACTATAGCCAAAGCGCGCGCATTCGACAATTGAGGGCCGGACATCACGGTAGAATCAATCACGTCGCCCGCCCCCTTCGCGCGCCACGACTAGCCAACACTTGCACTCTTCTACCACATGCTCATGAACCTATATCCGCAAGCGCTCCGCAACCGGCCACGCATGGTTATCGGGTTCGTCATCGGTGTGGCCGTCGCAGTGCTGCTGCCCGGCACCTTGCGCCCGATGGTGCGTGTGCTGTGCGCGTGGGACGTCGCGGTATGGGCCTATCTCGCGCTCCTCTGGTCCCACATGGCGACCACGAAGCAGGCTCAGGTGCGCGAGTTCGCAGTACGCGAAGATGAGAATGCGGGCGTGGTGCTCTTCATGATCTGCGTGGCGACGGTCGCAAGCATCGCAGCAATCGTGCTCGAACTGGCGACCGTGAAAGGCATTAAGGGCGGCACGGGCGCAGTGCACTACGCGATAACGGGCGCAACGCTGATGGGCGCGTGGTTCCTGATTCCGACGATCTTCACGCTGCACTACACGCGTCTCTACTACAGCGCCGACCAGAAGGAAACCCCGCTGCGGTTTCCCGATCATGGCCTCAAGCCCGATTACTGGGACTTCCTGTACTTCTCATTCACGATCGCCGTCGCCTCGCAGACGGCCGACATCGCGCTGAGTTCACGCTCGATGCGGCGCGCCGTGCTCGCGCAATCAGTGCTGTCGTTCTATTTCAACGTTGCGGTGCTCGGGCTGTGCGTGAACATCGCCGCCGGCCTGCTCGGCCCCTGATCGTCAGACGTACCGCCGTAGCCGTGTAAAAGCCACGGTTGAACCGCCCGTTTTACACGCGCCCCGCATGCTGCCTGCCTGTGCGGGTCGCGCGTGGCTGCGCGCCGTCCCTGCCATGCGTCTGGCACAGCGTTTGCTGCATGACCCCAGTCGATCCGGCCTGGAACCGTTGCGCGCGCCTTTGCGGACCGGCTTCGCGATTCCATGCGGCGACATGTCGATCTTTGCACTACATTGACCAGTACGCGCACGTGCCTCATGCATCCGTCTGGCATTGCGCGGCATCCGGCTCTGGAAGCCCAACGAGCGATGTGATCGCACCGTACGTGCATCCACACCGCGGCAGGACCAATCTGGACACGACCGATGGAATCTCCCCACGCTTACGCGCCGCGGATCTATTTCCTTCATCCCCTCCTCGTCGGACCGATCGAGGCCTGGGCCGCCCAGTTTGAACATGCGGCATCGCTCGGCTTCGATCATGTGTTGATCGGCGCGCCGTTTCAGCCCGGCATGGCCAGCCACGGACAGATCGTCGCCGATCATGACCGGCTTCATCCCGTATTCGACGCCCGGCAGCCGGCTACCGACGCCCTGCACGAACTCTCCGGATCGGCCCGCGAGCACGGGCTGACCGTGCTCCTCGACATCGTGCCCGACCGCGTTGCCGTCGACGGCACGCTGTTCCGCGATCATGCCGACTGGTTTCATCCGTTCGAGCCGGAAGAAGCGCGGCTCGATCCGCGCCACGGGCATCGCGAGGACAACGTGGCTTACGCGAATTTCGCGAGCCCCGAGACGTCAGGCCATCTGCTCGACTGGTGGACGCAGCAGCTCTCGGCGCTGGCCACAGCGGGCATAGGTGGCTTTCGTTTCGATTCGCCACAGCATGTGCCGGTCGGCGCGTGGCGTAGGCTTGGCGAGGCCGTACACGCCCGGCATCCGGATGTGCGGTTTCTCGCGGCCACGCCTGGCCTCGCGCGTGACGACATCGCGAAGCTCGCCGGCGCCGGTTTCGACAGCGTCTTCTCGTCGGCGCGCTGGTGGGACTTCCGTGCGGCGTGGCTGACCGAGGAACACGCGACGCTCATGCGCGTCGCGCCGCCCATCGCCTTCCCGGAAGCACCGTACGGCACGCGACTCGTCGCCGATCTGCCCGACGTGCACGACGCTGGCGTCGTCGAGCGCGTCTACCGGCGCGCACTCAATCTCGCGGCGGGGGTCGGCTCGGGCTGGCTCGTGCCGATGGGCTTCGAATACGGCATGGCGCTGCCCATGTCGTACACGCGCGGCAACGAAGCCGATTACGCCGCCGCACGCGAGGCCGCCCGCTTTGACCTGACGAAAGACATCGTTCACGCGAACGCCTTGCAGCGCGGCCTGAAAACGCTCGGCGCGGCCGGCGAACTGCGCGCGCTCAGCGGTCCGGGTGCGCCGGCAACCGTGCTGCTGCGCGGTGACCATACTGACCTGCGAGACTCGGAAGAAGCGGTGCTCATCGTCATCAATCCCGACCGCGATGTGCCGGTGCCCGTCGATCCGGCGCGCTTCCTCGACGGCGTGCCGGGCAACTTCACGCGCTTCGCGCCGCTCAACCGCGAAACGGACGCGCCGAAGCGCTCGCTGCCGCCGTTCACGCTCAAACCCGGCGCGTGCCGGTTGTTCAGTGCGGCGCCAGACAAGCCCGTCGTACTCGCGCCGCCCATCGACAAGGCGAACAGCAACCGCAGCGGCCACAAAACCGTCATGGACGCCATCGCCGCACCGCGTGTCGCGATCGAAAGCGTGACGCCGTCGATCGATGCCGGACGTTTCCCGGTCAAGCGCATCGTGGGCGAGCGTGTCGAAGTGAAGGCCGCGGTGTTCGCCGAAGGTCACGACAGGATCGCAGCGGCCGTCATCTGGCGCGCCGCCGACGAAACCGTCTGGCACGAAGCACCGATGTTTCCAGCGCAGCCGCCCGGCAATGACCTCTGGTCCGCGCGCATTCCGCTCGAACGGGTCGGCCGCCATGAATTCACGGTAACGGCATGGCGCGACGACTTCGCGTCGCTCACCGAGCACGTGCAGAAGAAGCTGAAGGCCGGCCAGACCGTCGAGCTTGAAATCGACGAAGCGAGCCATCTCTTTGCACTTGTGCTTGCCGAAGTGGAAACGGCGGAAGGCGCAGTGACCGGGCCACTCATGCAGATCGTGACGGAATTCGCCAAAGCCGACACCGCAGGGCGCCTCGAACTGCTGCTCGCGCCCGCGACGGCAAAAGCCATCGCCGCTGCGCGCCACCGCCCGTTTCTCACGCGCGATCCGGTCATCTACCGGATCGAGGCCGAACGTGCCGCCGCGCGCTTTGCGAGCTGGTACGAGATCTTCCCGCGTTCGATGAGCGACGACGAGAACCGGCACGGCACGTTCGCCGATGTCATCACGAAGCTGCCACGCATCCGCGAGATGGGTTTCGACGTGCTGTACTTCCCGCCGATCCATCCGATCGGCGTCGCGAACCGCAAGGGTCGCAACAACACGCTGAACGCGCTACCGGGCGACGTCGGCAGCCCGTATGCGATCGGCGGCACGGAAGGCGGCCACACGGGCGTGCATCCCGAACTGGGCACGCTCGGCGACTTCAGGAAAATGCTCGCCGCCGCTCACGAACAGGGCCTCGAAATCGCGCTCGATTTCGCGATTCAGTGTTCGCCCGATCACCCATGGCTGAAGGAGCATCCGACGTGGTTCGCCTGGCGTCCCGACGGCTCGCTGCGTTACGCAGAAAATCCGCCGAAGAAGTATCAGGACATCGTGAACCCGGATTTCTACGCGCACGACGCGAGGCCCGATCTATGGATCGCATTGCGCGACGTGATCCTGTTCTGGATCGACGCGGGCGTGCTCATTTTCCGCGTCGACAATCCGCATACGAAACCACTTCCGTTCTGGGAATGGATGATCGCCGACGTGCGTGCGCGTCACCCCGATACGATCTTCCTCTCCGAAGCGTTTACGCGGCCACGCATGATGAACCGGCTCGCGAAGGTCGGCTACTCGCAGTCGTACACGTATTTCACGTGGCGTGAATCGAAGCGTGATTTCACGGAGTACCTGACCGAACTCACGCAAACCAGCGCGCGCGAAGTCTACCGGCCGAATTTCTTCGTCAACACGCCCGACATCAATCCGCGTCATCTGCAATCGCAGAGCCGCGCGGCTTTTGTGATTCGCGCGGCGCTGGCTGCGACGCTGTCTGGCCTGTGGGGCGTGTATTGCGGCTTCGAACTCTGTGAAGGGGCCGCACTGCCGAACAGCGAGGAATATCTCGACTCAGAGAAATACCAGCTGCGCGCGTGGGACTGGAACCGGCCGGGCAACATCGTCGGCGAAATCACGGCACTTAACCGCATTCGCCGCGCGAATCCTGCGTTGCACACGCATCTGAACCTCACGTTTCTGCCCGCGCACAACGATCACATCCTGTTCTTCGAGAAGGCAACCGAAGCGCGCGACAACGTGATCATCGTCGCGATCAATCTCGATCCGCTCAACGAACAGGGCGCGGATATCGAGCTTTCTTGGGCGACGTTCGCGCACTGGCATCTGAACGATCAGGCCGCGATCGAAGTCGTCGACCAGATGACCGGCCAACGCTTCGAATGGTACGGAAGGTGGCAACACGTGCGGCTCGACCCCGGCACGCGGCCGTTTGCAATCTGGCGCATTGCGCCCGCCGGCGGACTACCGCGCGACATCCCTGACAACCACGGCGAGACAGACGTCGAAGTCGACTCTCCGAATGAAGGTGCGATATGAAACGCGACGACACGTCCGAAAGCTCCTCGCATGCACGCACGACCAGCGCGACGGCCAGCGTAGCAGCACCGGTTGGCCATCCGACACCGCACAGGGCCGGCGCCCGGCGCGGCAAGCCATCCACATTGAGCGACGATCCGCTCTGGTACAAGGACGCGATCATCTATCAGGTGCACATCAAATCATTCTTCGATGCGAACAACGACGGCGTCGGCGATTTTCCGGGGCTGATTGCGAAGCTCGATTACATCGCCGAACTCGGTGTCGACGCGATCTGGCTGCTGCCGTTCTATCCGTCGCCGCGTCGCGACGATGGTTACGACATCGCCGATTACCGCAACGTGCATCCGGATTACGGCAATCTCTCCGACGTCAAACACTTCATCCAGGAAGCGCACGCGCGCGGTATCCGCGTGATTACCGAACTGGTCATCAACCACACGTCGGACCAGCACCCGTGGTTTCAACGCGCGCGTCGCGCGAAGCCGGGCTCGAATCATCGCAACTACTACGTGTGGTCCGATACCGACCAGAAATACACCGAGACGCGGATCATCTTTATCGATTCCGAGCCTTCGAACTGGACGCACGATCCCGTTGCGGGTGCGTACTACTGGCATCGTTTCTATTCGCATCAGCCCGATCTGAACTTCGACAATCCGGCTGTGCTAAAGGAAGTGTTGCAGGTGATGCGGTTCTGGCTCGACATGGGCATCGACGGGCTGCGGCTCGATGCCGTGCCGTATCTCGTCGAACGTGAAGGCACGAACAACGAAAACCTGCCTGAAACGCACGCGATCCTGAAGAGGATCCGCGCAACGATCGATGCCGAGTATCCGAACCGGATGCTGCTCGCCGAAGCAAATCAGTGGCCGGAAGACGTGAAGGAATATTTCGGCGACGAAGACGAATGCCACATGGCATTCCACTTCCCGCTGATGCCGCGCATCTACATGTCGATTGCAAGCGAGGACCGCTTTCCGATCACCGACATCATGCGGCAGACACCGGATCTCGGCGAGTCCAACCAGTGGGCCATTTTCCTGCGCAATCACGATGAGCTGACGCTGGAAATGGTCACCGACTCCGAGCGCGACTATCTGTGGAACACGTATGCAAGCGATCGTCGCGCACGGCTGAATCTTGGCATCCGTCGCCGTCTTGCGCCGCTGATGGAACGCGACCGCCGGCGCATCGAACTGATCAATTCGCTGCTGCTTTCGATGCCCGGCACGCCGGTCATCTATTACGGCGACGAGCTCGGCATGGGCGACAACATTCACCTGGGCGACCGCGACGGCGTGCGTACGCCAATGCAATGGTCGTCGGACCGCAATGGCGGTTTCTCGCGCGCCGATCCTGAGCAGCTTGTGTTGCCGCCGGTGATGGGTTCGCTGTACGGATACGACGCGGTCAATGTCGAATCGCAAAGCCGCGACCCTCATTCGCTGCTGAACTGGACGCGCCGGATGCTCGCCACGCGCCGCGCGAAGCGTGCGTTCGGACGCGGCACGATCCGCTTCCTGAAGCCTGAAAACCGCAAGATTCTCGCGTATCTGCGAGAGGTGCCGGATGAGCCGACAATCCTCTGCGTCGCGAATCTTTCGCGTGCGCCGCAGGCCGTCGAACTGGATCTGTCGGAGTTCGCGGGCACGGTGCCGATCGAAATGACGGCCGATTCCGTGTTCCCGGCGATCGGCCAGCTCACGTATCTGTTGACGTTCCCGCCGTACGGTTTCCTGTGGTTCCTGCTGTGCCCCGGCAGCCAGCGTCCAGCATGGAGCCAGGCGCATTCCGAGCCGTTGCCCGAATTCGTCACGATCGTGATCCGCGAAGGCCAGTTGGGTCCGACGCCGGAAAACGTCCGCCTGCTGGAATCGGAGGTGCTGCCTTCGTGGCTGACGCGGCGCCGCTGGTTTGCGTCGAAGGACCAGAAGCTGCAGGCAGTACGCCTCGCCGCGTTGACGACGATTCCCGACGCCGGTTTCGCGTTCACCGAAATCGAAGCGGACGTCCGCAACCATACGGAACGCTACGTCGTGCCGATCGCGATCACCTGGGGCAGCGACACGACTACGCCGCTCTTCATGCAACTCGCGCTCGCGCGCGTGCGCCGCGCCCGCAACATCGGGCATCTGACGGACGCCTTCTCGCTGCCGCAATTCGCGCACGGCGTGTTGCGCAAACTGCGCGAGCGCGCCGTCATTCCGACGGTGCAGAAGAGCGAGATCTGCTTTGTGCCGACCGACCGGTTTGACGAACTCGATCTGGGCGACCGGCCGGAAATCCGCTGGCTCGCAGCCGAGCAGAGCAACAGCTCGCTCGTGATCGCCGACGCAATCGTGCTGAAGCTCGTGCGGCGACTCGTCGACGGCGTTCATCCAGAAGCGGAAATGAGCCGCTATCTGACGCAGATCGGCTATCAGAACACCGCGCCGTTGCTCGGTGAAGTCGTGCGTGTGGACCCCGCCGGCGTGCCGCACACGCTCGCGATCCTGCAAGGCTTCGTCGACAACCAGGGCGACGCGTGGAACTGGGCACTCGATTACCTGCGCCGCGTAGTCGATGAGCTCGCGCTCGCGACCGACGGAAACGAGCAGTCGCCCGATCGCATGAACGAAGAAGAAGCGATCGAAGGCTACCGGTCGCTCGCCGGCATCATCGGCAAGCGTCTTGGCGAACTGCACGTGGCGCTTGCGTCGCCGTCCGACGACCCGGCGTTCGCGCCCGAAACCGCGACGCCCGATCAGGTGAAGGCGTGGACCGACGGAACGCAATCGCTTCTGGCCGCCGCACTCGACATGCTGGCGGAACGCATGGATCAACTCGTCGACGATACGCGCGATCTCGCGAAGAGCCTGCTCGACCGGCGTGAGGCGCTCACGGAAGCCGTGGCAAACCTGGTGCCGGCCGACGCGGGCGCACTGCGCATTCGCATTCACGGCGACTTCCACCTGGGCCAGGTGCTGATCGCACAGGGCGACGCGTTCCTGATCGATTTCGAAGGCGAGCCAGCGCGCACGCTCGAAGAGCGGCGCATGAAGTCGAGCCCACTGCGCGATGTCGCGGGGCTGATGCGTTCGCTTTCGTACGCGAGCGCAGCGGCGCAATCCACGATGGAACACGCGCCGCAGCAGACCGCCGACCGCAAGCGCGCGCTGTTCGACCGCTTCCGCGGGTACGCGACCCAGGCATTCCTCGATCATTACCGCACGGCCGTCAACGCTGCGCCGCAACCCCTTGTTGCGCCGGAGTTCGAGGAAGGCTTGCTCAATCTGTTCCTGATCGAAAAGGCCGCGTACGAAATCCGTTACGAAGCAGCGAACCGGCCGACATGGCTCGGTCTTCCCGTGCGGGGTCTCGCGGCGCTCGCGAGCCGCATGCTCGGCGATACGGGCACGCCATCGCAGGATCACGCTGCACCCAACCCGCAGGGCGGGGGCGATCATGAATGACCGAGACCTCACAATCGGGCTGAATCCGCTCGATATCGACGCGCTGGTCGAGGCACGTCACCCGGATCCGTTCTCGCAACTCGGCATGCATCAAACGGATGCCGGTCCGGTCGTGCGCGCGCTGCTGCCGAATGCAACTGGCGTTACGATCATCGCGCGCGATAACGGCCGCACACTCGGCCAGCTCACGCACATTCATCACGGCCTGTTCGCGGGACACGTTCCGGAAGCGGTGCCCTATCGTCTGCGGATCGACTGGCATGGCACGCCGCAGGAGATCGAAGACACCTACTCGTTCGGCAACGTGCTATCCGACGAAGCCCTGACGCGGCTCTCGCACGGCGATCCGTATGCCGTGCTCGAATGTCTCGGCTCAAGGCCCGTCACCCTCGACGGCGTGCCGGGCGTGCGCTTCGCAGTGTGGGCGCCGAATGCGCGACGTGTGTCCGTCGTCGGCGATTTCAACTCGTGGGACGGGCGTCGTCATCCGATGCGTCTGCGTCATCAGGCCGGCGTGTGGGAACTGTTCGTGCCGCGCATTGGCGCAGGCACACGCTACAAGTACGAGATGCTGACGCGCGACGGTCATCCGCTGCCGCTCAAGGCCGACCCGTGCGCGATGCAGACTGAACGGCCGCCGGCTACTGGCTCGGTGGTTGCGAATGTCGACGAGGTCGAGCAGTATCCATGGAGCGACCACGCGTGGATGCAGTCGCGCGGCGGCAAGCAGACCGCGAAATCGCCGATATCGGTCTACGAGGTGCATGCCGAGTCGTGGTTGCGCGTCGCAGAAGAAGGTCATCGCGGACTGACGTGGACGGAGATGGCCGATCGTCTGATTCCATACGCGAAAGGCATGGGCTTCACACACCTCGAATTCATGCCGGTTGCCGAGCATCCGTTCGGCGGTTCGTGGGGTTATCAGCCACTCGCGCAGTTCGCGCCCTCCGCGCGTTTCGGCAAGCCGGAAGAATTCGCCGCGTTCGTGAACAGCGCGCATAAGGCGGGGCTCGGCATCATTCTCGACTGGGTGCCCGCGCACTTTCCGAACGATGCGCACGGTCTGGTCGAATTCGACGGCACGCCGCTGTATGAGCACGCTGACCCGCGCGAAGGCTATCACCAGGACTGGAACACGATGATCTACAACCTCGGTCGCAACGAGGTGAGCGCGTTCCTGGTGGCTTCCGGGCTGGCGTGGTTGAAGCGCTATCACGTTGACGGTCTGCGGGTGGATGCGGTGGCATCGATGTTGTATCGCGACTATTCGCGCGCGGCCGGCGAATGGGTGCCGAACATCCATGGCGGCCGCGAAAACCTCGAATCGATCGCGTTCCTGAAGCGTTTGAATCACGAAGTCAAACACATGCCCGACGTGCACGGCGCCATGACGATCGCCGAAGAATCGACGGCGTGGCCAGGCGTCACCGCACCGCTCGATCAGGGCGGCCTCGGCTTCGACTTCAAGTGGAACATGGGCTGGATGCACGATACGCTGCACTACATGCAGGAAGACCCCGTGCATCGCCGCTACCATCATCACCAGATGACGTTCGGGATGGTGTACGCGTATTCCGAACGCTTCGTGCTGCCGCTTTCCCACGATGAGGTCGTGCACGGCAAGGGTTCGCTGCTCGGCAAGATGCCCGGCGACCGCTGGCAAAAATTCGCGAATCTGCGCGCGTATTTCGCTTTCATGTGGACCCACCCCGGCAAGAAGCTGCTCTTCATGGGCGGCGAATTCGGGCAACTGGCCGAGTTCAATCACGATCAGTCGCCGCACTGGCATCTGCTGGACGATCCGCTGCATCACGGCGCGCAGATGCTGGTGCGCGACCTGAACCGCCTCTACGACAGCGAACCCGCGCTGCACGTGCTCGACAGCGAGCCGGGCGGCTTCGAGTGGCTGATCGGCGACGATCGCGAAAACAGCGTGTTCGCGTTCCGGCGCGTGGACGGTGCGGGGCGCGAACTCGTCGCCGTCTGCAACTTCACGCCGGTGCCGCGACTGGGCTATCGGCTCGGCATGCCGCGCAGCGGCCGGTGGAGCGAGGTGCTCAATACGGATGCAGGCGTGTATGGCGGCTCGAATGTCGGCAACGGCGGGCTGATCCATACGGAAGAGGTGGTGAGTCACGGCAAACCGCAATCGGCATCACTGGTGCTGCCGCCGCTCGCGACGATCGTCCTGCGGGCGGAGTGAGGCTGTCAGCAGGAAGCGGTGCGCGTGTCGAAGGCGACGCGCGCCCGGTTGTAGTTCCCGATAGCGCACAAATCAGAACAAGGAACGGGAATCATGTCGCATGCATTGCCCGACCGGCTATTGCCGGGTTCTTCCTACCCGCTTGGTGCCAGCTGGGATGGCCTCGGCGTGAACTTCGCCGTGTTCTCCGCGAACGCGCACCGGATGCAGCTGTGCCTCTTCGACCCGACCGGGCGCAAGGAGCTGACGCGCTTCGACATGCCCGAATCCACCGACGAAGTCTGGCACGGCTATCTGCCGGGCGCGCATCCAGGCACCGTCTACGGTTTTCGTGCTGACGGCCCGTATCAGCCGCAACACGGGCATCGATTCAATCCGCACAAACTGCTGCTCGATCCGTACGCGCGCAAGCTCGTCGGCCAGTTCCGCTGGTCGGACGCGCTCTTTGGTTACCGCGTGCATTCGAACCGGCTCGATCTTTCGATTGATCGTCGCGATTCCGCACCCGCGATGCCGAAGTGCGTCGTCATCGACGAAGCGTTCGACTGGTCGCACGATGCAAGGCCGAACGTGCCGTGGGGCGAGACGGTGATGTACGAGACGCATCTGCGCGGCGCGTCGATGATGCGACCCGATCTGCGTCACCACGAACGCGGTACGTTTGCCGGGCTCACGTCGCCGGAGTTCATCGACCATCTGCTCAAGCTCGGCGTGACTGCAGTGGAGCTACTGCCGGTGCACGCGCTTCTGAACGACCGCTTTCTCGTGAGCCGCGGGCTCCACAACTACTGGGGTTACAACACGGCTGCGTTCTTTGCGCCGGAGCCGTCCTATCTGTCGATGCATCGGCTCGACGAAATGCGCATTGCCGTGCGGCAACTCCATGCAGCCGGTATCGAAGTCATTCTCGACGTGGTCTACAACCACACCTGCGAAGGCAACGAACTGGGGCCGACGGTCTCATGGCGCGGTCTCGACAACGCCAGCTACTACCGCCTGATTCCCGGCGACGAGCGCCACCACATCAACGATACCGGCTGCGGCAACACGCTGAACATGCCCCATCCGCGCGTGTTGCAGATGGTGATGGATTCGTTGCGCTACTGGTCGACTGCGTTCAACATCGACGGCTTCCGTTTCGATCTGGGTGTGACGCTCGGTCGTGAATATTCCGGCTTCGATCCCGGCTCCGGCTTTTTCGATGCGGTCCGTCAGGATCCGGTGCTGTCGCAGCGCAAGCTCATTTCGGAGCCCTGGGATATCGGCCCGGGCGGCTATCAGCTCGGCAATCATCCGCCGGGGTTCTGCGAATGGAACGATCGCTTCCGCGACACCGTGCGCCGTTTCTGGCGCGGCGACGCCGGTCTTCGCCCTGACCTCGCCGCGCGTCTGACAGGATCCGCCGATCTCTTCAACCGGCGCGGCAGAAAGCCATGGGCGTCGGTCAATTTCATTGCATCGCATGACGGCTTCACCCTCGCCGATCTGACCGCCTACGAACAGAAGCACAACGAGGCCAACACCGAAGATAACAACGACGGCCACAATGAGAACTGCAGCAGGAACTGGGGTATCGAAGGGCCGACAGACGATCCCGACATCATCGAAACGCGTGCGCGCGTCGCGCGCTCGATGATCGCGACGCTCTTCACCGCGCTCGGTACGCCCCTCTTTCTCGCCGGCGACGAGTTCGGTCGCACGCAGCAGGGCAACAACAACGCATACTGTCAGGATAACGAGATTTCGTGGCTCGACTGGGAGCGCGCGACGCTTCCAAGCGGTGCGCGGATGACAGAATTCGTCTCACGCGTGATCGCATTGCGTAAGGCGCATCCGCTCTTTCGCGAGACGCGCTTCCTGTCCGGCGATCAAGAAGTGCTGCCTGGACTTTACGATGTTGGCTGGTTCGATGAACGCGGCGAGCCATTGACGATCGAAGCGTGGCAGGACCCCGAAGGACGCGCGCTGACGTTTCGTCGCGCCGGGCCCGATCTCAATGGTCAAACGGAAGTATTGTTGATGATGTTGAACGCATCGTCGGAGGCGCTGGATTTCACGCCGCCTCCGCCGCATCTGGAATGGAATGTGCTGCTCGATACGGCCCGTCCGGAAGCGCCGCCGCATCCGCTTGCAACGCCCAGCCTCGAAGTCGCCGCGCATGCGCTCGTCGTGGTTGGCGCGCTGCCGGTCGGCGACGCGGACTGGCAGGCTGGCTGGCGTGCGGGCGCGCAATATGGACCGCGCCTGTTGACCGCGCTGCCGCCCGATCCGGGTGGCGCGCCGGACCACAATTGAGTCGCGCCGCCGACGTTGCGCACTGGATCGAATGCCGCATCCGCTGCCCCGCCCGATGCGGCACCCAATCCGGGCGACGTCAAACTGAATGGTGATGAATCATGTCTCAAAGTCCGATTGATCCGCACAAGCGCCATTACGCGCACTGCCTGCCGTTCGGCGCGCAACTGCGCGGCGCGGACAGCCCGCAGCCGCGCACGCGCTTTCGCTTCTGGGCGCCGTCGTGCAGGGTGGTGACGGTTGAGATCGAAGGTGGCGCGCCGACGGCATCTGTCGCGATGACGCCCACCGGCAACGGCTGGTTCGAAGCGGAAGTCGCGTGCGGCGCGGGCACGCTTTATCGATATCGCCTCGATGACGGGCTGACCGTGCCCGATCCGGCGTCCCGTTTCCAGCCGCAGGATGTGCATGGGCCGAGCGAAGTGATCGATCCGCGCGCGTACACGTGGCAGCACACGAACTGGCATGGCCGGCCGTGGGAAGAAACCGTGCTGTACGAGTTGCACGTCGGCGCGCTAGGCGGCTACAAAGGCGTGACGCAGCGTTTGCCTGCGCTCGTCGAACTCGGTGTGACGGCGATCGAGCTGATGCCGGTCAACGACTTCCCTGGCACACGCAACTGGGGCTACGACGGCGTGTTGCCCTACGCGCCCGACTCCAGCTATGGCCGGCCAGAAGATCTGAAAGCGCTGGTCGACCACGCGCATGGCCTCGGGCTGCAGGTGTTTCTTGACGTGGTGTACAACCATTTCGGTCCGGACGGCAACTATCTGCATCAATACGCGAAGTCGTTCTTTCGCGAAGACACGCATACGCCGTGGGGCCCGGCGATCGATTTCGATCGCATCGAAGTGAACGAATTCTTCTGCGACAACGCGCGCTACTGGATCGACGAATATCGCTTCGACGGCCTGCGTCTCGATGCGGTCCACGCGATCGACAACGATGAATGGCTGCGCGAGCTTTCCGATCACGTCCGCGCGCACGTTCAGCATGGCAGACACGTGCATCTCGTGCTGGAGAACGAGCACAACACGGCTGCACTGCTCGACACGCACTTCGACGCGCAATGGAATGACGATGCACACAACACGCTGCACGTGCTGCTGACCGGCGAACACGAAGGCTACTACCACGCGTTCGCGGACCAGCCGATGCAACGCCTCGCGCGGGTGCTCGGCGAAGGCTTCGGCTATCAGGGCGACCCGTCGCCGATCCACGATAACCGGCCGCGCGGCGAGCCGAGCGGCCATCTGCCGCCCACCTCGTTCGTGATGTTTCTGCAGAACCACGATCAGGTCGGCAACCGCGCGATGGGTGAAAGACTGCGCTCGCTATGTTCGCCCGAAGCGTTGCGTGCGGCCACCGGACTCCTGCTGCTGTCGCCGCAGATTCCGCTGCTCTTCATGGATGAAGAATCCGGCTCCGAACAGCCGTTTTTCTTCTTCACCGACTACACCGGCGATCTCGCGGACACAGTGCGCGAAGGCCGCCGCCGTGAATTCGCACGCTTCTCGGCCTTCAGCGACGAAAAGCGCCGCGCGCAGATTCCCGATCCGAACGATGCACGCACGTTTGCTTCGTCGTCACCGTCGTGGGAAGCGGAGGGCGCCGAACGGCTCGAATGGATGCACTTCTATAAATCGGCCCTGGCCGTTCGCGCGAAACTGGTCACGCCGCGACTCCGGCACACAAAGCCACTGGGCGCACGCGTGCTGCCGGCGCAGACCGGCGGCGACGCGAATGCGCTCATCGCAAGCTGGAAACTCGGCGATGGCGAGCGATTATCCATCGCACTCAATCTTTCGCGCGAAAGCGTGCCGTTCATGGAAATGCCTGCCGGCAAGGTGATTTTCGAAACGCCCGCGCGCGCGCGGGATCGTGTCGTGGCAAAAGAACTGCCGCCGTTCTCGTTCGTCGCGTGGCTGACGGGCGACGTCAGCGGCTACGCCACCGGTCACGACGCACGCAAGGTTGCAGAACCGGAGCCGCACGCGTGAACGCTAACCGACACTCCAGCGAAACACTTGAGAGCCTCGCTGTGCGCGCGGGTTTCGAAGTCCAATGGGGAAACGCGCATGGTGTGATGCAACGCGTACCCGACAGCACGCTCGCTACGCTGCTCGAACGCATGGGATTGCCGTGCAGTAATGCCACGCAACTCCGACAGAGTGCGGCAGCGCTCGACGTCGAAGCGACCGGACGCCGCCTGCCGCCCCTGATGACCGCCGAATGCGAACGCGGCATTGCGTTGCCGGCTGCCGCAGTGAAATCCGGCAGCCGTTACCGCATCGAACTCGAAAGCGGCTCGATTATCGATGGCCGCTTCACAGCGCCAAAAGGGGAAGCCGCGCTGCTTTCGCCGATCAGCGAGGTCGGCTATCACTCGCTCGTCATCAACGAGCAGCGCATGACGCTGGCCGTTGCGCCCAGGCGCTGCTACACCGTCGCTGACGCGTGGCGTGTCATGCATGAGGACACGTCCAGCGTGCCGCCGCTATGGGGCGTAGCCGCGCAGTTGTACGGACTGCGTCGCACGGGCGACGGCGGCATCGGCGATTATTCGGCGCTCACCGCACTTGCGATCGAAAGCGCGAAACGTGGCGCGCACGCGCTCGCAGTCAGCCCCACGCATGCGATGTTCAGCGCCGAGCCGGAACGGTTCAGTCCGTATTCGCCGTCGTCGCGGTTGTGGTTGAACGTGCTGCATATCGATCCTGCCGCTGTGTTCGGCGCGGAAGCCGCGCGTGCGGCAATCGTCAAGGTAGAGGCCGGCGAAACCTGGTCGCAACTCGAAGCGTTGCCGCTGATCGACTGGCCGGCCGCGGCCGTGCTGAAACTCAAGGTATTGCGGACGCTTTTCGAACATTTCTGCGTTCACGAGCGCGCGCAGGACGCGCCACGTGCGCTCGAATTCCACGGCTTCTGCACGCGCGGCGGACGCGCGCTCGAAGATCATGCACGCTTCGAGGCGTTGCAGGCCGCACAACTTGCAGCGCCGGACGGCGACGGTCACTGGCGCAACTGGCCGGAAACCCTGCGCGATCCGCGCAGCGAAGAAGTCGAAGCGTTCGCGCAGGCGCATCGTCACGAAGTCGAGTTTCATCTGTTCCTGCAGTGGCTCGCTGCGAAAGGGCTCTCGCACGCGCAGCATGCGGCGTGCGATGCCGGCATGGCCGTCGGATTGATCGCCGACCTCGCGGTAGGCTGCGACAGCGCCGGCAGTCACGCATGGTCGTATCGCGACGAAATGCTGACAGGCGTATCGGTCGGCGCGCCGCCCGATCTGTTCAATCAGGCAGGCCAGGCGTGGGGGCTCACCACGTTTTCGCCGCGCGCGATGCGCACGCAGGGTTTCGCCGCGTTCATCGACATGCTGCGCGCCGCGTTCGCGCACGCAGGCGGCGTGCGCATCGATCACATTCTCGGCTTGCGGCGTCTGTGGCTCGTGCCAGACGGCGAAAAAGCGGCCAACGGCGCGTATCTGCGCTATCCGCTTGAAGACATGCTGCGTCTGATCGCGCTCGAATCGTGGCGTCACCGCGCGATCGTGATCGGCGAGGATCTCGGCACCGTGCCGCCGGGCTTTCGTGAACGGCTCACGGAGCATGGCCTTGCCGGTATCCGCGTGCTGTGGTTCGAATATGCCGGCTGGGGTCAGGGCTTCAAGGCGCCGCAACATTGGGACCGCGACGCGGTGTCCACCACGACCACGCACGATCTGCCGACGGTCGCCGGCTGGTGGCTGGGCGCGGATATCGACTGGCGCAACCGTATCGGGCAAACTTCCGCCCGCGCCGACGGCCGCGATCCGGTCGCGCTTGCGCACGAAGAACGCGCTAACGATCGCGACGCATTGTGGCGCGCGTTTCAGGCGGCAGGCGTCGCCGCGCGCGATGTGCCCCCGCCGACGCTCAACAACCCGCCCGTCGACGAGGCGCTGGCGTTTGTGTCGGCGACGCCGGCGCCACTCGCGATATTTCCGCTTGAGGACCTGCTCGCGCTCGCGGACCAGCCCAACCTGCCCGGCTCAATCGACGAGCATCCGAACTGGCGTCGCCGCCTCGCGCTGCCGGTCGACGAGCTCTTCAGGGACGCGACATTCTGCGACCGTCTGCTCGCGGTCGATGCCGCGCGCGCGGCATCCGCTCCCGCTTCTTCTCCCGCTTCTTCACCGTCTGACACGCCATGACTGTTCCACGCTCCACGCTCAGACTGCAGTTCCATCGCGACTTTACGTTCGACGATGCGCTCGCGCACGTCGAATACTTCGCCGCGCTCGGCATCAGCCATCTGTACGCTTCACCGGTCACGACTGCCGTGCCGGGTTCGATGCACGGTTACGACACGATCGACTACACCGAGGTCAACGCCGAACTCGGCGGCGAAGCGGGCCTGAAACGTCTTGTCGAAAAGCTGCGCGCGCATGGCATGGGGCTCATCGTCGACATCGTGGCGAATCACATGGGTGTAGGCGGCCCGGGCAACGCATGGTGGCAGGACATCCTCGAATGGGGGCGGCATAGCACGTACGCGCGGTACTTCGACGTCGACTGGCATTCGCCTGACCCTGCGTTGCGCGGCAAGGTGCTGCTGCCTTGCCTCGGCGCATCGTATGGCGACGAGCTTGCGTCTGGTCACATCGCGTTGCGCTTTTCCGCGGATACGGGCTGCTTTTTTATCGCGTATCACGACCACGTGTTCCCGGTCTGCCCGATCGAATACGCGAGCATCCTGAAGGCTGTGGATCGCGCCGATCTGGTCGCGCTCGCGGACCGCTTCAACGGACTCACCACGCAGCCCGCCGACCAGCCACGCGCCGCCGAAGGCATCAATGCGCTACGTGAGTTCGTCGCGCAGAACGGTCTGCCGGCGATCGAACTCGCGCTGGAAACATTCAATCCGGCCGATCCGGTGACACGAGAGCGGCTGCATCGCCTGCTCGAACGACAGCATTATCGTCTCGCGTGGTGGCGCACCGCCGCCGACGAAGTCAACTGGCGGCGCTTTTTCGACATCAGCACGCTCGCGGGTGTGCGCGTCGAACGCCCCGAAGTATTCGACGCAGTGCATGCGCTGATTTTCCGGCTGTACGCGGAAGGCGTCATTGACGGCGTGCGGGTCGATCATGTCGATGGACTGGCTGAGCCACGCGAATACTGTCAGCGGCTGCGTCAGCGTCTCAACGAACTGCGTGAAGGCAATCCGTATTTCGTCGTGGAGAAAATCCTCGCCCGGGGCGAGCCATTGCGCGATGACTGGCCCGTCGACGGCACGACCGGTTACGACTTCATGAACGATGTCGGCGCGTTACTGCATGATCCGGAAGGCGCTGAGCCGCTGGCCGCGACATGGGCCGAACTGACGGGCCGTAGCGCCTCGTTCGCGGACGAGGCGTTGATCGCGCGTCGCAAGATGCTTGCGGAGAATCTTGCGGCCGAACTGGATCGTGCAGCGCGCGCGCTGCATCGCATCGCGCGCGACCAGCTTTCGACACGCGATTTCACCTTTACCGCAATCCGGCGCGCGTTGACCGAACTGGTCGTGCATTTCCCCGTGTATCGCATCTATCCGCAGAACAGCGTGCGCAGCGAAGTCGACACGATATATTTCAATCAGGCATTCGACGCTGCAAGGCGCGCGCTGGCGCGCGGCGATCACGTCGTGCTGGAACGCATCGGCGAATGGCTTGGCGGTGCAAGTTCAGATGAAGGCAGCGGTGGCGCTGCACGTGCACAAACCGTGCAGCAGGGGAGCAACGGCGGTAACGCATCGAGTCATTCGGGATCGTCGCGACGCACTGCGCAGACGGTCTTTTCGCAGCTCACCGCGCCGGTGGCCGCAAAGGCCGTCGAAGACACGGCGTGCTATCGCTACGGGCGTCTGTTGTCGCGCAATGAAGTCGGCGCAGATCCGGGCGAATTCGCGCTGACCGTCGAGCAGTTTCACGCGAGCAATCTCGAACGCGCGCGGCGCTTTCCACACGCGATGCTGGCCACCGCGACGCACGATCATAAACGTGGCGAAGATGTGCGCGCGCGGCTTGCCGTGCTGAGCGAAATTCCTCAGGAATGGGGCGCTACGTTGCGTGGCTGGTCGACATTGAACGCGCCGCATCGTCGTGAATTGAAAGGCAACAGCGACGTTACCGGCGCCCCGGCTGCGCATACGTGGGCGCCAGGCCCCGACGCAGAAGCGATGCTGTATCAGACACTGGTTGGCTGCTGGCCGACTGAACTCGCGCCCGGTGATGAAGCAGGCGTGAAGGCGCTGGCCGAACGCGTCGCGCAATGGCAGCTGAAGGCGCTGCGCGAAGCGAAGCTGCGCACAAACTGGCTCGCGCCCGACGAAGCATACGAAAACGCCTGCCGCGAGTTTCTGTTCGACATTCTCGCGCCGCAACGCCGTGATGGCTTTCTGCGCGAACTGCATGCGTTTGTCGAACGGATCAGTGCGGCGGGTGCGATCAACAGCCTGCAACAGACAGTGCTTCGACTCGCGTCGCCCGGCGTGCCCGATCTGTATCAGGGCACGGAATTGTGGGACTTCAGTCTCGTTGACCCCGACAATCGACGGCCTGTCGATTTCGCGCAGCGGCAAAAATGGCTCGTCGCGACGCCGCCGTCCGAACAACTCGCCAACTGGCGCGACGGTCGCGTGAAGCTGGGTGTCGTGCAGCGGATGCTCGCGTTGCGCGCACATCTGCCTGCGCTGCCGGATCAGGGCGTCTACATGCCGCTGCAGATTCGTGGCAGCCGGGCCGCGCATGTCATCGCGTTCGCGCGCCGCTATGGGAACGCGTATGGCATCGTCATCGCAACGCGTCTTGCCGCAACGTTGCTCGATGCGAGCGCCCGTACACCGCTTGTCGATCCCGAACGATGGGGCGATACGGCCGTCGAGATGCCGGAGGCGCTGGCTTCGCGCGCGCTGTTCGACTGGTTGAGTCCAGGCGCGCCGAAGGTCGATGAATCGGGTCTGCTTTACCTGCGCGATGCGCTGGTGGCGATGCCAGTTGCGATGCTTGTGGAAGAAGGCGTGCCATCGGTGTAACCCTGGTTTCCTCAGGTACACTTGGACAGCTTCCTAAACCCGACCTCCCGTGATCGCTTCGACGGGATTTTCACACGGAGACAGACATGCGCACGAGTGCCCGCAATCATTTTTCTGGTCAGGTCACGAGCGTCAAGGCCGGCGCCGTCAACGACGAAATCTCGCTGCGCACGCAGGATGGCCTCGATATCGTCGCCGTCATCACGCATGGCAGCGCCGCAGCGCTGGGTCTGGCGGCTGGCAAACCGGCCTTTGCACTGGTGAAGGCTTCATCGGTGCTCGTGGTGGTCGACGTCGACGGCAGCAAGGTGTCGGCGCGCAACTTCGTCGCCGGCACGGTGTCTTCCGTGAACAAGGGCGCGGTCAACGCCGAGGTCATCATTGCGGCGGCAGGTGGCGCCCAGATTGCGGCGATCATCACCAACGATAGCGTCGACCGGCTCGGCCTCGCCAGCGGCAAGGCTGCGGCGGCGATATTCAAGGCGTCGAGCGTGATTGTCGGCGTGGATCAGTAATCGCCTCTTTTCGTTCACGTCGGCCGCCGCAGGGGTGGTCGACGTCGCGTTTCACCTGAGCGGAAACGTGCGCACGTAGCGCGTCCCGCCCGACGCCGCGCGATCGACGACATACGCGCAAAGATCAGAATATGCCCGCGGATATGATGCATATCGTGCAATCTCACGTGCCTCCGTACACGATCGCAGCGTAATATACGTAGAGATATAGCGACGGCAAGCCGGATCGGCCGACGGAGGAAACGAGGATGGGCACGGCAGATACAGCGGCGGCATTTGCGGCGAACACAACCGAAGGCACGATTTCGCTGACCGGCGACGTATTGCGTCCAATGTCGCTATCGGTGGAAGAACTGAAGGCACGCGCGAGCGTGCTCGCCGATCCATTCGACCTGCGGTGCTTCACGACGAACCGTTTTATTCGAACGGTCGATCGTTATCGCGGTGTGCTGCTGAGAAAGCTGATCAACCTGGCGGGCCTGCGCTGCGATTCGCCGGGCGACTTCAAGCGGATGGTATTCATCGCGAGCGCCCACGACGGATATGCGGTCACGTTTTCGTGGCACGAACTGTTCAATACGCCGGTAGGTGAACACGTGCTGGTGGCATACGAATGTGGTGGCAAGCCGCTGGATGCGGATCATGGCGCGCCGGTGCTTTTTTCAGGAGCGGACATTCTGCCCGCGCCGCGTCACGTGAAGCGGCTCGCGCGTATCGAAACGCGGGTGCTCAGGCCTTAGGCGCGCTGTGTCGCTATCATGACCGACCACTTGCCTCAGGAAGACCTGCCATCGCCAAACACGGCGGCTGGCGCGTCAAGCCTCGACGAGGCTTGTGCCGCACGGGTAAATGAATGGGTGGCTGCATCAGACGAATCACGCACTGCGGACGGACGATTGTTTGCCCGATTGATTGCGGCGCGTGACTTACGCGGCGAAATGGCGCTGCTTGGCATCGCAGAGCGCGAACTACATCGACTCTTCAAGCGGCATTTCACAAGCGGCGCTACACCGCCGCGGATTCCCGCGTTGCCGGCTACGTTGCCCTCTCCCGCACACCAATATTTCGTCGACATGCTCACCGCGTTGCTGCTCAAGCACGCTAGCCAGTCGGTGAATGAAGACGACGCGCGTTGCCTCGCGGCCATCATCGCGCATGCCTGCCTGAGGCCGGATCATCTGTGGCGTGACCTCGGGCTAGGCGGTCGCGACGACGTGACATCGATGCTTGAGCGGTTCTTCCCGACGCTTGTCACTCGCAATACGACGAACCTGCGATGGAAGAAGTTTCTCGCACTTGAACTCGCGCTTGCGACAGGAACAGAACCCGGCCCGGCACCAGGTTGCCCCGGCTGCGAAGATTTCGGCTACTGTTTTCCACGCGTCATTTGACGCCCCGTCATGCGCGAACGCGCATTGCCATCGTGTATGCTTTCGCGCATGGCTAAACCCGCAAATGAAATGAAGACTCCGGCAAAAGCCCGGCCCGAGGTGCGCTTTCGAATGCGCATCCAGCAGGCGGGCACGATCGCGCTCGGCCCCGGCAAGGTATCGCTGCTCGAAGCCGTGCAGGAGCACGGCTCGATTTCGGCGGCCGCGCGCAGCCTCAACATGTCGTATCGGCGCGCGTGGCTGCTGATGGACGAACTGAACCGCTCGCTCAAATCACCCGCGACGGTTTCAGAGCACGGCGGCCAGAGCGGCGGCGGCAGCGTTTTGACACCCGTCGGCGAGGAAATCATCCGCCTGTATCGCGACATCGAAGCGCAGGCGGCCGCCGCCTGTTCCGGACAGATCGCCGCGCTGACGAAGCTCGTCAAGCGCTGACCTGCTGCACGTCAAAACTCGTTAGCGATTCAGCCGTGCCGCAGGCAGAATCGCGACGCGCGCGGTGTAGCCGCAGTTCCTGAAGACGCCGCATGGATGCGCGTCACCAGTTCGACAAAGCTCGCTATGCTGGCGGTGCGCAATGGGTAATACGTCACCTGATGCCGCTCGCACACGCGCTTGAGCGTGTTCATCGAATCGTGGTCCACACAGTCGACCGGGAATACCACCATGTCAGCGCGCGGCAACGCGGCCGCGAGCAGGCCTTTGCGGTCTTCCACGCCGCCGTCGTGCAACGTCAGTTCTCCGCCAGCCGACTCAACGATACGCCTGAGCGCCGCGTTCGATCCCGGACGTCCACCCACGTACACGATCCGTTTTCCATTTAGCGCGTCGAGCAGCGCCTGGTGCGCGTCGGGTTCGTCGGCGGAAAGTTGTATCGTTCGCTCCATTGCGCTCGCTTCGGCCTGCACGACGTCGAGCAGTGCGAGCGTCTCGTCGAGACTTCCACGGAGCGCCTGTGCGTGCTCCTGTTCCTTCGCCGCGCGTTGCTCGGCCGCTTCACGCCGGCTCGTATGAAGCGCGAGACGCGCGTCGCGCGCAGCAAGCGCGTCGCGCAGCGTCGATACTTCGGCTTGCAGACCGGCCTGGTCCGGTTCTTTCCGTCGCTCGACCTGAGCGGTCAGCTGGGCAATCTGCGACGCGAGATCGCGAATCGACGCGTCCCGCTGGATGCTCATTTCATGCAAACGCTTCTGCTGCCGTTCGACCCGGTCACGAAGCGTCGCGTTTTCCTCTTCCAGCGAGACAAGCCGGCGGATATCCGCGCGGTTCGCCGCGCCCACCAGATGCGAGAGCATGTGAAGCTCGCCGAACGCCACCTGCCGCACGTGTAGTGAGGCTTGTGGATGCGTCATCAGTGCCCAGTACGCGGGCGGAATATCGCCGCTCCTAAGCGCTTCACCCCACATCGCAAGCACGGCTTCCTCGTCGCGCGCCTTGTCGAAGCGACGTATCGCGCCAGCGTAGCGCTCATCCAGCGCCTTGTGCAGCGCCTTGCCGCCTGCACCGCCTTCGATGGCCAGCTCGACCGCCGCGTGGTGAATCTCGAGGTCACTTGCGCGCTGCCGGTCGAGATCGACAAATTTCGGCACCAGCTTGCGTAGTTCGTGCGTCGTCAGGCAGGTGCCAATGACCGAGCAATGCAGATGCGAATCAAGTTCGGCAAGACGCGTGCGGCGCCCTGGGCGGGTGAGTTGCGATCTGCCTGGCTGACAGCAGACGTCGCCCGGCCGCGGATAGCTTCCAGCGTCTTCACCGGGCTGGCTGATGCCCGGTGCGCGAGCGAGGCGAAACGGAGGAGCGTGCATGATGACCTCGAATCCTGTTCGGGTTCCACGGCGGTTTTCACGCGATCGATAACGCGTCTCCACCGTGCGACTTCATGGCATCGAAATATACTACCGAATATAACGACTCAAAATTGTCTGCCTTGCGCAATAGAGGCGTGCATCGGCGGTGGTTTACGTTTGCGAAACGCGATCAGGAAGACGCGCTGGAAAATGCTGTTTCAGCACATGGTCGACGCAGAGACCAACAAATGTCGCGTCGAGCCGTTCGAACTCGTTGATGACCTTGTGCATCGCCTCGGCATTCAGGCTCAGCGAAGCCGAGAAAATGACGTCGCGACGCTGTCCTGCCAATCGCGCATCCCTGATCGCGGTTCTCAGTTCGCGAAGGCGATCGAATCCCGCCCCTTCGGCCTGTCGCGAAAGGATCGAGAGCAGTTCGAGCAACGCGAGCGCATCGGCCCCGGCGGCAAGTTGCGCATCGCCTTCTTCAGCGAACATGCGGACAAAACGCAGCACGCTGTTCTGCAACCGCCGGAAAGCATCCACGACGTCCCGGATCAACTCGGCACGTTCGAGGTCCGATGCCGGCTTTTGCGCCGTGATAGTCGACGAAATATCGCCCGACGGCTGGCCGGGATGGATCGATCGTTCAAAAACCGCGTGCCGGCTGCGGACCAATCTCCACCTCCACTTGATGTTCGCCTTTCGCCGCCCTGAGCAAATCCGGTTCGACAGGCACACCGTTGTATTCTAACGGATATAACGAATAACGGTAAATTCCCTCAGCACGCTGGCTGTCGCTGGACAGGCATCGTGGTTGCAGGCACCCTGTGGCCCGACGATGCACTTTCTGCAGCCTGACAGACACGGCGTGCCGAATTTTCCAGGGACACACGGGGAGATCATAAAAATGAACCATGCCAACGTAGCACTGATCGAGCGCTTCTATCAGGCGTTCCAGCGACGGGACGCAGAAGCGATGAGCGCCTGCTACGCCGAAGACATCACATTCAGCGACCCTGTATTTGGCGAGCTGCACGGCAGCGAGGCCGGAGACATGTGGCGCATGCTCACCGAACGGGCGCAGGACTTTGCCATTTCCTTCAGCGAGGTCGAAGCCACCGACCTCGACGGAAGCGCAAACTGGGTGGCGCGTTACGTATTTACGCAAAGCGGCCGGCCGGTGGTCAATCACGTCCGGTCGCGCTTCCGCTTTCGCGACGGGAAGATTGTCGAGCAGCGCGACACGTTCGATCTGTGGGGATGGACGCGGCAGGCGCTGGGAATCAAGGGTACGCTGCTGGGGTGGACGCCCCTTATCCAGGGCGCGATACGCAAACAGGCACGACGCGGACTCGCAATCTGGCGCGCCCGTTCCGCGCGCGGCTGACCGTTCGAATCGCGCTGCAGGCCAGGGCAGCCCGGCGCCCTGCTGCCCGCGAACCACTTAACCGACCTTCGCCACGGAGGACATATGCCACGCAGCGTTCATCAACCGGACCGGCTGGTTCGTCTTGCCATCGGCTGCACAGCGCTCACGGCCTGTTGCATCGCGATAGCACAGACAGCCGAGCCACCCGCGCTTCAACCCGCCGACGCGCAGCATGTGGTTGCGTCGCTCAGCGCATCCGGTGTGCAGATCTACGTGTGCAAGCCCGATCAGAACAATCATCTGGCGTGGACTTTCAAGGCGCCGCAGGCTGACCTGTACGACGGATCCGGAAAGCTGGTGGTAAAGCACTATGCGGGCCCGAGCTGGGAAGCACCGGATGGCAGCAGGATCACCGGTAAGGTGCTGCAGCAGGCGCCGAATACGCAACAGCCAGGCAGCATTCCGCTGCTGCTGTTGCAGGCGACCAATGCAGGCGGCCCAGGCCAGCTCGCCTCGGTGCGCTATGTCCAGCGCTGGAACACGCGTGGCGGCGTCGCGCCGCTTCATCCCTGTACGCAGGAAGGTCAGGAAGGTCGCAGCCCCTATCTCGCCGACTACGTCTTTCTGGACTAGCAGCAGCGCTGAAGAAGGCACTACAGCCCCGGAGCATCAAGACATCGCCCCGGGGCACGCCATCACCTGCAATCAAACCAGCAACGCGACATTCAGCTTGCCGCGATGACCGGTGCGACAGCCGCCGGATCGCTGATGCTCGGCCGGCCGTTTTCCACGTGTCCCGCAAGACGTCGAATGAAGACATCGTCGTCATTGCTTGTGACAGTCAGGTCGTACCAATGATGGCTCGCCGCGAGAATCCACGGCTCCTCGATCTGGCCGCCCGGCGGAACGATGACGGGACGCGGATGCGCGCCATAAGCGTTATCGACCACCGAGAGCCGCGCAAACCCGTCACCATGATTCGTGAAGCGCAGGAACACGTTACCGTTCGCGACGTCGTAGTGCGTCTTGACCTCGATCTGCGCGGACCTGTTATGCCGGTTGTTGCCCTGCGTCTGATCCTGCGCCTGCGCCGCGGCGTTGCCCGCAAACTGGCGTACGAAACCGTTCGGCCCATACACCGTGAACGCGTACACGCCAGCTGTCGATGTGAGATCGAACGTTTCCTCTAACGACTTGCCTGCTTCGACGGTATAACGCCACGGGCCATCGGTGCGGTTCGTCGAATACACGTAGAAGTGCGCGCCCTGATCGCCGGTGTTGCCGAACTCAAGCACAAGACTGTTCTGTTTCCCCTCGACGTGCCCGTTCACATGAAGCTCGTAAGGCAGCGCGCGGGCAAAACGGATCCCCGATTCCTGCGCATCGATCGGGCCCGGCGTAGCCGGCACCGAAGGCGGCGGCTGCGTTGCACACTGGTTGTCGGCGATGCTTTTGTAGTTGCTTGTGTCAGGCAGCGGCGGCATCTTTGCATCGGGCGTGCGGAAATCGAACGCCGCCGTCAGATCGCCACACACCGCGCGACGCCACGGCGTGATATTCGGCTCATGCACGTCAAAGCGCGCTTCGATGAAGCGGATCACCGACGTGTGATCGAATACCTGCGAGCACACGAAACCGCCCTTGCTCCACGGCGACACGATTGTCATCGGCACGCGTGGGCCGAGGCCGTACGGCAGGTTGTCGGCCGTATAGCTGCCGCCGCGGCCCGGATTCACAACGTTATGAATCTCGCCGTCGGTCGTCACCGTCGAAAGCCCCTGCACGCGTGAAGTCGCCGGCTGCGGTGGCACGAGGTGATCGAAGAAACCGTCGTTCTCGTCGTACATGATGAAGAGAACAGTCTTGCTCCAGACTTCGGGGTTTGCCGTCAGTGCATCGAGAATCTGCGACGTGTATTCAGCGCCGTAAGCCGGCGTGTATTTCGGATGCTCGGAAAACGCAGCCGGCGGGCACAGCCACGACACCTGCGGCAGTTTGTTCGCGAGCACGTCGGCCTTCAGATCGTCGAGCGTGCGCACGGCATTCGCGCGCTGCTGCAACGACGAGCCCTGCGGCGCGTTGATCACGTTCGCGAAGTTCTGCAGGACGTTCGTGCCATAGTTGCCGTTCAGCGGATCAGCGCCCGTCAGGCCCTGCTGATAGATCTGCCACGAAATGCCCGCGGCTTCCAGGCGTTCCGGATAGGTCGTCCACGACAGCAGCTGATAGTTCGGCGGCCCGTCGCCATCGACGTAATCGTTGTTGTCGAGAAGCGGCCCGCCCATCGTGCCGGTCGGGTCAACGGTGCCCGTCATCAGATAGGACCGGTTCGGGTGCGTCGGGCCGGGCAGCGAGCAGAAGTACGCGTCGCACACGGTGAATGCGTCGGCGAGTGCGTAGTGAAACGGTATATCGCTGCGCAGGTGATAGCCCATCGTCATGTCGGTCTTGGTGGCCGGCCACTGGTCGTAGCGGCCGCCGTCGATCGCGGCGTGGGTCTTGTACCACGAGTGATCGAGGTCACCGACACACTGAGCGCTCGTCGTCTGCGTGTTCAGGTGAAACGGCAGCACGGGCTTTGCCGGATCGGCCTTCGACGGTTGATACCACACCGGCTTGCCACCCGGCAGCGGGATCGGGAAGCGGTCGTTATAGCCGCGCACGCCGCGCATATGGCCGAAGTAGTGGTCGAACGAACGGTTCTCCTGCATGAACACGACGATGTGTTCCACATCGCGGATCGTGCCGGTGCGCGATGCCGCCGGTACGGCAAGCGCGTTTCTGATCGATTCGGGTAACGCAGTCATCGCGGCGGCCGCGCCAGCGGACGTCGCGACGGTTTGCAGGAAACGGCGACGGCTATTCGAAGTCATTGTTGATCACCTTCGTCTTGGGGGTAAAGGGGGACGGTGTTCAAGGCGCGCGCGTTCAGCCACAACGTGGCGCGGCTAGTTGCTGCTGTCGCCCGGTGCGTAGCGCAGCACGGGCGCAACCTGACGGTTGTCGGCGGCGAGGCTCGCCTGCACGTCGGCGACCGCGCCGTCTGACGCTGCGTCGGGTAAGGCGGCGAATGATGCGGACGCGCCTTCTGCAACGGCGCCGCCGGCGTTCTTCAACTGCGGCGATGCCGACGAAGAATCGCGCGACCCAGCGCCCTGCGCGTCGCGTTGTGTGTCGCTTTGCGCATTGCCTGGAGAGCCCGCATCGCCCGCACCACAAGCGCTGAGCGTGGTAACCGCGATCATTAGAAGCGAGGCCGTCAGCGTGGATAAGGCGGTATGAGCAGTCATCTGGACATCCCTGTCTCGAACGGGTTCGGCAACGACCACTTCGGGCAATCGAAGGTCATTCGCTATCGGGAATGAAGTGTCCAGTTAGTTGAAGAAAAAATTGTGAAACGTTTGCGAGCCGCATAAGAATGTGTGCTGCGTTTGCACATCGAAAGATTAAAGAAAGGAAAAGCAGATGAATCCGGCTTGCGGCACACTGCATACACGCGCGCACTCAAGCCGATAAAATCGGACACTGCCCGGATCGATGCGCCTGCTGCAACACATGACTTCGATGAACAACGATGATTCGTGAACCGATGACCCGCATCGACAGACCCATCGATACCGCAAGCCTCGAAGACGAATGGCTCGAAGCCGACGCGCTCGGTGGTTTCGCATCGGGCACGGTCGGCACAATGCGTACGCGCCGTTATCACGCGCTGCTGTTGAGTGCATCGGCGCGGGGGCGCGTCGTGCTCGTCAACGGCATCGAAGCGTGGCTCGAAGGCAATGGCCAGCGCTTTCCGTTGACGATGCAGCGCTATGCGCCTGACCTCGTTTATCCCGACATCACCGCGAGCATCCTGGGCTTCGACACCGAGCCATGGCCCACATGGCGTTTCCAGATCGATGTGGGCACCGTGTTGAGCGTCGAGATATTCGTTGCAAAAGCAACCAGCGAAACCGTGCTTCGCTGGCGGTTGCAACAAAGCAGTCAGGCGTCAGGCAATCTCATCCTGAAGGTACGGCCGTTGATATCCGGCCGCGACTATCACGCGCTGCATCACGAGAATGGCGCGTTCAACTTCAGCGCGCAGCAGGATCAATCGCGGGTCAGCTGGCAGCCGTATGGCGATTTGCCGTCGATTCACGCGTCGACGAACGGCACGTATACACACGCGCCCGACTGGTATCGCAACTTCTGCTACGTGCGCGAGCGGGAACGCGGGCTCGATTTCACCGAAGACCTCGCCACGCCCGGCGTGTTCTCCTTCGATCTCGCCAGCGGCGAAGCGCTCATGGTCCTTGGCGCCGGGACACAAACCACAGAAGCCTTAACGAACCTCTCACAACGCACGAGCGAACTCGCCGACCTCGAACAGCAACGCCGCGCCGCGTTCGGCTCACGTCTGCAACGCTCAGCCGATGCCTACGTGGTATCGCGCAACGAAGGCCGTACGATCATCGCCGGCTTTCCGTGGTTCACCGACTGGGGACGCGATACGTTCATCGCAATGCGCGGTCTTCTCATCACATCGGGCCGCCTCGCGGAAGCCGAATCGATCCTGCTTGAATGGACCAGCACACTTTCCGAAGGCATGCTGCCCAACCGCTTCCCCGACTACGGCAACGCGCCGGAATACAACTCCGTCGATGCGTCGCTGTGGTTCGCCATTGCCGTACACGACTATCTCGCGACCGGTCACGCGAGCGCTGCGACGCGCACCCGTCTTCAGCAAACGGTCGATGCAATCCTCACCGGCTACTCGCAAGGCACGCGCTTCGGCATCGCAGCGGATACCGACGGCCTGCTGCGCGCAGGCGTACCCGGCATGCAACTAACATGGATGGACGCCAAACCCGGCGACTGGGTCGTGACGCCGCGTATCGGCAAACCGGTGGAAATCGAGGCGCTGTGGATCAACGCGTTGCGCATTGCGTCAACATGGAATACGCAATGGGAGGACCTGGCATCGCGCGCGTCGGAATCGTTCAACGCGCGCTTCATCGATGCGTCGACGGGCGCGCTGTTCGATGTCGTCGACGTTGATCATATCGCGGGCACTGTCGACCGCTCGCTACGACCGAACCAGATTTTTGCGGTCGGCGGCCTGCCTTTTGCGCTGCTCGAAGGTGCGCCCGCGCGTGCGATCGTCGAGCAGGTGCAAACGCATCTGCTGACGCCCATCGGTCTGCGCACACTCGCGCCCTCTGATCAGGCATATCGCGGCCACTATGCCGGCGGTCCGCTTCAGCGCGACGGCGCGTATCACCAGGGTACCGTGTGGCCGTGGCTGCTCGGCCCGTTTGTCGAAGCATGGCTGCGCGTGCACGGCATGAATGGCGTGAGCCGTGCGGAAGCCCATGCGGGCTTCCTTGCGCCGCTCCACGCCCATCTCGATCACGCGGGTCTCGATCACGTCTCCGAAGTCGCCGACGGCGACGCGCCGCACACGCCCGGCGGCACGCCGTTCCAGGCGTGGTCGCTAGGCGAACTGCTGCGGCTGGAGCAGTTGCTTGCACGCGTGTGACCGGACGTAGCCAAACCGCGCTACGATGTGCGTCTGACCGCCTGGGCCAAAGCTAAAGGACAACGCTATGTCACCGCTGCGCGCCGTCAATGTACTCGACACCGTCGAAGGCCGCCGCCTGCACTCCGGCGAATGCGCCCACTGGCAACGCTGGGGCCCGTATCTCAGCGAACGGCAATGGGGCACCGTGCGCGAGGATTACAGCGAGAACGGCGCCGCCTGGGACTATTTTCCGCACGACCATGCGCGCAGCCGGGCCTACCGCTGGGGCGAAGACGGCATTGCCGGGTTCGGCGACGACACGCTCAGCTGGTGCGTCTCGCTCGCGCTCTGGAATGGCCACGACGCGATCCTCAAGGAACGTCTCTTCGGCCTGACGAATGAGCAGGGCAATCATGGCGAGGACGTGAAGGAACTGTACTTCTACGTCGACGGCACGCCGACGCATTCGTACATGCGCATGCTCTACAAGTATCCGCATGCCGCGTATCCCTACGACGACCTGATTCAGGAAAACGCGCGACGCGGCGCCGACGTGCCCGAATACGAAATCCTCGATACCGGTGTGTTCGACGACAACTACTACTTCGACATCGACGTCGAATACGCGAAGCACGCCGCCGATGACATCGTCATGCGCGTGACCATCGAGAACCGCGCGGAAAGAGCGGCATCGCTCGACGTGCTGCCGCAGATCTGGGCGCGCAACAAGTGGTCGTGGAAGGGTCTGAAAGACAAACCGTCGCTCGCCAGAAGCCCCGATTCGCACAGCACGCCGCATCTGGTCGGCCGCCTGCAGGGACACGACCCGCTCGTCGTCACCGCGTGGGTTCAGCCCTCGAAAGGTACGACGATTACGCCCGACGTGAACTGGCTCTTCTGCGAGAACGAGACGAACGTCAAGCGGCTCTTCAACATCGATGGCACGGGACCGTTCAAGGATGGCTTTAACGATTGCCTCGTGCACGGCGACGCCGATGCAGTGCGTCATGACGCTGGCACGAAGGCCGGCGCGCATGTGCATCTCGACCTCGAAGCCCACGGACGCGCGATCGTGTTCATGCGCTGGCGTCACGAGTCGGGGCCGGACGCCGTGCCACTCGATGTCGACGCACTCTTTGCGAAACGCATCGCCGAAGCCAACGAATTTTATGCGGCCCTGCAGCACGAAATGGACGACCCCGATGCTCGCCTTGTGCAGCGCCAGGCGCTCGCCGGCATGCTGTGGTCAAAGCAGTATTACCAGTTCGACATCCAGCGCTGGATGGACGGCGATCAGGCGCAGCCCGCGCCCGCCGCGCGCCGCAAACACGGACGCAACGCGGACTGGCGTCATCTGTGCAACGCAGACATCGTGTCGATGCCCGACAAGTGGGAATATCCGTGGTACGCATCGTGGGATCTCGCGTTTCATGCGGCGGCCTTCGCGCTGATCGACCCCGCGTTCGCGAAGCGGCAGTTGCTGCTGCTCGTGAAGGATCGCTATCAGCACCCGAACGGCCAGTTGCCCGCCTACGAATGGGCATTCAGCGACGCGAATCCACCTGTGCATGCGTGGGCGGCGTGGCGTGTCTACGAAATCGACCGTGCAATCACCGGTAAAGCCGATCGCGATTTCCTCGAACTGGTCTTCCACAAGCTGCTGCTTAATTTCTCGTGGTGGGTGAACCGCAAGGACGCCGACGGTCACAACATCTTCCAGGGTGGCTTCCTCGGGCTCGACAACGTCGGCATCTTTGACCGTTCGTCGCCGCTGCCGACCGGCGGCCGTGTCGATCAGGCCGATGGCACCGCGTGGATGGCCGCGTACGCGCTCGACCTGATGCGCATCGCGCTCGAACTCGCTTACGCGAATCACGTATTCGTCGACATCGGCGTGAAGTTTTTCGAGCACTTCCTGTATATCGCCGAAGCCGTCAGTTGCGAAGATGGTTGCGACACCGGCCTGTGGGATTCGCAGGACCAGTTCTTCTACGACAAACTGCGACTGCCCGACGGCACGATGGTGCCGATGCGCATCCGCTCGATCGTCGGCCTGATTCCGCTCTTTGCCGTGCATGTGCTGGAACAGCGTCTGCACGGCGACCTGCCTGGCCTGCGCGACCGGCTCGTGTGGTTCCTCGAACATCGGCCCGATCTGGCGCGGCTCGTGTCGCGCTGGAACGAACCAGGCAAGGGCAACAGCCTGCTGCTTTCGCTGTTGCGCGGACACCGGATGAAAGCGCTGCTGCGGCGCGTGCTCGACGAAACCGAATTTCTCTCCGATCACGGCGTGCGCGCCTTGTCGCGCGTGCATTGCGACCATCCGTTCGTGTACGAGCACAACGGCAAGAGCTTCTGCATCAAGTATCTGCCGGCAGAATCGGATTCGCGCGTGTTCGGCGGCAACTCGAACTGGCGCGGACCGGTCTGGATGCCGGTCAACTATCTGCTGATCGAATCGCTTTACGAATTCCATCGCTATTACGGCGACGATTTTCGCGTCGAGTATCCGACGGGCTCCGGCCAGTGCTTCTCGCTGAACGAAGTCGCGGATGAACTTGCGCGGCGCATCACTACACTGTTTCTGAAGAACCGCGATGGGCTGCGTCCCGTCATGGCGGCATATCCGTTGCTGGAGGCCGATCCGCGTTCAAGCGACCTCGTGCTGTTCCATGAGTATTTTCACGGCGACAACGGGCGCGGCGTCGGCGCATCGCATCAAACAGGCTGGAGCGGGCTCGTGGCGTTGCTCCTGCAACCGCGCGAGATGGGGCCTTCGGGTAACGTTCCGGTCGCGGGAGAAGTCGAGGAAGAACTCGTCACGAAGTAGTTCGCCACGTCCGATGCACGGCTTAACGGAATGAACCTCATGTCGAACGAAACGAATGCAACGCCGTCTGCGATGTCCGCTGCACATACCCGTGTCAGCGCCAGGGTGGGCTCCGGGCCGGCGGCGACGGCGCCCTCGCCCGCGGGGAAGCATCCCGCGCCGCCGTGCACGCTTGTGATTTTCGGCGCGGGCGGCGACCTCACGAAACGTCTGCTGATGCCGGCGCTTTACAACCTGTCGGTGGATGGTCTGCTCGATCAGGGCATGAAGATCATCGGCGTGAATCACGGCGAGCGCGAGACTTCAGCGTGGCGCAACGATCTGAAGCAATCCCTGCAACAGTTCGCCGCCGACAAGGCCAGCACCTTCCACACCGCACAGCTCGATGAAAAAGCGTGGAACTGGGTCGAGCAACGGCTGCAATACATGGCCGGCGAATTCGAAGCCGACGATGCGTTCGCGAACCTCAAGCAATCAATCGATGCCGCGCCGGGCAGCAACGCGATCTTCTACCTCGCGGTGACCTCGCGCTTCTTCAAACCGATCGTCGGGCATCTTGGCCGCGCAGGCCTGCTGAAGGAAGAGGAAGGCGGCGGCTTTCGACGCCTCGTCATCGAGAAGCCCTTCGGCACCGACCTCGCCTCGGCGCGCGATCTCAACGCGCACATCCTGAACTATGCAAAGGAATCGCAGATCTATCGCATCGACCATTTTCTCGGCAAGGACACGGTGCAGAGCATTCTCGCCGTCCGCTTTGCAAACGCGATCTTCGAGCCGGTCTGGCGACGCGAGTACATCGATCACGTGCAGATCACAGCGGCAGAGACCATCGGCGTCGAAGGGCGCGGCAAGTTCTACGAGCAGACCGGCGCGTTTCGCGACATGCTGCCGAATCACCTCTTCCAGCTGCTCGGCATGGTCGCGATGGAACCGCCGAATTCGTTCGACGCCGAAGCCGTGCGCGACAAGAAGGCCGATATCTTCGATGCGATCCAGCCGCTACACGCGAGCGATGTCGTGTTCGGTCAGTATGAAAAAGGGTCCGCCGGACCGGGATATCGCGAAGAACCCGACGTTGCTGCGGATAGTCACACGGAGACCTACGCAGCAGCGCGTGTATTCGTAGAAAACTGGCGCTGGGCTGGCGTGCCGTTTTATCTGCGTACAGGAAAGCGACTGGCCGCGCGTAGTACGGAGATTGCCGTGCAACTGAAAGCGGTGCCCTTTCGCCTCTTTCGCGACACGCCCGTCGATGCGTTGACGCCGAACGTGCTGACGCTGCGCATCGATCCTGCGCATGGCACACGCTTCGACTTCAATGTGAAAGTGCCGGGGCCCGTGATGCAGATCGGCCCAGTGCAGTCGGCGTTCGATTATTCCAGTTTTTTTGCGGAGCGCGCGAACGTCGGCTACGAGACGCTGCTGTACGACTGCATGCTCGGCGACGCAACGCTGTTCCAGCGCGCGGATAGCATCGAGACGAGTTGGGCCGCGGTGGAAGACGTCCTGCATCCGAAGGATGGACAACTGCCCGTGCACGGTTATGCAGCCGGCAGCGAAGGTCCAGCGGAAAGCGATGCCCTGCTCGCGCGTGACGGACGCGCGTGGCGGCCGCTTGCTTCGGGCATTGCGGCGA
This sequence comes from Paraburkholderia sp. GAS334, assembly GCF_050436625.1. Classification (NCBI taxonomy): domain Bacteria; kingdom Pseudomonadati; phylum Pseudomonadota; class Betaproteobacteria; order Burkholderiales; family Burkholderiaceae; genus Paraburkholderia; species Paraburkholderia sp. GAS334. Next base: position 293,658 of record NZ_JBNDMO010000001.1, on the reverse strand, counting down.
CGGCAACCGGTGAGAAGAAGTAACGCAGCTCACACAACACGACGTTCTATCAGGGGAAAAACGTGGCGACACGCAAGCCGAAAATCAAAAGCACAGTGGAGCAGATTCTGGCCGTCGACGTCGGTGGCACGGGGCTGAAAGCGGCGATCATCGATGCAGACGGGCATATGAAGTCGGAGCGCGTGCGCGTGCCGACGCCACATCCTTGCACGCCGGATCAGCTTGTCGATGCGCTGGTCGCACTTGTCGCGCCGATCGTCGCGCAGTATCCACCGACGCAGATCTCGATCGGCTTTCCTGGCTTCGTGCGCAATAACCGCATCCTGACGGCGCCGCATTTCGGCGCGGTCGGCTGGCACGATATTCCGCTTGCTGAGTCGTTTGCTTCGCGGCTGGGCGGACTGCCCGCGCGCATGATCAACGACGCCGAAATGCAGGGCTTCGCGGCGATCGAAGGCAAAGGCATCGAGTTCGTGCTGACACTCGGCACGGGCGCGGGCACCGCCCTCTTTCGCGATGGCGAATTGATGCCGCATCTCGAACTGGCCCACCATCCGGTCAGCAAGGGCCGCGCATACGACGAATACATCGGTGACGCCGCGCGCGTGAAGGCGGGCAACAAGCGCTGGAACAGGCGCGTGGCAAAGATCATCGGCATCCTTGCCTCGCTCGTGAACTACGACAAGCTGTGGATTGGCGGCGGCAACGCCGCGCGCTTGACGATCGGGTTGCCGGCGAACGTGGCGATTGTTTCGAACGCGGCAGGCATCGAAGGCGGAGCAAAGCTGTGGCATCCGCGTTCGGTGCGGGAATCGCGCCAGCTGCCCGAGGCGAATGAGCGGAAGGGACCGTTCAGGTGATCGATGCCCTTCTATTCGTGGGCAAGCGAGAAAGCAGTTTGCCTCGCCGTTTGTTGAAGGTCAGCCGCCTTCATCCTCGAAGTCTTTCGGATAGACGCGCACGAGCACGATCCGCGGCCCTCGCATCTTCTTGACGACGACATCGAAGCGGTCGAACGATACCCGCTGGCCTTCGACCGGCAGATCGTTCAGTGCCTGAATCACAAGGCCGCCGACGGATTCCGCTCGCCCTTCGTCGATATCGATACCGAGCGCCCGTTCCAGCGATACCACTGGCAGGCTGCCCTTGCCCATCAGCGTGCCGTCGTCCATTCGCGTCCAGTCGGCGTCGCCCTGACGAAACTCGTCGTGAATCTGTCCGACCAGCGCGCCGAGCAGGTTGTCGAGCGTGAGAAAGCCGATCGGCTTTTCGCCCTTGTGTCCGACGAGCGCAAGATGGGGCGCGCCCTTGCGGAACCGGCGAAACAGTTCCAGCGCCGGCATGTTCGGCTGCACGTACTGCACGGGCCGGGTGTAGGGCGACAGATCTTCCAGCACGCTGCCGGCCTGACGTGCGAGCAGCAGGTCCTTCAGGTGGATCATGCCCGCGACGCGTTCGCCAGACGCGTCCTCGAACAACGGGTACCGGCTGAACCGGTGACGCGCGACGACCTGCATGTTGTCGCGCAACGGCAAATCGCGCCGCAGCCCGACCATCTCGTGCGCCGGACGCATCAGGTCGGAAACGGTCAGTCGCGAAAAGTCGAGTGAATGGGCAAACGTGTTCCACTCGTCCTGGCTATATGCCGCGGCCGCTGCTGCCGCAATACCGCCTGCGGCGCCTTCGCGGCGACCGCGCAGAATCAGCTTCAGTTCCTCGTTCGAATAATGCGTGTCGCCGCCGTGATCGGCCGTCAGACCGGCGATGCGCAGTACAGCGTTCGCGCTCGTATTCAGCACCCAGATCGCCGGATACATCGCCCAGTAGAAACCGTACAGCGGCATGGCGACCCACAACGCGATCTTCTCAGCCTGCCGGATGGCCAGCGACTTCGGCGCCAGTTCGCCGACCACGATATGCAGGAACGAAATAACCGAAAACGCGAAGAAGAGCGAAATGCCGTGAATCAGCTGCGGCGATTCAACACCGAGCAGCCCAAAGAGCGGATGGAGCAGTTCCGCGAAAGCGGGCTCACCGATCCAGCCAAGGCCGAGCGATGCCAGCGTAATGCCGAGCTGACACGCGGACAGATAGGCATCGAGGCGGCCGTGCACTTTGGCGAGCAGCTTGCCGCGCATGCCGTGCTTTTGCGCGAGCGTCTGCACGCGCGTCTGCCGCAGCTTCACCAGCCCGAATTCGGCCGCGACGAAAAACCCGTTGAGTGCAACCAGCAGCAGCGCACCAATAATGGCGACGACCTGAATCAAGGCAGAAAGCTCCAGAAACAAAAGTCGCCAGTATAGAGGTTGCAAGCTTTATGAAAGCAGATCCCTCGCAGGATGCGTGCGAATTCGATCATGCGGCGGCGAGCGGAACGCGCAGCACAAGCGACACATCGTTCTGCTCGAACTTCCCGCCGTGCGCTTCGGCGATGCGTTTGCACAACGCCAGCACCCACGCAATGCGTCCGGCTTCGCGCGGCTCCTGCGCCTGCTGACGTGCGAACGCTTCGAGCAGATGGGGAAGCGTGGCGTCGCCGAACGCGGCGGGTGTCGGCGCGAACGTGACTGTTGTGTGCCACGTTGTGCCGTCGATGGAGCTTTCGAGCGTGACACTGGCTTCGCGCGCGCTGGCCTCCACGGCGAATGTCAGCATCAGCCACAGTACCTGCGCGAGACGCTCTGCGTCGCCGCTGAACGTCTGATCCGCGGGCGTTGAATTGACCGCAATGGTCACCCCGCGCGAATCCGCAAGCGCGGCACGTACTTCAGCGACCGTCGCATCGACCAGCGGACGCAACGCAAACGGCACGCGGGCAAGCGTGAGCGCTTTTGTTTCGGCGCGCGTCGCGTCGACGATCGTCTCCAGCAGCTTCACCTGCTGCTCCACGCCGTTGCGGATGCCGACGATGGCGCGCTCTGCGGTGGCATCGGTAGCGTCGAGCTTGCGCTCCAGCACATAGGCCCAGCTGTGAATCGCATTCAGCGGACTGCGCAGATCGTGCGACACAACGGACAACACATGATCGCGCATGAAAAGCGCCGTCTCGGCGCACAGGCGCGCCGTACGTTCCCTGTCCGGGGAGGCTGGAACGCCCGGAGCCGGTTGCTGATTGCCGCTGGAAAACGTTGTCACAATCGAAATCCTGGTGTGCGATGCATGTGCGGAAACAAAGCCACATTATAGGCACGGGCAACGCCACGTCCGCCACGAAAGGCCCTCAGCCGGATGACATAGACCGTGTGGCTAGCTGGCGGGCATGCGGTCAACGCGCCTACAATGTCGGTTTTGAACAATCTGTATCGAGGAGTTCCTTATGTCGATTGTCACGACCGAATCCGGCCTGAAATACGAAGACCTGACCGAAGGCACGGGCGCCGAAGCGCAGGCCGGCAAGACGGTCAGCGTCCACTACACCGGCTGGCTCACGGACGGCCAGAAGTTCGATTCGAGCAAGGACCGTAACGACCCGTTCGCCTTCGTGCTCGGCGGCGGCATGGTCATCAAGGGCTGGGACGAAGGCGTGCAGGGCATGAAGGTCGGCGGTGTGCGCCGCCTGACCATTCCGCCGCAACTCGGCTACGGCGTACGCGGCGCGGGCGGTCTCATTCCGCCGAATGCAACGCTCGTGTTCGAAGTCGAACTGCTGGACGTCTGATCGCGTTCTGAAGATGGACCACCACGCTGCTGTCACCACGCCGACGGTTTCGTTGCGCCGCTACGGCGCAGTCGAAGCCTCGGACGTGCACGACTTTCATCAGGTCGTGCTCGGGCTCGATGGCACGATGGTGATGGCCGTGGATGGCGTTGGTCGCGAGATCGACCGCCGTTCGGCCTGGCTGATTCCCGCCGGTGCACGTCATGATTACGCGGGCATCGGCGAGAACCGGCAACTTGTACTCGATCTGCCAGCTGCCTCGCTGGCCGTGCCGGAAAGGCTCTTCGACCGGGCACGCGCCGTGGAAATCGATGGATCGCTGACCGAACTCGTACGCAACGTCGCAGCCAGCGCAGCGGGCAGCACACAGGTGGACGATGAAGCCTGGATGCGTCGGTTCAACTGGGATGCCGCCGCACGGCTCTGTGCGGCGATTCTGTCGGACGCTGGGGCGACAGGCGTCGGCGTAGATCAACTGCCCGCCCTCGGGCTCGATTTCGCGCGTATCGACCGCTGGTTGCGTGCACATCTGTCCGAACCGCTGCGCATCGCCGATCTCGCCGCGCATTGCGGTTTCGGCATGCGGCGCTTTCATCAGCTTTTTATCGAAGCGTTTGGCGAGACGCCACATCGTTATCTGCAACGGTTGCGGCTCGACACGTCGCTCACGCTGCTGGCCGATCCGCGTCACACGCTGACGGATATCGCGCTCGACATCGGCTTCGGCGATCAGAGCGCGTTCACGCACGCTTTCACGCGGCGTTTTGGGCTTGCGCCCGGGCAGTGGCGCGCGCTTCGGCATTGACCGGGCGCATGCGCGCCGTTGAGGCCAGCCGTCACGCGACCTGGTCAACGCCCTGGCATGAGTGCAGCGCCTGAGCGAGACGCAGCGCAGCGCGTGGTTCAAACCCCACGCGCTAACGCCAGATCACAACACGGTCACCCAGCCAGACCGCGCGCCAGATCGCCACGGATATCAGCCGGGTTTTCGAGGCCCACCGCGAGACGGATCAGCCCTTCCGTGATGCCCGCTGCCGCGCGTGCTTCCGGCGTGACACGAGCGTGCGTGGTCGTCGCCGGGTGCGTGATCGTCGTGCGCGTATCGCCGAGATTGCCGGTGATCGAGCAGATCTTCGTGCTGTCGATCACGCGCCATGCGTTCGCGCGCATCGCTTCCGGTGTATCGCCCTTCAACTCGAACGATACGATCGCGCCGCCCGCTGTCTGCTGACGCTTCGCGATCTCATATTGCGGATGCGATTCGAGACCCGGATAGAAGACGCGATTCACCGCCGGATGCGACTCAAGCCAGCGCGCGATTTCAAGCGCATTCGCGGACTGCTTCTCGACACGCAATGACAGCGTCTCCATGCCCTTCAGCAGCACCCACGCGTTGAACGCCGACAGCGTCGGCCCCGCGCTGCGCACGAACGGGAACACCTTTTCCATGATGAACTGCTTCGTGCCGACCAGCGCGCCGCCAAGCACACGCCCTTGACCGTCGAGGAACTTGGTCGCCGAGTGCATGACGACGTCCGCGCCGAGCTTCAGCGGCTTCTGCAACGCCGGGCTGCAGAAACAGTTATCGACAACAAACAGCGCGCCCACCGACTTCGCAATCTTGCCGATCGCTTCGATGTCGGCGATTTCGGTGAGCGGGTTCGACGGTGTCTCGAGGAAGAACATCTTCGTCTCAGGACGCACAGCGTTTTTCCACGCGTCGAGATCGGTCGGATCGACGAAGGTCGTCGTGATGCCGAACTTGCTGAAGATCTGCGAGAACATGCCGAGCGTCGAACCGAACAGGCTCTGCGAGCTGACGAGGTGATCGCCCGCCTGCAACGCCGACATCACCACCGACATGATCGCGGCCATGCCCGAAGCCGTCGCCATGCACGCCTCACCACCTTCGAGCGCGGCCAGACGGTCCTGGAACATCGTCACGGTCGGGTTCGTGAAGCGCGAGTAAGTGTAATAGTCTTCGGAATTCTTGAAGCGGTCGGCGGCTTCGGCGGCGCTCGTGAAGCAGAAGCTCGACGTGAGGAAGATCGCTTCCGAATGTTCGTTGAATTCGCTGCGCAGCGTGCCCGAGCGCACGGCGAGGGTGTCGAAGTTGAGGGAGTCGTCCATGTTCTTTCTGTTTCCGTTTTTTCAGGCCGCGATTGAGCGCTCCAGACAAGTCGAAGCGACCAACGACAGCGACAAAAAAGCCCGCTTTGCGTCGGCATAAGCGGGCTTCATGTGCGGGGGAAAGCTGGAGCGGCGATGGCGATTGACTACCTTTCCACCGTTCGCTTTAGCTGTTTTGGGTTGCCCCGCGTCCGCAAGCTGAGTTCAAATCGACGCAAGCCATCATGCTAACACGCGCGGCGCGCACCGTGAATCCGGCAATCGCGCCACGCATGCAACCCTTACTCGACCGACAGTTGCAGATGCAGTTGCGAGCGCGCCGTGCCGCCGTCGATCGCTTCGCTTGCCGCATCGCGGTCCGATTGCGCCGACGGCGCGAGACGGGCCCGTTCGATGCGATCGAGGTACTCGGTCGTGATATCGCCGGTGATGTAGTTGCCGTCGAAGCACGAAGCCTCGAACTCCTTCAGCGCCGGGTTGATATCGCGGACCGCCTGCTTCAGCGCGTCAACGTCCTGATAAACGAGATGGTCGGCGCCAATCATGCGCGCGACTTCGTCGTCCGTGCGGCCGTGGGCGACGAGTTCGCCGCGCGTCGGCATGTCGATGCCGTACACGTTCGGGAACTTCACCGGCGGCGCCGCCGAAGCGAAGATCACCTTGTTCGCGCCCGCATCGCGCGCCATCTGCACGATTTCATGCGAGGTGGTGCCGCGCACGATCGAATCGTCGACGATCAGCACGTTCTTGCCCTTGAACTCGATGCCCATCGCGTTGAGCTTCTGGCGCACCGACTTCTTGCGCACGGCCTGGCCCGGCATGATGAACGTGCGGCCAACGTAACGGTTCTTGAAGAAGCCTTCGCGATACTCGACGCCCAGTTTCTTCGCGACCTGCATCGCTGCCGGACGCGACGAATCGGGAATCGGCATCACGACGTCGATCGGAACGTCAGGCAGTTCGCGTTTGACCTTCTCCGCGAGATAGTCGCCCATGCGCAGACGCACGTTGTAGACCGGCACGCCATCGAGCACCGAGTCCGGACGGGCCAGATACACGAGTTCGAAAATGCACGGGTTCAGGCTCGGGTTCGTCGCGCATTGCTGTGCGTGAAGATTGCCTTCGAGGTCGATGAAAATCGCTTCGCCTGGCTCGACGTCACGCACGAACTCGAAGCCGATACCTTCAATGGCCACCGATTCCGACGCCAGGATCCACTCGACGCCTTCCGGCGTTTCCTGCTTGCCGAGACACAGCGGACGAATACCGAACGGGTCGCGGAATGCCAGCAGCCCGTAGCCGGCGATCAGCGAAACGATCGCGTACGAGCCGCGCACCCGGCGATGCACGCCCGACACCGCCTTGAAGAGCGCTGCCGGATCAAGTTGCAGACCGGAACTCGACAGTTGCAGTTCGTGCGCAAGCACGTTCAGCATGACTTCGGTGTCGGAGTTCGTATTGATGTGGCGGCGATCGACGCGGAACATCTCGTCTTTCAGCTGCTGCCAGTTGGTCAGATTGCCGTTGTGGGCAAGGATGATGCCGAACGGCGCGTTCACGTAGAACGGCTGGGCTTCCTCTTCGCTCGACGCGGAACCGGCCGTCGGGTAACGCACCTGGCCGATGCCGGTGTTGCCCGGCAGGCTGCGCATGTTGCGCGTGCGGAACACGTCGCGGACCATGCCGTTGGCCTTGTGCATGTGGAAGTTGCTGCCGTTCGCCGTCGCGATGCCGGCGGCGTCCTGACCGCGATGCTGCAGGAGCAGCAGGCTGTCATAGATCAGCTGATTGACCGGGGATTGAGAAACTACGCCTACGATGCCGCACATGGCATGTCCTTCAAAGGTACAAAATTCGTGACGGCGGCGACCGACGCCGGGAAAGCAGTCGGACTACACCGGAGTGCTGCAGGCTTTCTTCGACATTCGCCTTGAGCGTCACACACGGACGTAGGCAGCGAGCGTCTCAGGAAGCAGCGGTTTCAGTTCCTGTACACCTTTCTCGGCGTAGGGCCGCAGCAAGGCGTGTTGCCAGAATTGTTGCTGGGGCAGTTCGGTCAGTCCCGCGAGCGCGACCAGAATCAGCACCAGAATGACCCCGCGCACGAGGCCGAACATCAAACCCAGCGAGCGATCGACGCCGGAGAGGCCCGTCGCCTGCACCAGCCGGCTGAGCAGCGCATTCGCCACACTCGCCACCAGCACGACGCCGATCACGATCACCGCGAAGGCGATCAGCCACTGGGTCAGCGGGCCGCCCGGCCACGTGGCCGGGATATACGGCACGACATAGCCGACAAAGCGGCATGCAATCAAAAATGCGGCGATCCAGCCAATCAGCCCGAATATTTCGGATAGAAACCCGCGCCACGTCCCGCGTAGCGCCGACAGGCCGATGACCGCCATTACAGCGTAGTCGAAGGCAGTGAACATGGGCGGCTTACTGTGCAGCGCCGTTGTTCGCGCCCGACGTCAGGCCCGCTTCACGCACCTTCGCAATCGCCGCCGATGCCGCCGCGCGGTCCGCGAACGGGCCGGCGCGCAGCAAGGTACGCATCGAACCGTCGGATTGCTTCCGACGCTCGGTATATGCGGGCACACCTGCCGCTTTCAACTTCGTCGCCCAACCATGCGCGCTGGCGTCGTCCGGGAACGAGCCGAGCTGTACCGCGAAACGGTTGCCAGGCGGCGCTGCCGGCGTGCCAGAATCGGCGTCCGCAGCTGCGGCGGTCTGGAGTGCGTTGTCCGCTGTCTGCGTGGATTTCGTCGATTGTTTTGTCTGCGGCGCGGGCGCGGGCGCCGGATTCGCCTGCGGCTTCACTGGCTTCGCGACCGGTGCGGGCTTCGTGTCTTCCGTTGCAGCCTGCTTCGCAGCCGGCGTGACAGGCGCAACCGGTGCGACGGACGCAATCGCCGTAGCAGGCGCTTTGGCGACGGAATCTGTCCTGGGTTCGGCCGGCGTCAGCCCGGATGCGGCGACGGTCGTATCAGCCGGCGGATTGTCCGGCGCGACGCCTGCCTGCGTGTCTTCGCTGCTCGCGCTCGCCCTGGGCGCGGGACGGCTCGGAATATCGATCGAGATGTCGTCGGTGACGGGCTTCGGATGCGAATCGAGCACCATCGGCAGCACGACGACCGCGGCAACGACCAGCGCAATCGCGCCGACCAGCCGGCGCCGTGCGCGCTGCTTCTCGGGAAGTGTGGGGTCGAGCAGCATCGCATCCGCTTCGCTGGACCGCTCCGTGCGGCGGGTTCGCCGCTCCACCCGCTCGCCACGGGTAGCCTTGCTTGAACTGGAGTTTGCGCCGCGCCGGGTGGGCGCGTCGTCTTTCTTACCGAACGAGAAAATTCCCATGAATGGCCTGGTTCGAGGCTGCGCGCGTTCAGTGTTGCTGCGATTTACGGTAGGCCATCACACCCGCCACCGTATAGAAACTGCCGAAAACCACAATTCTACCATTGTCAGCGACACGTTTTCGTGCGTCCTGAAAAGCTTCGGCGGGCGAATCGAAGCGTTTTACGCTGCTATCCGGGCCGTCTGTGACGCCTGCTTCGCGCAGAGCCGCCTCGAGCTCGACGGCGGACGCACCGCGCGGCGTCGGCAGATCGGTCACGCACCAGTGGTCGATCTCACCTTTCAGATGCTGAAGGATCCCGGCGATATCCTTGTCGCGCATCGAGCCAAACACCGCGTACGTGTACGGAAAATAGCCCATGTTCCCGAGATTTTGCGCAAGCACGGCGGCCGCGTGCGGGTTGTGGCCGACGTCGAGCACGATCGCCGGCTGGCCCGGCAACACCTGAAACCGGCCCGGCAGCTCGACGTTCGCAAGCCCGAGCCGGATGTCCTGCGCGGAAACCGGCACGCGGTCGCGCAACGCTTCAAGCCCGGCCAGCGCCGCCGAGGTATTGATCAACTGGTTCGCGCCACGCAGCGCCGGATACGCGAGCGCCGAGCGCCGCATCGTACGGCCGACGTAGCTCCATTGCTGCCGCTCGCTGCCCGCCTGCCCTTCGTAACGGAAATCGCGGCCGAATAGCCACAGATCGGCGCCGATCTTTTCGGCGTGATCGATCAGCGTCTGCGGCGGAATCGGATCGGCGCAGATCGCCGGCTTGCCCGCGCGGAAAATGCCGGCCTTTTCGAAGGCGATCTTGTCGCGCGTGTCGCCGAGGTAGTCGGTGTGATCGATATCGATACTCGTGATGATCGCGCAGTCGGTATCGAGGATATTGACCGCGTCCAGCCGGCCGCCGAGGCCGACTTCAAAGATCACCACATCCAGCCCGCGCGACGCGAACAGGTGCATGATCGCGAGCGTCGTGAATTCGAAGTACGTCAGCGAAACGGGCTCAGGCAGGCTCTTCCGTGCCTGTTCCACCGCGTGGAAGTGCGGCAGAAGCTCGGCGTCGGTGGCGTTCTGGCCGTTCAGGCGAGCGCGCTCGTTGAACGTCAGCAGATGCGGCGAAGTATGGCAACCGACGGTATATCCCGCGCGCAGCAGGATCGACTCGAGAATCGCGCACGTCGAGCCCTTGCCGTTCGTGCCGCCGACCGTGATCACCGGGCAGGCAAACGAAAGCTGCAGCGCGTCGCGCACCTGGTTGATGCGGCCAAGACCCATGTCGATGCCGACAGGATGCGCGGATTCAAGGTGCGTGAGCCACGCGTCGAGAGTCGAGAATGAGGTCATCGGTTGCAGCCGGACAAGGCAGGTTAACCAGCAAGGCCGACATTATCCCGGAAACGACAGCGCGCCGCTTGATTGCTCTCGCGGCGCGCTTCTTTTTTACATTTGCGGAGCCTCTTCGCAATATCGCAAGAGGCACCGACGGCTACTGCAGATTCAACCCGGATCAGGCAACGGCGTCGGCCGGCTGGCGCGTCAGCAGCGCCATCAGCTGGGCGATTTCCTCGCGCAGCTTGCGACGGTCGACGATCATATCGATCGCGCCCTTCGTCAGCAGGAATTCGGCGCGCTGGAAACCTTCCGGCAGCTTTTCGCGCACGGTCTGCTCGATCACGCGCGGGCCGGCGAAGCCGATCAGCGCCTTCGGTTCTGCGATCACGACGTCGCCGAGGAACGCGAAGCTCGCCGACACGCCACCCATCGTCGGATCGGTCAGCACGGAGATGAACGGCAGCCTGGCGTCGGCCAGCTTCGTGAGCATCGCCGTAGTCTTCGCCATCTGCATCAGCGAAAGCAGGCTTTCCTGCATCCGCGCGCCGCCCGAGGCGGTAAAGCAGATGAACGGCACCTGCTGTTCGAGCGCGTTCTGCGCGCCGCGCACGAAGCGCTCGCCGACCACCGAGCCCATCGAGCCACCCATGAACGAGAACTCGAAGCACGCCACCACCACCGGCAGCGTGTGAATCGCACCGCCCATGACGACCATGGCGTCGGTTTCGTCGGTATCTTCCATCGCCTCTTTCAGGCGGTCCGGGTACTTGCGGCTGTCCTTGAACTTGAGCGCGTCGACCGGCAGGATTTCCTGGCCGATTTCATAGCGGCCTTCCGGATCGAGCAAACCGTCGAGCCGCTCACGCGCGCCGATGCGCATGTGGTGGTCGCACTTCGGGCAGACGTGCAGATTGGCCTCGACGTCGTTGCGATACAGCACCGCTTCGCACGACGGGCACTTGATCCACAGCCCTTCCGGAATCCCCTTGCGGTTCTTCGGATCGGTTTGCTTGATTTTCGGCGGCAGCAGTTTGTCGAGCCAGCTCATGTTCTATCCCTCATAGGTCTTCTTGTATGCGCAAGGCAGCGGGACGTACCCGCCGCCTTGCGAAAGACGACAAAAGTAATTGTTATCGCGCGACCGTGCTGATGCTGTCGACCGCCTGACGCACTTCCGCGATGAAGCGTTTCAGCGTGTCGGCAGCGGTTTCAGGCGACGCCTGTTGCAGCAACTGTACGATCCGGCTGCCGATCACGACGGCATCGGAGACTTCGGCCACGGAACGCGCCGTTTCGGCGTCCCGGATGCCAAAACCGACGCCCACCGGCAGGGGAACGCGCGACTTGATGGCCGGGATTTTACCTGCGATGCTGGAAACGTCCAGATTTGCCGCTCCGGTGACCCCTTTGAGCGACACGTAATAGACATAGCCGCTCGCGATCTTGCCGACTTCCGCGATGCGGTCATCGGTCGATGTGGGCGCGAGCAGAAAGATCGGATCGATGCCTGCAGCACGCATTTTTTCGGCGAACGTCACCGATTCTTCAGGCGGGTAGTCGACGACCAGCACGCCGTCGACGCCTGCGTCCTTTGCTGCCGTGGCGAACGCATCGGCGCCCATGCGCTCGATCGGATTTGCGTATCCCATCAGCACGACGGGCGTTTTATCGTCCTTCTCGCGGAAACGCTTTACGTCCGCGAGCACCGTGCGCAGGGATACGCCCTTCGCCAATGCACGTTCCGACGATGCCTGAATCACCGGGCCGTCGGCCATCGGGTCGGAAAACGGCACGCCGAGTTCGATGACGTCCGCGCCGCCGGCGGCGAGCGCGTGCATGAATTCGACCGTGCGGGCCGGATCGGGATCGCCTGCCGTCATGAACGGGATCAGGCCTTTCTTACCCTGTTCGGCGAGCGCCGAAAATGTGTTCTTGATACGGGACATGGAATTTTCTCGAAAATCGCTAACTGCGCACTAACTGCGCGTTGTCTGCGCATGGATCGTGTGGCCGGGCCGTTTCAGGTAGCTGCTGCCGCAGCAGCAGGCTTGACCGGCGCAACCGGCACGACCGCGCTGACGCGTTCGCGCGCTATCGCGCAGTAACTTTCATTGATCTCATAGCCGACGAATTCGCGCCGCTGACGGGCGCAGGCGACTGCGGTGGTGCCGCTGCCCATGAACGGGTCAAGCACGCGCCCGCCCGGTGGACAACTCGCCAGCACCATCCGCTCGACAATTTCCAGAGGTTTCTGGGTCGGATGATCGACGCGCTCAGCGTGCTGCCGATGCAACCGCGATACCGACCAGACATCCTTCGGATTATAGCCAAGCTCCAGCCACTTGCTGCCTTCGAACAACTTACGCGAACGCGCCTTCTTCGTGATGGCATCGTACGGGATGCGGACGGGATCGAGATCGAAGTAGTAATCCTTCGACACCGCGAAGAAACCAATGTTGTCGTGCACCGACGTGAAACGGCGCGTCGTGCCGCCCATGCTGGGCACGCGCCGGTCCCAGACGATTTCGTTGACCATCGTCAGCCGCGACTTCAGGAAAACGAAAATTTCCGGCGCGTATTGCCAGGTGCAGAAAATGTATAGCGAACCGGACGGCTTCAGCTTCGGAATCGCCAGATCCAGCCATTCGCGCGTCCAGGCGAGAAAATCCTCGCCGGAACGCATGTCCGAATCGTTGCCGTAGTCCTTGCCGAGCCCATACGGCGGATCGGCGAGGATCAGATCGATCGATCCATCCGGCAGGTTCGCTGCATCGGTCAGAAAATCGCGGTTCAACAAGTCGATGCCTTTCGGTGCAGAAGGCACCTGCGGCAAAGCTGCTGGCGCACCGACCAGGTCAGCCGCGCGGGCTTCGATGGTCGGTTGCGGCTCGTCGAACTCGTCGCGCATCGTCGCGGCGCTCAGAACTTGATGCCCGATCGCTCAGCGACCGTATGCATGTCCTTGTCGCCACGACCCGACAGGTTGACCAGAAGGTATTTGTCCTTCGGCAACGTCGGTGCGAGTTTCGCTGCGTACGCGAGCGCGTGGCTCGACTCCAGCGCGGGAATGATGCCTTCGATCCGGCAGCAGTCGTGGAACGCCTTGAGCGCCTCTTCGTCGGTGATGCCGACGTATTGCGCGCGGCCAATGTCCTTGAGCCATGCGTGCTCGGGGCCGACGCCCGGATAGTCGAGGCCCGCGGAAATCGAATGCGTCTCGATGATCTGGCCGTTTTCGTCCTGCAGCAGATACGTGCGGTTGCCGTGCAGCACACCCGGGCTGCCGCCGATCAGCGACGCCGCATGGCGCCCCGTATCGATGCCATCGCCAGCGGCCTCAACGCCGATCAACTGCACGGATTTGTCGTCGATATACGGATAAAAGATGCCCATCGCGTTCGATCCACCGCCGACACATGCGATCACCGCGTCCGGCTGACGGCCGACCAGTTCCGGCATTTGCACCTTGCATTCGTCGCCGATCACGCGCTGGAAGTCGCGGACCATCATCGGATAAGGATGCGGTCCGGCCACGGTGCCGATGATATAGAACGTGTTTTCGACGTTCGTTACCCAGTCGCGCATTGCTTCATTGAGCGCGTCCTTCAGCGTGCGCGAGCCGGATTCGACCGGAATGACGGTCGCGCCCAACAGCTTCATCCGGTAGACGTTGGCGGCCTGACGGCGCACGTCTTCCGAGCCCATGTAGACCACGCATTCCATGCCGAAGCGCGCTGCGATCGTCGCCGTCGCCACGCCGTGCTGGCCTGCGCCGGTTTCCGCGATCACGCGCGGTTTGCCCATGCGTTTGGCGAGCAGCGCCTGGCCAATCACGTTATTCACCTTGTGGGCGCCCGTGTGGTTCAGATCTTCGCGCTTCAGGAACACCTGCGCGCCGCCAAGCATCTGGCTCCAGCGCTGCGCATGGTAAATCGGGGAAGGACGACCGACAAAATACTTTAATTCGCGCTCATATTCGGCGATAAAGTCGGGATCTTTCTGGAATTTCTCGTAAGCTGCGCGCAGTTCATCAAGTGCATGAACCAGCGTCTCTGCGACGAACACGCCGCCATACTGGCCGAAATGGCCTCTTTCATCGGGCAAGTTGTACATTGCGTCACTCTTCTCAGAATGGAGCGCTTCGCGGCTCTGCGAGCCGGAGCACTACCTGAATCACCCGGCGTCCGCTTCGCGCACTGCGCGTACGAAGGCCGCCATCCGGGCGTGATCTTTCACGCCCTTCGCGCCCGGTACTTCGATGCCGCTTGAGACATCGACCGCGTACGGGCGCACGCGATGAATCGCATCACTGACGTTTTGCGCGTTCAACCCACCACTCAAAACGGCCCGACGCGCGAGCTCTGGAGGAATAAGTGACCAATCGAAAACCTGTCCGCCGCCGCCATAACCGTCGACGAGTGCGTCGAGCAGGAGGGCGCTGGCTGCTGAATAGTTAAGCGCCGATTCTACCAAATCGGCCCGCTGAGTATCGGCCCCGATGCGTATCGCGCGCAACCAAGGCAAACCCGCAATGTTCGCGAGCGATTCGCACTGCTCCGGCGTCTCGTCGCCGTGGAACTGAAGCATCGTCAGCGGCACGTTCGCGGCGACCTCACGCATCCATTCCGGCGATGCGTTCACAACCAGCCCCACGACCGACACGAACGGCGGAATATCGCGGGTGAGTTCGACGGCCTGCGCGACGCTCACCGAACGCGGGCTGGCCGGATAGAACACGAGACCGATCGCGTCCGCGCCGAGATCGATCGCGTGGGCGATGTGCTCGACCGTCGAGAGGCCGCACAGCTTGATGCGTGTGCGATGCGTTCGATGCTGGAGCGCGGCGTCTGGCGCCTGCGCCGGGTTGGCCTGGTCAGCCTGGTCGTGCGGGAGAGTTGTCATGATTCAGGTTGCGTCCATACGGTGCTCCACGGCACGCTGCCTGCGTGCGCGGCCGGCACCGCGAATGCCTCAGGATAGCCGACCTGCGCGAGATAGAGGCCATCGGGCATGAAGGTCGGCGCCGCGTTATTCCGGTCGCGACTGGCGAGCACGTCGGCCAGCCAGCTCGCCGGATGACGTCCACGGCCAACCGCGACAAGACATCCCATCAGGTTGCGCACCATGTGATGCAGAAACGCGTTGGCGCGAAAACGGAAGTGGATGAAGTCGCCCTGCTGGCGGATGTCGATCTGATACAGATGCTTGACCGGCGTTTTTGCCTGGCACTCCGACGAACGGAACGCCGAAAAATCATGTTCCCCGATCAGGCAGGCGACCGCGGCGCGCATCGCGTCGACATCGAGCGGCGTGTGGATCCAGCCGGCCCGGCCCGTCAGCATCGGCGAACGGACCGGATGCACATACAACACGTAATAGTACGTGCGCTCGAACGCCGAGAAACGGGCGTGGAACGTGTCCGGCATCGGCTGCGCCCATTGCACGGCGACCGTTTTCGGCAGGAAAGCGTTCGTGCCGCGCACCCAGGAGAACGGCGCGCGCTCCAGTCCGGTATCGAAATGGACCACCTGACCGAGCCCATGCACGCCTGTATCGGTGCGCCCCGCGACGACCGTCTGCAACGGCGTCTGCGCGAATTCGCGCAGTGCGCGTTCGAGTTCGTCCTGCACGGTTTTGCCATGCGGCTGGGACTGCCAGCCGTAAAACGCCGTGCCGTCGTACTCGACGCCGAGAGCAATGCGCATTACGAAAGCGGCGCGAGCGTCGACAGGAGCGCGCGCGCTTCGTTGCGCGTCGAGGCGTCGTTCGACTCGATCACTTCGTGGACCAGCGCGCGGGCGCCCGACAGATCGCCGAGTTCGATGTACTCGGCGGCGAGTTCAAGCTTGTTGCGCGCGATTTTCGCGAGATCTTCCTGCGTGAACGCCGGAAGTGACTGCGCAGGGCCCGGCGGCAATTCGAGGTCGAAATCGAGCTTCAGCGCGCCGAACGGCATCGCGCCAAGACCTGCGATCGCGGCGGAGCCAGCTGTGCCGGCCCCGATTTCGTCTGCGACACGTGGCGCTACGGGCGGCGAGGCAAAGGCCTGTCGAGCCGTGGCATCCGGCTCCGCAACCGGCTGGGTTGCGGCCGGCGCCTGCGATGACGACGATTCCGTGCGCGGCGGCAGCGACATATCGAGGCTGCCGAGCGCCGCGGCAGCGGCGCGCGGGAATTCGGTGGCGTGCGGCAGACCGACGAACGGCGTTTGCGAGGTCGACGACGAAGCGACGTCGAGTTCAGGGACCGGCGGCTGCGACCCGAAAGGCTTCTCTTCGAACTGCGGCTCCGCGCGCGCCAAATCGGCGGCCTCCGCAGAGGCCAGCGGTGCATGTGCGCCTACGTCGACAGCGCGAGCCGCTTCGTGATCGACCGGTGGTTCATCGTGCGCAGCATGCTGGATCGGCGCGTCATGATGCACGTCCGCTGCGACGCGTGCGTCCGGTTCGGCAACCGGCGATGCCGGCGCTTCGGCATGAGCAGCCGCTGCGTGACGCGGCGATGCGTCCAGGACCGGTTGTACGGGCTCCGCGTGCGCCGCCGGCTCGATGTGCTCGCCGGGCGCTTCGACGTGAGCGGTCTCGGCTGGCAGAACAGTCGCGATGTGCTGTGGGGTCTCTTCTGCCGCTTCGGTGTCGTACGCCGCATCGTCGCGCGCGCCGGAGCCGATGTATCGCGCGCCTTCGTCCTCGTCCAGCGCATGCGACGCCGGATCGATCTGTTCCAGCGGCAACGCTTCGGCGCCCAGTCCGGCTGCGGCAGCGAGACTCGCTGAGCCCGTTGCGCCTTCGAGCGTGTCATGCGGCACCGGCGGGAAGGCCTGGGCCTGCACATCTTCTTTTGCACGCGGCGCGGCCGGTGCCGCGCCCCGGCTGGGGGCTACTCCGCTTTCGACCGGCGACGCACCGGCGGCATTCGCTGCCGGCCGACGCCGGCGCCACACCGTCAGACTCAGGATCAGCGCGATGACCGCCGCCACTGCAGCCGCGATCCCTGCGACCAGTTCCGGCGACATTCCCTCCGCACCCGCGCCGACGTTGCCGGCCACAACGGCCGAACTGGCCGTCGCAGCGCTTGCGGAAGCCGCGCCGGGGTTGCCCTGCTGCGTCGAATTCGCCGGCGCAGCGGCCGCACTGCCCGCTTGCGGTGCCTTCACTACCGGCACGATGCCGTGCTTCTGCAATTCCATCAGCACGCGGTTCTTCAGCGCGAGCAGTTGCTGGAGACTGGAAACCGACGTGCGTGCCTGCGACGCCACCTGCGGCGCAACAGCGGTCGTCGCGGGCGCCACGGCGGCGGACGCGCCTTCAGACGGCGTGCTGGCCGACTGGATCGCCCCGGTCCACACGTGCGCGCCGCTAGCCGTCGAAAGCGGTTGCGCGGACGGTTCAGCGGGCTGCGATGCCCCGGTCGCCGCTACGGACGAAGCCACAGCCGCGCTCGCGCCCGTCGGCACGCTCGCACCGTTCACAGTCGCGGTATTCGCCGCAGCGGCCTGACTCGCCGATGAAGGCGGCGTAATCGTGGCGGACGTGGACGCCGAAGCCGCTAAAGCCGGCGAAGCAGACACCGCAGAAGCCGCAGCGGAAGCCGAACCTGCAACCGAACCCGACGCCCCAGCGGTAGCCGACCCGGCAACCGGCGCACTGGCCACGACACCCAACGTATCCAGCGACGGCACATTCAGCACCGCACCCAGCCGCATGCGGCTCGGATCGTGTCCCATGAACGCATTCGGGTTGGCATCGAAGATCGCCTTCGACGCGCGCGCCAAAGTCGCGCGATCGTGCGACTGCGTGAGCGCAATCGCAATGTCGTTCAGCGACTGACCCGGACGCACCGTGTACTGCGCGTCGGACTCGACGACGGCAGGCACGCTGGCCGCGTCCGTCGTCGCTGCGCGCGCGATATCCGCGCCGGCACCACTCAATGCAAATGCAAAGGCAACGGCGGCCGCCAGACGGCCCGCGCGAACACAGGAAACCATAGCGGGAAGGGAATGAAATCGAACGGTCATCGGGAGCTCTGGCGCGGCTTCGCGCTGCCCATGTTTAAGGTTGGATGGTGACAGGAATTCGGAGCACACAATGAAAAAAGCGCCGCGCAAGCGCGACGCTTTCTGAATGTCTACGCGTCGTAACCGCGTAGTTTACTTTACTTGTCGAGCAGAATGCGAAGCATCCGACGCAGCGGTTCCGCCGCGCCCCACAGCAGCTGGTCGCCCACCGTAAACGCCGACAGATATTCGCCGCCCATCGCGAGCTTGCGCAGACGGCCGACCGGCACCGTCAGCGTGCCCGTCACGACTGCCGGCGACAGATCGCGCATTGATGCTTCGCGTTCGTTCGGCACGACCTTGACCCAGTCGTTACCCGACGCGAGGATGCTGTTCACTTCGTCGAGCGGGACGTCTTTCTTCAGCTTGATCGTCAGCGCCTGCGAATGGCAACGCATTGCGCCGATCCGCACGCACAGGCCGTCGACCGGAATCGAACCGGCTTCGCCCATGGCCGGCTTGCCGAGAATCTTGTTGGTTTCCGCGCCGCCCTTCCATTCTTCCTTCGACATGCCGTTGCCGAGATCCTTGTCGATCCACGGAATCAGCGAGCCGGCGAGCGGCACCCCGAAGTTGCTGGTCGGCATGCGGTCGCTGTTCATTGCTTCCAGCACACGACGGTCAATATCCAGAATCGCCGACGACGGATTCGCGAGGTCTTCCTTCGCGGCACCGTACAGCGTGCCCATCTGTTGCAGCAGTTCGCGCATGTTCTGCGCGCCCGCGCCCGATGCGGCCTGATACGTCATGGCCGTCATCCAGTCGATGAGGTTTTCGCGGAACAGGCCGCCGAGCGCCATCAGCATCAGGCTGACCGTGCAGTTGCCGCCGATGAAATTCTTCTGACCCTTGACCAGCGCGTTCTTGATCACTTCGAGGTTGACCGGATCGAGAATGATGACTGCGTCATCCTTCATGCGCAGCGACGAAGCCGCGTCGATCCAGTAGCCGTTCCAGCCCGCTGCGCGCAGCTTCGGGAAGACTTCGTTCGTGTAGTCGCCGCCCTGGCAGGAAATGATGGCGTCGCACTTCTTCAGGTCGTCGATGCTCGACGCGTCTTTGAGCTTCGTCTCGTTTTTGGCGAACGACGGCGCGTTGCCGCCCGCATTGCTGGTGCTGAAAAACACCGGTTCGATGAGATCGAAATCGCCTTCCTGCTGCATACGTTGCATCAGGACGCTGCCGACCATACCGCGCCAACCTACGAGACCTACGTTCATGACTTCATACCCTTCGAGTGGAGGCTTCCCCGCAACTTTGCCCGCAGTGACCGCGCGGGGAAGACGGGCGGGCACAACGGACGATCAGCGCTTCGTGATCGTTTTCGGGGTAATCGTTTTGACGAGCGTTTTGACAGTAATGGCGAACTCAACCGCACGGGCCGTTTTGCCGTGGAGGTTCGAAATCGAGGAGATTTGAGGAAACGCCATCGCATGAATATACACGAAAATCGCAATCTGGCGCCAAACCGCGCAAATCCCGCTGTTTTGCAGGCTAACGGGCCGCTTCGCGCTCCGTTAGCCCTTTACTGCGCTGTACTACGCGATACCACGCATCAATACGGCTTACAGCGCTGCGAGCACCGCGTCGCCCATTGCTGCCGTACCGACCTGCTTGCAACCCGGTGTGAGAATGTCGCCGGTGCGATAACCCTGCTCCAGCACTTTCTTCACCGCGGTTTCGATGCGCTCAGCCTGTTCCGCCCTGTTCAGCGAATAACGGAGCATCATCGCGGCCGACAGGATCGTCGCCAGCGGATTCGCCACGCCCTTGCCGGCGATATCCGGCGCGGAGCCGTGCGACGGCTCGTACAGGCCCTTGTTGTTCTTGTCGAGCGAAGCCGACGGCAGCATGCCGATCGAGCCCGTCAACATCGCGGCTTCGTCCGACAGGATGTCGCCGAACATGTTGCCCGTGACGATCACGTCGAACGACTTCGGCGCCTTCACCAGCTGCATCGCCGCGTTGTCGACGTACATGTGCGACAGCTCGACGTCCGCGTATTCCTTCGACACGTCGATCATCACGTCCTTCCAGAACTGCGACGTTTCGAGCACGTTGGCCTTGTCCACCGAAGTCAGCTTCCTGCTGCGCTTTCGCGCCGCCTGAAACGCGACGTGCGCAATACGGCGCACTTCCGGTTCCGAATAGCGCATCGTGTCGAAGCCTTCCTTCGCGCCGGCGAACGGACCATCCGGCGCTTCACGCACGCCGCGCGGCGAGCCGAAGTAGATGTCGCCGTTCAGTTCGCGCACGAGCAGGATGTCGAGGCCCGACACGATTTCTTCTTTCAGCGACGAAGCGCCTGTCAGTTGCGGATAGCAGATCGCCGGACGGAAGTTCGCAAACAGCTGCAAGTGCTTGCGCAGACCGAGAATCGCCTGCTCCGGACGCAGCGCGCGTTCGAGCTTGTCGTACTTCCAGTCGCCGACGGCGCCGAAGAGAATCGCGTCGGATGCCTTCGCGAGCGCGAGCGTCGATTCCGGTAACGGATGGCCTTGCGCCTCATAACCCGCACCGCCAACCGGCGCTTCTTCGAGCTCGAACTTTTCGTCGAGCGCGTTCAGCACCTTCACGGCTTCCTTGACGATTTCCGGACCAATGCCGTCACCCGGCAACACTGCGATCTTCATGCGAATTCCTTGTGTTCGTTAGTGCGCAGGCGTACCCGATCGATCGTCAGATCACTCTGATCGATCAGCGCGCCAGCCAGACGCTTTACGCTTTATCCGACGATGCGGTGATTCAGCCACGGTTGCTTTGCAAGCCGCTCCGCTTCGTACTGACGGATCAGGTCCGAGTGACGCAGCGTGAGGGCGATATCGTCGAAACCGTTCAGCAGGCAGTACTTGCGGAAGCCCGCGACTTCGAACGGATACCCGGCGCCGCCATCCGGCGTGCGCACAACCTGCGCCTCGAGATCGATCGTCAACTTGAAGCCGTTGAACGCGTACGTCTCGTTGAACAGATGGTCGACCTGCTGTTCGGTCAGCACGATCGGCAGCAGACCGTTCTTGAAGCAGTTGTTGTAGAAGATATCGGCGAAGCTCGGCGCGATGATCGCGCGAAAGCCGTACTGCTGCAACGCCCACGGTGCGTGCTCACGCGAGCTGCCGCAGCCGAAGTTCTCGCGCGTCAGCAGCACCGAAGCGCCTTGGTAACGCGCCTGGTTCAGCACAAAGTCCGGATTCAGCGGGCGCTTCGAATTGTCCTGGCCCGGCTCGCCGTGGTCGAGGTAACGCCATTCGTCGAACGCGTTCGGGCCGAAGCCGCTGCGCTTGATCGACTTCAGGAACTGCTTCGGAATGATCGCGTCGGTATCGACGTTCGCGCGATCAAGTGGCGCCACGACGCCGGTGTGTACAGTGAATTTATCCATGACGCTTGCGCCTGTTCAAAAGCGGGCGATGCGCGTGGCCGCAGAGCAGCCAGGCCATCGCCGGAAAAAATCAAAATCCGCTTATTTCTCAGCGTGATTGCTGATCGAGTTGCCGAGATGCGACATGTCTTCGCCGAATCCGTGCACCGTGTTGCAGCCCGTAAGACCTAGCAACGCGGCCACCAGCGAACCCAGCGCGAGGCGACGCAACAACGTGAGGCGATTGATACTGTTCATCATGCGATTCATCCAAGCTTGCGAATATCGACGAAATGCCCTTCGATCGCCGCGGCGGCGGCCATCGCGGGGCTCACGAGATGGGTGCGGCCACCCGCACCCTGACGACCCTCGAAATTGCGATTCGAGGTCGAAGCGCAACGCTCGCCCGGATCGAGCCGGTCGGCGTTCATCGCCAGACACATCGAGCAGCCGGGTTCGCGCCACTGGAAGCCGGCATCGAGAAACACCTTGTCGAGGCCTTCGCGTTCGGCCTGCGCCTTCACGAGACCCGAGCCCGGCACGACCATCGCGAGACGGATATTCGGTGCGACCCGGCGGCCCAGCTTCCTTACGACATATGCAGCTGCACGCAGGTCTTCGATGCGAGCATTCGTGCACGAGCCGATAAAGATCTTGTCCGGCTTGATCGATTCGATCGGCAGGTTCGGTTCGAGCGCCATGTACTTCAAGGCGCGCTCCATCGCGTCGCGCTTGACCGGATCTTTTTCGCGTTCCGGATCCGGCACGCGACCGTCAATCGACGTCACCATTTCCGGCGACGTTCCCCATGTGACCTGCGGCACGATCTCAGCGGCATTCAGTTCGACGACGCGATCGAACTTCGCGTCGGTGTCGGAAGTGAACTGCTTCCAGTATTCGACAGCGTGATCCCACTCGACGCCTTCCGGTGAGAACGGACGGCCCTTCAGGTATTCGATCGTGGTGTCGTCGACGGCGACCATGCCGGCGCGCGCGCCCGCTTCGATCGCCATGTTGCACACCGTCATGCGGCCTTCCATCGAAAGCGCGCGGATCGTCGAGCCGCCGAATTCGATGGCATAGCCCGTTCCACCTGCCGTGCCGATCTTGCCGATGATGGCGAGCACGATGTCCTTCGCGGTGCAGCCGCGCGGCAGCGCACCTTCGACCTTCACGAGCATGTTCTTGCTCTTCTTCTGCAAGAGCGTTTGCGTCGCGAGAACGTGCTCAACTTCCGATGTGCCAATGCCGTGCGCCAGTGCGCCGAACGCGCCGTGCGTCGACGTGTGCGAATCGCCGCAGACAATCGTCATGCCCGGCAGCGTGGCGCCCTGCTCCGGCCCGATGATGTGCACGATGCCCTGACGGAGGTCGTTCATCTTGAACTGCGTGATGCCGTACGTGTCGCAGTTCGCGTCGAGCGTATCGACCTGCAGCTTCGACACCGGATCAGTGATGCCGTGGCTGCGATCCGTGGTCGGCACGTTGTGGTCGGACACGGCCAGATTCGCGCTGATGCGCCACACCGGACGCTCAGCCAGCTTCAGGCCTTCAAACGCCTGCGGGCTCGTGACTTCGTGCAGCAGGTGACGGTCGATATAGAGAAGCGTCGTGCCGTCTTCTTCCGTGTGGACCACATGCGTGTTCCACAATTTGTCGTAGAGAGTCTGTGCCATGGTATGCGGGGTAGTAATAACTGCGAGGGCAATCCGTGTCCGGTCAATTATGCCACGCAGATGACACCCGATGCTCACAGGCGCGAAGAAAACCGATAAAAAACATGGAGTTGGCTGGTAGTGTCGATACCTGTATCGACGTTACCCGGCAAGGCTTTGCGGCGATCTGGTTCCTGGCAAATGAAGCCTGTTCTGTCGCCTCAGCGTGCAGGCTCCGTCGACATACGCCTTCGACAGACTTCGGAGGCCTCGAACGGTCGATTCATTTCCTCAGGTTCCTCGCGAACTCGTTAATTGCGCAGCCGATCTGGTGACCCACGCGTTATGGAAGAATATGAGCAGGATTGCCCGTGTGACCCTATAGGGAAGCGGGTGTACAAATGCGCGTGCCGTACAGTCGGCTTCGCGCCGGAGGAGAAAAGATCAATGGCTCAAAGGATGCGCCGCCGCATGCTCTTCGCTGGCACGCTCGCAGCGGCCGGTCTGATATCGGCAAGAGGTGCCCAGGCGACGCAGGTCGGCAAGGTGACGATTGCCCTTGTGCTGAAGTCGCTCGCCGACCCGTTCACCGTCGCGATGGCAAACAGCGCGCAGAACTATCAGAAGCACTATTCATCGCAACTTGACCTTACCGTGCGGGGGACCACAACAGAAGCCGATACCTCCGCGCAGATGCGCATCCTCGATGAATTGATCGACGCCAGGATGAGCGCCATCGTCATCGCCCCCACCGATTCGAAAGCGCTGATACCTGTGGTAACCCGCGCCATCAACGCCGGAATCATCGTGATTGCGATCGACAACCCGTTCGATGACGCTGCCGGCATCCCGGTCCCTTTCGTCGGACCTGACAACAGAAAGGGCGCGAGGATAGTCGGGGACTATCTGGCAACAAAACTCAAACCGGGCGACGAAGTCGGGATCATCGAAGGCATATCCGCTGACCGCAACGCGCAGCAGCGCACGGCCGGCTACAAAGATGCGATGAGCGCGGCGGGCGCCAGGATCGTCGCCATACAATCCGGCGCCTGGGAATACCGAAACGGTAACGAGGCCGCGTCGAGGATTCTGAACGCCTACCCGCGGCTTCGGGCGCTTCTATGCGGCAACGACAATATGGCAATGGGGGCGGTCGACGCCGTTCGTGGTGCACGCAGAACGGGCAGTGTGTACATCACTGGCTACAACGATATCGATGCCATAAAGCCCCTGCTTCGCAAGGGCCTTGTCGTTGCAACGATGAACCAGTTCGCCGACAGACAGGCCGTGTTCGGCGTTGATTTCGCACTCAAGGCTATTACCGAAAATCGCAAGCAGCGCGAATTATCCCGATTCATCGAGACGCCGTTGCAACTGGTCACAAAAGACGATCGATAGCGAAACCCGGAATGGCGGACCGTCAGCGATGCGGCCCGTCTGTGTCGCCTTGCTCGATAGTGCCGATCTCGACGGTTCAATGAAGTAAAAACAAACCCGCTACCGGTCGAAGCCCATTTGATCGCGCCCCATCGGCGTCAGATCGCTTTCCTGAGCGCGCCCAATGAAATCCGTTTCGAAGTGATCGGCCGGAAAATCGGGCGGGCTTTCGCCGCGCAGAAAGCTCGGCAACTGACGCTTCAGAGAGGCCTCGTTTTTCGCACACCACGGCGCGGAGGCGATGTACATCACGTTGCTGTAACCCGTGCCGCGATGCGCGTCTTCAACCGAATGCACGACGTCGCTGTGCCAGAACACGGCGTCGCCGGCCTGCATGTGTGGAACCGGTGTCACGGCTTCGAGCAGAAGGCCATGCCACTGCGGATTGATCGACAGCGCGCGGGCCGGTAGTGCGCCGCAAAGTTCGTCGTCAGGTACATCGTCCTGCAACGCGCGCAGCACGACGTACGCCATCGCATTCGCAATCGGGATCAACTGAAGCGTGCCATCGCCCGGACCTTGCGGCGTCAGTGCTGTCCAGCCCTGGAAGGTGCGGAACATCGAGCACACGGCCGGCGACGGAATCTCCTGCACGTCAGGACGAAACGCAGCATCGAACGGATCGTATTCGCGCCAGTTGCCTGACAGCACATGCCGATACACCTGCCGGAAATTCGGATCGAGCCAGCGCTCGACGGAGCCGGCATCCGTATGCGGCGAAAGCCCCAGCGATTCCGATCCAGGCGGCCGCCGACGCAACCGGTCGGCGTAGACGGGCACGCGCTCAGGATCGAAATGTTGACGCCCTTCGCTTTCGGAGCGCCACAGTCGATTGAGAAACACACGCGTGCGCGTCAATTCCTGCGACTGCCGCGCTTCGACCTGTGGCTTCGACCAGTACACGCCGTAGATCTGCGGCCTGCTCGACGAAAGCGAGCCGAAGTACTTGTCTTCCGCACGATTGGCGAGCCGCTCGTCGAGGTTATTGCGCTCGACGTACTGGCCGATTTCATCGTTCCAGTCGCCGGCCTGCTGTGGATCGAACACGCGCCGCACGACGCATGCGCCACGCGACCGGATCTGCGCGACGATGTGCGGATCCACATTGCCAGCCGCGATCGCCGCATAGTCGAGCGTCGGAATGGTGCCGACGCCGCGTTCACGCTCGCTCACGATGGCGTCGATCTGCTGCTTCATCGCGCCTTCTACTTCCTGGAATACCTGCCGGTGGTTCGGCAGCGCGGCACGCAGCGTGCGTTTGGTCGAGCGGATCGCGTCCGGCAGGTTGTCGATGATGAGGGGCATTGCCTGTCTCCTGGGTTTATCGATTGTGTCCCGCCAGATTAGGCGTCCTGGGTGAATGCGGGATGTGCTATCCGGCCAGTTACCGATACAATCCAGCCATTCCCGGCGTCTTTGACCGTGACCGGATTCGATCGATGAAGCCGCAATACGAACGCGTCACGATTCCCGACGGCTGCTCCGTGCGCGTGTACCACCGGCAGCTTGCGCAGATTCCGTTCGAGTGGCATCACCACCCGGAGTACGAACTGACGCTCACGATGAACAGCCGCGGCCAGCGGTTTATCGGCGACCACGTCGCCCGTTACGAAGGCGACGATCTCGTGCTCGTGCCGCCCGATATGCCGCACACGTGGTCGTCGACGGAACCCATCGACACACGCGCGCCGGGTTTGAGCTTCGGCGCAGGGTGCGCCGCGGCGATGCGCGCGAGGCTGCCTCTGCTGCTCGATGCGTCACCTCGCACGCGGCTTTCGGCCGTGCTGGACACGCTCGCCGAACTCGCCGGTGCCGAAGACGCCGTGCCGCTTGCGTCGTCTTCTGCGCATATCCGCGCGAACCCGTCAGCGCGCATGACTGCATCCGGCACGGCGTCCGAAGCCGAGCGACTGAACCGCGTTTTCGATCTGCTCGATCGCCGCTTCAACGAGCCGCTTCGCATCGCGGAACTGTGCGCAGTCGCGAGTCTTTCGGAGCGCTCGCTGCATCGATATTTCGTCCAGCATGTCGGCGAGAGCGTCGGTCGCTATCTGATCCGGTTGCGCCTCGGTTATGCAACGCGGCAACTCACGGAGACGACCTGGCCTGTTGCGATGATTGCGACGAAAGCCGGCTTTCCGAACCTCGCCAATTTCAACCGGCAGTTTCTTGCGGCGCGCGGCATGACACCGAGCGCCTGGCGACGCTTCTTCGAAATGCACGGGCGTGCGCCGGAGCCTGAAGCGCCGGTGGCGCTGGACAGGCGCTCGCCTTCGCTGGAGCGGCGGGCGAAACGCGGCTGAATGGCGCCGGTCGACAGCCATCGCTCCCTGAGCTATAACGCACAACAGGACGCAAACACAAACTCCAGATAGCTCCGCAACGGGCTCACCGGCTCCTCCCCCAGGCTTCGTTCAGGCGGACGGACCCACGCCCGCTGCGGACCTACAGCGTGGCGTTGCTATGCATCTGTTCGCGATCACAGCCGCCGGCCGGCAGGCCGAACCAGGGTCTGCACCGGCGTCGGGCTGC
This sequence comes from Paraburkholderia sp. GAS334, assembly GCF_050436625.1. Taxonomy (NCBI): domain Bacteria; kingdom Pseudomonadati; phylum Pseudomonadota; class Betaproteobacteria; order Burkholderiales; family Burkholderiaceae; genus Paraburkholderia; species Paraburkholderia sp. GAS334. The sequence goes on along the minus strand of NZ_JBNDMO010000001.1, from coordinate 266,151 downwards.
AGGCGGCACTACGTGTATCTGATGCTTCTGGTCGCCGCCGCGCCCGTCGGCGCAACGGTGACGTTACCTGCCAGCAGCGGCATACCTGTCAATCTCGATGCAACCTGGCCGGGCGAAGCCGTCTTCATGGTCGCGCCAGGCACCACGATTGACAACACAGGGCCAGTCATAACGGGCGGCGCCACGCAGAACTGGCAACTGACGAACTACGGAACGCTGCTCGTCACAACAGGTACACCCCCCAGCAGCGCCCTGAAGCTGGGCAGTCTGGATCCCGGTAGCGCGCGCGTCGACAATTTCGGCGTGATCCAGTCGAACGCGTCCAGCGCCAATGGACCCTCCGGCGTTCAGTTCACCAACGGAGGCGTGGTCTACAACCACGCTGGCGGCATCATCTCCGGCCCGGATGGGGTGCATACCGATGTGGCGTCGATGGATGTCTACAACGAAGGCCAGATTACCGGCACGCTGTCTTCCGCCGTCTATACGGGCCAGGGCGCGCGGGTCCAGAACCGCGCGACGGGCGTCCTCAATGGCACGTATGGCGTCGTGTCTAACGGCGCATTTAACGTCACCCTGCTGAACGCTGGTCTGATCTCGACGTCCAGTTACGCGATCTGGTTCTTCGGCAGCGGTCTTTACTCGATCATCAATACGTCCACGGGGGTTATCGAAGGCGGCAGTACCAGCAAGCCCGCCGTATTGCTGAAGAGCGCCGCCCAAAGTCAGACGCTCAACTACGGCGTGATTCGCAATCCGCAAGGCACGGCGATATCCGCGAGCGCCAATGGCAACGTGATCGTCAACGCGGGCAGCATCGTCGCCGGTACGGATGCCGGTGTTGCGCTCGCACTCACCGGCGACGACAACACTATCTACAACGTCGGCACGCTGACGGGCGGCACAACAGCAATCCAGCTTTCCGGCGACAACAACCTGATCGCCCTCGGCAAGGATGTCAATTTGCCGAAGCTCGGCATTTTCGTGGTCGGCCCCGGCTCGGTCGTGAACGGAGCGCTCGTCAGCAACGGTTCTGGCAACCAGCTGGCACTGGCCGACAGCGGCAGCGAAAACAGCGCGATATCGGGCTTCGACTCGCTCGTCATGGTGGGCAATGACTGGACACTTTCCGGACTCGTTACGCTCACCGGCAGCGCGTCCGACGCGCTGCTTGTCCAGCAGGGCGTACTACGGCTGACTGGCACGGTGCAGGTCGATCCCGGCGGCGTGCTGATCGACGGCGGCGGGACGTTGCTGGTCGGCGATGCCGCGCATCCGGCCGCTTCGCTTGTCACCGCGACGGGCGTCGCGATCGCCGCGGGCGGCACGCTCGGCGGATACGGCTTCGTCACGGGGGACGTGCTCAATCTCGGCACGCTCACAGCCGCCGACGCCGCGCCGTCGTTGCGCGGCCAGGGCGGCGGAACACTGACCATCACCGGCGCGCTGCGAAACGACGGCACGATCGATCTGCGCGGCGCACAACCCGGCAATCGTCTGCTGGTTGGCGGAAGTTACTCCGGCACCGGCAACCTGCTGCTGAACACGCGACTCGGCGGGGATGACTCGCCGAGTGACCGGTTGTTCATCAGCGGAAGTGGCGCTCAGGCGGCTGGCAGCACCGCCGTGCATGTTTCGAACGTCGGCGGCGCCGGTGATGTGACGAATGTGGGCATTCGCGTTGTCGCGCTGGCGCAGGGTGCGACATCGACGTCGACCGCATTCGTGCTCGCGGGCCGCGCGGTCGCTGGTCTCTACGAGTACGCGCTCGAACGTGATGCATCGGATGGGCAATGGTATCTGCGCTCGACGGTCACGCCACCGGCGCCGCCAACCCCACCCGAACCGCCGCAGCCGCCCGGTCCGCCGCAGCCTCGTTATCGACCTGAGATTGGCGCTTACCTGAGCAACGCGCACGCGGCCGCGACGCTCTTCAATCATGCGCTGCACGACCGGATCGGCGACACAGCCGACATGGCAGACACGACCGATACGGACTCAAACGCGCGTCATCCATCGAGCGCGTGGGTCCGGATCGAGGGTAGCGGCCAATCCGCAGATGCCGCCAGCGGCCGTGTCCATCTGTCGGATACGGGATGGCTGCTGCATCTCGGCTCGGATATCGGCGTGTGGCCGCTTAGGGGTGACAACGACCGCATCCACCTTGGCGCGATGGCGGGCTATGGCCACGTCGACACCCGCGCGACCGCTGCGGACAACGTGAACCGCGCGACCGGAGGCGTCGACAGCTATGCAGCCGGCCTTTATGCGACGTGGTTTCAGGACGACGTACGCCGCCTCGGCGCTTATGTCGACAGCTGGCTGCTCTATGGCACGCAGAACAACAGCGTGCAGGGCGACGCGCTTCCCGGCCAGTCCTACCATTCGCAGACCGTGTCGGCATCGCTCGAAAGCGGTTACGCGCTGGGTCCGTTCAGTGGAGGACGCATTGTCGTCACCCCGCTCGCGCAGTTCATCTGGAATGGCTATTTCGACCACACAGTGTTCGAGCAGGCAACCGGCACGACAGTGAGTTTTTCCAGTCCCAACGGCATCGTGACGCGGCTGGGCGTCCGGATTGGCGGCTCGCTGGATACGTCCGCGACAACGCGCGTCGCGCCGTTTATCGAAGGCGCCTGGCGCTATGCCCGCGGACAGACGCAGCTCGCGATGAACAACCGGACGGTTTCCGTCGACGGCTCGCGCAATCTCGCCGATATCAACGTCGGACTGAACGGACGCCTTAACGCCCGCTGGCGCGTGCGCGCCCAGCTCGGGGCGGTGCTCGGCGGAAACGTCAGCGGCTTTAGCGGCACGATCGGCACACGCTACGATTTCTAGCGCCGCCGCAATCGCGTCGCGTCACGCGCCACCAGACAAAACGCCCCGACGGAAACTCCGTCGGGGCGTTTTGTGTGCGCTGCAGCGAATAGCCATCCGCTGCAGCCGGTACGACCTGCCGATTAACGCTTTTCGATCGGCTTTGCTTCGCGCGGTGTTTCGCCGATGAACAGCTGACGCGGACGGCCAATCTTCTGTTCCGGATCGGCGATCATCTCGTTCCACTGACCAATCCAGCCGACCGTACGTGCCATCGCGAAGATACACGTGAACATCGACGTCGGAATGCCCAGCGCGCGTTGCACGATACCCGAGTAGAAGTCGACGTTCGGGTACAGCTTGCGCGACACGAAGTATTCGTCTTCCAGCGCGATCTTTTCGAGCGCCATGGCCAGCTTGAACAGCGGGTCGTCGTGCAGGCCCAGTTCTTCGAGCACTTCGTGACACGTTTCGCGCATCAGCTTCGCACGCGGATCGTAGTTCTTGTACACGCGGTGACCGAAGCCCATCAGCTTCACGCCCGAGTTCTTGTCCTTCACCTGCTTGATGAACTCAGGAATGTTGTCGACCGAGCCGATCTCTTCCAGCATGTTCAGTGCGGCTTCGTTCGCACCACCGTGTGCCGGGCCCCACAGACACGCGATACCAGCCGCGATACACGCAAACGGATTCGCGCCCGACGAGCCAGCCAGACGAACCGTCGACGTCGATGCGTTCTGTTCGTGGTCAGCGTGCAGGATCAGGATACGGTCGAGCGCGCGCACCAGCACGTCGTTGACCTTGTATTCTTCGCACGGGTTCGAGAACATCATGTGCATGAAGTTCGCGCTGTACGACAGATCGTTCTTCGGATACACGAACGGCTGGCCGATACTGAACTTGTACGCCATGGCGACGAGCGTCGGCAGCTTTGCGATCATGCGGATCGCCGACACTTCGCGGTGACGCGGGTCGTTGATGTTCAGCGAGTCGTGATAGAAGGCCGACAGCGCGCCAACTGCTGCAACCAGCACCGCCATCGGATGCGCGTCGCGACGGAAGCCACGGAAGAAGAAGTGCATCTGCTCGTGCACCATCGTGTGCTTTGTGACGGTGTCGACGAATTCCTTTTTCTGCGCGACAGTGGGCAGTTCGCCTTTCAGCAGCAGAAAGCAGGTTTCGAGGAAGTCGGCGTTCTGTGCGAGGTCGTCGATCGGGTAGCCGCGATACAGCAGTTCACCCTTGTCGCCGTCGATGTACGTGATCGCCGAATTACACGCCGCCGTCGACATGAAGCCCGGGTCGTACGTGAACTTGCCGGTCTGGCCGTACAGTTTGCGGATGTCGATTACATCCGGGCCCATCGTGCCCTTGTAAATCGGCATTTCAACGCTCGGCGAATTGTCGCTGAACGATAGCGTGGCTTTAACATCTGACGGGGTCATAGCACATCCTCAATCGAAGTATGGAAACAGGGTTTCGATAATTGCACGCCGGGATAAAACAACCGTGCGCACGCGCGTGACGCTCACACAGCGCGCAGCAGCTCCAGCACCCGTTTGATATCCGGGTCGGCAAGGTCGCCTTCTGGTTCCTTGCGCGAGAGAAGCAAGTCCATCAGGTCGTTATCGCTCAGCTCGAGCAGACGCGTAAGTGCACCTACGTCGGCATCGCTGAGGTCATGCTCATATCGGCCGAAAAAACGTTCGAAGATCAGATCGTTTTCCAGCAAACCGCGCCGCGCGCGCCAGCGAAGACGCGCGCGGCGAAGAGGGTCGGACTGATGCGGTAATCCGTCCATCTCAGACAGCGCGGCGAACCATCAATTCCTTGATCTTGCCAATCGCCTTCGTCGGGTTGAGGCCCTTCGGGCACACATCGACGCAGTTCATGATCGAATGGCAACGGAACAGACGGTACGGATCTTCCAGGTTGTCGAGGCGTTCACCCGTCGCTTCGTCGCGGCTGTCTGCGATGAAACGATAGGCTTGCAACAGGCCCGCCGGACCCACGAACTTGTCCGGATTCCACCAGAAGCTCGGGCACGACGTCGAGCAGCTTGCACAGAGAATGCACTCGTACAGGCCGTCGAGTTCGTCGCGTTCTTCCGGCGACTGCAGGCGCTCTTTTTCCGGCGGCGGCGTATCGTTGATCAGGTACGGCTTGATCGAGTGATACTGGTTGAAGAACTGCGTGAAGTCGCAGATCAGGTCGCGCACAACCGGCAGGCCCGGCAGCGGACGCAGCACGATCTTCTGCGGCAGATCGTTCATGTTCTGCAGACACGCGAGACCGTTCTTGCCGTTGATGTTCATCGCGTCCGAACCGCACACGCCTTCGCGGCACGAACGGCGGAACGACAGCGTTTCGTCGACAGCTTTCAGCTTGAGCAGCGCGTCGAGCAGCATGCGCTCGTGCGAATCGATTTCGATCTCGTACGTTTGCATGCGCGGAGCCGCGTCCTTATCCGGATCGTAGCGGTAGATTTCAAATGTACGCTTGGCCATTTTTGAATTCCTTTGACTTGTGCCTTAGAAGGTCCGCGCTTTCGGCGGCACCGATTCGACGGTCAGCGGTTGCATGTGAACCGGCTTGTAGTCGAGGCGGTCGCTTTCGCTGAACCACAGCGTATGGCGCAGCCAGTTTTCGTCGTCGCGATGTTCGAAGTCGTTTTGCGCGTGCGCGCCGCGGCTTTCCTTGCGCGCTTCAGCGGAGACCATCGTGGCGCGGGCCACTTCAATCAGGTTCGCCACTTCGAGCGCTTCGACGCGTGCGGTGTTGAACACCTTCGACTTGTCCTTCAGGTGGATGTTGTCTACACGTTCAGCCACTTCGCGAATCCGCTCGACGCCTTCGGCCAGCAGCTTCGACGTGCGGAACACGCCGGCATGCGCCTGCATCGTGGAACGGATGTCGTTCGCGACCGATTGCGTGTATTCGCCCGACGACGACTTCTCCAGCTTGTCGAGACGCGATAGCGCGAAGTCGGCTGCATCGGCCGGCAGCGGCTTGTGCTCCTTGATTTCCTTCACGTGCTTGACGATGTGGTTGCCGGCCGCACGGCCGAACACCACGAGGTCGAGCAGCGAGTTCGTGCCCAGACGGTTCGCACCGTGGACCGACACGCACGAGCATTCGCCGACAGCGTAGAAGCCGTTGACCGGATCTTCGTGACCCTTCGACGTACCCACGACCTGGCCGTTGATGTTCGTCGGAATGCCGCCCATCTGGTAGTGGATGGTCGGCACGACCGGGATCGGCTCTTTAATGCAGTCGACGTTCGCGAACTTCAGCGCGATTTCACGGATCGACGGCAGACGCTTCATGATCGTGTCGGCGCCGATGTGCGACAGGTCGAGCAGCACGTGGTCCTTGTTCGGACCCACGCCGCGGCCTTCCTTGATTTCCTGGTCCATCGAACGCGAAACGAAGTCGCGCGGCGCCAGATCCTTCAAAGTAGGTGCGTAGCGCTCCATGAAGCGCTCGCCGTCCGCGTTACGCAGAATGCCGCCTTCGCCGCGCACGCCTTCGGTGATCAGCACGCCCGCGCCGGCCACGCCGGTCGGGTGGAATTGCCAGAATTCCATGTCCTGCAGCGCGATGCCCGAACGGGCCGCCATGCCGAGGCCGTCGCCGGTGTTGATGAACGCGTTGGTCGATGCCGCAAAGATCCGGCCTGCGCCGCCCGTGGCGAACAGCGTGGTCTTGCCTTCGAGGATGTAGACGTCGCCGGTTTCCATTTCCAGCGCGGTCACGCCGAGCACGTCGCCATCGGCGTCGCGGATCAGATCCAGCGCCATCCATTCGACGAAGAACTGCGTCTTCGCCGCGACGTTCTGCTGGTACAGCGTGTGCAGCAGCGCGTGACCGGTACGGTCAGCCGCCGCGCAGGCGCGTTGCACCGGCTTTTCGCCGTAGTTCGCGGTGTGGCCGCCGAACGGGCGCTGGTAGATCGTGCCGTCCGCGTTACGGTCGAACGGCATGCCCATGTGTTCGAGTTCGTAGACAGCGTTTGGTGCTTCGCGGCACATGAACTCGATCGCGTCCTGGTCGCCGAGCCAGTCGGAACCCTTGATCGTGTCGTAGAAGTGATAGTGCCAGTTGTCTTCGCTCATGTTGCCGAGCGATGCACCGATGCCGCCCTGGGCAGCCACCGTGTGCGAACGCGTCGGGAACACCTTCGACAGCACGCAGACCGAGAGGCCCGCGCGCGCGAGTTGCAGCGAAGCGCGCATCCCCGAGCCGCCCGCGCCGACGATAACCACGTCGAAACGGCGACGCGGCAGAGAATTTTTGATTGCAGCCATTCTTTTACACTCTCCAGAGAATCTGCGCAGCGTAGCCTGCACACCCGAGCAGCCAGACAATCGTCAGCGCCTGGAGGAACAGACGGAGGCCCGTGGGCTTGATGTAGTCCATCCAGATGTCGCGGATGCCAACCCACGCGTGATAGAACAGCGACACCAGCGTGACAAACGTGGCGAGCTTCATCCATTGCATCGCGAAGATCGATGCCCAGCCGTCATACGAGAAATCGTGTGCGCCGAAGAACAGCGCAAGCAGGACGACGGTATAGACCGCCATGATGCAGGCAGTGATGCGCTGCGCGAGCCAGTCGCGCAGGCCGTAATGCGCGCCGACGACGAGACGCTTCGAGCCGATCCGGTTATTGGCTGCCATTTTTAGAACGCTCCAAACAGTTTTGCCGCAAACACAATCGTGAGCAGCGACGACACAACCAGCACGACGACCGACGTCTGCTTGCCACCTTCCTTCGAAACTGCGTAGTGCATGTCCATCACAAGGTGACGGATACCGGCGCAGAAGTGAAACAGGAAGGCCCACGCGAGAACGAGCGTGATGAGCTTGACGATGATGTTGGAGAGGAAACCCTTGAAGACTTCGAAGCTGAGTTCTGAGGTGAGGCTTTGATCGAAGAGGTACAGCAGGAACGGAAGAAAAACAAAAAGCAGCCCACCGCTCACGCGGTGCAGGATCGACACGCGCCCCGCTAGTGGGAGACGGTATGCCGTCAATATCTGCCCGATACCGATGTTCCGGAACTCCGGCCTCGGTTTTTTTACGGCTTCAGCCATGCTAGACCCCTACTTGTAGTCACACTAATCCGCGATTTTAGCGCCTTTTCTTTTCGCGCTGCAGCGTAACAACGCTCAACACTGTTGCGACACGCGCGATAAAGGCGTCTTCATACGGGCTGCGCGCGCGGCGCAGCGCCGTCATTCAGTTCAAGTCATTCTGATAGTAATACCCGGTTGTGACATACCATCCGCGCCGCACTTCGACGGGACGATCGCCATAGGTATACGAAACGCGTTCGACGGAGAGTAGCGGAAAGCCGGCCGGCACGTGCAGGAGGTCCGCAACCGACGGGTCTGCTGCAACTGCGCGGATCTTTTCCGTCGCGCGGATCATGCGCGTGCCGAATTCCGTTTCGAACATCGCGTACAGCGGGCCCTTGTACTCGGAAAGACGCTCGAGCGTCAGCCCGCGGAACACGCCGCCGGGCAGCCAGATTTCATCGAGTACAGTGGTTTCGCCGTCGAACTGTAGCAGGCGTTTGATGAGCACGACCGGGTCGGCCGGCTTCAGGTCGAGCTGGCGGGCGATATCGGCCGAAGCGCGGAGCCGCCGGCATTCGAGCAGACGGCTGACGTGCGGATGCTCGACACCGTCATCAGCCAGCAATCTAAGGAAGCGAAACTGGGCGCGGTCTTCGTTGTGCGTTGCAACAAAGGTGCCCTTGCCCTGACGGCGAACCAGCAGGTTATCAGCGGCGAGTTCGTCGATCGCCTTGCGCACGGTGCCCTGACTCACCTTGTAACGTGCCGCGAGTTCGACTTCACTTGGAATGATCTCGCCAGGCTTCCACTCGCCGGATTCAAGGCTCTGCGTAATGAGCCCCTTGATCTGCTGGTAGAGTGGACTGAACGTGGGCGACGAAGCCGGCGCGGAGACAGGCACAGAAGCGGGCACAGCAGCAGGCGCACCCGGGCCAGCCGCGGCCGGGCCGATCGGATTCGCGGTGCTCGCCGGGTTCGAAGTCATTTACACATTTCATCATAAAGCGCCGCTCCTCGTCCAGAGATTTCCCGGCAATACTTATGTCTTATATAAGACATAAGATAATGTTGACTTTGCGTCGCCCGACTCCTACACTCCTTGTCGAGCAAGGGTTTGCGGGTGGTCGAGCCACGCTTTTTTGCATGACCGCCGCGCTGTGAAAGCCGCCCTGTACCACGTCGTTCCCTCACGCAGTTCAGGTTTCGATTCGCCCGTCGTCAGTGCTTCGTCAGACGCTTCCGGAACACGCTGTTGCAGGGCCCGCGTCATGCAGCGGCCAGATGCAGCGCACGCCGCTTCCCGTTTTCCCCGCTCGGCCGCACAGGCACAGGTTTTCCGGCATGGTGGTCTCGCCGCAGCACGCCTTCCAGCTTCATTACAGGCTGTACGCGCGCCGCGAATTCCGCTGTGTTTAACCGACGCTTCGAGCAACGCGCATATAGAATGGCGTTTTCCCTTAGCGTCTAACGCATCGTCCTGGAGAATTCTCAATGGCTAAGCCCGCAAAGCGCGTTGCCGTCACCGGCGCCGCAGGTCAAATCGCTTACTCCCTGCTATTCCGCATCGCCAATGGCGATCTGCTCGGCAAGGATCAGCCGGTCGTCCTGCAACTGCTGGACCTGCCGCAAGCGCAAGCCGCCGTCAAAGGCGTCGTGATGGAACTGGATGACTGCGCCTTCCCGCTGCTGTCGGGCGTCGTGATCACCGACGATCCGAAGGTTGCATTCAAGGATGCCGACGTCGCCCTGCTGGTTGGCGCCCGTCCGCGTTCGAAAGGCATGGAACGTAAGGACCTGCTGTCCGCCAACGCCGAAATCTTCACGGTTCAGGGCAAGGCGCTGAACGAAGTGGCGAGCCGCGACGTCAAGGTGCTGGTGGTCGGCAACCCGGCCAACACGAACGCATACATCGCGATGAAGTCGGCGCCGGATCTGCCGAAGAAGAACTTCACCGCCATGCTGCGTCTGGACCACAACCGCGCGCTGTCGCAACTGGCCGCGAAGTCGGGCAAGCCGGTCGCTTCGATCGAAAAGCTCGCTGTGTGGGGCAACCACTCGCCGACGATGTACCCGGATTTCCGCGTTGCAACGGCTGAAGGTCAGGACCTGACCAAGCTGATCAACGACGAGGAATGGAACCGCAACACGTTCATCCCGACCGTCGGCAAGCGCGGCGCGGCGATCATCGAAGCGCGTGGCCTGTCGTCGGCAGCATCGGCAGCGAACGCAGCGATCGATCACGTGCGTGACTGGGTGCTGGGCACGAACGGCAAGTGGGTCACGATGGGTATTCCGTCGGACGGTTCGTATGGCATTCCGGAAGACATCATCTACGGCGTGCCGGTGACGTGCGAAAACGGCGAGTACAAGCGTGTCGAAGGCCTCGCCATCGACGCCTTCTCGCGCGAAAAGATGGACCACACGCTGAACGAGCTGCTCGAAGAGCGCGACGGCGTGCAGCATCTGCTTGGTTAATCGCTGATGCAGACGAACCGGAGCTCCGTTGCAGTGCGACGGGTTCCGGTTTTTTCACGTGCGGATGCGCGAATGACGGCTTGTTCCAACCCAGCGTCAATCCCGGCTTTCGCACCTGATCCGAACGCGTTTTGCCGGGCTTCTGTCCCGCAGAGCGCGCCCGAATCAGTTTGATCAACAGACACCCACGCCCCTGACGCCGAAGATGCGCGCCCTTTCCCCCGCCGAAGTGTTGTTCGAAGGCGAAGCGCCACCCGCTGTTCTGCCTGCCTGCGATCACTACGCCGGCAGCGAAAAGCTGATGCTGAAATCGCTGGCCTTGCAGCAGGAGCTGGGGCCCGTATTCGACATCACGCTCGATTGCGAGGATGGCGCGCAGGTCGGCCGCGAGGCGGAACACGCGGAGCTGGTCGCGTCGCTGCTCGGCAGCGAGCATGACCGCTTCGGCCGCGTCGGCGTGCGGGTTCACGATTTCCAGCATCCTCACTGGCGCGACGACGTGCGCCTGATCCTGCGCGCCGCGAAGCGCGCGCCGGCGTACATCACCCTTCCGAAGATCCGCAACGTGCCCGATGCCGCCGAAATGTGCGCGTTCATCGAAGCCACGCGCCGCGAGCTCGGCATCGCGCAGCCCGTCTCCGTTCAGTTGCTGGTTGAAACCCACGGCGCGCTTTCCCGCGTGTTCGATCTCGCTGCTTTGCCGGGCGTCGAGGCGCTCAGCTTCGGCCTGATGGACTTCGTCTCGGCGCACGATGGCGCGATTCCCGACAGCGCCATGCGTTCGCCCGGCCAGTTCGACCATCCGCTCGTGCGGCGCGCCAAGCTCGAGATTTCGGCGGCATGCCACGCGCATGGCAAGGTTCCGTCGCACAATGTCAGCACCGAAATTCGCGACATGAGCGTCGTCGCGAGCGACGCGAGCCGCGCCCGCAACGAATTCGGCTACACGCGCATGTGGAGCATCCATCCGGCGCAGATTCAGGCGATCGTCGCGGCGTTCGCGCCGCGTGACGAAGAAATCACCACCGCTGCCGAAATCCTGCTGGCCGCACAATCCGCGCAGTGGGGCCCGACGCGTCATCACGACACGCTGCACGACCGCGCGAGCTATCGCTACTACTGGTCGGTGCTGCGTCGCGCGCGCTCGACGGGCCGCACGGTGCCGGATGAAGCTGAACCGCTGTTCGGCGCTGCTGTTGCGTCCGTGGGTGCTGTGTCGTGAGCGATCAAAGCAACGAAACCATTCAAAAGCGCGACTTTCCGCTGGAGCGTCGCGACTGTCGGGCCGCAGGTAATCGACATACCGCTGCATCTCAAACGAGCGGGCATACAGGAGATTGCTGGAGATGAGCGAGACAACACAAGCCGCGGCAACACCAGAAAGCGGCGCATTCAAACCCAAGAAGTCCGTTGCACTGTCGGGCGTGACGGCCGGCAACACGGCGTTGTGCACGGTCGGCAAGACCGGCAACGACCTGCACTATCGCGGCTACGACATTCTCGACATCGCGACGACCTGCGAGTTCGAAGAGATCGCCTACCTGCTCGTGCACGAAAAGCTGCCGACACAGGCTGAACTCACGGCGTACAAGACGAAGCTGAAAGCGCTGCGCGGTCTGCCCGCCAACCTGAAGGCCGCGCTGGAATGGATTCCCGCGTCCGCGCATCCGATGGACGTGATGCGCACGGGCGTGTCGGTGCTGGGCACCTTGCTGCCCGAGAAGGACGACCACAACCTGCCCGGCGCGCGCGATATCGCCGACCGCCTGATGGCGTCGTTAGGCTCGATGCTGCTGTACTGGTACCACTACTCGCACAACGGCAAGCGCATCGAGGTCGAAACCGACGACGATTCGATCGGCGGCCACTTCCTGCATCTGCTGCATGGCGTCGAGCCGTCGAAGTCGTGGGTCGAGGCGATGCATATATCGCTGAACCTCTACGCCGAGCATGAATTCAACGCGTCGACCTTTACCGGCCGCGTGATCGCAGGCACGGGTTCGGACATCTATTCGGCGATCACCGGCGCGATCGGTGCGCTGCGCGGCCCGAAGCACGGCGGCGCCAACGAAGCCGCGTTCGAGATCCAGTCGCGTTACCACACGCCCGATGAGGCCGAAGCCGATATCCGCCGCCGCGTCGAGAACAAGGAGGTCGTGATCGGCTTCGGCCACCCGGTGTACACGATCTCCGATCCGCGCAACAAGGTCATCAAGGAAGTGGCGAAGAAGCTGTCGAAGGAAGCGGACAATCTGAAGCTCTTCAACATCGCCGAGCGGCTCGAAGCAGTGATGGCCGATGCGAAAAAGATGTTCCCGAATCTCGACTGGTTCAGCGCGGTGTCGTATCACATGATGGGCGTGCCGACGGCCATGTTCACGCCGCTCTTCGTGATCTCGCGCACGTCCGGCTGGGCGGCGCACATCATCGAGCAGCGCATCGACAACAAGATCATCCGCCCGAGCGCAAACTACACTGGCCCCGAGAATTTACGATTCGTGTCGCTAAATAAGCGAAAATAGCGTCCGCTGTGCGCTCAAAAAGCGCGTGCAGTTCAACCCTGGCGGTTGCGCGGTTCGGCCGTCCACCGTTTAACTGATACTAGATAGAAAGGTTTCTCCCATGAAAAAGCTGCTCATCGCCACCGTTATTGGCGCACTGTCCTCGACGCTGCTGGTCGCCACGCCTGCCGCCTTCGCGCAGACCGCAACTGGCGCCGCCAAGCCGAAGGCACCGTCGCCGAAGCGTCTGATCAAGCGCAAGCCGAAGGCAGCCGCCGAAGCCAAGGTCGATCCGGTACCGGAAGGCTCGGAAAAGTGGTCGTGTAACGAAGGCCTGTCGTTCGACATGAAGGGCGACATGAAACGTGACCAGATCGTCGTCGTGCACTGGGGTTCGAAGAACTACAACCTGCCGCGCGAAGCCACGACGACGGGCGCTGACCGCTTCCACGACGCCGCCACCGGCATGGATCTGGTCGTGATCCCGACCAAGGCCATGCTGTTCTCGGACAAGGACAGTTCGCGTCTCGCCGACGAGTGCAAGACGACCGCCATGCAGCAAGGCGCGCCGGCTCCGACGCAGTCGAACGAACTGAACAAGTCTAACTGAGCGTCCTCACCAGGAAGCCTCGATGTCCGCACCGATCTCCAACGTCCGGCCTGAACCGGACAAAGTTCTCGTCGAGATTGTCGACTATGTACTTGGATACAAGGTCGACAGCACGCTCGCGCTCGAAACGGCGCGCAACTGCCTGATCGACACGCTCGGCTGCGGACTCGAAGCGCTCACCTACCCGGCCTGTACGAAGCTGTTGGGACCGATCGTGCCGGGCACGATCGTCCCGAACGGCGCGAAGGTGCCGGGTACGTCGTTCCAGCTCGATCCGGTTCAGGCCGCGTTCAATATCGGCGCGATGATCCGCTGGCTGGACTTCAACGACACGTGGCTCGCTGCTGAATGGGGTCATCCGTCGGACAACCTCGGCGGCATTCTCGCCACCGCTGACTGGCTGTCACGCAACGCCATCGCCACCGGCAAAACGCCGCTGACGATGAAAGACGTCCTGATCGGCATGATCAAGGCGCACGAAATTCAGGGCTGCATCGCGCTTGAGAACTCGTTCAACAAGGTTGGTCTCGATCACGTGCTGCTGGTAAAGCTGGCTTCGACGGCGGTAGTCGGCCAGTTGATCGGTCTGACGCGCGATGAGCTGATCAACGCGGTTTCGCTGGCGTTTGTCGATGGACACGCGCTGCGCACGTATCGCCACGCGCCGAACACGGGTTCGCGCAAGTCGTGGGCCGCAGGCGATGCGACCTCACGCGCCGTGCGTCTCGCGCTGATCGCGAAGACGGGCGAAATGGGCTATCCGTCCGTTTTGACCGCTGGAACGTGGGGCTTTTACGACGTGCTCTTCAAGGGCAATGCGTTTAAATTCCAGCGCCCATACGGTTCGTACGTGATGGAAAATGTGCTGTTCAAGATTTCGTTCCCGGCTGAGTTTCACTCGCAAACTGCGGTGGAAGCGGCGATGACCTTGCATGAACAACTTCATGCAAAGGGCAAGAAAGTCGAAGACATCAGGAAGATCACAATCCGTACGCACGAAGCCGCGATCCGCATCATCGATAAAAAGGGTCCGCTGAACAATCCGGCCGACCGCGATCACTGCATCCAGTACATGATCGCCGTGCCGCTGATTCACGGCCGTCTGACGGCTGCGGATTACGAAGATTCGATCGCGCAGGACCCGCGCATCGACATCTTGCGCGACAAGATGGAATGCGTCGAAGATACTCAGTTTACGAAGGATTATCACGACCCGGAGAAGCGTTCGATCGCGAACGCCCTCACGGTCGAATTCGATGATGGATCGAAGTTCGACGAAGTGGTCGTCGAATACCCGATTGGCCACAAGCGGCGCCGTGAAGACGGCATTCCGCTGCTGGTCGAGAAGTTCAGAACCAACCTCGCCCGACGTTTTCCGGCGAAGCAGCAACAGGCGATTCTCGACGTGTCGCTGGATCAGGCAAGGCTCGAAGCCATGCCGGTCAATGAATACGTCGATCTGTATGTGATCTAGTTAGTAGAAACGTAGCAACGTCATTTCCTCGAAAACCCCAGGAAAAATTATGGCCCACAATCTCCACAAAACGCTCAAGGAATTCGACAGCGGTTCCGGCAAAGCCAAGTTCTATTCGCTGCCGCAACTTGGTAAGGCACTCAACGTCAAGATCGACCGTCTGCCGGTTTCGATCCGCATCGTGCTGGAATCCGTACTGCGTAACTACGACGGCAAGAAGATCTCCGAAGAACACATCGAGCAGCTGATCAACTGGAAGCCGAACGCAGCACGCGTCGACGAAATCCCGTTCGTCGTGTCGCGCGTCGTGCTGCAGGACTTTACCGGCGTGCCGCTCCTCGCCGACATCGCTGCCATGCGCGGCGTGGCAAAGCGCGTGGGCAAGGACCCGAAGTCGATCGAGCCGCTGGTCCCGGTCGATCTGGTTGTCGATCACTCGGTGCAGATCGATCACTTCCGCGAAAAGAACGCGCTCGACCTGAACATGAAACTGGAATTCCAGCGCAACAACGAGCGCTACCAGTTCATGAAGTGGGGCATGCAGGCATTCGACACATTCAAGGTCGTGCCGCCGGGCGTCGGTATCGTTCACCAGGTGAACCTGGAATACCTCGCACGCGGCGTGCACAAGAAGGCTGACGGCAGCGACACCGTGTACTACCCGGATTCGCTCGTCGGCACCGACAGCCACACGACGATGATCAACGGCATCGGCGTGGTCGGCTGGGGCGTGGGCGGTATCGAAGCGGAAGCCGGCATGCTCGGCCAGCCGGTGTACTTCCTGACGCCGGACGTCGTCGGCGTCGAACTGAAGGGCAAGCTGCGCGAAGGCGTGACGGCCACCGATCTGGTGCTGACCGTCACCGAACTGCTGCGTAAGGAAAAGGTCGTCGGCAAGTTCGTCGAATTCTTCGGCGAAGGCACGAAGTCGCTGTCGCTGCCGGACCGCGCGACGATCGGCAACATGGCGCCGGAATACGGCGCGACGATGGGCTTCTTCCCGGTCGACGAAAAGACGATCGACTACTTCAAGGGCACGGGCCGCACCGACGCCGAAATCTCCGCTTTCGAGAACTACTTCAAGGCGCAGAACCTGTTCGGTATTCCGAAGGCTGGCCAGATCGACTACACGAAGGTCGTCACGCTCGACCTCGGCACGGTTGCACCGTCGCTGGCAGGTCCGAAGCGTCCGCAAGACCGTATCGAAATCGGCAACGTGAAGTCGAACTTCACCGAACTGTTCTCGAAGCCGGTCGGCGAAAACGGCTTTGCGAAGAAGTCCGCTGACCTCGACGCGCAATACACCACGTCGAACGGCGTGAACGTGAAGAACGGCGACATCCTGATCGCCGCAATCACGTCGTGCACGAACACGTCGAACCCGAGCGTGCTGCTGGCTGCGGGTCTGCTGGCGAAGAAGGCGGTCGAAGCCGGCCTGACGGTGGCACCGCACATCAAGACATCGCTCGCGCCGGGATCGCGTATCGTCACCGAATACCTGACGAAGACGGGCCTCCTGCCGTACCTCGACAAACTCGGCTTCACGCTCGCCGCTTACGGCTGCACGACCTGTATCGGTAACGCGGGCGACCTCACGCCGGAACTGAACGAAGCGATCACGAAGAACGACATCATCGCGGCAGCCGTGCTGTCGGGCAACCGTAACTTCGAAGCGCGTATTCACCCGAACATCCGCGCGAACTTCCTGGCATCGCCGCCGCTGGTCGTGGCTTACGCAATCGCGGGCAACATCACACGCGATCTGATGACGGAACCGGTTGGCAAGGGCAAGGGCGGCAAGGACATCTTCCTCGGCGACATCTGGCCGACGAGCGACGAAGTCAACGCACTGCTCAAGTTCGCACTGGACGCCGACGCATTCCGCACGAACTACGCCCACCTGACGAAGAAGGGCGATCTGTGGAGCAAGATCGAAGGCGAAGAAGGTCAGGTCTACGACTGGCCGAAGTCGACGTACATCGCTGAGCCGCCGTTCTTCGGCAAGGACTTCTCGATGACGCCGGCGGCGAGCATCGCTGCGGTCAAGGGCGCGCGCGCGCTGGGCATCTTCGGTGACTCGGTCACGACCGACCACATCAGCCCGGCAGGCTCGATCAAGGAAGACTCGCCGGCAGGCAAGTGGCTGAAGGCAAACGACGTGCAGAAGGCCGACTTCAACAGCTACGGCTCGCGCCGCGGCAACCACGACGTGATGATGCGCGGCACGTTCGCGAACGTCCGGATCAAGAACCTGATGATCCCGCCGAAGGCAGACGGCACGCGCGTCGAAGGCGGCCTGACGATTCACCAGCCGGACGGCGAACAGATGTTCATCTACGATGCCGCGATGAAGTACATCGACGCAGGTACGCCGACCGTCGTCTTCGCAGGCGAAGAGTACGGCACGGGCTCGTCGCGTGACTGGGCAGCGAAGGGTACGCAACTGCTGGGCGTGAAGGTTGTGGTCGCCCGCAGCTTCGAGCGGATCCACCGTTCGAACCTGGTCGGCATGGGCGTGCTGCCGCTGCAGTTCAAGGGCTCGGACAGCGTCCAGTCGCTCGGCATCACCGGCGAAGAAACGTACGACATCGAAGGCCTCGGCGCGGACTTCAAGCCGCAGCAGGAAGTGACGCTCGTGATCCATCGCAAGGACGGCAAGGAGCAACGCGTGCAGGTGCTGCTGCGTATCGACACGCCGATCGAAGTCGACTACTACAAGCACGGCGGCATTCTGCCGTTCGTGCTGCGCTCGCTGCTCGCAGCGTAAGTTTCAAGCTGTTTTGCAGGTGTCGCGGCTCTTCGGGGCCGCGACAATTTACGAAGCCCGACCTGGTCGGGCTTTTTTTTTCGGCTTTTGGGGGGCTTCTTCCGGCGGCCTGGCGGCGAACGGGAAAATCAGCGCGCGTCGCGCCAGGCGTCGACCTGCTCTTCCATCGTTTTGATGCGGGAAACGATCCCGTCCAGCGCCTGCATCATGAACGCAGGCGAAGCGGCGCCCACGTGTTCGAGAACGGCCATCAGCTCGCGCACCTTGAAAACGCTCGCTGCGTTGCTGATCCGGTGCAACAGTCGGCGCACCGCTTCGGGATCGTCCTGCCTTCGGGCGGCTTCGAGATGCGTCAGATCCTCGTCCAGCACGCGCCGCCAGTCGCGCACCAGCGCCCGCACGTCGACGCCGCGGCTGGCCAGCGCGTCAAGTTCGCTGAAGTCGAATGCGAGGGCCGTATCGCCGTCGTTCACGGGACTTGCGAGCGGCGCGGATGGCGTACCCGCAAAACGCGGCAGCAGTTGCCACAGGCACGTGTACAACGCATCGAACTGGCTCGCCTTGATGAGAACGGCGTCGAACGGCAAACCAGAGGCCGCGTCGGCGTAGCGCATATCCTCGCGTCCCGTCAGCAGCACGAGCGGCATCGACGAAACTTCCCGTACGTATTCCGCCAGCTGGACGCCGTTCATGCCGGGCAGGTGCAGGTCGGTCATGAGCAGATCGAACGACTGACGCCGCAGCACCTCGAGCGCTTCCTCGCCGGACGAAACGGCCACGCACGACACGCCCCATCCTTCGAGCTGCACCTCGATCGCGAGGCGGTTGAACGCGTGGTCCTCGACCACCAGCACGCGGCCCGACAGCGTTCCGGACGACGTCACAGGACTCACACCCATACCTCGCCCGCTCAGTCGATCAGCTTGTGGAGCGAGGCGAACTCGATCAGTCCCGCCAGCGACGACAGCCCCAGCTTCTCCTGGAGACGCGTCTTGTAGGTACTGATGGTCTTGTCGCTGATGAACAGCGCTTCGCCGATCGTCTTGTTCGACATCCCTCTGGCGAGCATCTGCAGAATCGCAATTTCCTTGTCGGATAAGAGCGCAAGCCGCTCTTCGTCGGTCATGACCGCGTTGCCAGTACGTGTGCCTGCCTGGCGCACGACCGGGAAAACCGTGTAGCCCGCAAGCAGCGATTCGATATTGCGGACAATCTCCTTCAGATCCTGCGATTTGCTGACGAAGCCACGTGCGCCGGCGCGCATCGCGCGCGGCGCGAACGTCGCCGAATCCTGGCCGGACAGCACGAGCACACGAATCCCGGGACGAATGAGTTGCAGGCGGGGAACGACATCAAGGCCGCTGATGCGCGGGATGTCGAGATCGAGCACGACGAGATCGGGGGCGTGTCGCCGGACCATGTCTATGGCGTCCTGTCCGTTATCGGCCTCGATCACCTCGGTAACGCCGAGCAGTTGCAGAACATGAGCCTTGATCACAAACCGGAACGCGGGGTGATCGTCGACGATCAGGATAGTAGCCAACCAGTATTCCCTCGATGAACGCCGCGCATTTCAACTGTCGATGCGGTGGACGCGACGCGTGGAACATGTCTGCGGCAACAAGTCGCGAGATGGTACAGCAGCCGTTTCATCCATCATCCTGGAAAGCCAGGCGCGCGAGGCGTGTTTGAGAGAGGCGTCGCGTCCTTACCGCGTGCCGGAGAGGCGGCGGCGGAAGCGTCCGATACACGCGGGCGCGCCACCGATGCCGACGCTCCAGTTCGCGTCTTCGCGCATTCGAGCGTCGTTTCCGCCGACGTTCGCAACAGGTTCTGCGCACGCGCGCCTCGGCTGCGTCAAAACTGCGCCGCCACGCGTCGTGTCCGGCGTGCATCAACTCCACCTCGGCGCAGGCGAGCGGCGCCTGCGCGGCCTGGCAGGCGGCGAACGCTGGATCGCGCCGGACCACCTCGACGATGCCCCACAGGTCGGGGCGCACCGTCACGAGCGTCCGCATCGGCGGCCGTGCGGCCGATATTGCGGCGCCCCGCTCAAGGCTCGTGGTCAGCACTGCGGCCGCGCCGATCGTTTCCTCGACAAAGCCCCATTGATCGCGCGCGTCGAACTCCTGCCGTCCCGCGGCGATCCAGCAATGCGCCTTTGCGTGGAAGTAGCCGTCTCCGGTGATTCCATCGAGCCTTTGCTGCAGGCTGGCCAGCGCGGAGCCACGGTTAGTGAGGGGCCCAAACGTGTCCAGCCATTCGCGGTCAGGCGCGCCTGCCGCGGCATCCTGCGCGGCGCCGAAGCCGGTTTGCAGCACGGCCGGATCCTGAATGCCCAGGCGCGCCCGCGCGGCCTGATCGGCGCACGCCGACAGCAGCAATGCGCACGTGAGCACCGTAAACTGGAGTTTCATTGCTTCCCGCGACGAGGCGACGTGTGTGAAGTAGAACCTGAGGAGGATAGGTTCGACGCCCTGCGCGCGGATGCGGAAATTTCCGACCGCATCGTCCGATCATTCCGGATTCGACGTCCGGCGATTTCAGATCACGGCTTCAGATCGCGAGTCGGGCGACTCGCCTTGAGAATGCTTGAGAAAGCGGCGCACGAAGGAACTGTGCGCCGCGCGACATCGATGTCGCAGCAGTGCTAGGCCACCGCCCGCGCCGCATTCCTGCCGCGCAGCCATTCGAGCACGAGCAGCAGACACGTCGAGAAAATGATGAGGATCGTCGCGAGCGCGGCGATTGTCGGGCTGATGTTTTCGCGGATGCCGGTGAACATCTGGCGCGGCAGCGTCGTCTGATCGGCGCCGGCCAGAAACAGCGTGACAACCACTTCATCGAACGAAGTCGCAAACGCAAACAGCGCACCCGAAATCACACCCGGCGCGATCACCGGCAACGTGATGCGGAAAAACGTCTTCACCGGATTCGCGCCCAGCGACAGGCTCGCACGCACCAGGTTGTAGTTGAAGCCCTGCAACGTCGCGACCACCGTCGTCACGACGAACGGCACGCCGAGCGATGCGTGCGCCATGATCAGCCCGATATACGTGTTCGCGAGACCCAGCGGCGCGAAGAACAGATACATGCCGACGCCGACCACCACGACCGGCACGATCATCGGCGAAATCAGGATTGCCATCAGCAACGCCTTGCCGCGAAAGTTCGCCTTCGTCAGACCGATCGCGGCGACGGTGCCGAGAACCGTCGCCAGGATCGTTGCAGAAGGTGCGACGATAAAGCTGTTCTTCGCGGCCATGCGCCATTCGTCGGACGCGATCAGGTTTTGATACCAGCGCAGCGACCAGCCTGGAATCGGATAGACGAGGAACGTGCTCGACGAAAACGACAGCGGCACGATGGCGAGCACGGGCAGGATCAGATACAGCAACGTCAGCACAGCGAGGCCGCGCAGCGCGAAATACCACACGCGTTCGACGAGCGACGTATGCGGTGCGAACAGGGGCTTGGCGAGTTTCATCAGGAGTCTCCGCGAACGCTCAACCGAGGCTCAACGAGGAACGCGTAAAGCGTCCGTAGATCACGTACAGCACAAGCGTCGCGGCGAGCAGCAGGGTGCCGAGCGCGCACGCCATGCCCCAGTTGATCGTCGTGTTCGTGAAGTATGCGACGTAATAGCTGACCATCTGGTCGTTCGGTCCGCCGAGCAGCGCGGGCGTGATGTAGTAACCGATCGCAAGAATAAACGTGAGCAGTGCGCCCGCGCCGACGCCCGGATATGTCTGCGGCACATACACGCGCCAGAACGCCGCGAACGGATGACTACCGAGCGAAATCGCCGCGCGCTGATACGTCGGCGGAATCGACTTCATCACGCTGTAGAGCGGCAGGATCATGAACGGCAGCAGGATGTGCGTCATCGAAATGTAGACGCCCGCGCGGTTGAACAGCAGCGCGAGCGGCGCCTGAATCAGTCCGGTGCCCATGAGCGCCTTGTTCACCAGCCCTTCGCTTTGCAGGATCACGATCCACGCGGCAACGCGCACAAGGATCGACGTCCAGAACGGAATCAGCACGAGAATCATCACAAGATTCGCGCGGCGTTCAGAGAGCGTCGAAATCCAGTACGCAAGCGGATAGCCGAGCAGCAACGCGAAAATCGTGACGGCCGCGCCGATCACAAAGGTGCGGCTGAACACGGCGAGATAGATCTGCTGTTCAGGATTGGTCTGCACGATATGGCCGAACGCATCCTGTTTGTGATCGAGCGAAGCCAGCACGTAGAACGGCGAATACAGGCCGCCGTTTTTGGCAATCGCCTGCCAGTACGCGACATCGTTCCAGCGTTCGTCGATTTCGACGAATTTTGCATGGACCTGCGCGGGCGCGAGTGCGTGGCCGGCGTCGTCGTTGAGCGGCATTGCGCGCGCGGTCTTCGCGACCATCGAACGGTAGCCGGGAATTTCAGTGTTCAGGCGCCGGGCGAGTGCGCCCATCGATTCGCCGTCCGAGACTGCGGTCAGATCGGTGGCGAGTGCGGCGTACGCAGCATCCGATGGCGGCGACTTGCGGTCCCAGTCACGCAATACCGCGACCGTGTGCGGCAATGCGGTTGCGATTTCCGGGTTCTGTACCGCGCGCGTCAGCAACGCGCCAATCGGCACAACGAAAATCAGCAGCAGAAAAATGGCCAGCGGTGCGATCAGCAACAACGCCATCGCGCGCTTCTTCGCTCCCGCGGCTTTCAGCTCGCGCTTCAGTTTGTTCGACGATTCGGGCGTGGAATCGACGGCAATCGTCACGGTGGTCACACCTGTCTCCTGTCGACCAGAGTTGACGCTTTAGCGTCTTACTCGGGTCCCATGCAAGTTGCTTGCGGTCGACCAGAGTTGATGCAGAGCACCTACTCTGGTCCCATGCAAGTTGTTTGCTGCATTGCATGCGTTGCATCGAACCGCGCGTCATTCAACTTCGTACACGATCATGAACGCGCGATCCTGCTTCGATGCGGCGCCGCTTCGTGCAGCGAAGCGGCGCCATCCTGGGTTGCTACGACTTTGCTACATGGTTTGCTACGTATTTACTTCGAAGCCCACGAAGCGAAACGCTGCTCCAGCTCGTCACCGTGGTCGGTCCAGAACGCCGGGTTCTGCAGCACTGCGTTCTTGCCGTTGGCCGGCGAGTTCGGCAGGTTCGAAAGCGTCTTCGCGTCGAGCGCCTTGATCGCCGCCTCGTTCACCGGGCCGTACGCGATGTGCTTCGCGTATTCCTGCTGCGGCTTCGACGACACGGTATAAGCGATGTACTTTTCGGCCAGATCCCTGTTCGGCGAGCCCTTCGGAATCGCCCAGTAGTCGAGGTCATAGATGCTGCCGTTCCACACGACCTTCAGGTTCTTGCCTTCCTTCTGCGCGGCATCGATACGGCCGTTGTAGGCCGTCGTCATCACCACGTCGCCTGCGACGAGGAACTGCGGCGGCTGTGCGCCCGCTTCCCACCACTGGATATTCGGCTTCAGCTCATCGAGCTTCTTGAACGCGCGGTCCTGACCTTCCTTCGTGCCGAGTACCTTGTACACATCTTTCGGCGCGACGCCGTCAGCCATCAGCGCGAATTCGAGGTTGTAGCGTGCGCCCTTGCGCATGCCGCGCTTGCCGGGGATCTTCTGCACGTTCCAGAAGTCAGCCCAGCTTGCCGGGCCCGTCTTCAGCTTGTCGGCGTTGTAGGCCATCGCCGTCGACCACACAAAAAAGCCGACACCGCACGTTTGCGGCGATTCCGGCACCAGGTCCGACTTCTTCGCGATCTTCGACCAGTCGAGCTTTTCGTACATGCCTTCATCGCAGGCGCGGCCGAGATCGCCCGATTCCACTTCGACGACGTCCCAGTTCACGTGCTTCGCTTCAACCATCGCCTTCACTTTGGCCTGCTCGCCGTTGTACTCGACGGCGGTGACCTTCGTGCCAGTCGATGCTTCGAACGGCTGGTTGAACGCAGCTTTCTGCGCGTCGCCGTTCGCTCCGCCGAAGTTGACGACCGTCAGCTCCGCAGCCATAACCTGTGCCGAACCGAGCGCCAGTGCGAACGCACCGACGGCGACAGCGCAGCGTGTTTTCCCGAACTTCAACATGATGTGTCCTCTCTCTTCTGGTGGTCTGTCAGGGTTGTTGTCGTACTCGTTTCTTACGTTGCAACGGGATGCAGATCAGGCGAACACGCGCAGATGCTCGGGCGCGAATTCAAGTGCGACCGGTGCGCCGGGCGCAAAGGTATCGAGCATTTCAGTGCCGAGCGGCACCTTCACGAAACACTCGTCCTGCTGAGGCAACCCGCACCGCATGCGTACGTGGTCGCCAAAATAGATGAGGCCGCGCGCTTCGCCCGCGAGCGCGTTCGAACCATTGCGACCCGCGCCACCTGCCAGCTTCATGCGTTCGGGCCGGATGCATGCAACAGCCGGCGTGCCTGCCTGCGCGCCGCCGATGTTGCGGCCTTTCAGACGCGTGCCGTCTGCAAGATGGAAATCGCAGAACTCGCCGTCGACGTTCGCAATCGTGCCGCGCAGTTTGTTCGAATCGCCGATGAAGTTCGCGACGAACTCATTGCACGGCGATTCATACAGACGGTCAACGGTATCGAGCTGCTGCACGATGCCCTTGTCGAATACGGCGACACGGTCCGACATCGTCAGCGCTTCGCCCTGATCGTGCGTCACGTAGACAAAGGTCACGCCAAGCTTCTCGTGCAGCGACTTGAGTTCGTACTGCATGTGTTCGCGCAGCTGCTTGTCGAGCGCGCCGAGCGGCTCGTCCATCAGCACGAGCTTCGGTTCGAACACGAGCGCGCGGGCGAGTGCGATCCGTTGCTGCTGGCCGCCCGACAGTTGCGCCGGATACCGCTTCGCGAAGCTCTCCATGCGGACCATCTTCAACGCGTTGTCGACCTTGTGAGCGCGTTCTTCGGCGGAGAGCCTGCGCACCGTCAGCGGATACGCGACGTTCTGTTCGACCGTCAGATGCGGGAACAGCGCGTAGTTCTGAAACACCATGCCGATGTTGCGCTTGTGCGGCGGCACAGTGTTGAGCAGCGTGCCGTCCAGCCAGATCTCGCCGCCCGTCGGAAATTCGAAACCGGCGAGCATCATCAGACAGGTCGTTTTGCCGGAGCCAGAAGGCCCGAGCAACGTCAGGAATTCGCCCTGATAAATGTCGAGGTCGAGCTGTTTGACGACGAGGGTTTCACCATCGTACGTCTTGCGAACGCCGCGAAAGCTGACGATCACTTCTTCGGATTTCATCGTCTACGTCTCCTTCTCCATCCACGCTGGTTCCCCCGAAAGGGGGCCATCGCATTAATCGCGTGATCCACTATAGCCCGTTCCGGTTCTACAATATGGAACCATTTCATTATTCCGGATAGAACCACTTGGACACCGTCATTTTGTCGGACTGGCTTGCCGCGCGGCTCGACCGGACGGCCACCGAACCGGTCTACCGGCAGGTCCTGCGGCTGATGCAGCAGGCCATCCTGACCGGCCAGTTTCCGCCCGGCGCCAAGCTGCCGAGTTCGCGCACGCTCGCCGGCGACCTTGGCATCGCGCGCAACACGGTGCTGCACGTGTACGACCAGCTGACCGCCGAAGGCTACGTGATCTCGACGACCGGAAGCGGCACCTATGTCGCCGACACGCGGCCCGATAGCGCGGCCGTCAGCGCGCGGCGCATTCCGCCTTCGGTGGTGGCCCCGGCCGGCGCGAACAGCACGGCAACGGCCGCCGGCGAAGCCACACTGCCGCCGCAAGCACCACGCGAGCGACGCGGCCTGTCGTCGCGCGGCAGCCGGCTGATCGACAAGGCGGGCGTATCGCTGAAGCAATGGGGCGCGTTCATGCCCGGCGTGCCGGACGTCGCCGAATTTCCGGCGCGGACATGGAGCCGTCTGCAGGCGCGGCTGTGGAAGGAAGCGAATCCCGATCTGCTGACGTATGCACCGGGCGGCGGCTACCGGCCGCTGCGCCGTGCGCTGTCGGACTATCTGCGGGTCGCGCGTTCGGTGAACTGCACGCCCGATCAGATCATCATCACTACGGGTATTCACCAATCGATCGATCTCGCGGTCCGGCTGCTGACCGACGTCGGCGACCGCGCGTGGGTCGAAGAGCCCTGTTACTGGGGCGCACGCAGCGTGCTGCAATCGTCAGGGTTGACACTGGTGCCGGTGCCCATCGACGAGGAAGGTCTGAATCCACGCGAACAGGATCTGCAGAATCCGCCACGTCTTGCGCTCGTCACGCCGTCGCATCAGTACCCGCTTGGGATGGTGATGAGCCTCGCGCGTCGCCGCACGCTGCTCGAATTCGCGCGGCAACACGGCGTGTGGATCATCGAAGACGACTACGACAGCGAATTCCGCTACGGCAGCCGGCCGCTCGCTTCGCTTCAGGGTCTGGACGAATCGGGTCAGGTAATCTACGTCGGCAGTCTGGGGAAAATGCTGTTTCCGGGGCTGCGGATCGGCTACATGATCGCGCCGGAACACCTGGTCGACACGTTCCGCACGGGCGTCGCGGAGCTGTATCGCGAAGGCCAGCTGATGCAGCAGGCGGTGCTGACCGAATTCATCATGGACGGCTATCTGACATCGCACGTGCGGCGCATGCGCGCGCTGTACGGCGAACGGCGGCAGATCCTGATCGACGCGATCACCGCGCATTTCGGCGGCACGCTGCCCGTCATGGGCGATGAGGCCGGCCTGCATCTGGTGCTCGGTCTGCCCGATCATGCGAACGACCGTGAGGTTGTCGCGGCCGCCTACGATGCCGGCGTGATCGTGCGTCCGCTCACCGCGTACTACAGCGGCGAGGGCCCGGTGCGACGCGGTCTGCTGCTCGGCTACGCGTGCGTGCCGAACGAAAAGATCGGCCCGGCGTTCGCGACGCTCGCGCGCATCATCGAACAGACAGCGTTGCGCAAGCCGACGCGCGCCGCGTGATCTCACGGCGCGCCTGAAAGCGTCGGGGAAACAACGCTTATTTCAGGCCAAAATCGACCCGCGACGTCGCGCCCTTGTCCTTGATGCCTTCGGCGTTGAGCTTAGGCGCGACGATAAAGACCCGGCTGCTGTCGACCTTGCCGTCGAAGTACTGCTGCACTGCCTGAGCCCGCCGCTGTGCAAGCTCGCGCAGGCTCGCTTCGTTGATCGGCGCGTGTTCGGCGATCGCGCTCTTCATGTCATCGTTCGGCATCGATTTCGTCAGGCCGACGAAGTTGCGCGGCTTCTTAAAGTCGGCATCCTTATACGCCTTTGTCAGATACTTGTCGTAGTCTTTCTGGTCGACGGTAATCGTCAGCGGATCGACGCTCTCGCCGTTGCCAACCGTGTCCTTGATCTTCTGCTGCTTCACCAGACGGTCGACGTACAACGTGCGCAGTGCGGGTTCATCAGTGGCCGGATCGACGCGGCCGATCAGGTCGATGCGGATCGACGGCTTGTCTTCGAGCGCTTTCGCGATCGTGTCGAGCTTCGCGGTCGATGCGTCCGTGAGTTTCGCCGAGCCCGGATCGAACTCGACGTAACCCAGTTCTTCGCTACTTCCACCAAACGCATTCGCAAGAAGCGAGAACGGCGCGGTCACGGCTTTTTCGACGAGGTTCACGATCGCGCTCCAGATCAGGCTGCCGATACTGAACTCCGGATTCGCCAGCGAGCCGGATACCGGAATGTTCACATCGATCTCACCCCGCCGGTTTTTCAGCAGCGAGATCGCGAGGCGCACCGGCAGCTTCGTCGCGGTGTCATTGTCAACGTGATCGCCGAACGTAAGCTGATCGATGAACAGGTGATTGTTCGCGGTCAGCTGGTCGTTGTCGAGCTTGTAGTGCAGATCGACGTTGAGCTTACCCTTCGTGATCGGGTAACCCGCGTACTTCGCTGAATACGGCGTGAGGTTCGTGAGTTCGACATCGTGCGCGCTCGCGGTCAGATCGAGCGCCGGTTTCGGGATCAACGGATTGACCGTGCCGCGAATCGACAGCGGACCGTTCGCCGCCAGTTTTGCGGCGACGTCGACGGGCGCGGGCGTCGTCGACTGCGTGCCGAACGCGCCGATCGTCCCCTGAATCGCAACGAGGTTCGCCGTGAAATTCGGCTTGATGAAGTTGTCGGTGTACGTCACGCGGCCGTTTTGCAGCACGAGCTGGCCGAAGTGCATTTTCACCGGACTCGTCGGTGCGGTCGCGGCAGTGACCGTTGCGGACGTCGAAGCGGGCGCGGGCGCCGATGCGAGCGTCGAATCCGACGCGGCTTGCGGCGTCAGCGGAATCGGCTCCTTGCCGCTCTTGTCGCGTGTGAGGGATCTGGCCGCGCCGGATTGCTGGGCGACGACATCCTTCAGGTTCAGCTTGCCTTGTGCATCGAGCAGCACGCGGCCGTAGAAGTTCGAGAACGTGACTTTGCCGGCATCGACGTCGGTGCCCCGCGCGTCGTAGTTCGCCTTGAGGTTCGTGAGCGCGAGCGAGCGCCAGCCGGCGAACGGGTCCGACGTGACCTTGTCGAGCATGCGTACGTCGACGAGCGCGACGTCGCCCTTGTAAGAAGCGCTCAACGCGTTATCTGCCTTGCCCGACTGGCTCAGGGCAAGATCGCCGGTCGCGTTCAGCAGCGCGCTCGCAATCGTTGCATTGAGCTTGTTGCCGAAATACGGCTCGAACGCCGCGGCATCGAGGCGGTTCGCGTTCACCTTCAGCGCGAGCTTGAGCGGCGTTGCCGTGACGTCGCCGGTCACGCCGAGCGTGCCGTTACGGTTGAACGTTGCCTGCAGATCGATGGGCAACGGTTTGGAGAGGTCGTCGCTGATCTGCCGCACTTTCAGCTGCAACGGCGTCACGCTGACCTTGACCGGCTGCTCAGTCGAGTTATCGGTGAAGTTCGCGGTGGCGTCTTTCAGGTTCAGTTCGCCAATGCGGTAGTGCCATGCCGGCCCCTGCTCCTCCGCTTTCTGCACCTTGCGCACGGCCGTGTGCTCGCCAAGCGTCTCGTGACGACCGGCGAGCGACGCAAGGTCGATGCTGCCGTCCTTCTGGCGCTGCGCGGTCACCGTCAGTCCGGTCACGTCGACGCCCGTGATATCGGCCTTGCGTCCGGACACGTCGACCGACGCCACCTGGACACGACCCTGCGCAAGCGCGACGACCGGCTCTTTCGTGCCCTGCGTGGCCAGCTTCAGCGACTGCAGGTTCAATTCGGTTTCGCCGACCTGCAAGTCAGCCGGCAATTTTTCCCAGTTGGCGTGGACATTCACGGTCGCGCTGAGCGTGCCGTCGACGACCTGGGCGGCCGTCACGCCATTGATGTACGGTTGCAGCAGCGGCAGGTGCGCGGACTTGAGGTCGATCTTCGAGTCTGCGGTTCTAGCGGCGAGACCGAACGCGCCAGCCGCGTTTAGCGAGCCGCCTTCGGTGAACGTCGTGCCGAACGTGTACTTCGCGGATGGCTTGCCAAGCGTCGAAAAATCATCGAGCGACACGCGGATGTCCTTGAACCCTAACGTGACTGGTGTGGGCACGCCTTGATCCAGGTACTGCACCACGCCGTCGTTCAGCGCGAAACGCTTGATGGACAGATCCAGCGGCGGTACGGCCTTTTCTTCTGCGGGCGTGGGCGCCGCCGGCGCGGAAGCGGAACCTGAAGCCGCAGCGGGTGCGCTGGCGGCCCCTTTGGCCGTCGCCACCTTTTCCGCCGAATCCGAAGCCGGCGCCGGCGCGAACATCCTCTGCACGCTCAACACGCCTGACTTGTCGCGCGAAAGATGCACGTTGGGCCCGTCGAGCCGGATATCGTCGAAGCGAAACACGCTCTTTAACGGCTCCAGCGACGCCGCCGCCACATGCAGTCCGCGCGCCGCAAAGAACGGCGCCTTGCTTTCATCGACCACGTCGATATCGGCGAGATCAGCCGTGCCGGTGATGCTCAGCGAGGGCGTATCGTTGGCGATCACGAAATGCACTTTCAGGTCGCTCGACAGCTTGCCCGCCTGCACGATCACCGGCAGCTTCGCCGGCACGTACGACAGGATGCGCGGCACGTCGAGCCCGTCGAAGCGCAGCGCGACTTCCGATTCACGCGACGTTGCAAACGGCTTGGTGCGGCCGTCGATCGCCAGCGGACTGCCGTCGACGCGCGCCCGCAGCATCGGTTCGACAAAAATGTCCGTTTTCGACGGCAATGTTGCGATAAACGGAATACCGATCGACCAGCGATCGACCAGATGCTGCACGCCGAGCAGCTGGTCGTCGAACTCGATCCGGCCGTTCTCGACGCGGATATTCGACACCGAGAAGGGCGTCGGTTTGTTGTCGGGCTTCGACGGCTGCTTCGCGAATTTATCGATCAGGTCGGTGAAATTGAACCGCTGCGCGTCGTATCGAACGATATGAAAACGGGGCGAATCGACCTTCACTTCATCGATGATCGGCGACGCGCGAAAGAGCGACGACCAGGAGGGCTGCAGGATCAGCCGCTCGATATCGATGAAATTGCCCGCGCCGCCGCGCTCGCCGATATGAACGCGGTCGGCTTCGAAATTCAGCGTGTAGGGATTGAGCGCGATGCGTCCGATGGTGGCCGGACGGTCGAGTTGTTTGCTCAACTGCTGTTCGGCGATATGGCGGATCAGTGGTGGCGCAGCAAAAAAGCCCAGAAGGCCGAACAGCACCAGAAAGATCAACAGGCCGATGATGACCCGCCGGGTACGGCGGCCGTTCGCGACGCCGCGCACGGCCTGCAGGGAAGATACGAGAGACGCTTTGTTGGGGCTTGCCATTCCAGGTCGCAGGTGATGCGGCGGCGGCCCACCGCGATGACGAAGGTCAGACTGCGAGAAGTATACGTCTTCGATCTGACACGCGAAACAAACCTGGCAAAACGTTCACGAACCGTTCACGAACTGCTTGCAGCGTAATCAGGCCGCATGCGTGTTGCATGTCCGGGTGTCGAGACGCTGCGGACATGCGTGTGTCATCTCTTATGACGCCTCACGTGACGGATCATGTGACGCCTCATCTGCCACCTTACTGCCGGACGACTTCCGGCGGTTGCCACGAACCGTCGCCGGCCTGCGGCTTCGGTGCGTAGAGACGCATCACCAGCTGGAAGTCCGCGCGCGGCGCCGGTAGCCAGTTCGCCGCCTTCACGCGCGCCGCCGAAACCGTCACGTCCAGCGAGCCATCGCGGTTGCGCTTCGCGCCGTTTCGATCGCCAACCGACACGCGCGGCGGCGTCGTTTCGCCGAGCGCGCCGTCCTTCGTATAGGCGGTGATCGACCAGAATCCGCGTACCGGCGGCACCTGGTTCGGCGCAAAGTGGACCACATAACGGTTCGCGCCATTCAGCGCATGGCCGTCGCTGTCCTGCGCGACGGCTGCCCGCACTTCATCGTCCCTGGTGCCGATGCCCGGCGCCGTGTACGCCGCGTACGCGCGCAATGCGTAATCCGGGCCGTAGTTGCCGACGCCATCGCCGAACCAGCTCCAGCCGTTGGCCGCCAGCACGTTCGACGGCGCGGTTGCAACGCGGTCGTGACCTTCGGCAAGACCGGCGGCCATGGCGTCGCCGGCACTGGCGGGCAACTGCAACGGCGCGCCCGGCGTCACGCCGAGATCCGCGAGGATTTTCAGCGCGTGCGGATCGTCCGGCGCGGGCGGGTTGTCCGCCAGCGCCTGCGCCAGACGGCCGAAGAAGCCGGCGGCGTCGAGCGCGGCCACCTTCGCGGGCGGCGCGCCCGCTGCGCTTATCTCGGGCATCATGTTGCGCGTCACGACCGAGGCCACACGCGTATCACCGTTAAACACGCTGAGCGGCGCCACGCGGATACTGCGCTGAAGCTTGCGCACCGCTGTGATGTCGCGCGAGCCGTTCGTCTGGATGCGCGCGGTAAACCACACGTAGCGCGTCGTGACCTCGACGCGCTTCACGTTCCCGGGCAGGTCGCCGTGCCAGTCCTTCTGGACGAATGCAATGGTTTGCGATTTTGCACTGGCCGGGCGCACACCCGAATCCGCACCTGTCGACCAGATCACGTTCGTCCACATGTCGAGCGCGCGGGCGTCGAGATAGCGGCCGTGCGAATCGGGCAGCGCGACGATGACGGGTTCGGCGCTGACATCGAGCCAGCCGGTCGAATCGAGCGTGTCGATACTCGGCGTGGACGGGCGGGCCGCGCCGACAGGCGGCAGCGCCTGCGCGTGACGCAGCGTATTGACCGGCGCCTGTCCCGGATCGGTGCCGGTGGCGGCCTCGCGCGCGACGTCCATCAGCACCAGCGGATAGCCGAATACATAGGAATCGGCGACCTCGTCCTTGATCCAGCCGGCAGTTTTCGGCGAGGACGCCGGCGTCGAGGCGCAACCGGCGAGGAACGCAAGGCCTGCAAGCGACGCGCAGGTCCAGTGAAAGGAAAACAGTTCTCGTCGATTTTTTATCATTCGATGATCTTGCGGAACAGACGGTCCATTGGGTGCCGACGATCATGCGATCCTGTTCACAGGCGCCCCCCCGGGTTATCTGTGAAGCCGCGCGATTCTGATCCCGACATCGGGTTGTATCGTATCCTTGACGGCCAGGCAAGCGCAAAGGCGCGTAAAGACTCGTTCTGCATTCGCCAACCCGGTTTTTACACTAACCCGGGCACCTTTCGCACATTCAAAAAGTCGTCATTTCGCCCCGGAGCGTTGTATGTACATCCCCGCCCATTTCGAAGAAAAGCGTCCCGAGGTACTGCACAGTCTGATCGAACGTCATCCATTCGGCGCACTCGTCACCCACGGACCAGACGGCCTCGACGCGAACCATGTGCCGTTCGAGTTCGATCCGTCGCGCGGGCCGCTTGGCACGTTGAGGGCGCACGTCGCGCGGGCTAATCCCCTATGGCGCGAAGCCGCCGAAAGGCCCGACGCGCTGGTGATCTTTCAGGGGTCGACCGCGTACATATCGCCAACGTGGTATCCCAGCAAGCATGAGACGCATCGCCAGGTGCCCACCTGGAACTATATGGTGGTGCATGCGCACGGCAGGATTGTCATCCACGACGATGAAACTTTCGTGCGCGGTCTGGTGGCGCGACTGACGCGCAAGATGGAAGCGAACGAGCCGAAGCCGTGGAAGATGGGCGATGCGCCGGCCGATTTCCTTTCGCAGATGGTCGGCGCGATTGTCGGCATCGAAATCGAGGTGACGAAGCTCACCGGAAAATGGAAACTGGGCCAGAACAAGGAAACGGCCGATCGCCGCGGCGCCGCCGAGGCGCTGCGCGAACGTGGCAGCGACGAGCAGCGGGATGTGGCCAAAGCCATGCTGAAGGCGCCGCCTGCGATCTGAGCGGCTTCAGAGTTTGCGCGGGCTTACTTCAGGCTGCCTGAGCCGCGCTTGAGCCATTTTGATCGCGTCGAACCTGCGTCGAGCCTGCACCGATGCCGCGCGGAGCCTTTTCGCATAAGGCTTTGCGCCGGAATGCCCGCAGATCGCATCATTAGCCCTTGACCTTCCCATCATTGGAATGTCGATACTGGGTCTATCGGGCGGCGACCCTGCCCCCACCGGACCCTGACTCAACCATGACCGATCTTTCCACTCACCAGCGCATCGTGCCGGCCACCGTCGAACTCGACATCGGCGGCATGACTTGCGCTTCGTGCGCGAACCGCGTCGAGAAAGCCCTCGCACACGTGCCCGGCGTGACGCGTGCATCCGTCAATCTGGCGACTGAAATCGCCACCATCGAAGCAGCCCCGGCCGTCGCCGCTGACGAACTCGTCGCCGCCGTCGCCAAAGCGGGCTATGAAGCCGCACCGGTCGCGCATGAAGTGACCGAATTCTCGATTAGCGGCATGACCTGCGCTTCGTGTTCAGCGCGCGTTGAAAAGGCGCTCGCGCGCGTGCCGGGCGTCGGCAGCGTCTCGGTCAATCTGGCCACGGAAAAGGCGACGGTCAATCTGCGCGAAGCCGTGAGTACGGATCAGCTGGTCGAAGCGGTCAGGAAGGCGGGCTACGAAGCGACGCCCATCGTTGGGGAAACGGCCACCGCGGATGCCGGTGCTGTCTCCGCGGTGGCAGACCGTGCCCGCGATACAACCCGCCGCGAGTTCTACGCCGTCCTGCTCTCCGCGCTGCTGACGCTGCCGCTCATTGTGCCGATGGTCGGCGAATGGTTCGGCGCGCACGCAATGCTGCCCGCGGCGCTGCAGCTCGCGCTGGCGAGCGTCGTGCAATTCGTGTTCGGCGCGCGTTTCTACCGGGCCGCGTACCGGGCGGTGCGCGCCGGTGCGGGCAATATGGATCTGCTGGTCGCACTCGGCACGTCGGCGGCTTATGGGATCAGCGTCTATCAACTGGTCACGCACCCGGGCGACATCGCGCATCTGTATTTCGAGGCCTCCGCCGTCGTGATCACGCTGGTTCGCTTCGGCAAGTGGCTCGAAGCCCGCGCGAAGCGCCACACCACTGACGCCATCCGCGCCCTCAACGCGCTGCGGCCCGACCGGGCGCGCATCCGCGTCGGTGCGGAAGAACGCGAAGTGCCGCTCGCGCAGGTGCGCGTCGGGACGATCGTCATCGTGCGACCGGGCGAGCGTGTGCCCGTGGACGGCGCCGTGCTCGAAGGCCGTACGCATATCGATGAATCGCTGATTACCGGCGAAAGCCTGCCGGTCGCGAAGCAGCCGGACGACACCGTCACCGCAGGCTCGATCAACGGCGAAGCCGCGATTGCCGTCACGACGACCGCGATCGGCGCGGAAACGACGCTCGCCCGCATCATCCGGCTCGTCGAATCGGCGCAGGCGGAGAAGGCGCCGATCCAGCGGCTCGTCGATCGCGTGAGCGCGATCTTCGTGCCGGTGATTCTCGTGATCGCCGCACTGACGGTCGGCGGCTGGCTGCTCGCGGGCGCGGGATTCGAGACCGCCATTTTGAACGCGGTCGCCGTGCTGGTCATCGCGTGTCCGTGCGCGCTCGGCCTCGCGACGCCCGCTGCGATCATGGCCGGCACCGGCGTCGCCGCGCGCCAGGGCGTGCTGATCAAGGACGCGGAAGCGCTCGAAATCGCGCATCGCGTCAACGTGGTGGCATTCGACAAGACTGGCACGCTGACGCTTGGCCAGCCGTCGGTCACCGCGTTCGAAGCTATCGGGATGGCGCGCGACGAAGCACTCTCGCTCGCTGCGGCCGTGCAGCGGCATAGCGACCATCCGCTGGCGCGGGCGGTTACGGCGGAGTACGGGCGGGCGGAAGGCGCGCGGCATGCGGTGTCCAGCGGCGCGCGCGCCGTGCCGGGCCGTGGCGTCGAAGCAGATGTCGACGGACGCAGGCTCGCGATCGGCAGTGCACGCTGGCTCGCCGAACTCGGCACTACCGTGCCGGACGCATTCACACAACGCGCGCAGCAACTGGAAGCCGAAGGCAATACCGTGTCGTGGCTGATGGGCGTCGATACGCCGCCCGCCACGCTGGCATTGATCGCATTCGGCGACACGCTCAAACCGACCGCGAAGGAAGCCATCAATCATCTCAAACAGATGGGCATCCGGAGCGTGCTCGTGACAGGCGATAACCGTGGCAGCGCGGCAAGTGTCGCGGCCGCGCTCGGCATCGACGAATTCCACGCCGAGGTGTTGCCGGACGACAAGGCCCGCGTGATCCGCGATCTCAAGATCCGCACGGCCGGCATCGTTGCGATGGCGGGCGACGGCATCAACGACGCGCCCGCGCTCGCCGCCGCCGATATCGGCATCGCGATGGCGACAGGCACCGATGTCGCCATGCAGGCGGCCGGCATCACACTGATGCGCGGCGACCCGGCGCTGGTCGCGGCGGCAATCGATATCTCGCGCCGCACGTGGCGCAAGATCCAGCAGAACCTGTTCTGGGCGTTCGTCTACAACCTGATCGGCATTCCGCTGGCCGCGTTCGGCTTGCTCAATCCGATGCTGGCGGGCGCCGCGATGGCGTTCTCGAGCGTCAGCGTCGTGACAAATGCGCTGCTGCTGCGGACCTGGCGAGTCAAGGACTAAAACCGCAATTGTTGTGTAAGGTTAAAGAAATCAGGATTGGTGGCCGATAAACGGGGATAGCTGTCATGCCGTCGCGCGTGCCGCATCGCAGACGGTGTCCTGTCCTTCTAACGCCAAAAATCCATGGATATTCTTTCTCTGCGCCGCGCGAGCGTCGGCGCCAGGCTGGCCATGCTCTCGTGCGCGATCGTGGCGGTCATTTTCGCGGCGTTCACGTGGGCCGTCACCCGTTCCGCCGGCGACCAGGTCAGCGAGCAGGTGGTGGCCCGCATCGGCGAAAAAGATCGCTCGATCGCCGCGATGATCTCGCTGTTCGACAGCAGCCTTGTCGCCGAAGTCGGCCGTTCGATGACGCTTTTTGCGAGCTTCCTGCCGCCGAACTATACGGTCGACGAAACCCAGAAGGTGGACATCAACGGCGTCGCCACGCCGACCATGAAAGCCGGCGACAAGCCGCTCAATCTCGACTTTTCGATTCCCGACCAGTTTCTGGAGCGCAGCGGCGCGATCGCAACCGTGTTCGCGCGCACCGGCGACGACTTCGTGCGCGTCACGACATCGCTGAAGAAGCAGGATGGCTCACGCGCGATCGGCACGCCGCTCGACCGCAAGGGCCCGGCGTATTCGCTGGTGCTGGCCGGCAAGACGTACACCGGTCTTGCCGCGCTGTTTGGCAAACGTTTCATCACGCAATACAAACCCGTCATGGACGCCAGTGGCCGCGTGATCGGTGCGCTCTTCGTCGGCGTCGACGTGGGTCCGCAGATCAAGTCGATCGAAGACGGCATCCGTCAGCTGAAGATCGGCGACAGCGGTTACTACTTCGTCCTGAATGCGTCGAACGGGCCGGACCGCGGCAAGTTCATCGTCCATCCGGCCGCCACCGGCCAGGCCGCCGACGACGCGAATGCGCCGTACAAACAGATGCTTGACGCGAAGGAAGGGCGACTGGCGTACACGTCGACGGACACGACGCTCGGCGAAACGCATGCGCGCGACAAGTACGTCTCCTTTATCAGCGTGCCGGAATGGCAATGGCTCGTCGGCGGCATTGCGCCGCGCGACGAAGTGATGGACGAAGTCGTGGCCACGCGCAACCGCTTTCTCATCGCCGGTTTCGTGCTGGTCGCGGCTTTCGCGGCGTTCTTCCTCATCGCCGTGCGCCGGATGGTGAGCCGTCCGCTCGACGAAGCCGCGAAGGCGTCGGAACGTCTTGCTGCGGGCGACCTGAGCGTGCGTGTCGCGAACGGCCGCACTGACGAGATCGGTCGCCTGCTGACTGCCATCGACGGCATCGGCGAAGGGCTCGCGCGAATCGTCACGCAGGTGCGCGGCGCTTCCGCGGACATGACGCACGGCACGGCGGAAATCGCCGCCGGCAGCGGCGATATCGCCGCGCGCATCGCGACGCAGGCGAGCAGCCTGGAGGAAACCGCGGCGAGCATGGAACAGATCACGTCGACGGTGCAGCAGAACGCCGCCCACGCCGCGCAGGCGAACACACTCGTCACGAGCGCGTCTGCGGCCGCGCTCGACGGCGGCCGCGCAGTGCAGCGCGTCCTATCGACGATGGGCGACATCAGCCGTTCGTCACAAAAGATCGCCGACATCACGACCGTGATCGAAGGCATCGCGTTCCAGACCAACATCCTCGCGCTGAACGCGGCCGTCGAAGCAGCGCGCGCGGGCGAGCACGGCAAGGGCTTCGCGGTCGTCGCTTCCGAAGTGCGCGCGCTCGCGCAGCGCAGCGCAGCAGCGGTCAAGGAAATCGAAGCGCTGATCGGCGAATCGACGGCGCGCGTCGAATCCGGCTACCGGATCGCTGAAGAAGCCAGCTCGACGATGAACGGCATCGTTGAACAGGTGGGACGCGTGCAAGCCATCATGGGCGAGATCAGCGTCGCCTCGCGCGAACAGTCGGGCGGCATCGAGCAGGTGAATCTCGCCGTCACGCAGATCGGCGAGGCGACGCAGCAGAACGCAACGATTGTGGGCGTGGCGGAACGCGCGGCCGCCGACCTGCGCGATCAGGCCGGGCGGCTCGCGCAGGTGGTCAGCGTGTTCAAGGTGGGTGCGTCCGGGCGGGAGTGATACACGCTCGGCCTCGGTCGACCACGCGGCCGGCTGGCGCTGTTGAAGCCAGCCGATCCGGCGTGCCCGCGCCGGAGTGTCAGGTGTGTCAGGTGTGCCAGGTCTGTCGCGCGTGAATGCGCCTAGGCGGTCGGCCGGAACATCTGGAACATCTCGCCGATCTGCGCGTAGTCGGCGCGATAACCGGCGCGCATGACCGGCTGCGCGGCGTGTGTGTCGAACAGGCCGTCCTTCAGAAACGCCTTCTGGATATGCACGCCGACTACCTGACCCAGCGCCAGATAGTTGTCCATCGGCTTGCCGTCGAGCGAGTGCAGCCGGACGATCTGCAGCAGTTTGCATTCGAGCGCGGCCGGCGCTTCCGCGACGTGCGGCGCCGCGATGTTACGGCCCGCCGCGGGCGTCAGCCCCGATAGTTCGAATTCGTCGACCTCGGGTCCAACCGGGGCGGACGACTGGTTCATCCGCTCCGCCAGCGGCTTCGTTGCGAGATTCCAGGCGAATTCACCGGTGGCTTCGATGTTGCGGATGCTGTCCTTGTAGCCTTCGCTGCTGAATCCGATGATCGACGGAAACGTCGCGAACGCGCCGAAGAAACTGTAGGGCGCGAGGTTCAGCCGGCCTTCGACCGAGCGGGTCGAAATCCAGCCGATCAGACGCGGCGCGACGATCGCCTTGAACGGATCGTGCGGCAGGCCATGACCTTCGGCGGGGTCGTAGAAGTGGACGTCGGGGTTCATGACCATGTCTCGATGATTGTTGATACCGTGCTGTTCACTGCGTTCAACCGCGGCTGATCACGCGTTTGCGCCCTTCCTTCACCTGCGCCAGGTGCGCATCGTCCCAGTCGTAAAACCCGGCACCGCTACGCACACCCACGCGCCCCGCGTTCACCTGTTCGCGCAGCAGATCGATGACGTTCTCGTCTTTCGCGAGCTCCGGCATCAGATGCGACGCGATATCGACAAACGTATCGAGGCCGCCCATATCCGCACCTTCGAACGGACCGACGATGCCCCAGCGTCGTCCGAGCGACGCCTTCATCACACGATCGACTTCATCCGGTGTGGCGGCGCCCGAGCGCACAATGTTGAGCGCTTCGCGCAGCACGGCAAACTGCAGCCGGTTACCGACAAAACCAGGAATCGCCTTCGCAAGCAGCACCGGCTCCATACCGATCGCCGACATCAGTTCGACGGTCTTCGCCGTGACTTCCTGGGTCGTTTCACTGCCTGGCACCACCTCGACGAGCGGAATCATATGCGGCGGATTCCAGAAATGCGCAATCACAAAGCGCGCTTTGGCGCGCAGCGGGCCGGTCAAAGCGTCGGGCGGAAAGCCACTCGTATTGCTGGCAAGAATCGCGTCTGGTGCGAGGATTTTGTCGAGCGCTTCGTACAGGCGATGCTTGAGCGCAAGCACTTCAGGGATCGCTTCGATGATGAACTGCGCCGACGCCATCACGTCGAGCGAGTCATGCGTCTCGATGCGCGCAAGCGCGGCCACTTTCGCCGCGCGGTCGATACGGCCGGCGTCGATCAGTTCGTCGAGCACGGCTTCGGCCTTCGGCGCGACGCTCGCGAGACGCGCGGCGTCGACATCGTGGACGATCGTCCGGTATCCGTGCAACGCGCATTGCGTCGCGATGCCGACGCCCATCAAACCCGTGCCGACCACGCCCATTACTGCCCTATCGTCGTTCAAGCCACTCTCCTGCGACGTCGATGAAAGCTTTGAAGCATAGCGCAGCGAAGCGTATCGCGTGGCGGCGCCTGGATGTAGAGAGGCCGGCCTCTCTTGCGAGCGCGCCGGCCTCTTTTGCGCGCATGACGGTGTTGCGGGCGTCATGCGGTTCGCGCCATCAACGCGCTATCGATTTCAATAGTGCTCTGGCTGATGATGCTCGTCGTGATGGTACGGATCCCGATCATGCGGGTGATGGCGCATCCATTCGTCGTGCTGCCAGTAACGGTGGCCGTCGTAATAGCGGTCGCCATGCCAGCCGACGTTGATGCTGACGCCAACCGGCATCGTGTGCGGCTGGCCGTAACTGGCCGCGGGTGCGCCGTCACGCATCATCGGATCGTGCTGCGCGAAGGCGGAGCTTGCGGTGAGCAACGCGCCACCTGCGAGTACAGTGGCGATCACGGAACGGGTCGTACGGCTCAAGATTTTCATAATGAATCTCCCTTTTTAGGTTCAACGCGCGCCGGGTGCGAAGCTTGTACTGCCTCTTGCTGCTGGTTTGGGAAACCCGGCGTGTTGCGCTTGAAACCCACTTTAGCGACGTGACCCGCTCACAACCGTGAGAACTTGTAAGCGCGCATTTCACTGCCTGGTGCGGCGCGGCGCGGTCTGACGCCAAAAAATTCCAGCAGGATGAAGGCTTACGCTGAACTTCAATCCGGGACGGCCAGCCGATTACGTCAATTGCCGTTACATCCCTTCGGGTTGGGAAATATTCCGCATGGCGAAAGTTGGGAAATCCAGGGGAAAATGAAAGTAAATCAAAAGGTTGGCGCTTTCTGGGGGCGAGGATGTCGGTCGCTCCAAAGATGCTTTTGGAGCGTTTCGATCGAAAACCTTCGGCGGCGGAATTTCGTCATTGCAGTCCACACAGACGAAAAAAGGCCCGATGCGGATTTTCCACATCGGGCCTTGATTCGGGACATGCGCGTTAAGCGTACGCCATGACGCGCGGACGAACCGCGCGCCGCGCTGGATGGTTAGCCGCGCAGGAAGCCGAAAATGGCGACGCGCTGCGACTTGCGAACGCGTTCGGCTTCGCGATAACGCGCTTCGTGCGAATAGTCAGAGTCCAGCGGAAGAAACGGCGACGCAAAGAGGTCGCTAACCTTTTGAAGCAGTGCAAGGATCAAGCTCATGGCGACTCCCGGTTGAATGAATGGCTAGGGTTTTCCCTTAAGAAGCATTATAGGGTTATCCCTGAGTAAAATCTAGTGCAATGCAGCATTTCATTCACCGGGTGCTTTGCCGCACCGCTCCGGGCGGCTTGGTGCGTTGCATCATTACAACAACTGCAGTGCCAGATCAGTGCGACGGCGCCGTTTTCGGCTTGTGTCCGTGCTGGTTTTTGGCCGCACGCCTGGCTGTGGTTGCTGGCGGAGCGGTCCGTGGTGCGGCGTCGGCAGCGGGCGTGTCCGGCGCCACGGGCACGACGGCGGGTACGCTGACAGTCGCCGAATCGGTGTCGAGAAGTGTCGACAGCGTCGCCTGCTGGTTCAGCATCATCTGTTCGATGCGCTGCTGCTGCGCGGTTGAATCGCGCGTGAGCCGCATCAGGAGCATCGTCTGCGTGATGCCGATCGCGACTGTCACGAGCAGCGCAGCGACGACGATCGATAGCATCCATTTCATTCGCCGCGAATGATCGGTGGCCGCGCGACGCTGGTCGGCGATCACGCCGTACAGCGCATCGACGGTGTCCGCGAAGGCCGTCGCGCGAGCGCGGTCGAGTTCCGGCGCGGCGGCATGCGTCAAGGCGGATGTCTGCGGCGCGCCCGGTTGGCTGGATACGTCTCGATCGGCGTTTGCCGGTTTCGCTGATGCGCTGGCCGTTGCGGCGCCGGCATCAACGGCTGCGCGGGCGGACGCGTCAGGGGTCGCGGGTTTAGCATCCACGTCGCGGGCCTCGTGCGTCGCGGTTGCCGTCGTGTTCAGTTCCGCGCGATTGTTTTGCGTCGCGGCGTCGGTCGCGCTGGGCGCACCATCGGCGTGTCCGGTCGCGCGTTCTGTCGCGCGTTCTGTTGTGCTTTCAACCGCATCATCAATAGACGGCTCCACGCGCTCGTCCAGCACGCTCGCCTGCATCGACAGCGACGCCGCCTCGTCCACCTTCGCCGCGCGCGTCACGCGACGCGTCGACTTCGCATCGCTGGCCAGGGCATCGCCGCCGTTCGTGACGCCCACAGCGGCCAGCACCTCGGGCGGCAGTTCGAAACCCGTCAGCGTGCCTTGCCGGACGTCGATGGTCATGGCTTCGAGCGTGGCGCGCGTGGGATCGTCGGGGAACAGGTCGAGCGTGCTGTCGTCGCGCGGCACGTCGCTCAGTTGCGCGAGCCGCTGCGCGGAGCGCGCGGCGCGGGCCAGCTTGTTTTCGGTTTCGGTGGAGACGGTAGCCTCGCGTGGCTTTGTCGAACGGGCGCGACGCGGGCGGGAATTCGGGGATGCTGCGAAATCTGCGGAATCTGCCATGGGGAAAGGAGCGGTCGTTCTGGTCGTCAGCCGGCGCTCGCCGGCCGCGGGTCGCCGCTGCAAAATGCCATCTTCGTTTTTCGAGCCCGCATTGTCGCACGGCCGCGTGCGGCAGCCGCCGGGAATTCGTGCAAATACGCCGGGAAATACGTGTAACGTGCCGCCACTGCCCTTCTGGTTTATCCTTGCGCACGGCCGGCGCGAAGGCGCGCTTCGACACTGCGCCGCGACACGCCCGGTTCTCCCGTTTTCTGATCTGCACGACACGCCAGCCGCATGACATCATCTGCTTCCACGGCCGCTCCCGCCGCCCTGCTACGCACTCATTTCGCACAGGTTGTCCTGCCGGTATGGCGCGGACCGGGCTTCAATTCCGCGCTCAAGCTGCCTTACGAAGCCGTCGGTCACGACCATCGGCCGTTGCCTGTCACACGCTATCGTGCGATGGCGTGCGCGCGCCAGCTTTTCGTTTTCTCGCAGGCCGGCGATATCTCCCACGCCGATACGCTGTTCGACACATTACGTCGCTATTTTCATGACGCACAGAATGGCGGATGGTTCTATAGCGTCGATGGCAAAGGCGCGCCGCTCGACACAACGAAGGATCTGTACACGCACGCGTTCGTCGTGTTTGCATGCGCGGAGTACTTTGCACGTTCGCGCAATCGCGACGCGCTCGACGTGATGAATGAAACGTCGGCGCAAATCATTGAGCGATTCGCTGCACAGGGCGGATTGCTCAATGCCGCGCTCGATGCGAATTTCTCGACCGTCACTGGCACGCCGATACAAAACCCGCTGATGCATCTGACCGAAGCGTGGCTCGCCGCACATGACGCAACGAAAGATGCGGCGTTTGCGACCTCGCTCACGGGCCTCGTCGAAGGCGTGGCGCGCACGTTCCTGCATCAGCCGACGGGCTGCATCGCGGAGCTGCCGCTCGGTTCGGCGGATAACCGGCTGGAGCCGGGTCATCAGTTCGAATGGTTTTATCTCGCGCGCCGCGCCGCTGGCCTGTTGGGGCAATCAGGCCTCTACGTTGCACTGTCGCGTGCCTTCAGCTTCGCGCAGCAGCACGGCGTAGATCACGCGACGGGCGGCGTGTATGCCTCGCTCGACGAAGCGGGCATGATCAACGACAGCACGCAGCGTATCTGGGCGCAGACCGAATATCTGCGCGCACTGGCAACGAGCGACGACGCAGCGGCAAGCACACTATTGCCGCAGCAGATCGAACGTTTTCGCGAACGCTTTCTGCGCGAGTACGGATGGATCGAAAGCATGACGGCGACGGGTGACATCGCGCGCGCCGAAATGCCATCGACTACGCCCTATCATCTGGCTACTTCGTACGCATCGCTGCCTGTTTGAGCGCGCTTAACGACGGCTTCGCTACAGAACGAAAAAGCCCGCTGGAACATAACGCTGTTCCTGCGGGCTTTTCAGTTTGCGGCCTTCAAACCGTATGCAGTTATACCGCCGGGGTCATTGCAAATCTGCCCGCCCGCGGTGACGGGTAACCGCCGTTCTGTTCGACGGCCAGCACCGCGTCCGAAATCTCGAACACCGCGACCGCGTCCTTCAACTGCTGCGTCTGCTGGTGCAGCGACGCCGCAGCTGCAGCCGCTTCTTCGACGAGCGCCGCGTTCTGCTGGGTCATTCCATCCATCTGCACCACAGCCTGATTGACCTGCTCGATGCCCGTGCTCTGTTCCGACGACGACGCGCTGATCTCAGCCATCATCTGCGTCACGCGCGAAATCGATGCCGACACGTTGCGCATCGCATCGCCCGCCCGCTCGACGAGTTCCGAGCCACCCTGAATCTCCGCGACCGATTCGCTGATCAGCGTCTTGATCTCCTTCGCCGACTGCGCGCTGCGTTGCGCGAGTCCGCGCACCTCGCCCGCCACCACTGCGAAGCCGCGCCCCTGCTCGCCCGCGCGTGCCGCTTCGACGGCCGCGTTCAACGCGAGGATGTTCGTCTGGAACGCAATGCCATCGATGACGCTGATGATCTCCGCGATCTTGTCCGAACTCTGCGCAATACCGCGCATCTTTTCGACCACTTCGTTCACGACGTCGCTGCCGCGCGAAGTCGCGTCGAGTGCATTTTCCGCGAGCGCGTTCGCTTCGCGGGCGTGGCTGGCGGTCTGGCGCACGGCGGCGGTCAGCTCTTCCATGCTCGATGCGGTTTCTTCCAGCGAAGCGGCCTGGTTCTCCGTGCGCGCCGACAGGTCCGCATTACCCGTCGCAATTTCGTCCGCGCCGAGGTGAATCGAATCGGCGGAATCGCGCACGGTCTTCACCGTACGCGCGACGCTCGCCTGCATGATCGAAAGACCCGAATAAAGACGGCCGATTTCATTCGTGCCGCGCGATGCGATCGGCTGGTCAAGACGTCCCTGCGCGATGCGGTCGAAATGACGGCCCGCTTCTTCAAGCGGCGCCACGACGCCGCGTTTCAGCACGATAAAGACCGCAGTCGTGCCGGCCAGCAGCAACGCCAGAATCGCGATACCGACGCCGCGGAAAAGCGC
Organism: Paraburkholderia sp. GAS334; assembly: GCF_050436625.1. NCBI lineage: Bacteria > Pseudomonadati > Pseudomonadota > Betaproteobacteria > Burkholderiales > Burkholderiaceae > Paraburkholderia > Paraburkholderia sp. GAS334. Next base: position 221,549 of record NZ_JBNDMO010000001.1, on the reverse strand, counting down.
AAGACGTCCGTCGATTGAATCGAGCGACGCGCGGCTGGCCGCGTCGGCGAACTGCACGAAGTTGTGCTGCTCGGCGAGATACGCGTCCTGGAACGACTGCGTCGGTTGATCGAGAAAGGCCTGGATGTTGTTGGCGTCGAGAAACTGGACGAGCTCGCTCAACGCCGCGTGCAGTTTCGTATAGCGCTCGGTGAGCGCGGCGGCGCGCGCGCTGTTTTCGTCATTCATCTTCGGCGCGCTGTTGAAGGCGCCGAACGAACGCTCCGCCTCCTTCAACTGGTCACGCGCGTGCTGGACGATTTCGGCCGGTTCGGCACCGCCGCGAACCATCCGAGTGCCAGCGCGCGACAGATTAATACGCGCGTCCATCAAATGCTGTGTGGTTTCGCCGACAGCATTCATCTGCTTCAGCGCCACGTTGGACAGGTCGCCGACGTCATCGTGCGTACGGGTCAACGACCAGAAACCCAGACCCTCCGTCAACAGCTGGAATACGCAGAAAGCGACTAGAACGCACAACAGGCCGGAAGCGACCTTGATTTTGCTGAACATCGAGAACACCTGAATTGCAAGGGAATGACGGGATTGACTACGGGTTTACGGCAATACCCGCGAAGGCTTGAGGTGGAATACGCGAAAAGAGTTGAGATGCGCCGTGTACCGCACGCATCTGGCGAATTGCCTTTGATCTCCACCACAATCCGAGGTCAATTTCTTCAAATCACCTTGACGCAGTGCGCAACCGCTTCCTAGAGTGGACAGGAACCAGCCGGGCGACGCCCGAAGGAACCGAGATGACTGATCTACTCGATCGCGCACGTGGCGCACTGCACGCCCAGCCATTCAGCATGCTGCTTGGCGCCGAACTCATGAACACCGGCGCACACGAACTGACGCTCTCCCTGCCGATTCGCGATGAACTGAGGCAGCAACATGGTTTCGTACACGGCGGTGTGATCAGTTATCTGGCGGACAACGCATTGACGTTTGCCGGGGCGCTCACGCTCGGGCCACGCGTCGTGACGGGCGAATACAAGATCAACTATCTGAGGCCCGCGATAAACGGCACGCTGATGGCGCGCGCGCAGGTCGTCCACGCCGGCCGCAATCAGGCGACCTGTCAGTGCAGTATCTTCGTGATGGACGACGGCTCGGAGAAGCTCATCGCAGTGGCGCAGGGTACGATCAACCGCATGGCGGAAGGCACGGAAGTCGCGGCGCCGGCTTGATGGAGAAGTAAAGCGGGCGCCTGATGTAGAAAAACAGGTCGCCCGCGGCGCGCGGCCCATACGGGCCGCGCCTGCAGCTACAACGCTTATTCTGCTGCGTACGTCCGCTGTGTCTGCTCGCCGAGGCCTTGAATGCCAAGGCGCATCGTCTGGCCCGGCTTCAGGAACACCGGATTCGGCTTCACGCCCATGCCGACGCCCGGCGGCGTGCCGGTCGAAATCACGTCGCCCGGTTGCAGGCTCATGCACTGCGACAGGTACGACACGAGTTTCGCGACCGTGAACACCATCGTCTTCGTGTTGCCGTTCTGGTAACGATGGCCGTCCACCTCCAGCCACAGATCAAGCGCTTGCGGGTTGGCGACTTCATCGCGCGTGACGAGCCACGGGCCGATCGGTCCGAACGTGTCGAAGCCCTTGCCCTTGTCCCACGTACCCGTACGCTCGATCTGCCATTCGCGTTCCGACACGTCGTTGATCACGCAATAGCCCGCCACGTAATCCAGCGCGTTCGCTTCGTCGATGTATTTGGCCGGCTTGCCGATCACCACGCCAAGTTCCACTTCCCAGTCGCACTTCTTCGAGTTGCGCGGGATTTCGACGTCGTCGTTCGGGCCAATGATCGCGCTCGTCCACTTGTTGAAGACGACCGGTTCGGCCGGCACCGGCAGATTCGATTCGGCCGCGTGATCGGCATAGTTCAGCCCGATACACACGAACTTGCCGATGTTGGCCACGCACGGGCCCATCCGCGGATTGCCTTCGACCACCGGCAGCGACGCCGGATCGACCGCGCGCAGTTTCGCAAGACCGGCGTCGGTCAGCACGTCACCGCCGATATCGGCGACCACTTTCGACAGATCGCGAATCTTGCCCTGTGCATCGAGCAAACCCGGTTTTTCCTGACCTTTCGGTCCATAACGAAGCAGTTTCATCGTGGCATTCCCTGGTGTTCAGTGAAAAAACGTGCAAAGCGAACCCGGCCTCGGCCAGGGTGCAGCTAGTTCGACCAGCCACCGTCGATCACGTGCGCGTGACCGGTGGTGAACGCGGATTCATCCGATGCAAGATACAGCGCGAGCGCTGCGATCTCTTCCGGCTTGCCGACACGGCCCATCGGCTGGCGCGCGACGAAGGCCGCCTGCACGGCATCGACTGTCGCGCCCTGCGCCTGTGCCTGCGCGGCGATCCGCTGCTCGAGCGACGGCGAAGCCACCGTGCCCGGACAGATCGCGTTGCAGCGCACACCGCGTGTGACGAAGTCTGCCGCAACCGCCTTTGTAAGCCCGATCACGGCCGCCTTCGAAGCACCATACACGAAACGGTTCGGCACACCCTTGATACTCGATGCCGCCGACGACATGTTGATGATAGAGCCGCCACCTTTCTCGAGCATTGCAGGCAGAAACGCGCGGATCGTCCGGTACATCGCCTTCGCGTTCAGATCGAAGGCGAAATCCCAGTCTTCCTCGCTCGCTTCGAGAATCGAGCCTGCGTGCACGAAGCCCGCGCAGTTGAACAGCACATCGATCGCACCGAGTTCGGCGGCGAGCGCCTTGATCGCGGCGTCGTCACGCACGTCCAGCTTTCGTGCCTCGACGGGCTTCCCGGCGAGCGCATCGATGCGGATATCCGTGGCGATCACACGTGCGCCCTCGCGCGCGAAGAGCTCCGCGGTCGCGAGTCCGATGCCCTGCCCGGCGGCGGTGATCAGGGCCGTCTTGCCGGCCAGTCTTTGTATCATCTACGGCTCCAGTTGAAATGGCGTTTGAGTCATACCGGGTATTGCAGCGCGCGCTGACACAGTGTCTGCACGCGCTCCATGAATTCATAGTCGATAGAAGGCTGACGCGTTGCCGCCGAACACCGCAGCGCATTGCGTCTCTGACAGCGACGCAAGCAATGTGTTCGCCGCTGCGTGCCATCTCTCGTAGTCGCCATTCAGGTTCAGCACCGGCCAGTCGCTGCCCCACATCAGACGCGACGGTCCGAAGTGCGCAAGCAGATGGTCAACATAGGGCCGCAATGTGGCTTCGTTCCAGCCGGGCGCGGCTTCGGTCGCGAGACCGGACAGCTTGCAGTGAACATGCGGCAGACGCGCAAGCCGCTCGATGCCATCGGCCCACGGCTGCCAGCCCGACGCGCCATCGCGGATCGGCGGCTTTGCGCCGTGATCGATCACGATGCGTAGCTGCGGGAAGCGCGTGATGAACGTTTCCAGCGCGTCGACGTGGCGCGCGAAGATCAGCGCATCGAATGCGAGATCATGCGCGATCAACGCTTCGATGGCGGGCTTCAGCGCTGGATTCGCGATCCAGTTATCGTCGGGAAGATCCTGAAGCATCGGACGCACGCCCTTGAACTTCGGATCGCGCGCAAGTTCGGCGATTAGCGCAGGCGCATCGTCATCGAGCAGCGGCACCCAGCCCACTACGCCCGCAACGGACGGTTCGTTACGCGCAATGTCCAGCAGATAACGCGTTTCATCGACAGTCTGCGCAGCCTGCACGACAACCGTTGCATCGACGCGCGTAGCAGCCCGCAACGGCGCGAGATCAGCGGGACCAAACGTGCGATACAGCGACGTCAGCTCCGGGGTCAACCAGCCGTAATCGCCGCGATCCGGGTTCCAGTAGTGCTGGTGAGCATCGATGCGCGCGGCCACGTCAGTCTCCGGGCACCGGCGCACGCGAATCGAGCAGGCCTTCGCGTAGCGCTCTCCACAGCGCGGGCGGCAATTCACGTTCGAACGATGCGACGTTCTCGCGCAACTCAGCGGCGCTCCGCGCGCCCGTCAGCACGGTGGCGACCGCCGGATGTGCATACGGAAACTGCAATGCGGCAGCGGCAAGCGGTGCGCCGTGCACGCGACAAATCGCTTCAAGACGCGCGACACGATCGATCACATCCTGCGGCGCATTGCCGTAGTTGTATTTCAGATCACCCTGCACACCACGCGCGAGAATGCCCGAATTGAACGCGCCGCCGAGCAGAATGCTCACGTGTCGTGCTTCGCATGCCGGCAGCAGATCGTTCAACGTGTCCTGCTCCAGCAGCGTATAGCGACCGGCGAGCAGCGCGCAGTCGATATCGAATTCGGCCATTACTTCGAGAATGACCGCGCCTTCATTGACACCGAGGCCTAGCGCTTTTACTGCGCCGCTGGCGCGCAGTTCGTCGAGCGCCTTAAAACCGCCGCCTTCGGTCAACTGCTTCCAGTAGTGCGCATTGCGATCGCCATGCGTATAGCGGCCGATATCGTGAACCAGCAGGATGTCGATATCGACCATGCCAAGCCGATGCTGGCTGTCTTCGAATGAGCGAAGAATACCGTCGTGCGTGTAGTCGTAGATTGCCTCGAATGGCAGCGGGTTTTGCCAGCCTTCGCTGCCGTCGTAGGGGTGCGTGCGCGGCACGAAGCGCCGGCCGGCTTTGGTCGACAGCACGTATTCACTACGCGGATAGTTGCGTAGCGCGTGACCAAGCCGATGTTCGGCCTTCGTGTGTCCGTAGTGCGGTGCGGTGTCGAAATAGCGAACGCCGGCGTCCCACGCGGCGTCGATCGTGGCCTGCGCTTCCTCGTCGGAGAGGTCGCGATACAGGCCGCCGAGCGGCGCCGTGCCCAGACCGAGACCGGTCACTTTCAGGTCACGCCGGCCAATGCCACGCCGCTGGCTGACCTTCGGATTCGCCGCTGTTGTCATTCACAAGTCTCCTCATTGCCCGCGTTTCAAATCGACGCGATTTCAACTACGCGATGCTGCGCTGCACTCGACGGCAGGCACGCCGGCCCAACCGGCTCGAACGTCTTGTACGTCAGGATAAACTCCTGGTGCCCAAGCGCTTCCGACTTCGACGCCGCGCCCTGCGCGACGGCTACGGTCTGGTCGAACACTTCGCGGCCGACTTCGTCGAGCGTCGCGCGGCCCTCCAGAATACGCCCGGCGTCGACATCCATGTCGCCGGCGAGATTGCGGAACGTCGACGGATTCGCGCAAACCTTGATCACGGGCGAAATCGCCGAGCCGACCACCGATCCGCGTCCGGTCGTGAACAGGATCACATGCGCACCGCACGCGATCAGTTCGCCAATCTCCGCGTTATCGCTGATGTTCGGAAAGCCGAAGCGCGGTTCGCCATCGGGCACGACGTCGAGCAGATAAAGGCCGCCTGTGGGCGGCACATCGCCGGGCTTCACGATGCCGACAATCGGCGATGCGCCGCTTTTCGCATAGGCGCCAAGCGACTTCTCCTCCTGCGTCGTCAGCCCGCCGTCCGCATTGCCGACTGCAAAGCTGCCGTGTCCGAGGATGGAATAGTAGCGCGCCGCCTTCGCAACGCAAGCGACGATTTCATCGCCCAGGTCGTCCCGGGCCGCACGGCTCTTCATATGGAATTCGCAGCCGACCAGCTCGCCGGTTTCCTCGAAGATGCAGGTCGCGCCCGCATCGATCAGATGATCGAATGCGCGGCCCACGGCGGGATTGGCGGTGATGCCGCTCGTACCGTCCGAACCGCCGCAGATCGTGCCGATCACGAGTTCATCGAGCGCCATCGGCACTTTTTGCTGCGCCGCAAGCTGTTTGCGGGCATCGCGCACCCAGTCGACGCCGTACTGGATCGTGCTGCGCGTGCCGCCTTTTTCCTGGATCGTCAGCACTTCGACGGGCCGGCCGCTCGCGCGCACCACATCCACGAGGTAATGCTTGTTCATGCTCTCGCAACCCAGCGATACGAACAGCACTGCGCCGACGTTTGGATGCGTGGTGAGCTGCTGCATCATCTTCTCGGCGTAGCTGTTCGGATAGCAGCCCGGAAAACCGATCAGATGGACGGGCGGCTCGCGCTCGCTTGACGGATCGTCGAACGCATCGAGCGGCTCGCGAAACTGCGTGACGATTTCGCGCGCGACGTGATGCGCGCATTCGACGAGATACGCCACCGCGACGACATTCCGGATGCCCTTGCGGCCATCGCTGCGCGGATAGCCTTGCAGCGATGGTGGCACAGCCTGCGCAGGCTGGATGACAACGGATGCAACAGAAGTATCAGTCATGATCGTTCGTTCCAGCACGGCGAAAAGCCGCGGTCAGTGATGCACGAATGCGTGGCCGGCGTCATGCGTGTAGGTCGGCAGGTAGTCGCTTTCGAGGTTGTGCGTATGCAGATGCGCGCCGCGAGCGACCGGCTCTGTCACGTGGCCGATCACCGCGCCGTAGCGCAGCACCTTCTCGTCCGTGTCCAGCGCACGGCGCGCGACCTTGTGGCCGAGGTCGATCGTTTTCGCGAGCGTGATGCGTTCGCCTTCGATCTCGACCTGCGATCCGGCTTCGAGCCGCGCCGCCGCGATCAGGCAGTTATCCTGCGGTGTCAGCAGGATGAGGCGCGGGTCTGTCATTGGACTGCTCAAGATGTTGTCTCCGTGATGGTTCGGGTCAGTTCTGGCCTTCGCCACCCGCGAGGCGCGCCACCATCAGCGAACCAAGAATGATCGCGCCGTAAATCGCCTGAATCCAGAACGACGGCACCTGTGCGAGCGTCAGCAGGTTCTGCACGATGCCGAGCAACAAAACACCCGAGAGCGCGCCGAGCATCGTGCCCTTGCCGCCGTCGAGTGAAATGCCGCCGATCACCGCCGCCGCGAACACCGTAAAGATCATGCCGTTGCCCTGATTGGCGTTGATCGCGCCGACGTAGCCCGTCACGATCAGGCCGCCAGTCGAAGCGAGCATGCTGCCGAGCACGAACACGCCCCACGTGATGCGCTCAACGCGAATACCCGCCGCGCGCGCCGCCTCCGGATTGCCGCCGATCGCATACAACGCGCGCCCGATGCGGTGATAGCGCAACATGAACGCGGCCACAGCGAAGGCGGCTGCGGCGAGCCATACGGAAACCGGCAGGCCGAGCACGATAGTGGTGGCGAGCGTGAAGAACGACGGCGGCATGTCGAACAGCGTGCCGCCCTTGGTCGCGCCGACGAGCATGCCGCGCAGCACGATCAGCATGGCCAGCGTGACGATGAACGCGTTCAGCCGAAGCCGCACGACGAGAAAGCCGTTGATAAAGCCGATCACCGCGCCCACCACGAGGATCGCGAAGAGACCCATCGCCGTCGGCCATTGCAGCCCAAAACCGGCGGACGCAGCGGGCATCACGAGCATTGCGCCGACCGCGGGCGCGATGCCTACCGTCGATTCAAGCGAAAGATCGAACTTGCCGGTCAGCACGATCAGCGATTCGGCGAGCACGACGAGTGCGAGCGCCGCCGATGCGCCGAGTACGCTGATCAGATTCGCTTTCGTCAAAAAGCTCGGGCTGACAAACGCGCCGATCACCAGCAGCAGCGCGATCGCCGGCACCAGCGCGAGATCGCGCAGACGTGCGAATTCGATACGCGGACGGCGGCGCTGCGCAGCAACCGCGCTGACCTGTGCCTGACCCGTCGCAAAGGCGGGCGTGGGCGCACTATTCTTCATGGAGACTGACTCCTTCAACTGAGGCGATAAGGTCGTGGTCCTGCCAGCCGGCCGGGAATTCGGCGACGACGCGTCCACGGAACATGACCAGCACGCGGTCACAGGTGCGCAGATCGTCGAGTTCGCCGGAGACGACGAGCACGGCCTTGCCGTCCTCGCGCACCCGGTCCACGACGGACAGCAGCGCTTCCTTCGATTTCACGTCGACGCCCGCGGTGGGGTCGATCAGGACAAGCACGTTCGGATCGGTGGCGAGTGCGCGCGCCATCACGACCTTTTGCTGATTGCCGCCCGAGAGGCCGGACACAACGTGTTCCGGCCCTTGCGCGACGATGCCAAGCGCGTCGATCATCTTCTGGCCGAAGGCGTTTTTCTTCGCGGGCGGTGCGATACCGAATCTGCCGAGCAGGCGTGTAATCGTCATCGATGCGTTTTCCGCTATCGATTGAGTCAGTACCAAACCTTCGTGATGGCGATCCTTCGGCACGCAGCCGACGCCTGCGGCTAACGCAGCGGGGACGTCGCCCGAAGGCAACGCGTTGCCGTCCACGCGGATCTCGCCGCTCTTTACGTTGCGCAAACCGGCGATCGCTTCGGCGACGCTCGTGCGTCCGCTGCTCGTCGCGCCCGTCAGGCCGACGACTTCGCCGCGCTTCACGCTGAACGACACGTCGTCGTAATCTGCGCCCACGAGATTCGCGACTTCGAGCGCGGTCTTCGTGTCATGTGGCAATGCTTCGCGTGCCGCCGCGTCGGCGACGTTCAGGCCGCCGCGTTCGCCCGTCATCGCTTCGATCAACTGTTCACGCGGCAGCGCGGAAACCGGTGCGCTGACGATATGCCGCGCATCGCGCAGCACCGTCACCGCCTGGCAGATCTCGTACACCTCCTGCAGATGATGCGAGATGAAAAGGAACGTCACGCCTTCGCGCTGCAGTTCCTGAATACGTTTGAAGAGGCGTTTGATTTCATCGCCATCGAGCTGCGCCGTCGGCTCATCGAGGATGATGAAGCGCGCGCCATACGAAAGCGCCCGCGCAATTTCCACCAGCTGGCGCGCCTCGACCGACAGATCGCCCGCGCGGGCATCTTCACGTACGTCGATCTTCCAGTGGTCCAGCAACGCGCGCGCATCGCGCCGCATCGCTGACCAGTCGATCACGCCACGCCGCGCCGGCTGCCGGTTGATGAACAGATTCTCCGCGACGCTCAGATCGCGGATGATCGTCGAATGCTGATAGACACACGCGACGCGTTCGCGCCACGCATCGCGGTCCGCGATCGGCGGTGCAGCCGCGCCGCCGAAGCGGATCTCGCCCGCATCCGGCCTGCGCAGGCCGCTGAGCATCGACACCAGCGTCGATTTCCCGGCCCCGTTCCGCCCGACGAGTGCATGCGACTCGCCGGGCATCACGCGGATGCTCACGTCTTTCAGCGCGGCCGTCGAGCCGAAGCGCTTCGTCACACCAAGCGCTTCAACCACGGCGGACCCAGCGGAGGACGTCGTTTCACTCATTTGACGGTGTTGCCCCAGAGGTTCTTGTCGTCGACATTCGCCTTCGTCACGAGCGGCGCGGGCAACTGGTCTTCGAGTCTTCCCGGCGCCAGCTCGATAATGGTGCTGCCGTGATCCGTTGGGCCCGGCTTGAACGTCTGTCCGGCGAGCGCGGCCTTGATGTAGTACAGGCCGTATTTAGCGTACAGGTCGGCCGGCTGCGAGACCGTTGCATCGATATCGCCGCGGCGGATCGCGTCGAATTCCTGCGGGATGCCGTCATTGCTGACGATCACGACGTGCTTCGCATCACCCGCCGGATACAGCATCTGCTTGCGGCGCAGCGTCTGCAGCGTCGGCGACAGATACACGCCACCCGCCTGCATGTAGATGCCCTTCACGTCGGGGTTCGCGGTCAGCAGGCTGTCCAGCCCGGTCGCCGCGACGTCACCCTTCCAGCCCGCCGGGATTTCCAGCACCGTCAGCGCCGGAAATTTCTTCATGCATGTGCGGAACGCTTCCGAGCGGTCGCGTCCATTCACCGAGCCGAGATCGCCCATGATCTGCACGACCTTGCCCACTTTCACGTGCTCGCCGATGTAGGTACACGCCTTCTCGCCGTACGCGTGGTTATCGGCCCGCACGACCATCGCGACCTTGCCCTGCGTCGGCGCGACGTCGACTGCAACGACCGGCACGTTCTTCGCCGAAGCGGCGTCCAGTGCCCGGCTGATCGCCGCCGAATCCAGCGGCCCGACGACGATGCCCTTCGAACCGAGGTTCAGCAGGTTGTTCATGTCGGTGATCTGCTGCACCGGGTCACCGTTCGAATTCACGGGCGCGAGAATGTCGATGCCCATGTCCTTCGCGTACTTCGGCAGGTAATTGTTGTACGACTGCCAGAACGGCGAAGTCAGCAGCGGCAGGCCGAGGCCGACCTTGCCGGCGTCCGCGGCGTGCGCGGTCGTGCCCAGCGCCACGCCTGCGACGCACGCTGCGGCGAGGCTGACCGATAAAGTCTTCTGGATGAAACGGCGGGCCGTGTGTGGCCGTTTTGCGAACGTCATGCCTGTCTCCGGGATCTGCGTTGTTGAACCGCCGGAAGCCAATGGTCGGCGTCCGGCACGTTGCCCTGCGCTTTCTTATAAATTGGTGGTCGTTCATTCACCAATGAACGTATTATTCATATACGGACTTTTTTAAGTCAAGGGAAAGTGCACCGCACCATCCGTCCGTGTTTTCCCTGGCGGCTCGCCGCGCGTAACGATCTACACTCACGCGCCAGGCAGCCGATGAATTGCATGAGGACCTGAATCACGATGGAAACCGATCTGGAAGACAAGGACGACGCCGACCGCTACCGCGCGCCCGCACTCGACAAGGGCCTCGACATCCTTGAACTGCTCGCGGAGCAGAAAGGCGGATTGACGCGCGCGGAGATTACGAAGCTGCTCGGCCGCAACGCGAGCGAGATGTACCGGATGCTGGAGCGGCTCGTCGCGCGGCAGTACGTCGTGCGCTCGCCGGGTGGCGACCGTTATTCGCTGAGCCTGAAGCTGTATGCGCTCGGGCATCGACATCCGCCGATGAACCGGCTGATTTCCGAAGCGCTGCCGCTGATGCAGCGGTTCGCCGATACTGCCGAGCAATCGTGTCATCTCGTCGTGTACGACCGTGGCAACCTGCTCGTGATCGCGCAGGTCGATGGGCCGGGCACGTGGGGCATTTCCGTGCGGCTGGGTTCGCGCGTCGGGCTGATCGATACCGGATCAGGCCGCGTGATGCTCGCATTCCAGACGCCCGAGCAGCGCGCGCATCTGCTCGCGGAACATACGAAGGTGAAAGGCGAAGTGACGATCGATCGCGACGCGCTGGAGCGTGTGTGTGAGGAGACGCGTAAGGCGGGCTTTTCGAAGAAGGACAGCCAGCAGACGTTCGGCGTCACCGATCTGACATTCCCGGTACTCGGACCATCGGGTCAGGCGATTGCGGTGATGACGTGTCCGTATCTGCGGCGTATCGACGAATACGTCGCGCCGACGCTCGAAGCGGTGACCGACATGTTGCGCGAAACGGTCGAGGCGCTTTCGATGTTTCGTGAGCGTGTGTGAGGGCGCACGTGCATGCGCGCGCGGAAACCGGAACGGGCTTGTGTGATAGCGGAGACGCGTTAGAATAGCGGCCCTTTCCGAAACCGCCGCGCGATTGTGTGTCGTGCGCGCCCTTTGCATACGTCATGGCTAAACTTCTGAACGATCACGAATTCCAGCGTTTTTCCGAGCTTCAGCAGAAGCAGGCCAGCTTCACGATCACGAGCGAGGAAGCCGACGAGTTACGCGATATCGTCGCGCGCGCGCAGAAAAAACGCGACGATCGCGCGGCTGCGATGCAGGCTATCGAAGCGCATATCCAGCAGTTCGACATCACCCCCGACGAGCTTTTCTCGTCCGAACAGATCGCCGATGCGGCGCGTACGTACGGCCTGATTCCGGCTGCGAAGAAGGAACGCGTGCTGCCGCCTTCGTTCACGTTCAATGGCAAGCCGTATCAATGGACACGTGCATTGCCGGAAGAAATCCGCGTGCCGCTGTTCGAGGCGTTCTCGGGTGGCCAGTCGGTGAAGCGCTTTATCGCAACGCCAAAGGATGCGGTGCGTTGTGCGGCGACGATCGCGCGCCTGGAGAAGGAAACCGGCGCGCTGTATGCGGAAGCCTGGCTCGAAGAACTGGCGGTTTCGCGTGCGCAGGTTGAGGAGCAGGCGGCGAAGCTGGGGGCATGATTATGTTGGCGCAGGCGATGAAGACTCCTCCAGCGCCAGCCTGAACCCCACCACCCCAGGATCCTCTGTCGTCGTCACTGTGAAACCACAGGCCTGCGCGAGCCGGATCATCGGCGTGTTCTCCCGCAGCGCTTCGCCGACGAGCCAATGCGTGCCGCGCGCCCGCGTATACGCGATGATCCGTTCGATCAGCAGGCGCCCCAGCTTGCGTCCCTTCTGGTCCGAACGAAGCGCCACCGCGAATTCGGCCGTTTCGTTGTCGGGATCGGCGATCGCGCGCACCACGCCGATGGTGTGCGTCGAGCCGTGCTCGTCGGTGATCGTTGCGATCAACGCCATTTCCCGGTCGTAATCGATCTGCGTCATCCGTGCGAGTTGCGAGTGATCGAAGCTGCGCACCGCCCCGAAAAAACGCAGCCGCAAATCATCGGGCGTCATCGCCTTCACCAGCTCGCTATGCGCGGCTTCATCTTCCGGCCGGATCGGCCGGATCGTCACGCGCAGGCCGTGCCAGTCGAGCGTCTCTTCGAAGCGCCGCGGATAAGGCACGATCGCAAGCCGGCTGCGCTTGCGCGCCAGCCTCACGCACGGCGCGACCACCACCGTGCGCGACTGGAACACGCGTAACGTCAGCGAAAGGCCGACAATCTCGCGGACGTCGCACACCGCCTGCGATAGCGCCGTCAACGCGATCAACGACGGCTCAGCGGGCACATACCGCGCGTACGGCGAACGCCCGACGATGTCGCGCGCGAGAATCGGATTGAGCGGCGGCAGGCCATAGGTGCGCATCGGCGGCGACACATCATCGGGCGACGGCGCCGTGAACAGAAACACCGGTCCGAAGTTCTCGTCATCATGCAATTCGACCGTGATATCGACCACCACCCGCTCCGCCGATTCCTTCGGCTCGACGACCAGGCCAAAGTGTCCCAGCAGACGCGCAGCGCCCTCGCCCGTTAACTTCACTCCCGTCGATTCGCCGGCGTGTGCCGCTTCGGCCGCTGCCAATGCAGCGCATGCTTCGGCCTGCGCGGCGTCGATCGATTCGGGAAGCCGCGCGGGCAAACCTTCCGGTGTCTGCATCAGCAATTCACGGCCGAGCCGGTAATCGACCAGACGCGCGAACGCGCTCGCGAGACGCTGCGGCGTCGTGTGCACCGGAATGCCCTGCGCGTGCAACGCATCGCGCGTTGCGGTATCGACGCCACCAAAGAAGCACGCCAGCAGCCCGCGATACGCAAACTTGTGCTGTGCGATCAGCACGCGCGCGACCTGCGCAGCGGGCGCACTGTGCGTCGACGCGTGGACAACGAATGCGGTGCCAGTTGCGCGCTGCGACGCCAGCACTTCGAGCGCCGTGCCGAAGTGTTCGGGACGCGCGTCATCGCCAAGCAGCAACGGGTTACCCGGCGTCACATTCGGCAACGCTTGTCTCACGACTTCGGTCGCGCCGTCGGGCCAGCGCGCGAGCGTGTCACCGGCCGCGACGAATGCGTCGCATGCGAGCGCCGCGACGCCGCGATCGCTGGTGATGAGCGTCGCCGTATCGCTGGCTGCGACGCGGCCCACGCCGAGCGTTTCGATTTCGTCGAGCAGATCGTCGAGCGAATCGACGCGCACCATCCCCGCGCGACGAAACGCGGCCGTGTAAAGCGCGTCGGAGGGATCGGCGCGGCCTGGGCGCAGCGCGAGCACTGGCTTGTTGCGCGCCGCCGCGCGTGCCGCCGACATGAACTTGCGCGCCGCGCGCACCGTATCGAGTTCGAGCAGGATCGCGCGCGTGCCGGGATCGCTCGCGAGATAGTCGAGAACATCGCCCGCATCGACGTCCGCTTCGTCGCCAAGCGCAACCGCGTGCGAGAAGCCGAGCCCGCGCGCATGCGCCCAGCCGAGCACCGCGTTCGTCAACGCATTCGACTGCGATACCCAGGCGACACCGCCCGCCTTCACGGTGGACGACGGCGCGCCGAGATGCGCGCCCAGCGCAGGCGTCATGACACCGATACTGCCGGGCCCGACGATACGCAACAGATGCGGCCTCGCAGCAGCCAGCGTATGACGCAGCGCCGTCCGGTCGTCGTCGCAACGCACTTCGCCGACGATGATCGCCGCGCGTGTTCCCATGCCACCGAGCCGGTGCACGATCGCGGCCCACGTTGCAGGCGGCGTGCAGATCAATGCGACGGTCGGCGGCAAGGTCAGATCGCCGACGTCAGCAAACACGCGATGTCCGTCGAGTTCGTCGTACTTCGGATTGACCGGCCACAGCATGCCGCCGAAACCCCCGTCGAGTACGCGCGTCCACACCATCTCGCCGATGCTGCCCGGCCGCTTCGAGGCGCCGATAACGGCAACGGATTCCGGTCGAAACAGCGCGTCGAGATTGCGAACGGTCACAGGTACTCCGCGGGGCAAGGTCTGAATGGCGCGAGCAGCCGCATGGTGGGCCCGCATTAACTCACAGGATAGGCGAAGTCGGCGCGTGTGGCTCGCGCGAATCCGGCCAGCCCGGCGAACGCGAAGCGCGCATCCCATGGTCCTGCGCAGTTGCGCACTCCGATAAATAGATTACCGCTTATATGTGAGCGGTAATCTTGGTTTATCGCTCACATATAAGCGGTAACTGGATGTTTACGAGACGCGGCCACTGCGCGACGGCAAACGCCCTCGCCGCGCTGCGTCAAGAAAAGTCGCTGCGCGGCGCTGAATTCTGGCTCAACTGGCGGTAACATTCGGCCCTGTGACGGGCGCCACTGACAAGGCGGCGCCCGTCGGATGACAGACAGGCCGCGGCAACATCAGGACGGATACAGATTCCGGAGACACCCCCTGACAGCGCGCCGACGAAACACCAGAAAAGACGGAAGGACCAGACCATGCGACGCCTGCCATCGCTGATCGCGTTGCGCTTCTTCGAGGAGACTGCCCGCCACCTGAGTTTCAACCGGGCGGCGACGGCGCTATGCGTCACGCAGGGCGCAGTGAGCCGGCAGATCAAGATTCTCGAGGAGTCGCTCGGCGCGAAGCTCTTCGAGCGCGACCACAAGGGCATCAGGCTGACGGTGGCGGGCCAGCATCTGCTGCCGTGTGTATCGGACGCGTTCGATACTATCGAACACGGTACGCGCCAGATCACCACCGCAAGCGGACGCCGGCGGCTCGTACTCTCTGTGCCGCCGACCTTCGCCACGCAGTGGTTCTCGCCGCGGCTGGGCTCGCTCGCTGTCGAGTTGCCGGACGTCGAACTGTCAGTACGCACGGAGCCAACCGACGATTGCCATTGCAACATCCGCTTCGGCCGCGACGGCCTGCCCGATGCGCACTCCGCGCTGCTGATGTTCGAGCGTCACACGCTGGTTGGCGCGCCCAGGCTCGCCGGGGAACCCCTGGAAGCGCTGCTCGATAGCATGCCGGCACTGCATGTGCTCCATAACGGAACGCGACTCAACCTGTGGCCCGCGTGGCTCGCCACAGCAGGATTGCCCGAGCGTTATGCCGAAAACGGTATCGAATTTTCGAACCTGCAACAGGCGATCAACGCGGCGCGCAAAGGCGTCGGTCTCGCGATCGTCGATCGCAACATGATCGTCGACGAGCTGGCCGACGGAAGTCTCGTGACATTGTCCGCGGTCGAAGTCAACGGGCCGTTTGGTTACTGGCTGGACATCGAGCAGCGGCACGCCGCGCTGGAGCATGTCCAGGCGTTTGCCAGCTGGCTGCGGGAAGAAGTGCTAAAGATGGAATAAAAAAAGCCGGGCCCGCCTGCGCCCGGCTTTGCGCCTTTACGTGGAAGAAGAACCGCGTTACATCGCCTTCTTGAACGGCGCGCCGGAATGCTCGCGCAGTTCGTTGAAAACGATCTTCGGCCACGCCTTTTGCGCGACTTCGATCTCGGAGATGTGCGAAGCGAGATACGTCGGCGCATTCGATGCGTCGAGCGCGATCCGCGCCGCGTACGAATCGGTAAAGCGACGCAGTTCCGCCGGATCGTCACACGTCACCCAGCGCGACATGCGGTAACGCGCCGGCGCCATCCGCACGTCGACCTTGTATTCGGTCGACAGCCGGTGCGACACCACTTCAAACTGCAGTTGCCCGACCGCGCCGAGAATCGTCAGGCCGCCCAGGTCCGGACGGAATACCTGAATCGCGCCCTCTTCGCCGAGCTGCTTCAGCGCTTCGCCAAGCTGCTTGGCGCGCATCGGATCGACCACTTCGACCGTCTGGAAAATCTCCGGCGCGAAGAACGGCAGGCCGACGAACTGCAGCATCTCGCCTTCGGTCAGCGTATCGCCGAGCGAAAGCGTACCGTGATTCGGGATGCCGATAATGTCGCCCGCATACGCTTCACTCACCGTCTCGCGACGCTGCGACAGGAACGTCACCACATTGCTCGCGCGGAACGTCTTGCCCGAGCGCGTCACCTTCAGTGCCATGCCACGCTCGAAATGCCCCGAGCACACGCGGATGAACGCCACGCGGTCGCGGTGCGCCGGATCCATGTTGGCCTGCACCTTGAACACGACACCTGTGAACTTCGACTCGTCCGGCATGACCGGACGTTGCACCGCCATGCGCATCGAGGGCGGCGGCGCGAGGTCGACGAGCGCGTCGAGAATTTCCTTCACGCCGAAGTTGTTGATCGCCGAGCCGAACAGCACCGGCGACTGTTGACCTGCGAGGAACGCTTCGCGATCGAATTCCGGCGACGCGCCGGTGATCAGTTCGATTTCGTCCTTCGCACGCGTCCATGCCTGGCCGAAGCGCTTTTCGCCGTCTTCGTCGGAAATGTTGTGCAGCGTTTCCACCGCGCCGCCGGCCGTGTCCTGACCCGCGCGGAACACGCGTACCTGGTCGCGCTGGATGTCGTAGACGCCCTGGAACTCCTTGCCCATGCCGATCGGCCACGTGAACGGCACCGCCGCCACGCCAAGGTGTTCCTCGATTTCATCGAGCAGTTCGAGCGGTTCGCGCACTTCGCGGTCAAGCTTGTTGATGAAGGTGACGATCGGCGTCTTGCGGCTGCGGCACACTTCGAGCAGCTTCAGCGTTTGCGCTTCGACGCCGTTCGCGCCGTCGATCACCATCACGGCCGCGTCGACCGCCGTCAGCACGCGGTACGTGTCTTCAGAGAAGTCTTCGTGGCCCGGCGTGTCGAGCAGGTTGATGACCGCGTCGCCGTACTCGAACTGCATCACCGAGCTCGCGACCGAAATGCCGCGCTGCTTTTCGATCTCCATCCAGTCCGACGTCGCATAGCGATTGCTCTTGCGGCCCTTCACGGTGCCGGCGATCTGGATCGCACCCGAAAACAGCAGCAGCTTTTCGGTAAGCGTGGTCTTGCCCGCGTCGGGGTGGGAAATGACCGCAAAGGTACGGCGGCGTTTGAGTTCGGAGACTGACATCGGTGCTGGGAATCACGGTAGGGGTTCGAGCGCGCGCAAAGGCCTGTGACCGGCGCGGGCTGGTGCGTCGGCTCGGCCTGACGCGGCGGCGCAGGCGGGGAACTGGTCGAAAAACGCGAATTCCCGGCACAGAACAGCGCCGGGACGAATGATACACGTCATGGGCGCCCGCGTCGGGAAACGGGGCGCCCGGGTCGGACGGACGGCGGCCCCGTGGAAGGGACGCCGAACGGAAAATCAGCTCCGGCTGGCTTCGTTGAGCGTCAGGTGCTTCGTCTCGGGTGCCCACGCAATCGATACGACCATGCCGATCAGCAGCACCGCCGCGAGCACCATCATCGTCGCGTGGAAGCCGAGTTGCGCGATGCCGAGCGGCAGCAGGAAGGTGCCCACCGCCGAACCGAGCCGGCTGCACGCTATCGCAAGACCGACGCCGCACGCGCGCACTTCAGTCGGGAAGCACTCCGGCGGAAACACGCCGACCAGGTTCGAGAAGGCCGACATCGTCAACGTAAAAACGGCGAATGCGACGATCATCGCCACCGTCGCCGAATTGGGCAGCACGCTCAGCGCGACCAGTGACAGGCAGGTGACAGCGAACGATCCGATCAGGAACGTGCGGCGCGGCAGCTTGATCGTGAGCCAGATACCCATCAGCGCGCCAAGCACCAGGAAACCATTCAGCAGGAAATCCGCGCCGAAGCCTTCGTTCAGGTGAATCACCTTCAGGATGCCCGGCAAGAACGTGTAGATCGCAAAATACGGGATCACGAGGCACACGAAGAACGCGCAGTTGAAAACCGTGCGACGGATCATGTCCTTTTTAAACAGCCGCCCAAAGCCGCTGTGACTGTGTTCTTCGACGCTGCCGTCGAGCGTGACATTTGGACCAAAGTGCTTCAGGACGATCGCTTTCGCTTCGGCGATCCGTCCATGACCGGCCAGCCAGCGCGGCGACTCAGGCGTGCCGATACGCATCAGCAGCACGAGGAATGCGGGCACACCCGCCGATGCGAGCAGCCAGCGCCACGCGTCCGGCGAAGCATCCGCGTAGTGCATGCCAAGCACATTCGCGACGACATAGCCAATCGTCCAGATCACGCTGAACGAGCCCAGCAGGGTGCCGCGATGTTTTCGCGGCGAAAATTCCGCGAGTATCGCGTGGCCAACAGCAAAATCGCCGCCCATCCCGAAGCCGATCAACACCCGTAACGCGCACAGTGCGAACGGCGAAGCCACATAGAACTGCGCTAACGCGGCCACGGTGATGATGAGGAAACTGAGCAAAAAGATCTTCTGGCGACCAAGGCGGTCCGACAGCCAGCCGAACACCAGGCTGCCGACGAAAATCCCCATCAACGCCGAACTGCCGATCATGCCGGTCCAGAACGCGTCGAGCGGCATCTGCCGGTTCAACGAGGCGAGCGCATAGCCGATCGTGCCGAGCGCATAGCCTTCGGTGAAATGCGCGCCAAAGGTCAGCCCTGCAATCTTGACGTGGAATGCGTTGAGCGGCACGTCGTCAAGGCCAACACGGGCTTGCGCCGGCGCCGGCGCGCCAGCGGTTGCCGCGCGCGATTTGGAAGAAGCCGGTGCAAGCCCGAGCGTGCCCGCCTGGATATCCTGATTGCTCATGTGTCTCCCTGTTTTTTGGGCGATGCGTTGCCCGTGGTCGGGCAAACGCGTGAAACAGATCCGCCTGCCACGTGCATCGATGGCACGGGCGGGCGAGCACCCTTGCGGGTCAGCGGCCGAGACCGCCCATCATCATGTACTTCAGTTCGGTGTATTCATCGAGACCGTACTTCGAGCCTTCACGGCCGAGCCCCGATTCCTTCACGCCACCAAACGGCGCGACTTCGGTCGACACAATGCCTTCGTTGATGCCGACCATGCCGCTTTCCAGCGCTTCCGCGACGCGCCATGCGCGGCCCAGATCACGCGTGTAGAAATACGCAGACAGACCGAACGGCGTGTCGTTCGCCGCAGCGACCACCTCTTCTTCAGTCGTAAAGCGGAAGCAGGCCGCGACGGGGCCGAAGGTTTCTTCCCCGGCGATCAGCATCGATTTCGTTGCGTTCACCAGTACCGTCGGCTCATAGAACGTGCCGCCCAGCGCGTGACGGCTGCCGCCCGTCAGCACCTTTGCGCCTTTCCGCAGCGCGTCGGCGACGTGCGTTTCGACTTTCTTCAGTGCGGCTTCGTTGATCAGCGGACCCTGTTCGACTTCGCCCTGCAGCGCATTGCCGACACGCATCGCCTTCACCGCCTTCGTGAGTGCCTGCGTGAACGCGTCGTAGACGCCGTCCTGCACGTAGAAGCGGTTCACGCACACGCACGTCTGCCCCGTGTTGCGGAACTTCGATGCCATCGCGCCCTGCACGGCGGCGTCGATATCCGCATCGTCGAACACGATGAAGGGCGCATTGCCGCCAAGTTCGAGCGACAGCTTCTTGAGCGTGTCGGCCGATTGCTTCGCGAGGAGCTTGCCGACGCGCGTGGAGCCGGTGAACGACAGCTTCCGCACAACCGGCGATTGCGTGAGCGCGCCGCCGATCGCGACGGCGTCGCCGGAAACGATGTTGAATACGCCTGCCGGAATGCCGGCCTGTTCAGCGAGAGTCGCCAGTGCAAATGCGGACAGTGGTGTTTCTTCCGAAGGCTTAAGCACCATCGTGCACCCTGCCGCGAGTGCCGGGCCCGCTTTACGCGTGATCATCGCGAGCGGGAAATTCCACGGTGTAATCGCCGCGACGACCCCAACCGGCTCGCGCGTCACGATGATCTTCGCCTTCGGATTCGGGCTCGGAATCACATCGCCGTAGCTGCGTTTCGCTTCTTCGGCAAACCATTCGAAGAAGCTCGCCGCGTAGCCCACTTCACCCCGCGCCTCGGCGAGCGGCTTACCCTGTTCACGCACCATGAGCTCCGCAAGCGAATCGCGGTTTTCGAGCATCAGCTCGCCCCAGCGCTTCACGCGGGCCGCGCGTTCCTTCGCGGTCAATGCACGCCATGCGGGCAGCGCTTTTGCCGCAGCCGCGATGGCGTGTGCCGTTTCGGCCGCGCCGCCCTTCGCGACGTTCGCGATTACATCGCCCGTAGCCGGATTGCGCACGGCATAGGTTTCCCCGGCGCCGGCGTCATGCCACTCGCCGCCGATGTAATGTCCTTCACGCAGAAACTGACTCATGCTGCCTTTCCCAATGTGTCGACGAAAACGCCTTGTGCGGCGCGCGGCTCACGCGCAACACGGCGGCCCGCCGTGTAATCGTTGATCAGATCGCACGGCGTGTAGTTGCGTTCGAGTTCGTAGCGTTCGTCGGCGTCTAGTTTCGTATCGAGCGCGGCGAGCGCACTGTCGAACTGCGCGGGCGTATCCGCGCCCACCAGCATGCTCGACACGCCGCCATGATCCAGCACCCACGCCTGCGCGATCTGCGCGGCGCTCACGCCACGCCGCGCGGCGACGCGCGCCACCGAAGCGGCAATCTCTCGCGATGCCACGTCGCCATACATCTGCGCGGTGAAGAAGTCGGTCTGGTTACGCGTCGAGCCCGGATCGCCTGTCAGCAGACCGCGTGCGAGCGGGCTGAACACCGACACGCCGACGCCCTGATCGATACAGTACGGAATCATCTCGCGCGCTTCCTCGCGATATGCAAGGTTCAGCTGCAACTGCATGTTGACCGGCTTGTGCCAGCCGTTGCGGTCGCAGACCTGCATGATCTTCGCGAACTGCCACGTGTACATCGTCGACACACCGATATAGCGCGCCTTGCCCGCACGCACGATGTCGTTGAGCGCGCCCATCGTCTCTTCGACAGGTGTGTTCACATCGAAGTAGTGCAGCATGTAGACGTCGACGTAATCCATGCCGAGCCGCGTAAGCGACCCGTCGATGCCGTCCATGATGTGCTTGCGCGAGTGGCCGCCCGCGTTCTGATACGTGCCCATGTCGTAGCCGACCTTGGTCGTCACGACAATTTCCTCACGGCGCGCAAGGCGCTTGAGAATGCGGCCCACGACTTCTTCGCCAGCACCGGTCGAATAGAAATCGGCGAGATCGATGAAGTTAACGCCCGCTTCCAGCGCGTGACGCACGATCGGTTCGCTTTGCGCTTCGTCGAAAATCCAGGGCTTCCATTGCGGCGTGCCCATGTTCATCGTGCCAAGGCACAGACGCGACACCTTCAGGCCCGACTGGCCCAGACGAACGTATTCCATGAATCTGTCTCCTGAGTTCGGGATCGCGCGACGTTGGATCTCCGTCGTGGCGCGCGGATCACGTGATATCGATTAGCGTTGTTTCGGCGTGTAGAACGGATTCGAGACGTCGCGCGCGGCAGCGAATACTTCGTCGCGATGCGGCAAGCCCTTCATGGCGGCGAGAATCGCGTTCCGGCATGCGTGATAGTTGTTTTCGTAGACGGCGTCGAGGTCATCGGTCTCTGGATTGACCCAGTTCGCCGACACAACGACCCAGTCGTTTTCCGCTTCCGGCGGCAACGTGCCGTTTTCGAGCGACTCGGCAACCGCACGCGCGATGCCGGCCTGCGAAGCGCCCCACGTCGCGTTGCCGTGGAAGTCGCCATCGATCTGCGCCTTGTTCACATACAGCGTGAGCGGCTTGGTCGGGACACCCGGACGGGCGATCACGACGAACGGCGCATGACCGCTGGAAGGCGTGGCAAGCGCGGTTGCGAAGGCCTGACCCGCGGGACCACTGCGCGGGCCGACCAGCACGTTGATGTGCGCGAGGTTCACGCCCGGGCCTTCGAATCCTTCACCGATATAGAGTTGCTTGTCCGCTGTTGCGCTCATGGTCTGTCCCGTCGGAAGTGGGGGTTAGTCGATGGCTGATTGTGCGGCGAGCCACGCGGGACCATGAATCGATGATTTTTGATCCGGGGTATGAGACGGACTCATTTCCGGGTTTCCACCGAGGGCAACTGCTGACCCGGGGCCCGGCGCGCGAAGGGTGAGGGTTTTCGGGACCTGTTGCGCGAGGTATATCGCAACGTGATCTTTCTGTGATTCGCAATGCTTGCCACACCCCGCGTCAGCACACGATCAGCAGGCGAAGCGATGTCGATAGACAACCTCGCGACACCGCTTGCGGCTCCTGAAAGTGAATCTTCAAGATCGCCGAAAAGCCTTCCTGTATAAGGCTTTCCGTCGTTTCGTGAAGGCATTCTCAACGCGACGCTTCATGCATCGACACATGCACGCCGGGCGGCGTCGCCTGAAAGAGGGAGATGGGGTCACCACGACATGGACGTTCGACAAAACAACGTCACATCTGCTTGAACGGAGACGTCCGAACGGCGAAAGGTGAGAGTTTTCGGGACTTAAGGAGCGGTGCGAGATACGACGCATCGAGACTCACCTGCGTCGGAACGACAATCCGACCTCAGCGCGAACACGCCACCCGCAACAGGCGCATCAGCTTTCGATCAAAAACCGTTCGCGGTTCTTGCCGGCCAGCCACCCTGGTGAGCGGCCACGTCCACTCCACGTTTCGCCCGTCTTCGGATTTCGATAGCGCGGCGGCAAGGCGGACTTGCGGCCCTTTGTTTTAGCGCCTTTCGTGCCGGCCGTCGCAAACCCGAGCTCTTCGGCCGTGATGTCGAATTCGTCGATCAGTTGTTTGATCTCCGCGATGACCTGCGCCATCTCCTTTTCGCGCGCCACCTCCACCTCCTTGTGGAGCTTCTCGAGCTGCGCAGTCAACTGCTTGTAGCTGGCCATGAGGAAAGGTCTCCAGTCAGTATCGGTAACGACGACGGTGTGACTCTACCAGTCCGAAAAAGTGCCGGCCACGTGCCCCCCGGACAGCGCACTCTCGCCGTGCCGCCTGCGCGCGGCTACCTGCCGCTGCGAGCGTCAGTCGTCGATCGCGTCGTACAGCCGGCGCTCGAACTCGACCGACATCGGGAACGGCTCGATGCCACGCCGCTGGATGAGCATCATCGCGATCATGTCTTCGACTGGATCGGCGAGCCAGCTGGTGCCGAAAGCGCCAGGCCAGCTGAACGATCCGGCCGACCGGTAGCCGAGCGGCAACTGCTGCGCGGGATCGTCGACGATTGCAAGTCCCAGACCAAAGCCCTGTCCAGCCCATACGATATGTCCGAACGACGGCAGCCTGCGCTGGTCGCGGCTCAGAAAATTCGAGCGCATGAGGTCGACCGAACGATGCGACAGCAGGCGCGTTTCACCGACGCGGCCACGCCCCAGCAGCAGGCGGGCGAACTGCAGATAGTCTTCAGCGGTTGAGACAAGCCCGCCGCCGCCGCTATGAAACCGCTCCGGATTGGCCCAGCGGCTACGGTCTGGATGATCTTCGACCACACGCTGCCTTGTCGTCGGATCGATCGCGTAAGCGGTGGCGAGGCGCGGAAGCTGCGCCTCGGGCACCCAGAACGCCGTATCGCGCATGCCAAGCGGCCCGAAGATGCGCGTACGGAAGAACTCGCCCAGCGACATGCCCGTGATGCGATGGATCAATACGCCAAGGACGTCGGTCGCAACACCATAGTGCCAGCGCGAACCGGGCTGGAACATCAGCGGCAACGTGGCAATGCGCTTGATCCACCCGTCCGGGCCGACCGCCGACTCGAAACCGTTGAAGGCGGTCAGATAGGCCTCCGCAAGCGGCCCGAGCGCGGTGAAGTGATAGGCGAAGCCCGCGCGATGCGTCAGCAGGTCGAGGATCGTGATCGGCGCACGCACTTCCACGGTGTCGTCGAGCGGGCCAGCCGGATCGCGCAGCACCCGCAGGTCAGCCAGTTCCGGCAGCCAGCGCGTAACGGGCGCATCGAGCGTCAGCCGGTCTTCCTCGGCCAGCATCATGATCGCCGCACTGGTCACAGGCTTCGTCATCGACGCGATGCGAAACAGCGTGTTGCGCGCCATCGGCTGCTGCGACATGTCGTCGAGCGCGCCGAGCGAGTCCATCTGTGCGATTTCGCCGTGCCGCCAGATCAGCGTCACGACGCCGGCCACCTCACCCCGGTCGACATAGCCCTGCATGGCCGCGGTCAGCCTGGCCAGCCGCGCGGATGAAAATCCTGCCTGCGTCATAGGTTGTCCTGGTTGCACCGATAGAGGCGGCACGCGCGTGATGCGGGCGACGGACGCCTGCTGCATCGTCGTGGACCCTGCGGACCCCACGCGAGCCAGAAACGGCCTGATTCCGCGCAGCCGCGCCACCTGAAGCGTGTCACGCAGCTATAAAACTACAACGTGGCAGGAGAATCGGCCAGGCCCGCGGCGCCGTCATTTGACCTGCATGCGCGCTTCGAGCGCGCGCAGGGCCTCGCACAGGCGCTTCACGCGGCTGGCCTGCGAGGGCACCAGCGCAGCGCCCAGAACGCGATCGATCCGGCCCCGCCAGTACGACAGCGGGATGCGATCCTGATCCGTGAGGCGCGAGATGACATGCTCCAGATGCTCAATGTCTTTTTCGAGTTGGTGATGATTCATTGCTTTCCCCGGAATTGCTGTTTTCGGTCCCAGCTATCTCCGCACGAAATGTGCCGCAACCGCGCGTTCTACCTGAAAAAGGAAAATCCTGCTTCCCGGCGCTCTTGCTGGCGTCGATCGGAAAAAATCAGGGAAAACGCATGTTACGGCAATACCGTGCGACATGGATGAAGACTATAAAGCGTACCTCTTCCATTCATCCGTTAGCCGCCGCACGGAAAAAAGCCGCTCTTTGCGAGAGATTGGCGGCAGAGAAGCCAGATTAACGGCGGCTAATTGGACTGTATATTCCTCATTTGCGGAAGAGCATGAAATGCGTGGCCGGTTGAATAATCGTCATCCGCGGCTGGCCGCGACGACATGGGGGCGCAGTGGAATCGGGCGAAGAACAGTATGACCGGCTGGTGCATCGGATATATGACACCGTCACGGAATCGCAAACCTGGCACGTCCTTTACGCAGAGCTTGCCGGTCTCATTGGCGCGAAAACCATTCATCTTGTCGGTTTCGATAAAAAGCATAACGCGCTTTCATTTAGCGACGGTTTCAATCTGCTTCCAGGCCGGGAACTCGGTTACATCCGCCGTTATCACCACATTGATCCGCGACTTGCGATGGTGTGGTCTCAACCGGTACTCAAGTGGTTACATTGTCACGAGCATTTTGACGAAGCATTTGTTCGCAATAACCCGTTTTTTCAGGAATTCCTTTTACCAGGCGGACGACGTTATGCGTCATGCGTAAAACTCGTTGACGATGAAACCGTTACAGTCTTCTTCGCCTGCCTGAGAACCAGCGATCAGGGTCCTTTCGACCCAGACGCCGTGGCGCTGCTCGAAAGGCTGACGCCGCATCTGGCGCGCGCCGCGAAATTTCAGGTGCAGCGCTTCGTATTTTCTACCGACGCGCTTGTCGGACATGCGCTCGTCAACCGCTGGCGCCAGCCGGTCATTCTCGCGAGTACCGAGGGCGACGTGCTCCGGCTCAACGGCGCCGCCGAGCGGCTGTTACAAACGACGATGATGGTGCGCACGAACGATCGCAAGGTGACACTGCCGCAGCCGTTCCAGCAACGCTTTCTCGACGATTGCGCGACGACGGAGGCGCACCTGCGCGTCGCCAACGCGGACGTGCATGCAGATGCGGCGCGCTATCGCGTGATGCGCATCCAGGACGAGACCAGCCCGTTCCCGCAGGACACGCTCTACGCGTTCTACAACCTGATCCCGCCAGGCGATGTGTCCGCCGTGTTCGGGCTGCGCGCGATCGTGATGCTGATTTTCTACCATCCGCCTTCCGCGCCGCCGGTCGACGAAGACCTGCTCGCCGCCGCTTTCGACCTGACACCAGCCGAGTGCCGCGTGGCGCATTTTCTGGCCGAAGGCATGTCGCCGAAGGAAGTCGCCGCGCGCATCGGCGTACAGCACGACACGGTACGCAAACAGCTGCAGTCGATCTATCAGAAGACGGCGACGAACCGCCAGCCGGATCTGATCCGTCTGCTGCTGCATTTGCCGGGAAACGGCGGCGGGCAGTAACGGCGTGACCCGCTCAACCCGGCTCAACTCGCCTTGCACGCGAAGAGCAGGTTGCGCACGCCGTTGACAGTCGTCTGACGCACGATTTCGAACGGGCCGCCACACATGCCGCGTGCCTGCTGCTCGCAACCGTCGCCGCCGGCCGCGGAACACTGAACCTGTGTCGTAGGCAGGCCGTCGGGCGAGAACAGTGGCGGCGCGCTGCTGCAGCCGGCGAGCGCGGCAAGCGCAATGCCGGCGCACGTGGCGGCAGTGGCGAATACAGCGCGTGCGGCAAAGCCAGGCTGCGCGCGGAACAGACGATTGCGTTTCATTGAAAACCCCGGTTGGTCTCTTGTTATGTCAATCCCTGGATTTTGCCACGCGACCGCGACGATGCGTCAGTCCGGCGCGGCAACTGTCTTGTATGGAAGCGGCCCGCGCGGACTGGCCGTCACGCGCATGAACACCTGCTCGACGTCGGGAATCGCTGCGAGACGCTTCTGCAATGCGCCCACGTCGAACGATGCCGGCGCGCAGCCTTCCGCGTAAACGAACCGTCGCTGCACGGTGATCCAGATGCTCGCGCCGTCGAAGCCCTTTGGCTGGGCGAACTGCGCGCGGATCGCTTCGGCGATTTCCGGATCGTACATATAGGAATTCGGTTTGGTGCATCGATGGGCAAGCCAGCACGTCGTCCCGCGCTCGACGCGGTAGTGCGCGTCGTCTTCCATCTGCGCCTTTGTCATCAGTGGGCCGAGCGGCACCGGACAATCCGCCGCCGCTTGCGACAGCGTGAAAAACGGATCGTTGTACCAGTTCTTGCGTTCGACCGCGGCAGGCGCGGGTGCAGATGGGGTTAAAGCCGATGACGCCGCCTGCGCAGCCGTTCCCTGCGCATGGAGCGATGCGCTCATCGTGAGCAGCACCGCAGCGAATCGCCAGTGCTTCATGTCACACCTCGATGTCGTATGCCGCGATCTTCTTGTAGAGCGTCGCGCGTCCCATACCGATTCGCGTCGCGGTTTCCGTCACGCGGCCGCCGCTTGCGCGGAGCGCATCGCTGAGAAAGCGCTTTTCGAACGCGGCCATCGCGTCAGTCCATGTTTGCTGGTCTGCAACCGTCGCATCCCCGCGCGCGGCTACGGCTTCGCGTGGCATGGCAGGCGCCTTCACCGGACCCAGGAACGGCGCGAGCGCGCGGGAGTCGATGCGTTCGCTATCGGACATCATCACCGCGCGCTCCAGCGTGTTGCGCAGTTCGCGCACGTTGCCCGGCCACGCATGCACGCACAACAGACGCAGCGCGTCTTCCTGCAACTCGAAGTGCGCGCCCGGCACGTTCAACGACAGATCCTCGAGTATCGCGTACGCCAGCGCTTCGATATCTGACACGCGTTCGCGCAGCGGCGGCGCGTGGATCGTCAGCACGTTGAGGCGATAGAACAGGTCGGCGCGAAAGCGGCCGGCGGCGACCAGCGCCGGCAATTCCGCCGATGTCGCCGCAATGATCCGCACGTCCGCGCGCACGATCCGGTTCGAGCCGAGCGGCTCGAACTCTTTGTCCTGCAGCACGCGCAACAGCTTGCCCTGCAGGGGAAGCGGCATGTCGCCGATTTCGTCGAGAAAGAGCGTGCCGCCGTCGGCGAGTTCGAACTTGCCCACCCGGCCCTTGCGATCGGCGCCCGTATAGGCGCCCGCCGCCGCGCCGAAGAATTCGACTTCGAGCAATGTATCGGGAATCGCTGCAACGTTGACCGTCACCAGCGGCTTGTTCGCCCGCGACGACGCCCCATGAATCGCATGCGCCAGCAGTTCCTTGCCGGTGCCCGTCTCGCCAAGCAGCAGGACTGGCGACTCGACCTGTGCCGCGCGACGCCCCTGCCGCTTGACTTCGAGGCTCGCCGGGCTCGTGCCGACGAAACTCGCGAACGTATATTTGGCACGCCGCGCCTGCGCGAGCGACTGACGCGTCGCGATCAGTTCCTGCTGAACGCGCGAGTAGTGCGAAAAAAGCGGCGTAAGCGCCTTGAGTTCGTCGAAGAGCGCAAAGCCGACGGCGCCGACGGTCACGCCCGCATCGTCCTTCAGCGGCAAACGGGTGACGACAAGCGGCTCGCGGTCGGTCTCCAGAATATCGAGCAGGATCGGCTTGCCTGTTGTAACGACGTCACGCATCAGGCTGTTGGGAATCACCGCCTCGCAGTCGCGGCCGATCGCCTGCTGCGGATCGGAAAACCCGAAGCGCGCCGCGTAACGTTTGTTGATCCAGACGACGCGCGCGTCGGCGTCGACGATAAACGTCCCTTCGCTGAAGTTCTCGAACGTGCGAAAGAGCGAATCCATCGCCCTTCGTAGTACGTCGCTATAGTTCTCGGGCAGGCCCGCCCAGTCGTTCATCATGGTGTCGCTGTCTCCCATTATCGTTTTATGTGTGCCGCCGTCTCTAATCATGGACAGCTTATCTCAATGGCGAGATCGCCAGCAAGGCCGCCGGTTCTGGCGTGATTGAAGTCGGAGCACCTCAGCGTGCCTCTTTTCGTCTCAAAGTCGAGACTTTATGTACAATCGGTCGCACCGCGCGCTGGACGGCGGGCCGATCACGCGGCCAACACGCCGTCAAATGGCGGGTGGCACAAAAGCTGCGTACGCGAGCGCCGGCTCGCTTCGCTTCCGGTTTGACCGCCGGGCGCGCGTGCGTACAACAAACCAAGCTCTGGAGACTTAATGTCCTTTGTAATCGTCCTCGCCGCCCTGGTGTTTCTGATGTTCGCCGCCTATCGGGGCTACAGCGTGATCCTGGTCGCGCCGATCGCCGCGCTCGGCGCCGTGCTGCTGACCGATCCCGCTGCCGTCGCGCCCGTCTTTTCCGGCATCTTCATGGAAAAGATGGTCGGCTTCGTCAAGCTCTACTTCCCTGTGTTCCTGCTCGGCGCCGTGTTCGGCAAGGTGATCGAGCTATCGGGTTTCTCCGAATCGATCGTCGCAGCGGCGATCCGCTACATCGGCCGCTCGCGGGCGAATGCGGTGATCGTTGCGGTGTGCGCACTGCTCACCTATGGCGGCGTGTCGCTGTTCGTGGTCGTGTTCGCGGTATATCCGTTCGCCGCTGAACTGTATCGCCAGAGCAACATCCCGAAACGTCTGATGCCGGGCGCGATCGCGCTCGGCGCGTTCTCGTTCACGATGGATTCGCTGCCGGGTACGCCGCAGATCCAGAACATCATCCCGACGACGTTCTTCAAGACGACTTCATGGGCCGCGCCGTGGCTGGGCGTTATCGGTTCGATCTTCATCGTGGTGGTCGGTCTGACGTATCTGGAATGGCGTCGCCGTGCGGCGATGGCGACGGGCGAAGGCTACGGAACCGAGCTTGTGAATGAGCCGGAACGGGTCGAATCGAAGGCGCTGCCGCATCCGTTGCTGGCTGTCGCGCCGCTGATCCTGGTGGGTGTCGCGAACTTCGCGCTGACGCGCATGATTCCCGAGTGGTACGGCGCAAGCTACACGGTCGCGCCGGAAATCCTGCCGGGCGTGCACGCGCCGGTGACGACGTCGGTGAAAGCTGTGGTTGCGATCTGGTCGGTGGAAGGCGCGCTGCTGCTCGGCATCCTGCTCGTCGTGCTGACGGCGTTCGGCCGCGTGCGTGAACGCTTCGCGACCGGCACGAAGGCTGCTGTCGGTGGCGCGTTGCTCGCTTCGCTGAATACCGCGTCGGAATACGGCTTTGGCGGCGTGATCGCGGCGCTGCCTGGCTTCCTCGTCGTCAGCGACGCGCTGAAGAGCATCCCGAACCCGCTCGTCAATGCGGCTGTGTCGGTGAGTTCGCTGGCGGGGATTACGGGGTCGGCGTCAGGCGGGATGAGTATCGCACTGGCGGCGATGTCGGATCTGTTCATCAAGGGCGCGGAAGCCGTGCACATCCCAATGGAAGTCCTGCACCGCGTGGTCGCGATGGCGAGCGGCGGCATGGACACGCTGCCACACAACGGCGCGGTGATCACGCTGCTCGCGGTGACCGGCCTCACGCACCGTCAGTCGTATCGTGACATTTTTGCTGTCACCGTCATCAAGACGCTGGCAGTGTTCTTTGTGATCACGGTGTACTACACGACCGGGATTGTCTGATCCCGACCGGCCAGCGGACGCGCAATACGCCGCTGGCTATAGCTCAGGATGCGCCAGGTCGCCGGCGACGATATGCTCGCCGTGCACCTGGGCCGCCGCCAAAGCTTCATTTTTCGTCACGAAAGGGCCGAGTTCGGGCGCGCCGTCGAACGGAAACAACACCTTCCCGTCCGTCTTTCGAACCACCCTCAAAACCCCGAAAAACCGGCGATAGCCGGCGAGCTTCGTTGTCGCCAAGACATCGAAATCGTCTTCCGACGTGGCGGGCAGGCTGGGAATAAACTTGAACGTCGACATAACTGGCGTGTGAATTGCAGCGCCAGGCGGCTATGCAGCGCGAAGTTTCGCTCGCTGCGCGCCGCCGGCTGGTGGGACTGGCGTCAGGCGCCGTTACTGCCAGGCTTCCCGCTGCCACGGGCCCCATTCGGCGCCTTCGGTCTTGAATCGCGTGTAGGTCGCGCTGTGGCCGGTCGGATTTTCGGACATATCGCCTTCCGGTTTCACGTCAGTCGTGTGAAGCGCGAAGGCCTGATGATCGTCTTTATCGATGGTAACCCGCCCAATGGGATCGGTTCCATCGTTCTGTTTTGACTCCAGAATCACGAAATAAGGGGCGAGTCGACCCCAAAAGGCGGTTAATTCATCTTGCAAGTAATGTGTCATGTAGTTCCTGGAATGTTGGGCCCAGTTTACCCTGGTAACGTTCTGGCAACGTTTTTCGCCCCCGGGGACGCTTTTTGGGCCGCCCGGATCACGCAAAATTCATGACCCCGTGTACTTGCTGATAGGCGGTTTTCATAAAGGCGTGGTACAACTCTATCTTCGCGTCTGTCGATCGAGAAATACGGCGGGCGCGATGGAACACAACTTTTACTGGATTAAAAATGGCAACTGGTACCGTGAAGTGGTTCAACGATGCGAAGGGTTTCGGATTCATCACGCCGGACGACGGCGGCGAAGATCTGTTCGCACACTTTTCTGAAGTTCAAGGTAGCGGCTTCAAGTCGCTGCAGGAAAATCAGAAGGTTAGCTTCGAAGTGAAGCAAGGACCGAAGGGCAAGCAAGCCGCCAACATCCAGCCGCTGTAAGCAGCTGGACGGATCGGTTTTGCGACTACGAATGGCCCGCCCTCGCGGGCCATTCGTACTTTGACGACAGCGATCGGGTCGCTGCCGGGCGGTTGTTCGTGCGTTTGTGCGGGCACAACGCCGCTGACATCCCGTCCGCACCGCGCTGACGCCGCGGTGCGTCGACTCACACCACGGTGCTGACCGCTTCTCGACTGCTTACGTGTCCACGTCATTCGTCCTTGCCCGGGAAGCCTGCTGCTGACGCCCGGAGGACTTATGCGCGTACTGGTTGTCGGTGCTACTGGCCTGATCGGAACACACGTCGTTCGGCTGCTTTCGCCTGAACATGAGGTGATCACCGCAAGCCGAAAAGGGTCGGCAGTCCCTGTGGATCTCTCCGACAAGGCGAGCATCGTCGCGATGTTCGACACCCTTGGAACCGTTGACGCGGTTATCTGCACCGCTGGCGCCGCGAAGTTCGCGCCGTTGAGCGCGCTGTCGGATGCCGATTTCGAATTCAGTCTCGCCAACAAATTGATGGGCCAGGTCAATCTGGTCCGCTGCGCCGCCGCGCACCTCTCGCAAGGTGGGTCCGTCACATTGACGAGCGGCATACTCGCCCGGCATTCAGTGGAAGGCAGTGCGGCGGTGAGTATCGTCAATGCGGGCGTCGAGGCGTTTTGCCGGTCCGCCGCGCTCGAATTGAAGGGAAAAGCGCGGGTGAACGCGGTCAGTCCCCCATGGGTCGCGGAAACGCTTCAATCGATGGGTCGCAACCCTGCCGATGGAAAGCCTGCGGCAGTCGTGGCGCTCGCGTATAAACGCAGCCTGACTGGAGATATCACCGGGCAGGTGATCGACGTAGAGTAGCGCCCGCGCTGATCCGGCCTGCGCCATATCGCTTCGCATGACGTACGTTTCGCGTACGTCTACGCGTCGCGCAGCAGTTTCCCCGCAGAGCGCAGGCGACGCTTGCGCTCCTTCTCAAGCCATTGCAAAGCGGAATCGCGGGCACCGCTGCCCGCAAACAGATCTGCGTTCTGACCTAGCAGCGCTTCGCTCGCGACGACATCGTTCAACGCGCCAAACCGCTTCTGGAGTTTTTTAAGGCGCTTGATCGTCTGGCGATGCTTGTCACGCAATACAGGGCCAAACAGATCCAGTAGATAGCGAAGCTTCTTGCCCGCCTTGCGGACCTCGTGAAAGGACGCGTAATCCGACTGCTTTGCGCGCGCCGCACGCTTCATCCGCTTGCGCAAGGCCTTTTCGGAAGCCGACACCCGACGCTCTGCAAACTTCCTGATCGATACGCGGTCATGCGCGGTGTTCAGCGCTTTTGTCGAACTCGACAGCGTTTCGCGCAGGACGTCCTTCACGTTCGCATTGGAAAGGGTCTCCCGACTCGTTGCAAGCGCCTGCGCGCGCGCGGCCCTTAATTCGCTCGAAGAAGCCGATTCGGCAGCGATCTCGTCGGAAAGCAGCTGAAGCAGGATGTCCCAGTCGCGCGTTTTGCCGGCGGCCGTGGCGAGATACTTGAAGAGCGCGCGTTGACGCGTGTTGCTGTCTTCATCCAGCAATGGGCTGTACGCCCACCAGAGCGAGCGTAACCGTCGCAGCGAAACGCGAAGCTTGTGAAACGATTCGGGATCGGCGTCCTCGCCGAGTTCAGCGGCGAAAGCGATCGCCTCATCAACCAGAGGCGACGCGAGCGATGAGAATGCGGCCGCGGCGTCTCCCTGTGGTTCAGGTCCCGAGCCCTGCCCGGATGTCTCGTCGCGCTTCATTCGATCCCCCACGGGAACATGGTTTTACGCAGGACGGCAAACCGGATTGCCGACGTGCGCCACTCAGCCTTACTTCAGCATAGACGCATGCGGCCCGCTCAAGAAATCGAAGAATGAATATGGACGACGGGGCGCATATCGGGTGGCGCTGGATGGCCACGTCGCCCAAACGCTGCACGCCTGTGCCGGTTGCAAATGCCGGCATCGAGACGCTCGCACATGACGAACTCGTGCCCCGACATCGATACGTTCGACGCCCTACGCCTGTGTCCCGAGGCGCTCAAGCTTGCAGAGAGCGGGGATGCGTTTCAACACCAATGACGCGGATCGCGCGGACGCGATCAGGACAGGAAGACCGTTTCCTGTCCTGATCGTGTCCGCCGCCGTCGAGACATTTTCACCCAACGACGCGTACCCGAAGCTCAAGCCGCCGAAACAGCACCCGCCGTCGCCGCAATCTTTTTAGCCGCGGTTTTCTTCGCTGCCGTTGCCTTTTTAGACACGGCCTTTTTAGCCGCCGTCTTTTTGACAGCCGCCTTTTTACCCGCGGCGGTAGCAGTACGCTTCACTGCCGCCTTGACGCCCGCAGCCTTCTTTGCGGCCGTTGTCTTCTTTGCAACGACCTTCTTGGCCGCGGCCTTTTTCGCAACAGCACCCCGCTTGCCAGCTGCCTTCGCTCCGGCAGCAGCAGTCGATACCGCGGAAGCAGCATCGCTCGCTGCATCAATCAGAAACTTCGTGCGGTCTTTGACGTTCTTGATCCAGGCCGGCGGACGTGCGTGACCACTCCACGTAGCGCCGGTTTTCGGATCGCGATACTTCGGCGGAAGTTTGCCCTTTGCAGCGCCAGCAGATTTTGCTTTGCCATTCGCTGCGCGGCCGCTTAAAGCACTTGCCTCGCGTCGTGCTTTCGCTTTTGCCTCAATGTCCGCAGTCGTCAAACCATGCTTCAGCATCAATTCACGAATCTGGTTCACCGCCACTTGCGCCTTGCGCGCAATGAGGGCATCAGCTTGCGCCTGGAGCTTTTTCAGTCGCGCCTGGATTTGTTCTAGTGTGGCCATCAGAGCCTCCCTTCAGGTTTAGATGGTCGCACTATGCCACGTGCCAGGGCTATATGACAAAAGTTTTGTCAATACTTGACGTTGTTAAAGCGATATTTTCCGCATTCACATTTCGTTTCCCTGGTTTTCGATACTCCCTTTAAAGCCCTTTTTAACCTTTTTAAATCCCTTCGAGCGCTCTTCGCGCGAAGCGCGAGCAGCCGCGAGATGTCGATGCAAAGCGCGATCACGCGCATCGCGTATTAAGGATTGGCATCGGAAACCGTTCTGACAAAGCGCTTGCCGATGTCTCAGGCAACCATTCCGCACCCGCTTGCATTTTGCAGACGGAGCGAAATTCGTTGCGCCTGAATGAGGCGGCCTTTTACAACCAGTCACTAAACCGAACGGGCACGTCCCGCGAATCGCCAGGGGCACTTCGCGGGGCGCGCGTCAGAATGCGATGTAGTAGTGTGTTCAAACGTAGACGGCATGCATGGAAAACCGGTGCCCTTCTCGCTAAAACCGGCCTATCTGTCTTCGGCGAAATGACGAACGCGCCTTCCTGGGACGTGGGCCATGAGGGTCGCGACAATCTCTTCCGCGCTGCTCTCCGCGGGCACCACGCGACGGCACGCGTCTTCTTCCGCATGCGGCGACCACTCGACGAATCGATACGGACGTCCCCAAAGCGGCTGGAAAGGCTCGGAAATCCGGCATGTCCGCGTTGCGAATCCGCGCTCCGCGCTGGACATGGCCCGAAGCTGTTCACGCACATTATCCTGAACCATCGTTGACTCTCCATTGCTGGTTGCACATCGCTTCACTTCGACCTTCCCTGTCTCGCGCGTTGAAAAAGTTGCCGCCGATGAACTGGCGGCCAAACAGGAGGTCGACCCATAGTCGCAGCGAACAATTAAGCGAGCCTTAAAGCCGTGTCTGAAAAGCCAGACGTGCGCGACGGCCCTGGCCCGACATGACGGCCGCCGCGACCCTCGACGGCAACGAGGTTGTGACGTCGGACGGGAACATGTCGGTGTCCACATCACCGCACGCTCATTCGTCTGTAGTAATGCCTGGTTCCTCGCCGGCGACCCGAAACGCGCGCTCAAGATCCCAAATACACCCCATTTCCGTGCGGCCGCTAACGGTCAGATACGCCGTTTACTGCTGAAATGACCGGCATGGCCTCCCGCTCGAGCCTGGACGCCCGCCGGACATTCCGGTGAGCCGCTAAACGAAACATACTTACCGGCAAAAGAACCAGAACATGCTTACGACAAAACCATGCACTGCAACGCGGGGCAGCGGCGGTGACGCGATCACCATCGCCTTCTATCCTGATACGGGCTGCCTGCGATTTTCCGATGCTGCGGGCACCTGCCTGCACGAACTTCTTCCGCCGCACTCCTGGTTCGCCGTTTCGTCATTCGCACGAAACGATCAGCTGGGCGCTGCACCAAGCAAGCAACGCCTGGACGTTTTGCTGACTGAATTTACAACCGGCACGCGCTTTACGAACGCGCGCGTCCGTCAGCGTCGCGAACCTGCCTCACTCGCGGGTTTTGCTCGATTCCGATAATGCCGTCTTCCGGTGACGATGCTAAAAAGCTTGTGCGCTGCGCTTCTGTTAAATTAGTTCGGGCGCCACGCGGGGTATGAGGCTCCGCTGGCCAACCGGACGCTGCGAGGTGTGTCATGGAGATTGTGGAGTTCGAACCCAACGTCTCGCCCGATGGACGGGCAGTGGTCTTCGTTCTGTCACTTCGGGGCCGCGACCATGAATGTTCGGTCACGCGCGAGGCGCTGGAGCAGCATTTCTGGCTGCAGCATGACGCAGCCGAAGCGCGAATCCTCAGAACTTTCGAGGACGGCCGCAAGCGCATCTTCGCTGTCGCCGAAAGGAAGCTACTGGCCAATCCAGGTGGACGCGTCGTCGTCACTGCAAACGACTTCGGCACACGGCGCTAGCCTGCGTCTTTAACCAGAACAATGCGGCAGGCGTTGCGCCTGTCTCCGCGAGGCCTAAAGCTTTTTCATGCCGGACTCTGCCTGCAACGTCGCCGCGTTTGCGGGTTTCGCACGTGCGGCATCGGGCTGCATTTTCACGGCAGGCGCGAAAGCGCCCGCGCTGCGATGCGTCGCCCGATGGTATGCGGCCGCTGACACGAGCAGCGCAGCAAACACGACTGCCAGTACATAGTGGACCACCGTACACGGCTCGCGCACCACGCGAAACTTGAGGCGCGCATCCCACGCGGTGACGCCATCACGCTTGAGCATCACCGCATTCAGGATCAACAGAAGCGGCTGCGCAACCGGCACACCAAACGCGAATCCGCGCGCCCATACAGAAAAATTCCGTGCAAGGTAACGACTGAACGACGGCGCGGCGCCATTGGTTTCGACAACCCGGATGCCGAGTAATGCCTTGCCGATGCTGTTTCCGCAGGCGGCATACACCAGTGCATCGATGAGAAAGGCAATCGGCAGATAGATCATGCCCAGAAAGCTCATATTCACCATGAGCGTCGAGCGGAATTGCAGCAGATGCCAACCCGTCGCGCTGTTGACGAAACCCACCGCATAGCCGGCGACGAACGTCCATAACAGCAGATCCATGGTTCGCGCCGCGTAGCGTCGCCATACGCCTGTGGCCGCAGGCGCGACTGGCGGCGCCACGGTTACGGTGAACGGTTGAACCGGCTGGGCCGGTTGCGCTTTGCTGGCAGTCACCACGACAAGTGCTGTACTGGTGAGCGGTTCCGCTTTCGCCCTGGCATCGCCGGGTGCAACGGGCAGGTTTTCCTTGCCCAACGCGCTTGCGAACAGCCACACAATGCCCCACAGCACGGCGAGCGGAAACGCGCCGAGGGTCAGCATCGCATAAAGCGGATTGAGCGTGTGAATGGCAAAACCGCAGGCAAACGCCAGCCAGATTGCCGATGGAACAGCGAGTGTCCTGACCGTCCATGACCGGTATGTCATGTCGCCCCCGTATTCTTCTGGATGGTTTTTCTCAACTCTGTCCGAACTCTACTTCTGTCCATCGGGGTCGTCTACAGACGTGCGTGTGGCATCGCTCAGATCCCCGCAAACAAACGTTTGCGCACCGGAACATCGCGAGCGCAACAAGATGCGCCGCAATCGATCAAAACCGCAATCCGCTCAGGAACTGATACCACAGCGTACCGAGACCGCTTCCATTCGCGTTCCCGTTGGCTTTCGCCGGATGCGCGTCGTCGTCGGTCGCTGCAGTGCTGCGTGAATCATCGGGAGCAGCGGCAACCTCTTCCTCTACAACCGGTGGAGCCTGGCGCGACGCATGCAGCGCCACCGCGCTCGCGGCGATCTGCGCAGCCAGACCGGCCTCGCATTGCTGTCCAATGAGCACGCCGAACACGACGTCGCGATTGTGTCCTTCGTCGGCGAAGCGCATCGCCAGCGCGACCATTTCCGCGTACGCCGCTTCTTCCGCTGCGCGCGCGGCCGCTTCGCGTTCAGCCTGCTCCCGCGCTTTGCGCTGCTGATGCGTTTCCCAGACGCGCATCTGTTCGGCGTATACCGCGTCGTAGACCTCACGTTGGGCCGCGTCGGACAGAATCGCGTACGCGTTCTTCACGTCCTGAAACGCCGCGCGCGCCACGTCTTCGTGTCCTGCATTGCGGTCCGGATGCCAGCGCATCGCCGCCTTCCGGTAAGCCCGCTTGATTTCATCGCCCGTGGCGCTCGCGGGCACGCCGAGCGTGTCATAGAGGGTTGTCATTGCCAGTCCGCCCATCGATCACAGTGCGGATCATCGTAGCATGCGCGAAATGCGCTTCCGTTACAGCAGCCGGCGGGCCTCCGCGCCGTCCACTGCGCCCACAGGTTATCCCCACATTGTGTTGGCAAGGCTGTGGACAACCTCACCGGATACGTCGCAAGTGCATGACGCGAAACGACTATCGTCCACCGGCGCAAAGTAGGGCGCGTGGTCTGCGCAAATGCTTTTTTGGCGGGCTACCTTCTGACGGGACCGCGCGCAGCGCCCGGTCGCTTTAAACGGAGACGACTGTGAGTCACAACATCAAATTCTGGATGGTCCCCGCCGCGCCGACGCCAGTCGGGCCGTTCTGTCACGCAACGGAATCAGACGGCTGGGTTTTCGTCACCGGACAGATGCCCACTTCGCCCGATGACGACCACGCGCCGCTGCCCGAAGGCGTCGTCGAGCAGACAAGGCGCGTGATGGACAACCTCATGCTCGTGTTGCAGGGCATGGGACTCGGGCTCGAACACGTGGTATCGGCGCGTATCTTTCTAACCGAATTCAAACGCGATTTCGCGTTGATGAACGAGACGTACCGGGCGTATTTCCCGAACGATGCGTTACCTGCCAGAACATGCATCGGCGTGACGGCGCTCGCGTGCGATGCGCTCGTCGAGATCGATTTCATCGCGAGAAGGCCGTAAGCGCTTCGTAACGACGCGTTACCTTTCTCGCATTGCTGTTTCACCTGTGTCTGACATCGCCTCATAGACTTCGAGCCGTAGTCACTGACAACGCACACGACGTGCAAGGAGAAACAGATGAACAAGAAGATCCTTGGTGCAGTACTGGGTATCGCCGTGCTGGCGGCGTCGTCGGCCGCGTCGGCTCATGTCGATGTCGCGATCGGGCTTGGCATTCCTGGCCCTGCCGTGTACGCGCCCGCACCTGTTTATGTGCAGCCCGCACCGGTCGCGGTCGGCTATGGCTATGGTTATGGCGGCGGCTACGAAGACTGGCGCGCGCGTCAATGGGAGGAGCGCGAATGGCGTGAACGTCAATGGCGTCGCGAAGCATGGCGCGAACACGAATGGCGCGAGCGTCATGGCGGCTGGCGCGGTTATTAAGGCTCTCTGATCCGGCAGCGTGGATTTTCAGACCACGCTCGATGCGTCGCGGGTGGCTTTCAGTGGCCGCCCGCGACGCGCACAGGTTATCCCCACATTTTGTTCACAAGGCTGTGGACAACCTGCGCACACCCCTCTCAAGTCTCTGACGCGCAACGACTATCCACCTGCGGCGTCGCCGCAGGCAAGGTTCACTTTGACGCCGCCGTCGTAACGAGCACCGGCTTGTCGCGATAGAGCGCCGGGAACAGCCGCTTCAGGTTCTCGACCTTCGGCAGATCGTTGATGGCGATATACATCGAGTCCGGGTGCAGCGTCAGATAGTTCTGGTGATAGCCCTCGGCCGGATAGAACGCCTTCAGCGGATCGGTCTTCGTCACGATCGGCGAGGGAAATGCATGCGACTTGTCGAGCTGCGCGATATAGCTTTGCGCGATCTGCTTCTGCATGTCGTTGGCCGGAAAGATCGCCGACCGGTACTGCGTGCCCACATCCGGACCCTGGCGGTTGAGTTCAGTCGGATCGTGCGCGACCGAAAAGTAGATCTGCAACAGACGGCCGTACGTGATCTGCGACGGATCGTAAGTGATCTGCACCGATTCCGCATGGCCAGTCCGCCCTGTGCTGACCGTTTCGTATTCCGCCGTATCCCGCTGGCCGCCCGAATAGCCGGAGACGACGTTCGTCACACCACGCACGTGCTGGAACACGCCCTGCACGCCCCAGAAGCAGCCACCGGCGAGCACCGCCGTTTCCGTGTGCGCGCCAGTCGCGGGTTCGTCGACGGCGGGCGGTGCAATCGCGACGGCCGCTTCCGCAGAAAACGCCGTGCGCTGGGTCACGACAAGCGCGCCGCCACACAGGCCGAGCGTAATCGCGATGGCCATCGCCCGCGCGCGCGTCGACCGTTTGAAAGTCTGAGTCAGGAACTTCATGATCCACGTCCTCGTTCAGCGCGCCGTTTTGGCATCATGCCCGGCCGGCGCAGGACCGTTGCTCGCGGATAACCGCGTGGAAACCGAAACCAGCACAACGAAGCGTCAGACCGCCTTCGGCGTAAACGTCATCGCCAGACCGTTCATGCAATAGCGCAGACCAGTCGGCTGCGGGCCGTCATCGAAGACGTGGCCGAGATGGCCGCCACAGCGTCGACAGTGCACCTCGTTGCGCGTCATGCCGAACGACGTATCGGTCTGCGTCGCGACGGCGCCATCGAGCGGCTTCCAGAAACTCGGCCAGCCGGTGTGGCTGTCGAATTTTGTTTTCGACGAAAAAAGGTCCAGCTTGCAACCCGCGCAGGCGAAGATGCCCGGGCGATGTTCGCTGTTGAGCGGGCTGCTGTAGGGGCGCTCCGTCCCTTCCTCGCGCAGCACGTTGTACTGCGCGTCGGTGAGCAGCTTGTGCCACTCGGCGTCCGTATGACTGACTTCGAACGGCGTGCCGGTCGCCGCCTGTGCCTGCGCCGGTGCGGCGCCGAACAGGCGCCACGCGGCCGTTCCGCCAGCGAGCGTCGTGGCGCCGAACACCTTAAGGAAAATCCGTTTCGAGCGTTTCATGATATTCATCCGAATAATGTCTCCGGCTCTGATGCCAGGGCCACGGCGCGTGAGGTGCGTTGAGGATCTGCACGTTTGCCTGCGGGATCCGTCAAACGCTTTTGCGCGTTCGCAAGCATGAGTCGCGCGACACGCCGATAAATGACAGTACGCCTGCACTGTTTACACATCCAGTGCTGGTTTATTCCGTGAAATATCCGGAAATGTCCGAAATGGTGCATCCGGAATAAAGTGCGCGTTAGAGGCGTTTGACTTGGGGACAGCGGCACGGTCAAGAGCGGGATACACTTCCACCCCATTTCGAACAGCTTTCATCGCACCCTTTCAAACAACATCACCGATGAACACACAGGCCACTCCTTCACGCGCCGAACCGTCCGACGCGTCGACGCCCTCCCAGTACTCCCGCACCGCGATGCTGCTGCACTGGATCATCGCAGTGCTGATTCTCATCAACGTCGCCCTCGGGCTGAGCGCGGATTCGCTCCCGGACAACTGGGTGCGCCCCGTCATCGACACACACAAGTCGATCGGCATTACGGTGCTTGGCCTCGCGTTGCTGCGCATTCTGTGGCGCGCTTCGCACCGGCCGCCGCCGCTGCCACGCAGCTTCCCGAACTGGGAACGCGGCGCGGCGCATGTTGCCCACTTCGTGCTCTATCTGTTGATGATCGGCCTGCCGCTGTCAGGCTGGATGCACGACTCGGCGTGGAAAGATGCGGCGACGCATCCGATGAGCCTCTTCGGCACCGTACCGTGGCCGCGCATCGGGCTCATCATGAACCTCGATCCTGCCGTGAAAGAACCGCTGCACGACACATTCGGCGCGCTGCATACGTGGCTGGGCTATGCGCTCTATGCACTGCTCGCGATGCATATTGGCGGCGCGCTGAAACACGAGTGGATCGATCGCAAATCGGTATTGAAGCGGATGGTGCCGTGACCCCGGACGTCGATCTTCCTGTCGAGACCGCGCCCGTGAATTCCGCCGACGCGGCGCGCAAGGCAAAGGCATCGCTGGAAAATGCGCTCGCGCTCGCGTCGCCGCGCATCCTGCCGCGTCCCGCGACGATGCTGGGCGTGCTGATTCATTGCAGTGTCGTAGCGTTGTGGCTCGTGCTGTTTGCGCGCGCGTTTTTTCTGCATGGCGTCGTCGCGTGGTCGACCGGCATCGCGTATGTCGTCTACGACACGTTGCTGCTCGCGTTCGTCACGCTCAAAACCTTGCCGCTGATCCGGCCGATGCAACCGCCCGCTGCATCGGCATCAACACGTGCGCGGGAAACCGCGATGCCCGAAATGGGCGTCATCGTCGCGTCGCATAACGAGGCCGCCGTACTGCCCGTCACGCTCGCCGCGCTGTTGCAGCAGATGCACGGCCCGGCGCAGATCGTGATCGCCGACGACGGTTCCACCGACGGCACGCGCGACCTGCTCACGCGCCGCTTCGGCTTGACCGCGCCTGCCGATGGCGAACTGAGCGCGCCGAGCACGCTGTATCCGAATCTCTACTGGCTGCGCGTGCCACACGGCGGCAAGGCGCGCGCGCTGAACGCCGCGATCACCGTGATGACAACCGAAACGGTCATGACCGTCGACGCCGACACGCTGCTCGCCGACGACGCCACGTTCGCGATGCGCGCCGCCTTCGCCGCGAGCCCGGATCTGGTGGCGGCCGCCGGCATTCTCACGCCGGTCTGCAGCAAGACGGTCGCGGGCCGGCTCTTCCAGTTTTTCCAGACGTACGAGTACATGCGCAATTTCATCGCGCGTTTTGCGTGGATGCGCGCGGACAGCCTTCTGCTGATCTCAGGCGCGTTCGCGTCGTTTCGCCGTGACGCGCTGATCGCGGTCGGCGGCTTCGATCCGCAGTGTCTGGTGGAAGACTACGAGCTGATTCATCGTCTGCGCCGTTACTCGGTGGATCACGGTTTGCACTGGGACGTGAGCGTGGTTGGCAATGCGCACGCGCGCACGGACGCGCCCGGCACACTGGCGAGCTTCCTTCGCCAGCGACGCCGCTGGTTCGCCGGCTTTCTGCAGACGCAATACTGGAATCGTGACATGACCGGCAATCCGCGTTACGGCATGCTCGGCATGCTGATGCTGCCCGTCAAGGCGATCGATACGATGCAGCCGATCTATGGGCTGACCGCGTTCGCGCTGCTGCTCGGTTTTGTATTCGGCGGACACGGCGCGATTGTGATTTCGATCTTCGGCGTAATAGGCCTGAAAACCGCAATCGATCTGGCATTCTATCTGTGGTGCGTGCATCTGTACCGTCGCTGGACGGGTAATCGCGCAGGCTCGAGCCTGTGGATGGCGATGGCCGCCGCGATCGCCGAGCCGTTCACGTTTCAGCTGATCCGTCATGCCGGCGCGGCACTCGGCTGGCTGCATTTTCTGCGCGGCGGACGATCGTGGGGCAAGCAGCGCCGCTCGGGGCTCGTGGCGCCGGACGAGCATTAACGCGTGCGCGCCTGGCAGCGGAAGCTGGCAGGCGCGCGCACGCTCAGGGCAAACGCGAGGCGGGTTAATGCTTCTGCTGATGCACCTCGCCGCCCACGCCAGGGAAAAACGCATTCCAGGCCGCGCGGACGCCTTCGGCAGCGGCGACTTCGGCGTCGATGGTTTCGGTTTCATCTGATCTGGCTGGATCGGAAGACAAGCCACGCCAGTGTGTAAAAACGAGCATCGGTTTCTCAGTCCATTCACCCTCGCCGAACTTCGCGAAGGCCGTGTCTCCGTTCACGAGTTGCACCTCGTACCACCCATCGCGGACGGGCGCATGCCGGTCTAGCGGGAACCACGCAGTTGATTCGATTTCCATAGTGACCTCGTTGATCCACGGGGAATATGACCATAGTCCGAGGCATTCTTCGTGCCTGGTTGCTGTGGTCGAATCGACTGGCTGCGCGTGCTAGCGATGCGTCAGTCCGCGGGTCCCATCTTCGGCACGTCCTCGTTGCGATCCGCACGCCACTGCCTGTAAGCGGCAAGCGTCTCTTCATTCGGCGGATAGGTGCCGCGCAGCGGCGCGCCCGCTTCGATGCGCTCCGTGATGAACTGCTCCATCAGTTCCTGCTCGGCCGCGGCGTGTGCGACTTCTTCAGCAAGATGACGCGGCACGATCACGACGCCGTCCGCGTCGCCGACGACGATGTCGCCCGGATACACCGCCACGCCGCCGCAACCAATCGGCACGTTCACATCGACCGCGTGATGCTTCGCGAGATTCAGCGGCGCGCTCGCGCCCGCGCAGAAGAGCGGCAGGCCGAGCGCCGCGATCGTCGCGCTGTCACGGATCGGGCCATCCGACACCATACCGGCGACGCCGCGCATTTTGAGGCGCGTCGCGAGAATCGAGCCGAC
Organism: Paraburkholderia sp. GAS334; assembly: GCF_050436625.1. NCBI lineage: Bacteria > Pseudomonadati > Pseudomonadota > Betaproteobacteria > Burkholderiales > Burkholderiaceae > Paraburkholderia > Paraburkholderia sp. GAS334. Next base: position 177,326 of record NZ_JBNDMO010000001.1, on the reverse strand, counting down.
CGATGCAACGGTCCGTTCGCCACGGCAGTCCTGCACGAGCACGCTGCCAGGCGGCGCGGTTTCGATCGCCTTGCGCTGCGGATGGTCCGGATCCTGAAAGATGCCGACGTGATCGATGTCCTCACGCGCCGGGATATTGCGCAGCGTAAAAGCAGGACCAACGAGATTCGGCGCGCCCAAAGCGGGCTTCACGAGCGGCACGATGCCCTGAACGAACACGTTGCGCAGGCCGTGCTTGAAGAGTTGCGTGGTTAGCGTGGCGGTGCTGACGTGGCGAAGTTTTTCGAGGGCTGCTTCGCTGACGGGAAGTTCGGTCGAAGTCATCGGGTGGATTCCGTAGTGGGTGTGAAGCAGGCTGGCTATGACGCGAGCCGGTCGATGGTATCGCCACCGCCCTGGAGCGCCCGCCAGGGATTACGCGTACAGCTCGCCTGCCATTAATTCCGGGGCACAGTATGCTGGCGGCAGGCCATTGCGATCCCCGCAAACAGGCCCATATATAGAGGAGCACTGCCATGGCCACTTTTTCCGCTCCGGCCGCTGTGGTCACGCTGCAAAGCCGCTTCGATTTCGATCGAACCGCGGAGCTTGTCACTCAGGCGCTGACGTCACGCGGCATGACAATTTTCGCCGACATCGATCAGGCCGCCGCAGCGGCAAAGGCGGGGACGACATTGCGCCCAACCCGGCTGATTCTCTTCGGCAATCCGAAGGGCGGTACGCCTGTCATGCAGGCCAACCCGCACGCCGCGCTCGAATTGCCGCTGAAGATCGTGATCTGGCAGGACGCGCAGGAGCCGGTGTGCGTCGATTACCTCGATCCGGGCGCGTTGCTGGCAGAGCGATATGGCATCGATCCCGCGCTCACGGGTGCATTCCGGCAGGTCGCGCAGCTACTGGAGCAGACCGTGCAGTAACAACTACCGTTACGGACAACGCCTGACCCATCAACGCGCCCGCCCGACGCAGAAAACATCTGAGGTCAGGAAATATGGCGCGTGTATGCTGAAGGCGGAATGCTTTCCGCCGGGCGGGTCGCATAGCGACGAAGCGCGCCGGGAAGCACGAAGTGGCTCACGAGAAGCAGGCCACGGTCGTCGCCCCAGTTCGTGCTGTCGCGGCAGGTTTTCACGGGCGACAACATGGCGATCGTTTCGGTCCCGGCAACTTCAGTCATTCCGGTGGCTCCTGCAATCACGGCTGATTGGTGAAGCGGCATGAATGAGCCGCAACGCATGACTGTGCGACACAGCAGCGTCTACCGTTATTCGGAGCCGGTGAGTTTTGGCGAGCACCGAATGATGTTCCGGCCGCGCGCGAGTCACGACCTGCGTCTGCTGACGATGCAGCTTGTCATCACGCCCACGCCCGCGCGTCTGCACTGGCTGCACGATGTCTTCGACAACTCGGTCGCCGTGGCCACGTTCTCGGGCAAGGCGACAGAACTGCTCTTCAGAAGCGAGGTCACGCTCGAACACTACGAAGCGCCGCTGCCCGACTACTCGCTCGAACCGTATGCCGCGACTTGGCCGTTCGCGTACACGAACGAGGAAGCGACGGACCTCGTGAATGCGCGCAGCCGTCAGCATCCTGACGAAGAAGTGGACACGTGGGCGCGCGCCTTCATCTCGCCGGACGGAAAGACCGGCACGATGGCCCTCTTGCGCGCGATGACGCGGGAGATCAAAACCAGCTTTTTCTACGTACGACGCACCGAAAAGGGCGTCAACCGTCCGGCCGATACGTTGCGCCACCGCAGCGGCAGCTGTCGCGATTTCGCGGTTTTGATGATGGATGCCGTGCGCTCGCTCGGGCTCGCTGCGCGGTTCGTCAGCGGCTACATCTTCGTGCCCGATCACGACGCGACGCAGGGCGGTGGCTCGACGCACGCGTGGCTGCAGATCTATCTGCCGGGGGCCGGCTGGATCGATTTCGATCCGACCAACAGCATCATCGGCAACCGGCATCTGATCCGCGTGGCGGTTGCGTGGAATTACTACCAGGCGCTGCCGTTGTGGGGCACATGGCATGGCGCCATGCATTCATTCCGAAGTCTCGATGTCGAAGTGAGCGTCACCGAAGACTGATCGCTCCGCTCCAATCGCTCTCAACACAGAAAGGTTGTTCCGATGAAACTCCGCGTGGGCTATGAATTGATCTACGAATGCGAGCAGCCGACACCGATGATGTTGATGCTGAACACGCACTATTCGCGCGTACAGGATGTGCTGAGCCCCGATGTGCTGCACGTGAATCCGCCGGTGCCGATCACGCAGTATCGCGATGGCTTCGGCAACCTGTGCAGCCGCATCGTCGCGCCGCAAGGGCAGATCTCGCTATCGACGACTGCGCTGCTCAACATCTCCAATCAGCCGGAAGCGCCGGAACCGTTCAGCTACCAGGTTCCCGTCGAAGCGCTGCCCGACGAATGTCTCGTGTTTCTGCTCGGCAGCCGTTATTGCGAAACCGATCTGCTTTCCGATGTCGCGTGGCAGCTCTTCTCCAGTTCGCCGCCGGGTCGTGATCGTGTGCAGGCAATCTGTGACTATGTGTTCAATCACATCACGTTCGGTTATGACTTCGCGCGTCCGACCAAGACCGCGTTTCAGGCGTGGCAGGAAAAGAAAGGCGTATGCCGCGATTTCGCGCATCTGGCGGTGACGCTGTGCCGCGCGATGAATATTCCAGCGCGCTATTGCACCGGCTATATCAGCGATGTCGGCACGCCCCCGCCGTGGAGCGCGATGGATTTTGCGGCGTGGTTCGAAGCGTATGTCGGCGGCTGCTGGCAAACGTTCGATCCGCGTAACAACGTGCCGCGCACGGGCCGCGTGTTGATGGCGCGCGGACGCGACGCCGCCGATGTTGCAATCAGCAACGCATTCGGCCCGACGAAGCTGATCAGGTTCGTTGTGCACTGCGCGCCAGAATAGGCGCGCACGTGCATATGGATAGAACGCGGGTCGCCAGCACCACGCAGACGTTCAATGACCTAGCAGGCAAGCGGATTGCACGCGCGCCTCAAGCCACCCGCAGCCCGAGTTCCTCCATCAGCATCGCGGCCTGTGCGTGCGAAATGGTCGCACCACGGAACTGTGCCGCATCGGTGAGCCGCAGGCCGCCGAGGTCTGCGTCACGCAGGTCGGCGCCGGTGAAGCGCGCGTTCTTCAACAGCGCGTCGCGCAGACTGCCGCCGTGAAAAACGGCATCGCGAAAGTCGGCGCCGTCGAGGTCGGCGTCGGAAAAATCGAGCTGCTCCAGCGTCGCCTTTCGGAACGAGATGCCGCGCAGGTCCGCGCCGATCAGCAGACACTCGCTGAACTCCAGACCCAGCGTCGATGCATACTCGAACGTTGCGCCCGTCAGCTTGCTTTCGCTGAACGATACGGACGCGAGTTTCGCGCGGCGCCAGCTGGTGTTGTTGAGATCACACGAACGAAACGTCGCGTCGTGCAGATCGGAAGCGCCGAAATCGGCTTGCCGGCCACGGCAATTGCGCCAACGCGTCCCGTTTAGCTGCGCGCCGAAGAACGACGCTTCCACGAGCGAGCAGCGCGTAAAGTGGCACCCGCCCAGATCGAGTCGCGACAGGTCCGCTATGTCGAAGATGCAATCTACGAAGGAAGGCGGCGTCGAAGCGCCGGCGAGCAGCGCTTCGAGCGATTCGCGCGTGAAGGTTGTGGATGCAACCGGTTGACTGGCGTGATCGGCGCGGCCGGGTCCGCGGTCCGGAAAGAGGTCGTGGTTCATGAGCGGTCGAAGTGTGCCGCGCGCAGGATGTCGCGCGCGGCATGGATGAGGCACATGAACCATTTTAACGGCAGCGTACGGCGCCATGTCGCGCACGCTGCAGGCGGCGGCCCTACTTGATCCCTCCGATGATCCGCCCCATCTCTTCTTCGCCGAATGCGCGCATCGTCGTCGAGCGCACATTTCCCTGAAGTGCCAACATCAGTCCCATTCGCGTGACGGTCTCGTCGTCCGGCGCGTCGACTGTGATGACGATGTCGTACGGCCCAAGCGTCCATTGCACGCTGAGCACCTTGACGCCCATTCCGGCTGCCACTTCCTTGAATGCATTCGCACGCTTGATCGTGTCCTTCGCGGTGCGTGCGCCCTGATCCGTCCAGTTGACCAGCTCGATGTATGTCGCCATATCGCCCTCCCGCAATGCGTTACCGTGCCCGCAATCCGTCTGGATCATGGGCGCGGGCGGATTGCGTCGCCGGACACCACTGCATGACCGGACGACGCGCCTAAAACGTCGTTCAGGCCCGTTCGGCAGGTCGAATGCGGTGTCACAGGTTCGGCATGTGAATCGGGAACTGAGCACGATGAAGTATAGAAAGCGCCCGCATGAACCGCGTTGGCACTTACCCGCGCCATGCGCCTCGGGTCAGCCCAGGCAGGAAACCACGGAAGTGTTTATATTTATCGTCCTGTACGACGAATAACGCTGAATCGCACTGACTGGCGCGGCGTCGCCACAAATCACTCTGCCCCATGGACTCACGATGACCGATCTCTCCGCCTTCCCGATTACAACGAAATGGCCTGCGCAACATCCTGAGCGCATCCAGCTCTATTCGCTGCCGACCCCGAACGGCGTCAAGATTTCCATCATGCTCGAAGAGACAGGCCTCGCTTACGAGCCGCATCTCGTCAGCTTCGAGACCCAGGATCAGATGTCACCCGCGTTTTTGTCGCTGAATCCGAACAACAAGATTCCCGCGATCCTCGATCCCGACGGACCGGGCGGCAAGCCGCTGGCGCTGTTCGAATCCGGCGCGATCCTGATCTATCTCGCCGACAAGACCCGTCAGTTCATTCCGCAGGACGCCGCCGGACGTTACGAAACGATCCAGTGGGTGATGTTCCAGATGGGTGGCGTCGGCCCGATGTTTGGTCAGGTGGGCTTCTTCCACAAGTTCGCGGGAAAGGAATACGAAGACAAGCGTCCGCGCGACCGCTACGTCGCCGAATCGAAGCGTCTGCTGGGCGTGCTGAATGAGCGGCTGGCAACACGTCACTGGATCATGGGCGACGCCTACACGATTGCCGATATGGCTACGTTCCCGTGGGTGCGCAATCTGGTCGGCTTCTATGAAGCGGGCGACCTTGTCCAGATTTCGGACTTCCCGCACGTCACGCGCGCGCTCGAAGCGTTTATTGCGCGTCCGGCCGTGGCCAGAGGTTTGGCGATTCCCGCACGCAAGCCGGCCTGATACGGGTAACGCACATCCGTATCGGCAAAAAAAAATGGCCGCAGGAAACCTGCGGCCATTTACCCCCATGCGTGCGGCTTTAAAGCCGCTACGTGTTTGTTATTTCTGTTCTTCTTATTTTTCCCCGAACTCTTCTTCTTTTCCCCGACCAACTGGTCCCGCGTGCGTCACATCCCCGTACCTATCGTTATCGTTTCGTCACACTTAGTTACGTTTGGTTACAGTCTAGTCATTCCTTCTTGTCGCGCCATTGTCGTTTTCTCTCTCAGGGTTTCCCCTCAAATAACGCCGGGTCGACCGCGACGGGCATGGGCGTGCGCAAGCCCGCGTATCAGATGGTTCAGGTCAGAACGTTCGTCGTATCAATCAAATGCCTTGCTGCTTTCAATTCGCGGTGCGACATTCATGAAGCCCGGCATACGCAGGCATTCCGGCCGGTCGCCTGCGACTCGCCGCCCCCGACATTGCGCGGAGCACGTCATGACTCCCGGCATCGCTGCCTTTGATCCAGACAGGCAACTGCTGCCCTTTCGCGAATCGCTGCTGGCCATGCTCGGTGTGGCTTTCGTGGCGATGCTGGTGGCGCTCGACCAGACCATCGTCGGCACCGCGCTGCCGCGCATCGTCGCGGACCTCAAGGGCTTTGATCTGTATGCGTGGGTCGCCACGTCGTACATGCTGGCTTCGGTCATCACGATTCCGATCTTCGGGCGGCTCGGCGATCTCTTCGGACGAAAGCCCTTTCTCGTCGCTGCGATCGTTGTGTTTACCGTCGCGTCGGTATTGTGCGGCGTCGCGACCAGCATGCTGTTCCTCGTCATCGCGCGCGGGTTGCAGGGCATCGGCGGCGGCATCCTGATCGGCACGATGTTCGCCACCGTCGCCGACCTTTTCCCCGATACGAAACTGCGTCTGCGATGGCTGGTGTTCGTCTCGACCGCGTTTGGCCTCGCGAATATCGTCGGTCCCATGCTCGGCGGCATGCTGACGCAATACGGCGGCTGGCGGCTCGTGTTCTTTGTCAACATACCGATCGGCGTCGTCTCGCTGCTGTTCGTGCTGCGCTTCCTGCCGCATCTGCGCCACGCACGGCAGAGCGGGCCGGTGCGTCTCGACTGGCTCGGCGCACTCGTCCTTGCGGTGACGTTCGGCGCGCTGCAACTGCTCATCGAAGTGTTTCCGCGAGAAGGCTTCAGCCGCGCGACGATGGTGCTCGCCGCAATCACCGCGGGCTGCACCATCACGCTCTGGCTGTGGGAAAAACGCATGGGCGATCCGATCGTGCCGATCGACATGCTGATGGACCGCAAGCTCGCCGCGCTCTTTGCGATGGCCGTGCTCGGCGGCTTCGCGCTGTTTTCGCTCGTGTTCTATGTGCCGTTGCTGTTTCAGGGCGGTTATGCGATGTCGCCGCACGATTCCGGCACGCTGATCACACCGCTGCTGCTCGGCACGACCGTCGGCAGCGTGCTGAACAATCGCATCGTTACGCGCGTACGGCGCGCGAATGCCCTCATGTATGCAGGTTTTGCGCTGTTCGCCATAGCGTGTCTCGTCCTCGTCGCGCTAAATGGCACGGAACCGCATATCGTATGGATGTCCTGCATGGGCGTGAGCGGTCTTGGCCTCGGTCTCGTCGCCGCGAACCTGACGATCTTTTCGCAGCAGATCGTGTCGCGCGATCATGTCGGCGCGGCTACGGCGTTGCTGCAATCGCTCCGCACGTTTGGCGGCATGCTGGGCACGGTCATGACGGGCGCGCTGCTCGGCCATCTGTACACGATGGGCGTGCACCGTTCGCTGGATTCGTATCAGGCGACGCAGTGGTTCAAGTCGTTCGCGAGCCCTGAACTACTGGTCGATCGCGACGAACAGGCCGCGCTGATCAGCCGTCTGATCAGTGCGGGCCATTCCGGCAATGCGATGATGAATTCCGCACGCGACGCGCTCGTGTCTTCGATACACGTGGGTCTCGCGCTTGCCACTGTCGCGGCGGTGATCGGTCTGTGTCTCGCGTGGTTCGTGCCGCCCGTGCATGTGGGGCATGAGCACCCCGGTGATCCGGGGGCCGGCCATCCGGGAGGCGGGGTCAGCGATCATTAGCAGCGGATGTGTGCGTTGCCGGTAAGCATTTAAAAACTCAGACAGGGGTGTGAATGACCGAACACGAAATACTGCATCCGCTACGGCCTTTTCTGAAAAACTACGTCTGGGAGCATGGCAGAGTCGGCACACGCTATCTCGACTGCACCGATGGCGGCGTGAAGTTCGACGAAGGCAAGAAATCCCGTTTCGCCGCGGAGAAATATCTGTTCGTGCCGCTCGGCAAGGATGCCGAAGACGAACCCAGGCCAGAGGGACCCGCGGTCCACGAAGCCGGCCTCGCCCGCTTTCTGCGGGCCGCGCAGATGGGCAAACCTGAAGAAGCGGGATCGGCGGCGGAAGTGCAGCGCGCCGTGCACGACTGCGTGGACCTCGGCGTATTCAGCGCTTACCAGCGCGAAGCACAGGAAGCCCACGCGCGCTATTCAGAAGAAGCCCTGTTCGACGACGAAATCCGCGCAGCGGTCGTCGGCGATATCCGTCGGCCGTACGTGCCGATGCGCGAACAGCTCGCACTCTACGACTTCACTGTGCTCTACGGCTTGCCGTCGCCGCTGCTTTTCAGCGATGCGCCGTTCATCGACTGGCGCGTGCGGATCAGCCCGGCGCTGCCGTTTGTTTCGTTACCGCTCGGCCCTTATGCATTGCTTGTGGGCGGGCCCTCCGGAAGAACCAGCCGCGCCGCGCCCGTGGTGTGGAAAACCGCGAGCACGCTCGGTCCGCTGAAGGATCACAACCGGCACATGGTTGAGCGCGCACACCGATGGATCGTGGCGACCTCCGACGATCAGCTCATCGCCGTGCAACCGCGCTTCGCGCCGCCTGAGGCCCCTGAAGCGCCCGCGGAGTTAGCGTGAGCAGGAATCTGCTGATCACCGGCGTGCGTCTTGCGGACGGTACGCGTGCAGACATCTCGATCATCGACACGCGCATCGCGGCGATCGGACCTGACCTGAAGCGCGAACCCGGCGCTGTAGAAGAGAACGGTCATGGCGCGCTCGCGCTGCCGGGTTTCGTCGAAGGTCACACGCATCTCGACAAGACCATGTGGGGCATGCCGTGGTATCGCAATGCAGTCGGCCCGAAGCTTACCGACCGCATCGAAAACGAACGGAACTGGCGCGCGAGCAGCGGGCACGATGCGGGCGTGCAGTCGCTTGCGCTTGCGCGCGCGTTTCTGCACGCGGGCACCACACGGCTTCGCACGCATGTCGATATCGACACGGACGCCGGCTTGCGTCATCTCGAAGGTGTGCTTGCCACGCGCGAAACCTTGAATGGCGCGATGGATCTGCAGATCGTCGCGTTCCCGCAATCGGGAATGCTAAAGCGGGCCGGCACGGCCGCATTGCTCGATCGCGCGCTCGCCGAAGGCGCCGACGCGCTCGGCGCGCTCGATCCGGCGCTTATCGACGGCGATCCGGTCGCGTCGCTGGATGCGACGTTCGATATTGCAGCGCGACATCAAAAGCCCATCGATATTCATCTGCACGAGCCCGGCGAGATCGGCGCTTTCACGATGAACCTGCTGCTGGATCGCGTCGAAGCGCTCGGCATGCAAGGACGCGTCGTGATCAGTCATGCGTTCTGTCTCGGCGATCTGCCGGAGCGCGCGCGTGATGTGCTGCTTGCGCGTCTGGCCGGTCTGCGCGTCGCGCTTTTGACAACGGCGCCGCCTTCCGTACCAGTTCCACCGCTGAAAGCATGCATCGCAGCGGGCGTCACGATTTTCGCGGGCAACGATGGCGTGCGCGATACGTGGACACCGTACGGTTCGCCGGACATGCTGGAGCGGGCGATGCTTCTAGGCATGCGCTACGACCTGCGTCGCGACGACGATCTCGAACTCGCGTTCGATTGCGTCACTGGCGCTGCGGCGCGCGGCTGCGGTTTCGCGGATTACGGCCTGAACGTGGGCGCACGCGCCGACCTCGTGCTGCTCGACGCAGATACAGTCGCACACGCCGTCACCGCCCGACCGAGGCGAAAACTGGTGGTCTCGCACGGACGGATCGTCGCGCGAAACGGCGAAGGCGTCGCACCATAACCGCCGGCGCCAGTGCCACAGCCACGCGCTATGTGCGCTACCGCACACAGCGCGACAACAAAACGATCACCCTCCATTCCTTCTATCAATACTGAAGAGGGCTGACGTCCGCGCATCGCGTGCGGACGTCATTTCGCGTCGCCCGGGATGCGCGGGCGTCCGGCATTTGGCCACTCACCTCGCGCGCACTTCAGAAACCCGGCCATTGAGTCGTTTCAATCAGGCGACCGCGCGTTCGCCTGCCTGCGTCGCAGAGACCGTCTTACGCCCCGATCAGGGATCGCCGCGCGCCACCCCGCGTGCGCGCGAGCCGCAAGGAGACCACCATGACCATGCCGCAGAGCTTCCGCGATCCATTTGTCTCGCTCTATCAATCCGTCGTCGACCACGTTGTGCGCGCGGCCAGCGATCTGACTGGCCTCGCATCGCGCCCTGGACTCGAGAACGGCCTCGTGCACGCGGCGGAGCAGGTCGCCGCGCTCAAGGCAAAAGGCGCTGCCACGCTACCCGATGCACCGCCGGACGGCATCGCGCAGGACGTGTGGCAGTGCGCCAAGCTGGGTTTCGCCCTCATGGAAGCGCGTGCGCGCGGCGATACGACCACCGCACAGAGCATCGAGGATGTCATGCGCTACAACGTCTGCGATCCCGCCTGGGCCGGCGCCGTTGAAAACTACGTGCAGTACTTCGGGCCCGATGGCGGGCGCGCGACGATTCCATACATCCGTCCGGCGACGGTCGGGCCGGTCACTGTGCCGCTCATGGCGGGCGCAAAGGTCGCGCTGATCGCTGACTGGGGTACCGGTACCGACATCGCCGTCAATCTGCTGAAGCAGGTGGCATTGCAGGATCCGGATGTCGTGATTCATCTCGGCGACATCTACTACTCCGGCACCGCGGAGGAGTGCGACGTCAACTTCAAACGGATCGTGGATACGGTACTGCAGCGCGACGAGAAGGACGTGCCGGTGTACACGCTCTCCGGCAATCACGACATGTATTCGGGCGGCGCCGGCTACTACGGTCTGATCGCCTCGCTGAACGGTCATCCATGGGTGCAGCCGGCCAGCTTCTTCTGTCTGCGTAACGACGACTGGCAGTTCATTGCGATGGACACCGGCCTGCACGACAGCGTCCCGATTATCGGCGAGGAAGTGCTGACGTTCATCGAACCGGACGAGGAAGCCTGGATCATCGACAGGCTGAGCGAATTCAATGGCAAGACGATCCTGATGTCGCACCATCAGCTCTTTTCCGCGTTTTCGCAAATCGGCCCGCGCGGCACCGACGGCACGTTCACGGCCTGGAACCCGAAGCTTGTCGCGAGCTACCAGCGCTTCGCGAAAGCCGCGAAGCAGCCGATCGCCGCGTGGTTCTGGGGCCACGAGCACAATCTTTCCGTCTACGACCCTTGCCAGGGGCTTCAGCGCGGCCGCTGCATCGGCAACGGCGCGGTGCCGGTTTTCGCGGACGCAGACACACCGCCGTTCGCGCCGATGCCGGGCATCGTCAATCCGCCGAAGGTGGCGGATGTGCAGCTGGGCGTCGAAGGCCGCACCTACATGCATGGATTCACGGTCGTCCGGCTGGGAGCCGGCAGCGCAGCGACAGCCGAATACTACGAAGACAATAACGGCACCACGCCGATGTTCACCGAGGACCTGTAGCCGACGCAAACGCCCGCTACGGCCGTTTGACGAGGTGCAGCGTGGCCGCGGCCTGCTGGATGGCCTTGCGGATACGCGGATACGTGCCGCAGCGGCAGACGATGCCGCACAGGGCCGCATCGATGTCCGTGTCCAGTTCCTTCGCGTACTTCGGACCTTTCATGTGCTTGAGCAGCGCGCAGGCCGCCATGAACTGCGCGCTCTGACAGTACCCGCATTGCGCGACGTCGATATCGAGCCACGCTGCCCTGAGCGCCTTCGCTTCGGCGCCCTGCACGCCTTCGATCGTCGTGATCTTCTGGCCGTTCAACTCCTTGAGTTTCTTCTGACAGGCGAGGCTCGCTTCGCCATTCAGATGGACCGTGCAGCCACCGCAGACGCCGAGGCCGCAGCCGAACTTCGTGCCGGTCAGGTGCAGCTCGCACCGCAACACCCAGAGAAGCGGCGTGTCGGGATCGGATTCGACGGTCACCGTCTTGCTGTTCACGTTGAGGGAGGACATGTTTTCTTCGATGCAGTGTTAGCGGGATCCAGCGGACATGGGGTTCGCAGCCGTACGGTGTCGGGATCGAGAGGCAGTGAATAGTGGCGCTCGCCAGTCAGCGCGAAGAGCGCGTTCGCGACTGCGGGCGCGATGGGCGGCGTTCCCGGCTCGCCAACGCCCTGCGGGTGTTCTTCGCTTGGCATGATGTAGACCTCGATCGCCGGGCAATTCGACATCCGCACAACCGGGAAGTCGAGGAAGTTGCTCTGCATCACCTGTCCTTCGCAGATCGTGATCTCGTTCTGCAATGCACTCGACAGCCCGAAGATGATGCCGCCTTCCATCTGCTGCGCAATCAGGTTCGGATTCACTGGCGTGCCGCAATCGATCACGCAGACAACCCGATGCACGCGCACACTCCTGTCCGGCGCGAGCGAGACCTCGGCGACCTGCGCGACGATGCTGCCAAACGCCTGATGCAATGCGATGCCACGCGCACACCGGGCGCCGTCCGGTGCGGGCGCGACCGGCTTGCCCCAGTGCGCATGTGCCGCTGCGCTCTGCAGCACGGCCAGATGCTTTGGATGCTGCGCAAGAAGGCTGGCGCGAAACTCGACCGGGTCCTTGCCCGCGAGCGCGGCGACCTCGTCCATGAAACACTCAGTGAAGAACGCCTGATGCGAATGCCCGACCGAACGCCAGAATCCCACCGGAACCGGCAGCTCGACAAACGCATGCGCGACGCGCACGTTCGGCCATTCGTACGGCTGGTCGAAGGCACCCTCGGAGGTCGTCTTGTCGAAAGGCAGATGCAGGTCCGGCATGCCGAACGTCCGCTTCAGCGCCTGCGGAACGACCGCCTGCCCCGCCGATGTATTGCGCCACGCCACCAGCTTGCCGTCGGCGTCGAGACCGGCTTCAAAGCGCGACAGGCACGCCGGCCGGTAGAAGTCATGCTGTGTGTCCTGCTGGCGCGACCAGAGTGTCTGCACCGGCCGCCCCCCGGCTTCTTTCGCGATGGCCGCGGCCTGCGCGACGTAATCCATTTCGAGCCGCCTGCCGAACGCGCCGCCGAGCAGCTGCACCCGCAGATCGACCTTGTCCTCGTCGATGTCGAGCACCTTCGCGACATGCCTGCGCGCGAGCGTCGGCATCTGTGTGGCAACCCATACGGTCGCCGCGCCGTCCTTGAACTGCACCGTGCAGTTGACCGGCTCGACCGGCGCGTGCGCGAGGTAGGGCGCGCGATATTCACGGGCGATCTTCTGGTGAGCCGTCGCCAGCGCGGCATCGACATTGCCGAGCGTGTAGAACGCGTGGCCGCTTTCGCTGTCGAGCGTCTTTGAGAGCCGGGCGTCGATATCCGCACTGGACAGTTTCGCGGCAGGGCCCTCGTGCCATGTCGGCTTGAGATCTGCGGCGGCGGTGAGCGCACCGTACATGTCGCGCGCGATCACCGCTACGCCGCCGGTGCCGCCGTTATACGGCGCAACCGCGAATGCCTTGATGACGCCCAGCTTCGCGGGAAGATGCGACGCGTCGAAATGCGCAACCCTGCCGCCTAACGTGGGGCACATGTTCACGCTTGCGTACAGCAGGCCTTCAGGCAGCACATCGATGCCGAAGCGCGCGCTGCCGTCGGTCTTCGAGGCGGCCTCGATACGCCGCAGCGGCTTGCCGATAATCCTGAACTGCGCCGGCTTTTTCAGATCCACCCGGCGCGGCAACGGTTGCTGCGCCGCGAGCGCCGTCATTTCGCCGAAGCTCGCCGTACGGCCTGACGGATGCATGATCCTGCCGCCTTCGACAGTGCAGTCCGCCGTACGCACGTCCCACTTCGCGGCCGCCGCGCCGACCAGCATCGCACGCGCGGACGCGCCGGCTTCGCGCATGGGCGTCCACAGATCGTTGAGGCTCGCCGAACCGCCTGTCGTATTCACGCCGAACTCGCGCGTGAACTTGCGCACCATCCAGATCGCGAGGCGCTTGATTTCGCTTTCGTCGTCGGGCCGGAACCAGAGGTCGTCGACGATGCTCTGCTGGTCGTTGTAGATTCTGTCGATGGGCGCGTTCTCGACTTTCACCTGCGACCAGTCGGCGTCGAGTTCGTCGGCGAGCATCATCGCGAGGCCGGTGTGCACGCCCTGTCCCATCTCCGACTTGCACATCATGATCGTGACGGTGCTGTCCGCCGCGATCTTGACCCAGCCGTTCAGCGCGACCTGCGTGCCTTCGACGGGCAATGGCTTCGATGTCGTCAGACGCTGCCCCGGCGGCATCGCGGTCCAGCCGACGAGCAACACACCCGCACCGACGCCACCGAGCAGGAAAGTTCTGCGCTTCATCATCCGATGACCCGAGTCGAGTTCACGATGAAGGATCGCCCCGACATGCGCGGGGCGCCGTTTGTTCTGAACACTTATAAAACGCGCAAGCAGGTACGGGACTGAAATGCTTCATCTTAGTCCCGTACCTGCTCGTGCGGTTCCAGGGAAGCGCGGCACGGTGGTCGCGGCAGCGCTGCGTTTCTGCTGCAACGCAGCGTCCAACCCGGCACGCTGGTACATCGTCTCGCGCGGAATAAACACAAAAGCCGGCTCGTTCTGTACTCGAAGACGCAACACCGCAAGCGCGAACAGCGCGGGTAAGCATGACAGGCACGCGTGACGAGCGCGTATCCGCACGTTGTCCGTGACTTCGGCGGCGCATCGCGTCTGTTCCAGACGTCATTCACTGCTGCCGTTCGCTGCCGATAATCCGTTCCGGCCGCGCGGATCAGTTCGTCCATCGAATCAGGAGACTCATATGCGAAAACTTGCAATTGCACTCGCGCTGGCCGGCGCAACCGTGTTGGGCGTCGTCGCGTGCGGCGGCGGCGGCAGTTCGAATTCCGGCATGCCCACACCCGGACAGTTCAAGGCGGCAGTGCTCGTTTCGGATGGCAGCGTCACGGCGCCAAACACCGATCCCAATCTGAAGAACGGCTGGGGCATCGTGTTCAATCCGACCGGCTTCGTCTGGGTCTCGGATAACAACACGCATAAGTCGACGCTGTATGACGGCAACGGCGTGCCACAGGCGCTGGTGGTGACGATCCCGCCAGCCGCAAGCGGCCAGGCTGCGGGCCCAACGGGCATCGTATTCAACAGCAGCACGGACTTCAAGGTGACGGCGAACGGCCTGACAGCGAACGCCATATTCCTGTGGGCCACCGACGCCGGCACGATCGCCGGCTGGTCGCCGAAGGTGCTGCCGACACAGGCCGTCACAGCGCACGACGACGGCGCAGGCGGCGCCGTGTACAAGGGCCTCGCGCTTGCGCAGAACACCGGCAATAACATGCTGTACGCAGCCGACTTTCACAACGGAAAGGTCGACATCTTCGATGCGGCTTTCAACAAGGTCCAGTTGCTGGGCAACTTCACCGATCCGAATCTGCCCGCCGGCATGGCGCCGTTCGGCATCCAGGCGATCGGCAGCGTGATCTACGTGACGTACGCGGTTCGCGGACCCGACGGCCGCACCCAGACCAACGGCGCAGGCAACGGCGTGGTGGACGCGTTCGACAGCGCCGGCCGCTTCGTGAAACGCATCTCGGCGGGCGGCGTGCTCAACTCGCCATGGGGCGTGGCGATGGCGCCCGCGAACTTCGGGAAGTTCAGCAACGACCTGCTGGTCGGCAACTTCGGCGACGGTACGATCAACGCGTTCGACCCAAATTCCGGCGCGTCACTCGGGCCGCTCACGCAGGCCAACGGTTCGAGCATCAAACAGCCCGGCATATGGGGTATCGCGTTCGGCAACGGTGTCGACAACCAGCCGGTCAACACGCTCTTCTTCGCGGCAGGGCCTACGCCGACCACCGGGGTGTACGGACGTATCGACGTTTCGCAATAGCCTTCAATGCAGAGGCTTCGCTGGATGACGTTGCCGCAGGACGCGTCATTCAGCTTCGGAACAGCGCACGTTCCACTGACGCAGCGCCCGGTTGTCACGATCGAAGCCGAGGATGCTGATCGAAGCGGTATCGAGGATCAGATGCGCACCGAGCGCCGCCGAATCGCCCATCCAGCAGCCGCCCAGCACACGCAGAAAATGCGCGTGCGAAAAGAGTGCGATGCGTCCCTGCGATGCGAGCAGGCGCTCGATCAGCGAGCGCGCGCGCGTCTGGATCTGTTCGAGGCTTTCGCCTTCAGGAATCAGCGAATCCCACACGGACCAGCCGGGCACGGTTTCACGGATCGCGGATGTCGTGCGTCCCTCGTAGATGCCGTAGTCCCATTCGTGCAGATCGCGTTCGACTTCTGCGCGCTCGCCCAGCCCCGTCTCGCGACACGTCTGGATTGCGCGCGACATCGGGCTCGTCAGCACCCTGTCGAAGTGCTGCGTGGCGAGGAGCGGTGCGAGCAGCTGCGCCTGTTTGTGTCCGCGTTCGGTCAGCGGAATGTCGGTGCGGCCTGTGTGCTGGCCGGACAGGCTCCACTCCGTTTCGCCATGTCGGATCAGCCACAGTTCGACGTGGCCTTCGTATCGATGTGCGGTAGCGCTTGCTGTATTCATGGGAAGACTCGAATGGATGGACGTGGCGGCACCGCCTCACTGCACCAGGTGCAGGTCGCCCGGCGCCTGTGGCGGCAGTTTGATCGCGAGCACCTTGAACTCGCCGGTCGTCGCCTCGGCACCGGCGTGTACCGTGCCTTTGGGGATGATGATGAGGTCGCCGGGATGAATCCGCCGCTGTTCGTTACCCAGCCAGAACGTCCCGCTGCCCGAAATCACGTACTGGATTTCGTCGGAGCCCGTATGTGTGTGTTTCGGAACATTGCCGGTCTGGACAGCCACGGTCCCGGACGGCGTCGTAACCAGACCTTTTGAGCGCAAGGTGCCGAGATTCGGAACTACCGGGCCTACGTCTGCATCGCTCATCGCGCCGACATCGATGATCTGCGGCGCGAGCTTCGTCTCGGGCGTTTGCGCATGGGCCGGCGTGCCCAGATGAGACGCGAGGAGACCGGCGACAAAAGCAGCCGGAATGGCCGCGAGATAGATCGAACGATGCATGTTTGTCCCCTTTCCCACTGAGCCGTGGTGTTTATCGGGGTCCAATTGTCCCACTATCGCCTTGCGCCCCAATCGGGACAAACCTCAGTAGTGACGAAGCTGCTGCGGACAGCGGCCCGATGGCGCAGCCGCTTCAGACGCTGGCTCGTGGCGAGCGGAATAAAGTGATCGCGTGCTATGTTTCCGATGTTTAAAACCCGCCCGCCCCGAAGGACACACACCCGCTGATGGAGCACGCCTACTTCCAGTTGCTGCATTTTCTGACTGCGAATCCGTCGTGGGCGCTTGCGGTCGTCGTGCTTGCCGCGTTCTTCGAAGCGATCGCCATTATCGGCACCTTCGTGCCGGGCAGCACTGCGATGTTCATTGCGGGCGCGCTGGTCGGCACCGGTTCGCTCAATCTGGGCTGGGTGATGGCGTGCGCGATCGGCGGTGCCATTGCGGGCGATGCCGCCAGCTACTGGTTCGGCGCCCGTCACAAGACGACGATCATGCGTCTGTGGCCGTTCCGTTCGCACCCCGGGCTCCTTGAGGCGGGCAAGACATACTTCGAGAAACATGGCGCCAAGAGCGTGATCTTCGCGCGCTTCATCGCACCGGTACGCGCGATCGTGCCGGTCGTCGCGGGCATGATGGGCATGTCGCGCCTGCGCTTTTTCGCGGTCAACGTCCTGTCGGCGCTGCTCTGGGCGCCCGCGCATATTCTGCCGGGCGTGGTGTTCGGCGCATCGATGGAGCTGGCCGGCGCCGTGTCGTTCCGGCTCGTGATCGTTGTCGCGATCTTCGTGGCAATCGGCTGGATGACGGTCAAGCTGATCGGCGTGATCGTGTCGCACGCGCGAAACTGGACCGATGTCTCGCGCCAACGCCTGCTGTACTGGGCGAAACACAACCCGCACGCAATCGGCCGCATCGTCCTGCGCACGCTGGATCCGGACAATCCGGCCACCGGACTGATCGTCGGCATCTCGTTGCTGCTGCTGGTTTCGGGTGCCGTGTTCATCTCCACGCTCAACGATGTCGCGAGCGGCAATCCGCTGGTTCAGGTGGATATGTCGGTGTACCGGTTCCTGCGATCCTTTCACGCTTCGCTGTACGACAAGGCGATTTTTGCGCTCTCGACGTTCGGCAGTACGCTCACGCTTTCAATCCTGGCGCTTTTCGCCGTCATATGGATGGCGGTCGAGCGCCGCTGGCGCACCGTCCTGTACTGGCTTATCGCCGTTGTATTTTCCCAGGTGCTTATCCTCGCGATCCAGATTGCTGCCTCGGGTTTGTCGACGGCATCCGTGACCTCCAGCGTGCGCGCGTTTCCGAGCAATCATGTCGCGGGTGCGGTGGTCATCTACGGATTTCTCGCGTTTCTGCTCGCGCGCCGCGTCGGCCTGCTGTCGCAGATTCTGGTTGCGACAACCACCACCGCGATCCTCGTTGCGGTCGCGCTTTCGGGCCTGTACTCAGGGCTTTTTTCGTTTTCGGCCGCGCTCGGCGGCGCCGCGCTCGCGGCCATCTGGGTGTTTCTCGTCGCGTTGACCGCCGTGTGGCGACATCCTTCAAACCCGCCGCCGCGGCCGCTCATGCCGCTCGTGGTTCTCCTCTTGATCGGCCTCGCCGTCGGGGCCCAACTGGATGCCGTCCAGCGGAGCGCGTGGATGAACGCCGCGAAGCCGCCTGCACCGATTGTCATTACACCGGCCCAGTGGACCGACCGGGTTTGGCGCACATTTTCCTGTTATCGCTCCAGCATGGAAGGCGACCGCCGCGAGCCGATCACCGTGCAGTGGACCGCCACCGCCGACCAGGTGCGCACGCAGCTGCTGAGCCGCGGCTGGGTGGAAGGCACACCGCTTTCCGCGCGCAGCGTGCTCTCGCTTGTGTCGCCCGATGTGACAGCGGTGGACCTGCCCGCGTTGCCCAAGCTGAACAACGGCGAACCGTCGACACTCGTCTTCATCCGCGCCGATGCGGCCGCCGACCAGCGCGACGTCCTGCGTTTCTGGACGACAGATTACGCGGTCGAGCATCAACGCGGAGGCGCGCCGACGCCGATCTGGCTCGGCTCGGTCGTCCACGAACGATTGCGGCGCCCGACATGGCCGTTCAACGTACTGCGGCCGGACCTTCGCATCCAGCCGATGATCCTCGACCAGAGCAGTGCGTCGGCCTGGCGCGATCTGCAGATCGCGAGAAGCACCGGTTGTCTGGGCGTGCCGGTGACGCTGATCGCTTCAAGGGCAGGATGACGGTCTGGGCGGCGACAAGCGCGCCATCGGACGACGCGGCACAATAAGCAGGATGCGGCAGGGTAAGTGGCAGGCGGTATCCGGACGTGACAGGAGCCAGCAGGTGATCGAGTTTCCCGCAGCGGCGATCGCGACGTGGGGCGCGGTGGTGGTGTTCGGCAACGTGTTGCTGACCCGCCTCGGCGCGCCGCTGCCCGCGATTCCCGTGCTTGTCTTCGCCGGCTCCGCGATCGGCAACGGGACGCTGTCGTTCACGCACATCCTGTTCGCGGCCGTGGCCGCCGCGCTGCTCGGCGACTGCATCTGGTTCGCAGCCGGACGGCGCTTCGGTCGCCGGCTCATTGACACACTCGCGCGCCTGTCGCTGACGGTCGCAACCGGCGTGCGGCACGCGCGCAGCCTCTTCGAGCGGTTCGGCTTGCCGATCGTCGGTGTCTGCAAGTTCGTGCCGGGTCTTGCGCTCGCTACGCCGCCGCTGATGGGCGCGACCAGTGTTGCCGCGACAGCGTATTTCGCGTGGGACACGGCCGGCACGCTCGCGTGGGCCGCATTCTGGCTGCTGGGCGGCGCGGCCTTCGAGCAGCATGTGTCAAAGTTCATGGCGATCGTCAGATCGCACGGCGCGACGATCTTCGACGTCATCGCCGCGGCCGCCGTGCTCTATCTGGCGTATCGATACTGGCAACGCCTGAACTTTCGCAGGCGCATTGCGCACATGAAGGTCTCGCCGGAACAGCTCGACGCGATGATGCATTCGCAGTCTCCGCCCATCGTGGTCGATGCGAGGCCTGAAGCGGTTCGCGATCAGGATCCATGGCTCATTCCCGGCGCATTGCTGCTCGACCTGAATTCAGCCGCACCACTGCGATCGAAGGTGATGGGTCGCAGCATCGTCGTGTACTGCTTTTGCGAGAACAATTCGAGCTCGCGGAAAATGTGCGAGCAGTTGCACAAGGATGGCTTTTCCCACACGCTGTCGCTGACGGGCGGTCTCGACGCGTGGCGGCGCCTCGGCTACCCGGTCAAACCGATGCCGCCTCGCGTCGAGATGTTTCCTGCGGCGCTGGTGGGAACATAGTTGTCGCGCTGGCCGTGAGCAGAACTGGAATCGACTTCGAAGTCGGCGTGCCCGCGCCATCGGCTACGGACGACAACGGCACGAGCGGATTCGTCTCCGGGTAATACGCGCCGAGACAACCGCGCGGAATGTCATATTCGACGAGCAGAAAACTGTCCGCGCGCCGCTCGATGCCGTCGTCCCATACGCTGGTGATGTCGACGCGCTCGCCGGCCTTAAAGCCCAGCATCGCGACATCGTCCTTATTGGCGAAGAGCACGCGCCGCTGGCCGTATACGCCGCGATAGCGGTCGTCGAGGCCGTAGATCGTCGTGTTGTACTGGTCGTGTGAACGCGTCGTCATGAGCGTCATCAGGCGTTCGCCGTGAAGCGCACGCGCGCGGTGGATCGGCGTATCGACGGAGATCGCGTGCACGATGAACTGCGCCTTGCGGCTCGGCGTGTGCCAGATGCGATCGCGCGACGCGACGCCCAGATGAAAACCGCCCGGCTGTTTGAGCCGCTCGTTGTAATCCGCAAAACCGTCGATCACTTTCGCGATGCCGTCGCGGATCAGCGCGTAATCGTCGGCGTGCGCGAGCCAGTCGACTTTCGCGCTGCCGAGCGTTGCATGCGCCATGCGCGCAACGATCGCGATTTCCGACAGCAGATGCTCCGAGGCCGGCTTGTTCATGCCGTATGAGATGTGGACCATGCTCATCGAGTCCTCGACGCTTACGCCCTGCGCTACGCCTTTCTGCAGATCGATTTCGGTGCGACCGAGCGTCGGCAGGATCAGCGCGTCGCGGCCATGCACGAGATGGCTGCGGTTCAGCTTCGTCGTGATGTGCACGGTCAGATCGCACGCGCGCATCGCGTCCCACGTGCGCGGCGTGTCAGGCGTCGCGATCGAGAAATTGCCGCCAAGCCCGATGAATACTTTCACCTTGCCATCGAGCATCGCCTGAATCGTGTTCACGACGTCGAGGCCATGTTCGCGCGGCGGCTCGAAATCGTAGACTTCGCCGAGGCGGTCGAGGAACTGCTGCGTCGGCCTTTCTTCGATGCCGACTGTGCGGTCGCCCTGCACGTTCGAGTGTCCGCGCACCGGGCACAGGCCCGCGCCGCGCCGGCCGATGTTCCCGCGCATCATCATCAGGTTCGACAGCAGTTGCACCGTCGGCACCGAGTTTTTGTGCTGCGTGAGGCCCATGCCCCACGTTGAAATGACAGCGCGACCTTTGACGTAGATGTCGGCAAGCTTGAGCACGTCTTCGAATGGCACGCCCGATTCCGCGACGATCGCATCCCAGCTTTCGGCACGCAGATCGTCGGCGAATGCGTCGAAACCGACGGTGTGCCCTGCGATGAAATCGACGTCCAGCACACGTTCCAGATTTGACGTCACCGCTTCGTCATCGAGTTCGATCACGCGCTTCGCCACGCCCTTGATCAGCGCGAAATCGCCGCCGACTTTCGGGCGGATAAAGACCGAGCTGATTTTCGTGCTGCCCATCGTGATCATTTCGACCGGATGCTGTGGGCTCGCGAAACGCTCGAGCCCACGCTCCTTCAGCGGATTGATCGACACGATGGTCGCGCCGCGCTTCGCACACTCGCGCAGTTCGCCCAGCATGCGCGGATGGTTCGTCGCGGGATTCTGGCCGAAGAGCAGGAGCGTGTCGGCGTGCTCGAAGTCATCGAGCGTCACTGTCCCCTTGCCGACGCCGACAGTGTGCGGCAAGCCGCGGCTCGTCGCTTCGTGGCACATGTTCGAGCAGTCGGGGAAGTTGTTCGTGCCGTACATGCGCACGAACAACTGGTACAGGAACGCGGCCTCGTTGCTCGCGCGGCCGGAGGTGTAGAACGCGGCGCGGTCGGGGTCGTCGAGTTGATTCAGGTGACGGGCAATCAGGTCGAAGGCGGCGTCCCACGAGATCGGGACGTAGCGGTCGCGCTGGGCGTCGTAGACGAGCGGATCGGTCAGGCGGCCGTGCTGCTCCAGTTCGAAGTCGGACTGTGTCATCAGGTCCGCTACTGTGAACTGCTCGAAGAGTGCGGGCGTGGCGCGCTTGCTGGTTGCTTCGGCGGCGACGGCCTTGACGCCGTTTTCGCAGAATTCGAAGGTCGATGCGTGTTCGCGATCCGGCCATGCGCAACCGGGGCAATCGAAACCGTCCGGCTGGTTCTGTGCGAGCAGCGTGCGGTAGTTGCCGCCCGCGACCTTCTCCTTGAGGAGGTTGAGCGCGACATATTTGAGCGCGCCCCATCCTGCTGCGGGGTGCGCGTACGGTTCGATACGCGCTTCGGGTTTCTTCATGATCGTGTCGCCGGGCAGACGGATAAGCAGGCGGATGTGCCGATGGATGAAGCCTACTGTGTTCCAAAATGAATGCGGCGCACAGAAATCGTGAAATTCGAGGAGTACAGTCTGGCTGGACCGCGATAGACTGGCGGGATTCCATTGCCGGGGCCTTCGACGCCGTGAAGCTCTACGAAAAACTCGCCGACGAAATCGAAGCCGCCGTGCGGAATGGCGTGTTCGCTGTGGGAGAGCGCATTCCATCGGTGCGGCAGGCGAGCCAGCAGCACGGCGTGAGCATCAAGACCGTGCTGCATGCGTACGCACTACTTGAAGGGCGCGGCGTGGTCGAGACACGGCCACAATCCGGCTATTTCGTGCGCGAGTTCGCCCGGGCACAGGCCACGCGCCCAACGTCGCCGCAAGCGCCGGCGGTGGCGTCCGAAGTCGATGTGAGCCGGCTCGTGCTGTCGACGCTTCGCAGCATTCGTGCGAACGACGCGATGCCGCTCGGCTCGCCGTATCCCGATCCTTCGCTGTTTCCCTGGCGCCGCATCAACCAGTACGCGAACGCGATTGCGCGGCGTCACGCGAGCTGGAACCTGATGGACGACCTGCCGCCCGGCAATCCCGAACTGATCCGCCAGATCGCGCGGCGTTACGCGGAAAACGGCGTGCCGGTCGATCCGCAGGAAATCATCATCACGGTGGGCGCTACGGAGGCCATCAACCTCAGCCTGCAGGCGGTCGCGAAACCTGGCGATACCGTGGCCGTCGAATCGCCGACCTACTACGCGATGCTTCACGCGATCGAACGCCTCGGCATGCGCGCGATCGAAGTGCCGACTGATCCTGTGAATGGCATCGACCTTGAGGTGCTCGCGCGGATCATCGCAAGAGAGAGGATCGCGGCCTGTATGGTCATGCCGAATTTTCAGAATCCGCTAGGGTTCCAGATGCCGGATGCGCGGAAGAAGCAGCTGGTTGAACTGCTGGCGGCACACGATATTCCGGCTATTGAAAACGACGTGTATCACGAGCTTTATTACGGCGATGCACGGCCTTCGACGCTCAAGAACTTCGACACTAAAGGGCTCGTGCTGCATTGCGCGTCGTTCTCTAAAAGCCTGACTGCTTCGTATCGTATCGGATGGGCAATGCCGGGACGTTATCGCGCGCAGGTCGAGAAACTCAAGTTCCTGAATACGCTCACCACGCCTTCCGTGCCGCAGGTCGCCGTCGCGGATTATCTGCGGCAGGATGGCTACGATCGTCATCTGCGGCATGTGCGCAGGGTTTATCGGCAGCACGCGCGTCTAATGACGGCGATGGTGCAGCGGTTCTTTCCAGCGGGTACGCGTACGTCAGCACCGCAGGGTGGTTATGTGTTGTGGGTTGAGTTGCCGGAACGCGTCGATTCGATGCGGCTTTATCAGGACGCGCTCGCGCGTGGCATTACGATCGGGCCGGGCTATATGTTTTCGACGCGCAATGAGTTTCATCATTTCATCCGCCTGAACTACAGCTATGCGTGGACGTCTGAGACGGAAACTGCCCTTAAGACGCTGGGTGAGCTTGTTGCGCAGATGGCTTGAGGTTGTTTTTAAGAAAACGAAAACGGAGACGCAGATGAATGATGAAATCGATCCGGCGCTGGTCGCGGTACTTGCGCAACTGTGGCGCGCGGCGCAGGAGACGCCGGAGCGCGAGTGGTCGCTAGCTAAGCTTTCCAAGCAGGCCGGCCTGCCGATGAGCGGTTTGCGTCGTCAGTTGACGGCGCTTGTCGATGGCGGGTTTGTTGAAACGACTTTCGATGAGGCTGGGACCGGCACCGCGCGTTTGAGTGAGGCGGGCCGGTTGCTGTGTGTGGGTGTTTTTGGTGATGTGGGTGGGTGAAACAGGGCAATGGGTTTGCCAGGCGTCGGGGAATGCACTTCACCGGACAGGTAGAAGCCCACAAGGCTCCTCTCCACGCCGACCAGATACTGTCCGGGCAATTTCCGACGCTCGCCCGGCCTGCTACTGCATACCTGACGACTCGTAACTCACATCGCTAACAATTCCTTTCGGATCAAGCGTCACGATCAGATCACGCCTCGAGAACTTCAAATTAAACGCTGAACCGCTAGTCGTGTGATACGAATACACTAACGCGTTTCCATTTTTATCCTTGATCGCAGGGTAAACGGCGTAGCCTGCTGGTCGACCAAGTAGCCCGACAACTTCTTCACGGGTCGTCTTGCCTTTGATAATTTGCGTGCGCTTTGATGCATCGAAGGTGCTGGCGTCGTCCTTAAACGAAGAGTTAAAGACGTTAGACACCAACTTGTCTTTCCAGAAGGCCAGCTCTAACGATCGAGCAGGTATCACGCCGGTTTCCAGTGGTGTGCCGCCTGTCGACGCATACGCATAGGACAAAAGCGTTACGTCCTGATCGTTCTTCGTGACATTGCTCTCGCGAAACGGCTTGCCGTATGTTTCCCGCACTGCAGAAATTGTGGTTTTGTCATTCTGCAGAACGGCGTCATCGGGACGCACGAAGTTTGAACCTGCACAGCCACTCAGCGCACCCACGAGTGCCGCACCAAGGAAAATCATTGCAATCTTGTTCATCTGGCCTCGCTCTCTCTTTCAAGTTAGTTTTTTTTGAGCGACGAGTTTGCCGTTCGCCTCTCCGTCATATGAGATTGTCGGCGTTGCGGCGAAATTCTTTAGATATTCTCCAAGGAATTTACTTACAAAACTCCTTCGCTTAGCGCTGCGAGTTCCGATTCGGCCTGAATGGTCGCCGCGATGTTTCCAACCGGCGTCGGAGGATCGATCGTCCCGCCTGAGTTCGTGCAGGCGCTAAACCCGTCCCGTTCAATTGCCCCGCACCGTGAACGCATAACCGTTCTTGCCGTTCCGCTTGACCTGGTACATCGTTTCGTCGGCTGCCGCGAGGAGACGATGGTAGTCGTCGACGGGATCCGGAAAGCTGGCGATGCCGATGCTGGCACGGACAAGTCCGTTCCCCATCTGCGCATCTACCTCAGTCACGCAGGCGATGAGACGCCGCGCGATCTCGCCCAGTTCGGCGTGGGTTGAAAACTCGCGGACCAGCACGGCAAATTCGTCGCCGCCGATCCGGGCGACGACGTCAGCCCGACGAACCGATTGACGAAAGCGCCTGGAAACAGCAACCAGGAATTCATCACCGGCGTGATGGCCGAGCGAGTCATTGACTCGTTTGAACCCGTCCAGATCGACATAAAGAACAGCAATCTCGCGGCGCACCGGATCAGCAGCCGACCAGGCGACGGCTTCCTCAAGCGTATCAATCAGTTTCCGCCTGTTTGGCAGCCCGGTCATCGCGTCATGCGTTGCGGCGTGTTCGAATTTCTGCGACTGGCCAGCCAGATGCAGCGTGCGCTTTGTGTACATCGCTAACGCGGTGATCAATATGCCGGACACGAGCGCCGCCAAAGCGATCAGCACGGCCGCCACGCGGAAAATGCGGGTGCGCACGTCAGCGCTGTCGCGATCGCGCTGCGCAGTCCAATACGTCAACGCCTGGTTGAGCAACGCGTCCGTATTCTGGAGACTCGCATCCGGCAACACTACCCAGCCCGGGATTCGTGGCGCGTCAAACGGGCTGGCATTCACCAGCGCGGCGAGTGACGCAAGGTGTGCGGCGAGATCGGCACGTGCCTGTCGATAGCCTTCCGGTTTGGCAACATCACCATCGGACAGTTGCTGCCAGATGCCGACCTGGTTGCGGGCACCTTCCGCTCGTTCGGCCGCCTCGAGAACGAGTCCCGCATATTCCTGCTTCATCTGGTCAGAAAAGATCGTCCTGATTTCCAGCGCGAGATACAGAAGGCCGATCAGAAGACAAAGCATCGATACTCCGGCCACCGTTGCCGGACCTGGCCGGAACGGCATCGCGAAAGCGCGCACGAAGCCGGCGCGCTGTGAGCGATGCTCCTTACGGATGGGAGTAGAGGTCCCGCTGGTTTCCGGTGCCATGCTGCCGATAGCTCGCGCGATGAAAGAACGAACCCATGCGGGTGAGCAGGCTGTTGGGGGGCCTGTTGCTTGCCGCCTGCTTGTTGCCGGAACGATGCGCGAGCGCGGGCGCAGGCGCAGGGCGCGCAGCCGGACGCGGCGCCGCAGCGCCCGTGGAATTCGCTACCAGCTGATCCGGCGCGTCGGAAGAGGCGGATGCGGCGAGACTCACACTCGCGACGGGCACTGCGCTGGCAGCAGGCGACGGAGATAGCACTATCTGACCGGACGAAGCGATTTGTTGTGCCGGCGGTTTCAAGCCCGTGAACCGGAGCGCCTGTCGCGCGTTCATGACTGCTTCGGCATAAATGCGCTGGTCGTGGTTGAACCAGACGACATACGCGATCGTACCCACCACGCCAAGGGCCAAAGCGCTCGCCGACGCAGCGCAAAGCGCAAGACGTCCGAAGCGCGCACCCGTTGTGGCCGGCATCGACTCCTCGTCAGAATTGAAGCTACTGTCGGGAACGTTTACGGCTCCCTTTCGCAACCGCGTATCTTCGATCATCACAACCCCCTCCAACTACTTTCTTCCGGCATTCAGAGAACTTTTTACACCATCGCGCAACGTCTGGCGCGAAGTGTTGCAAGAATGCAGCCCGCGCACTGGCAGGCGATCCGCGCAAAGCGACGCCTGCCATGCTTCTGCTTCCGTAGCACCGATGAGAGCGTCGCGAGCGGCGCCACCTGCCATGCAACAAACAGGCCTGTGCAGTGCAAAATTTAAAGTAGTCGGTATGACAACATCGGGAAGCGCACGATATCGGCCTGTCGTGGCGTTAGGGCAGGAGGATGGTGAGGTGTGAGCGTGGTGAATGTATCGTTTTCGATGCTGTCGCAAGCGCGCATCAAGCCGCTTCAGGAGAACGCGACGCCGCCGTTCTATCCCGGCGCGCCACCGACGATGAAGTTGTCGATCAGCAACTGGAGGTCTCTCTCATTGGGTCGGGTGCCCCATCGGCTATGCCCGGAAACGGACGCTATGGCGACCCACGAGTGAGGAGGAAACCATTCCGCCCTCACAACTCCCCCGCCGATGATGCGCAGACGCCCGGTATCGCAGAAGAACTCGGCGCGGATCGATTCACCATCGACTATCCTGCTTGCGACAACCGGCACGGCCTCAAGCATGACGTCCTCCAGTTTCTTCGCGTCGCACGGCACGCGTTGCAACGCAAGTTATATGCCGCGTTGAGCAAACGCTCGACCAGCGGTCTTCTGTTCAATTATGCACTGGAATGCGTGCTTTATTGTGACGCGAAGCGTGCTGACGCATCGCACAAAACCGCGCGTGACGGCACCTGTTCGGTGCTTCACAACACACGACCGTTGCGCTGGCGAAGCAGAAATCGAAGTGCGCTTCGTGGTCCGGGATGCTGCGTTTTAGCGGTCATCCCGGATCAACGCAGCCGAACCGCACAGAGTGTGCTTTCGTACATAGCAAACAATTGCGAGCTTCTAGTCTGGACAAACCGAACACACGCAATCGCGTGGTCCTGAGCGTTTCTCCAAGTCAGTCAGACTCAATAGCGTGGTCAGTGCCAGGCAGAGCCTTGACAAAAAAATGTTGCCTTCGAGGCATCGCAAGGTCTGAACGGCGTTCGCCCCGTCTACGTGGAACCTATATGGAGCGCCGTCAAATGTTTGACACAATGCCGCACCACAGCATCGCTACGACACGCGTCCCGTTTTATCGCAGCATGTCCGGGCAGATTGCAGCGTCGCAAATGACTGCATTTACCGCGGCATTGCAGCTTCACACCGGAAAGGTTTTCACCGGTTACGAGGCGCTACACGCGTTTTCGGTGCACGAGTACCGCACGTTCTGGCGATACTTCGTGGAATGGTCGCAGGACCTCACCTGGTCCGGCAGCACGGAGCCCGTGTGCATCGGGGATGAGTGCGAACGTGCGCGCTTCTTTCCACACGTTCAGCTCAACTACGCAGACAATCTGCTTGGACTGTCCGTCGCGCCGGCAGACTCGCCCGCACTGACCGCATGTCACGCAAATGGCCGGCGTGTACGCCTGACGCGCGGCGAATTGCGTGATCGCGTGGCGCGTCTCGCGCACGCGCTTTCCATGTGGGGGCTGCGCGAAGGCGATCGCGTGGTCTGCGTGATGCGCAGCGACGCTGATGCGATCGTCACGGCACTGGCCGTTACGGCGCTCGGCGCGACACTCTCGACGGCGGCGCCCGAGATGGGCGCGGAGGCGCTGATCGATCGTTTCGCACCGCTCGCACCGCGGTTGCTGTTCGCACACACCGCACCGCAGAGTTTCGACGCCAACCCGGTTGCGACGAACATAGCCGATCTGGCGGCTGTGTTGCCGTCGCTGCAAGGCATCGTCTGCCTGGATGACGGCGAGTTGCCTGACAGCGTCACGCAGCCGGTCTTGTCGCTGCATGAACTCATCGAAGGCGGCGAAGCTGCCCGCTTCGTGTGGCAACGTTTTCCGTTCGAGCATCCGCTCTTTATCATGTTTTCGTCGGGCACCACTGGCAAGCCGAAGTGCATCGTGCACAGCGCTGGCGGAGCGCTGCTCGAACATCTGAAAGAGCATCGGCTGCACAGCGATCTGCGACCCAGCGATCGAATGTACTTCCACACGAACTGCGCATGGATGATGTGGAACTGGCAACTCTCGGCACTTGCGTCAGGTGTCGAGATCGTGACTTACGATGGTCCGATTCTGGCCGTCGATACTTTGTGGAGACTTGTCGCGGACGAGCGCGTTACGGTGTTCGGCACCAGCCCCGCGTATCTGAAGATGTGCGAGGACGCGGGCCTCTCGCCAGGGAAGCAGTTCGATCTCGACGCATTGCGCACCGTGATGTCCAGCGGTGCCGTGCTCTACGACAGCCAGTTCGACTGGGTGCGCGACCACGTCAAGCCACTACCCGTGCAGTCGATCTCGGGCGGCACGGACATACTCGGCTGTTTCGTGCTGGGCAATCCGAACCTGCCGGTCTACGCGGGCGAAGCGCAATGCAAGAGCCTCGGCCTCGATGTACAGGCATGGCGCGACGGCGCGCGCACCAGTGGAATCGGCCAACTGGTCTGCACACGTCCATTTCCGTCGCGTCCTCTCGGCTTTCTTGGCGACGTAGACGGCACCGCCTTTCACGCTGCCTATTTCGCCGCCAACGCTGGCGTCTGGACGCACGGCGACCTGATCGGGTTTTCACCGGAGGGCAGCGCCCGGTTGCACGGCCGGTCTGACGGCATGCTGAATGTCCGCGGCATCAACGTTGGACCGGGCGAGATCTATCGGGTGCTCAACGGCATCCCCGAGATCCGCGAAGCGATTGTGGTCGAGCAACGCTCAAGTCATGCGTTGGCACAGCGCTCGCCATCGGGGAGTATTGATCCGGCGATGATCGTGCTATTACTGGTCCTGCGCGATGGCGTGACGTTGACGGCCGAGCTGACCGCGCGAGTGCGCCGCGAACTCGCGCAACGTGCCTCGGCCGCGCATGTGCCCGACCGGATCATCGCGGTGAATGAATTGCCGGTTACGCACAATGGCAAACTGTCTGAAGCGGCCGCGCGCAATGCGGTCAATGGAGTGCCGGTCGGAAACGCTTCCGCGTTACGCAACCCGGCGTGCCTCGACGCGATCAGAAAGCAGACGGCCCCGAACCCGGCAACCCGCGAGTTGCCGCCCGCCGGCGCATCGCGCGAAGAACTCGAGCGATACCTGCAGTCCTTGTGGGGGAACCTGTTCGACTTCTCCCCGATCAGGTCCGACGACAACTTCTTCGAGCTCGGCGGCAATTCGCTGCTCGCGGCGCGGTTGCTCGCCGATGTGCGCCACTCAACCGGGCGCGCAATCCCCCTCGCCACCATGCTGATCGCGCCGACGATCACGCGGCTCGCCACTGTAATCGAAAGCGGGACATTGCCAGCGTCTTCGCCGATGCTGGTGCCGGTGCGCGCCGGCGTCGGCACACCGCTATTTCTCGTGCATGGGGTAAGCGGCACGGTGATGGAATGCTGGGCGCTCGCGGGTGCGTTGCACAGCGCCCGTCCGGTCTACGGACTGCAGGCGCGCGGCCTTGACGGCGACCAGCAGCCGCAACGGCGCGTCGAAGACATCGCAGCCAGCTATATCGAACAGATTCGCACTGTGCAGCCATCGGGCCCTTACGCCGTTACCGGCTATTCATTCGGCGGTCTGATCGCGTTCGAAATCGCGCAGCAGCTACAGCGTGCCGGCGACGAAATCGAACTGCTGTGCCTGCTCGATACGTACGTCCATGAAGACTGTCTGCCATGGCGCGCACGCATTCGTCACCAATGGAGCTATGTGAGCGATCACTGGCGAAAACTGCGTGCAGTACCGGTAACGCAACTGCCAGGCTATCTGCGCGAAAGGGCGTTGGGCGCGGCCGATCTCATCCGGATGCGCGTCGGGCGTCTCGCGCATCGTCCCGACAGCCACAATGCATCGATGCCGCCCGTCCTGCAGCGCGTCCGCGAAACCATGCGTGTTGCGATGACGATCTACCGGCCGCGTCCGTATCATGCGGGGCCGATCGTCTACGTGCGCGCTGCGGTCGGGCAGAACGGTCGCGGCGATCCGCTGCCGCTCTGGCGACGCGTCGCGCGCGCTGGCCTGGAGGTCGTCGAAGTATCCGGCGACCACAACGGCATGATCGCAGAGCCGAACGTGCATGTCGTCGCGGCCGTGCTCGACCGTGGACTGGCCGCCCTATGACAGCACGTAGCCGGCCGCCGGCATTGCAATGCAGCAGTCGCCTGTCGCTACCGGACAACGCCGTAGCGCTGTGGACACTGAGGGACGATCTGATCGAACCGATGTGCTCGGCGCTCGCGTACACGCTTTCGCGCGACGAACGGGCACGCGCCCGCACCTATCGGCAGGAACGGCATCGTCGTCGTTTTATCGCGCGACGGAGCGTGCTCCGCTGGCTGATCGGAGGCTATCTGTCCTGCAAGCCGGAGTCATTGCGCTTTAGCGTCGGTGCCTTCGGAAAGCCGATCCTACTGTGGCCTCGCGCTGCAGGCTTCGCGTTCAATCTTTCACACACCGAAGGCCTGACGCTGTTCGCATTCGCATGGGCCTGCTATCTCGGCGTGGATGTAGAACGCCGGATTGATGGCATGGACATCAATGGCCTTGGGAGCGGCATATTCTCCGCGATTGAAACCGCAAGGCTCGACGCTGCGCAACCCGATCCGTTAGCAACCTTGCTTGGCATCTGGACCCGCAAGGAAGCGTTGCTGAAGGCGCTCGGTACGGGTCTGTCCGGCGATCCAACTGCCTGGGTAACAGAAGACGGGCCATGTCCAGGTAACGGCCGCTGGCGCGCCTCGCGCAACGGCATCCCCATTTCGGGCTGGACGTGTCTCGATCTCGTGCTGGGGCAGGACATCCGCGGTGCGCTCGCGGTGTCGCACGAAGGCGTGCGCGTCATGGTGCATCGTTGCCAGATGACGAACGAGCTCGCCTCCCTGTGTCACTGACGCTTTTCTCCCAGCCTATCTGCCCCAGCGCAACCCCGGCGTATGCACCGCGCTATCCCAGTGCCGCATCATTTCATCATCGAGCACGCATAGCGTGATGGACGCACCCGCCATTTCAAGCGACGTCGTCAGCGGGCCGACCTGCGCGCGCGCAATGCGCAGGTCGCGTTTCTGCAGCCACGCGCGCGTCGAGTTAAAGAGCAGATAAAGCTCGCCGAGCGGCGTGCCTCCAAGGCCGTTAACAAGCACCAGCAACTGCGCATCCGCCGCCGGTTTCAGATCGTCGACGATCGCGGTCAGCAACTCAGCCACAATCGTATCGGCGGGCGCAAATTTCGCGCGACGCCGTCCCGGCTCGCCGTGAATGCCTACACCGACTTCAATTTCGTCATCGCCGATCTTGAACGTCAGCGTTCCCGCCGCCGGCACCGTGCAGCTTGTGAACGCAACGCCCATCGAAGCCGTCCGCTTGTTGATCCTGTCGCCGAATGCCTTGCACTCTTCCAGATTCGCGCCGCTTTCCGCCAGGCTACCGACCAGCTTTTCGACGATCACCGCACCTGCCACGCCGCGCCGTCCGGTTGTATAGCTGGAGTTTTCGACGGCGACGTCATCGTTAATCAGCACCATCGCGTTCGGCACGTCCGACATCTCAGACGCCATTTCGAAGTTCATCAGATCGCCCGAATAATTCTTGACGATGAAAAGCACGCCCGCGCCGGTATCGACAGCTTTTGCGGCAGCCATCATCTGGTCCGGCGTCGGCGACGTGAAAATCTGCCCCGGACATGCCGCATCGAGCATGCCATAGCCGACAAAGCCAGAATGCAAGGGCTCGTGTCCTGAACCGCCTCCCGAAATCAGCGCCACCTTTCCGGGCTTAAGATCCTTGCGCCGGACAAACAGCGGTTCCTGGTTGAGCACGACGAGATCGGCATGCGCACTGGCAAACCCGGCGAGACTCTCCGCGAGGAAATCGTCGACGTGATTGATAAATTTCTTCATGGTCTCCGCTCCTTTCATTAGCTGCTTTGCGCGAGCCGCGCACATACCGCCGTGATCATCAACTGGCTCGAACGCGCACCCGGATCGATATGCCCGCGCGAACGCTCGCCCAGAAACGATGCACGTCCTTTAGTGGCGAGCATGTCGCGTGTGGCCAGCATGTTTTCCTCCGCGACCTGCGGCAGCGCATCGAGCACCGCGCGTTTCGGCTCGCCTGCCGCGGCAAGTTCATCGAAACGGATTGCGACTGGAATCAGCACGTCCATCATCGTCTTGCTGCCTACACCTGTCTTGCCGCGTTGCCCAACCGCTTCCACGCCCGCGGCATAGATGCGTGCAAATCCTGCGACGTCCATCGCATTGCCCACAGAGGCTTTCGACATGCCGTTCAGCAATGAGAAAAACAGCGGCCCTGATGATCCTCCGACTGTCGAGAGAACCTTCGCCGCAGCGATTTCAAGTGATGGTCCAAAACCTTCCGCTTCGATTTCAGCGCGCACCGCGAGCAGCGCCTCCATGCCGCGCAGCAGATTGAAAATGTGATCGCCATCGCCGATCTGCTGGTCGAGCAGCGCGATCTCGTCAGTGTGTTCCTTTAGCGATGCATACGCGGCGTCGATGCACGCCATGACCGTTTTGCCGTTCATGTCGGGATCCTCCTGCCGTCGGCACGGAAATAGAGAAGGCTGCGCGGTGGCAACGAAACGCCTACCGATTGCCCTGGAATGAAGTTGCGCTCGGCAACGGTTGTCGCGACAACCGCCGTTCCTTCGCGATCGAGAATCAGCAAATGACGTAGCGGCGAATATTCCAGCACCTTCAGATTCAACGCGTCGCCCGTGTGTTGCGACGCTGCGTCGTGCAGCACAATGTCCTCAGGACGGATTGCGACGGTCGCCGTGCCCGCCGGCATCCCCGCGGAATCGAACAGCGCGGGCGGCAACAGGTTGATCGGCGGCGAGCCAAGACGCTGCGCCGCGCCCAGTGACACAGGATTTCCATAGACCTCGCGCGGCGTGCCCAGCTGCACCAGACGCCCATGCTCGAGGATGCCGATGCGGTCGGCGAGCGTCGTCGCTTCGACCTGATCGTGTGTCACATAGACGATCGTCGCGCCGATCGTGCGATGCAGCCGCTTGAGCTCGATGCGCAATTCCTCACGCAACTTGGCGTCGAGCGATGAAAGCGGTTCGTCCATCAGGAACGCCTTGGGTTGCCGCACGAGCGCGCGTCCAATCGCAACGCGCTGCATTTCGCCACCAGACAGATGCGTCGCCATGTTGTCGAGCTTCGATTCCATGTGCAGCATTTCCGCGACGGCCTGAACGCGTGCACGAATATCGGTTTCGCTACTGCGTCGTCTCGGCGAACGCAACGGGAACGCGAGATTGCCGAACACGGTTAGATGCGGATACAACGAATACTGCTGGAAGATAAACGCGACATCGCGATCGGACGGATGCACATGAGTCGCCACTTCGCCGTCGATCAACACATCGCCGCTGTCGGGCTTCTCAAGTCCAGCGATCAGTCGCAGCGTTGTGGTTTTGCCTGCGCCACTTGGCCCGAGCAGCACGACGAATTCACCATCCTTCACGTCGATCGACAGATCATCCACCGCGACGATATCGCCAAAGCGTTTCGATACATTGCGCAACTGGATTTCAGCCATGGCTGTCTCCGTTAGCGGGAATCGCAGGCGCCGCACTGGGTAGCAGGCGCTCGGTGACGGCGTCGTAGAGCAGCGTGCGTTCCGTGCGGAACGACAGGCCCACCTGCGTACCCGCAGGCAGGCCGTCGTCCTTGCCGGCCCGCACCCGCACGATGCCGAGCGCGGTCTCGATCACCAGCACCTGATGTGAGCCGAGATATTCATCGGCAATGACCTTGCCGCGCAGCGGGCCGAGATCATCGATAAACACGTGCTCGGGACGAATGCCCAGCAGCACACTGGCCGCGCCTGCATCGCAGCGCGGCACAGCGACCGGCGCGCCACGCAGAAGCACCTGCTCGCTGCCCGCCCCGACGCCACCGTCGACGCGCAGAAAATTCATCGGCGGGCTGCCGATGAAATTGCCGACAAACACCGTCGCCGGGAAGTGATAGATCTCGTGCGGCGACCCGGACTGCAGCACTTCGCCCTTGTTCATCACGACAATATCGTCGGCCATCGCCATCGCTTCGCTCTGGTCGTGCGTGACGTAAACCGTCGTCGCGGACAGCGCGTTGTGAAGCTTGCGCAACTCCAGACACATCAGTTCACGAAAGTCGGCGTCGAGCGTGCCGAGTGGCTCGTCCATCAAGAAGGCTTTCGGTTGTCGCACGATGGCGCGGCCCAATGCAACCCGCTGGCGGTCGCCACCCGAAAGGCCGCCCGTCTTGCGATCAAGGATGTTCTCGATTCGCAGCATGTGCGCGGCCGCGGCGACGCGCGTCGCGATCTCCTGACGCGACACATGCTCATTCTTGAGCGGAAACGCGATGTTGTTGCGCACCGTCATATGCGGATACAGCGCGAACATCTGAAAAACGAAGGCGATATCGCGTTGCCTGGCGCGAAGCGCGGTTACGTCTTCACCATCGATAAGAATCTGGCCCGATGTGGGCAACTCCAGGCCGGCGATCATCCGCAGCGTCGTGGTCTTGCCGCAGCCCGACGGGCCAAGCAGCACGACGAAGCGGCCCGCGGTGATCGTCAGA
The DNA here is from genome assembly GCF_050436625.1 of Paraburkholderia sp. GAS334. Lineage (NCBI taxonomy): Bacteria > Pseudomonadati > Pseudomonadota > Betaproteobacteria > Burkholderiales > Burkholderiaceae > Paraburkholderia > Paraburkholderia sp. GAS334. The sequence continues at coordinate 141,894 of NZ_JBNDMO010000001.1, read as the reverse complement.
CTGGTGTCGCGCACGGCGGTGAAATCACCGAAGCGTTTGTGCAGGTTGGCGAGAACGATCGTGGACATGATCAATCGGGAAAATGGCTGGTGACGACGAACGCAAGCGCGCCAGCCAGGATGACGGGAAACGACCATGTGAAGAGCGCGAGCGAAAACGGCTGAACCAGCATCGCCGTACCGACGCCGATCAACACGGTCGACGCGCCTTCGCTATAACCGCGCCGCAGGAAGCGTCGGCGTGACGGCAGGACAGAGTCATGTTTCATTTGCGCACCGCTCCGAAGGTAATGCCGCGCAGCAGATGCTTGCGCAGCACGACGGTGAAGAAGAGGATAGGCAGCACGAAGAGCGTGGTCGCCGCTGCCACCGCGGGCCAGTCCTGACCACCTTCGCCGATGATGAACGGGATGAATGGCGGCATCGTCTGCGCGTCGCCACTCGTGAGCAGCGAAGCAAACGCGTATTCGTTCCACGCGAAGATCAGGCAGAAGATCGCGGTCGCAGCAATGCCAGTGATCGCCTGCGGCAGCACGACCTTCACGAATGCCTGCAACCGCGTATAGCCATCGACCAGCGCCGCCTCTTCGTACTCACGCGGAATCTCGTCCATGAAGCCCTTGAGCAGCCATACCGCCAAAGACACATTGACCGCCGTGTAAAGCACGATCATGCCGACATAACTATCGCTAAGACCCAGCGCGCGGTACATCAGGTAGATCGGAATGGCGACGGCGATCGGCGGCATCATGCGCGTCGACAGAATGAAGAACAGCAGGTCGTCCGCTAGCGGCACCTTGAAGCGCGAAAACGCGTAAGCCGCGAGCGTGCCGAGAAACACCGCCAGAAACGTCGAGCCAAAGCCGATCACCAGCGAATTCATGAAGCGCGGCAACACTTTCGACGGGCCCGCAATCACCATATTGCGTTTGCGTACATCACGTTCATACCAGGTCTGCGCGGGCGGCAGGCTCGCGATGAACTCTGGCGTTTGACGCGAGCGGATCGTGAAGAGATTGACGTAGCCTTCCATCGAAGGATGAAACAGTACGACGGGCGGATACGCGATCGCGTCTTCCTGAGACTTGAAGCTGGTGAGGAAGATCCACACCATCGGTAACGTCGCGATCAACGCATACGCGATGACGACCGTGGCCGCTACGCGCTTGCCACGCGGCGTCGCCGCCACGACTGAATGTTGGGAGGTGGTCGGTCTCATCGCTGTTTCACCCGGTTGAGCGCCTTCACGTAGATGTTGGCCGCGCCGAACACCGTGACGAACAGGATGATCGCCAGCGCCGACGAATAGCCCGTTTGCCACTTTTCGAACGCGGCGCGCTTGAGCGTGATCGATACGGTTTCCGTCACCGAACCCGGTCCGCCGGAAGTCAGCAGATTCACCATGTCGAACATCTTGAAGTTCTCGATGCCGCGAAACAGCACCGCGAGCATCAGGAACGGCAGCGTCATCGGCAGCGTGATCGACCAGAACTGGCGCCATGGTGTTGCGCGATCCACTTCTGCGGCTTCGTAGATGTAGTCGGGAATCGAGCGCAGGCCAGCAAGGCAGATCAGCATCACGTACGGCGTCCACATCCATGTGTCGACCATGACGATCGTCCACGGCGCGAGCGGCACATCGCCGATCATCTGGAACGAGCCCGGCGCGATGCCCGTGAAGAAACCGACGATGTCGTTGAAGAGACCTGTCTGCGGTTGCAGCAGAAACGTCCAGAAGTTACCCACGACGGCAGGCGAAAGCATCATCGGCAGCAGGATCAGCGTCGTCCAGAAACTGTGGCCGCGAAACTGCCGGTTGATCAGCAATGCAAGGCCGAATCCGAGCAGCACTTCAAGCCCGACTGACCAGAACACGAAGCGCGCAGTAACCTGCATCGCGTACCAGATATCTTCGTCGGTGAGAATATCGACGTAGTTGTCGATGCCGACAAAGCGCGCAGGCACGCTCGGCATATTCGACTTGAAGTTCGTGAACGACAGCCGCAGCGCCCAGATCAACGGAAAGATGTTGATCGCGAGCAGCAGCAGGATCGTCGGCAGAATGAAGATCCATGCGATCGTTCGGTCTGACAGTCCGCGCAGACGCGCACTGATACGCGTCTGCGCGGCCGTTTCCATACCGTGCGGCGGAAAAGGCTTGTTTGCCAACATGCCTGCCTCCTTCAAGCGGACCAGCAACCGCTGTTGCCGAGGCTTAAGCGGTTACTGGCCCAGTCCTCATACGTGTTACTTGCCTGCACCCTTGAAGACCTTGTTCCAGTCCTTGACGAGCAGATCGAGTGCGTCCTTCGCGGAGCCCTTGTCGGCCACCACGTAGTCATGCACACGCTTTTGCATGTCGAGCAGAAGTTCGGCATACGCAGGCTCGGCCCAGAAGTCCTTCACGATCGCCATCGACTTCAGGAACGCGGGCGCAAACGGCTGGCTCTTGGGAAAGTCTGGTGCATCGACCACCGACTTCGCCGCCGAATAGCCGCCCAGCTGCCACCACTTCTTCTGGACGTCACCCTGAGCAAACCACTTGATGTACTCAAGCGCGTCGTCCTTGTGATCCGAATACGAGACGACCGAAATACCCTGTCCACCAAGCTGCGTGAACTGCTTCGTCTCCTTGGGATTCACAAAGAAGCCGATCTTGTCGCCGCCGACATTAGGGTCCTTGTAGAGGCCCGGGAAGAACGCGAACCAGTTCATCTGCATCGCGACCTGGCCGGACTTGAATGCGTCCAGGCCTTCCTGCATGTAGGCGTTCGTCATGCCCGGCGCCGTGCAGCACTTGTAAAGCGCCTTATAGAACTCAAGGCCTTTAATGGCGCCCGGAGAATTGACAAAGCCATCGAGCTGGTACGGCTTCTTCGGGTTCTCGTATTCGAAGCCGAAGTTGTAGAGCATGTTCGTCACGCCCATCGTGATGCCTTCAGAACCGCGCTCGGTAAAGATGTAAGCGCCATATACCGTCTTGCCGTCGATCTTGCGGCCCTGGAAGAACTCGGCCGTCTGCTTCAGTTCATCCATCGTTGTCGGCGGTTCAAGTTCGCGTTTATATTTCTGCTTGAACTCCGCGCGCAATTCAGGCCTTGCAAACCAGTCCTTGCGATATGTCCAGCCGACTGCATCGGCCATCGCAGGCAACGCCCAGTAGTTCGGCGTATTCTTCGGCCACTCCGCATAACCGACAACCGTCGCCGGCACGAAGTCATCCATCGAGATCTTGTTCTTCGTGAAGAAGTCGTTGAGCTTGACGTAGTGACCATTCACCGCCGCGCCGCCGATCCACTGACTGTCGCCGATAATCAGGTCACACAGCTTGCCGTGCGAATTGAGTTCGTTGATGAAGCGATCGGCGTAGCTCGTCCATGGCACGAACTCGAACTTCATCTTGATGCCGGTTTTGGCGGTGAAATCCTTGGACAGTTCGACGAGCGCGTTGGCCGGATCCCAGGCCGCCCAACATAGCGTCAACTGCTTGCCCTGTGCGTGCGCGCCGCCAGCCATGCTGAGCCCCAGCGATAGCACGACCGCAGCCATTACCCTTGCTGACGTAAGACGTAACATGAATCTTCTCCTTGTGTCCTTCCGGTCTCCAACCTGTCAAGCAGCGCCCATGCGCCGGGCACCGGGTTTCGGCTCTTGCGGATTCAGCTAGCGGTCCGCGTGTCGCGAGCGTCAGGCATGCGCATTCTCACGAAGATAAATTCGGGTTTCCGGCGTCGGAATGGCAAGGGCGCCCCGCACGTCGTTCAGAAAGTTGATAGCAGCAAGGCCCGCCCAGTGCACGATGCCGCGCACATCCTGATCGAGGATCACGTCGATCGCGCGCCCGGATAGCTGTGTGCGGGTCTCAGCGGTGCATTCGTGGCCGACCACAATGAGACGCGCCTTGTCGCCGGATTCCTGCAATGAAGCAGCAATGCCGGAAATACCGCCGCCCGTCGCATACACGCCGACCAGATCCGGATGACGCGCGAGCAACCCCTGCACGGCGAGACCGGCGCTATCGTCGTCTTCGGCGAAGTCGGGTTCGGCGACCCAGCGCAGATTGCGAAAATCCTCTTCGAGCACCTGCGAAAAGCCGGTGCGCCGTTCCACCTGATCGTGCAGACGCGATGAAGCGGAGAGCACCGCGACCGTGCCGATGCGCGCGCCGAGAAAGCGGCCCATCAACAATCCCGCAGTACGCCCGGCAATGCGGTTATCTACGCCGACATACGCCGCACGACGGCTCGACGGCAGATCGGAGAACACCGTGACAACCGGCACGCCCGCATCGTTCATCTCTTCGATAAAGCGTTCGACCCATGGGTAGTCGAGTGGCACGAGTACGAGTGCGTCGTAATCGACGGCCTGTTCAGCGAAGGTCGCCGTGTCGCGCTGGCTGGAGAAATCGCATCGATAGAACGATGGCGTGATGCGATGCTCGCGAAAAAAGCTCGCCGACAGCGCAATGTCGCGCTCGACGTGATCGAGAAAGCGGGAATTGACTTGCGGCAGGACGAAGGCCACGCGAAATGCACTGGGCTTGGCAGGACGTCCGCGACTTGCGCGTTCATCGCGCAGGTTCGCGAGCGCGAGATGCACACGCTCAGCCGTCTCCGGACGCACCGCCTGGTCGTCGCGCAGCACACGATCGACCGTGGCCACACTGACACCCGCACGACGCGCAATCATCATACGTGTAGCCGGCATGGGTCTCCTCCGTTGCCGCGCTCTGCATCTTTTATCGATGCCGCTTTACATCAAGTTAGTTTTTTCCTGCACGAATGCAAGCTTTTTCGCTTCGTTAAAAGCATCATTTTTGATGGCTTAAATGGAGCATGCGTTGAAAACAAAGTTTTCGTTGCGTTGCAAAACCCCGCATCGCCCGACGCCCGTGCGCCGTAAAAGCTTCATCGGATGACTAAGGAAGGTATGTGAAGAGCAGTGAAATGCTGCATCACGTCATGGCGAACTCACTCGATGAGCGCGCTCGACAGCCTGCGTTGCACGGGCTGTTTGCGGCAGAGGCTTGCCGCCTCGCCTGACCTGCAACACGTCACGAAGCCGCCCGTTTTCCGCTGCGGCTTCGCGATGCTTACCACCGATAACCGACGCCAGCGAAGATCACGTCCGAATCACGGTCGTAATGCGTGACGACGCGATTCCACGTGAGGCGCGCCGCCCAGTGCGCGGTAAACCGGTACGCGCCCGAGATGGACACAAGGCCGGAGAACTTGCCGCTACCGGGGCCCGGCGATGCACTGTTCTCGTTCTCGTTGATCGCGTAGTACGCACCCACGCCGACACCCAGCGTGATGCGATTTTCGATGAACGCGCGTGTAAGCCACAACTGCGTGGTCAGGCCGTCGCGCCGCGCGATCTTGCTGCTGCCTTCGTGAAGGTAGCCCGCTGTCAGGTCGAGATACTTCATCAGGCCAATGCGGTAATCGATCGCGCCTGCGAAAGCGGAAGGCGAACTCGTCGAATTGACGATGCTCTTGCCGAAGTACGCGGTGATTTCGTTATGCGTGACTTTGGTCGTGCTGCCGGCCGCCCAGTCGCGCGGGCCGGGCGTGTCCGGCGCATCGAGCTGATAGCCGACGCCGAGCAATATGGCGGTCGTGTCCGGCCCGTGCTGAACCTGCACACGATTCAACTGAAGCTGCGTGATCCAGCGATTCGAAGCGTAGTACGCCGCCCGCAGGCTATACACGACGCCCCACCCGTGCACGTCGGCATAGCTGCCGCCCTGAGCGGCGGTCGTCGTGTCGAAATAGCGGTAAGGCCCCACACCGGCCGATAGCACGAACTGCCGGTTTGCCAGCGGCAAGCGGCCCCAGAACTGCACCGCCTGGCCGTCGCGATGATGGTCCGGAATATGGCCTTCGTTGAGCCACATGAAGCTCGCCGCGAAATATTCGCCCAGGCCTTCCTGATAATTGAATGCCCACGTGTAGGTGTTGATACCGGCCCCGCGCGAGCCGCCGCCAAACAGCGAGAATTCCTGAGCCTGCGCAGAGGACATCGCAGCGGTCGCGAGGCATGCGCCGACAGCCCATGTAGCGGGGCTGAACAGGCGTGACGAGAAGATTCCAGGATGGCGAAAACGCAGGGCCACAACCTCTCCTTTTTTCAGTTGCCACTACCTGCGGCTACCAGGTGCCGCACGCATCGACGTCGTCACGCAAACGATTCGACACGCGCGCTCATGGCTTCGGTGTTTCAGTTCCGCCATTCGACGCGGGCGGCCGCGTATTTTTGATCCGGAAGCGCAGACGGTTGCAATCGCCCTTCACACGCTGCTCATAGCCTTGCGGGTCACCCGCGCGCAGCGACTGATACTGCAGCAGCACGCGCTCCTGCTGGAGCCTGCAGCCTGGATCGCTTCCTCGCTGCTGCGCAGCTGCGCCCACGCGCTTTCTGCACATGTTGCGGATACAAACAGCAGCGCGGCAATCCTTACTCGTTGCGGACGCATCAATCGGCCTCCGTTCGGTGTGTAGACTGATGCAAATCACCGGCCGCCGGGTTCGTGGCGTCGCTGCCCCATGAACCCGGCGGCCGGCTACTTTCAGGACACTGCGTCGCCGTGTATGTTGAACTGCTCGCCGAGCATGGCGTGCAATGCGCCCGCGCGCCGCGCCATCTCGGGCGTCCAGTTGGGCGTTGCATCGCAAAGGCGTTCCAGTTCGCGGCATTGCGTCGCGAGCTCTGCCTCCTGCACGACCAGGAACGCGCCCGCGCCGCTATGGGCCCACTGGCGTAACGACGCGACATCCTTTCGTTCGATGGTCGCGGCGAGCCTCGGCAGGTCAGCGGTGAGGTAGTCCTTCAGCATCGCCATGTAGCGCGCTTTTTCGTCGACGGACATTCCCGATGACGTGGACGTCGCGGACGCGGCATCTGCCTTTGCCGCTGTTGCCGGGGCTGTTGCCGGTGCTGTGGCCGATGCTGTTGCCGGTGCTGCGGCCGATAAGACCGCCGGCGCCGCCGCTCCGATCCCCCGGCTACGCACGAGCCGGAGCAGCGCGGTTTCCAGCTCTTTCAACGAAGCCGGCTTCGCGACATAGTCGGCGAAGCCGCGCTCGCGCCAGTCGTCGGCCTGTTCGCTGCTCGTCACCGCGCTGAACGCGAGCACCGGTACATCGGGATGCGACTCATGCAGTCTTGCCAACAGTTCGTGGCCGTCCATCACCGGCATGTGGATGTCGGTCAGCACGACATCGACTTCCGTGTTCAGAAGTGCCGCGAGCGCCTGTCGCCCGTCGCCGACGATGATTGGAAGGCAGCCCAGCGTATCGAGCTGCTCGGCGACGAGTGCCTGATTCAACGGGTTGTCCTCGGCGACAAGAATGACGAGGCCTTGCAGCGCGGCGTCTGGCACCGCGACTTCCGTCACGTGGTCCGGCACAGGCTCGGTCTGGCCAGACCACTCCCGCAGCGCGCGTTCGATGCAGGCAAGCGTGACCTTGGCATTGAATTCGCTGACCTCGTACAAGCCCTCGCCATGACGCACCGGGCGGTCCTGATTAGTACGCGTGATCCAGATAACGGGCGCGGACCGCACAGCGCGCATCGCATCGATGTCTTCCAGCGAATACTCGCCCGTCACGACCACGAAATCCGGCGAGTTGGTACGCAGATAAGCCTCGGCTGCACGTTTCGACAGGACGGCGTTGGTCAACCATCCCGCGCGTATCAGCCACGGTTCGAGGAATTTCCCCGTTTCGGCTTCCTGGCACACCACCAGCGCATTGCCACGTTGCACGGGCGCCTGAACCGGCGTGGCAGAAGAGTCGTGGAGCGCGGCGAGCGGAATCATCACCGTAAATGCAGACCCGACGCCCTGCACGCTTTCGACTGAAATATGTCCGCCCATCAGATCGCACAATCTCGCGCAGATCGACAGACCCAGCCCTGTACCGCCGAATCGGCTCGACGTGCTCGCCTCACCCTGCACAAACGGACTGAAGATTTTCGCCACCAGCGCCGCGTCCATCCCGACGCCCGAGTCACACACCTTGCAAACAAGAACGCTGCGATTCTGCACGTCAAGCGTCACCTCGGCACTCAACGTGATCTTGCCGCACGCCGTAAATTTGAACGCGTTGCTCAGCAGGTTATTGACGACCTGCGCAATGCGCGCGTGAACGTTCTAAATATTCGCTGCAAATTCACTCCAAAAAGACATCGCAATTTTGCAGGAAAATCGTGCCGTATTTGAATCACGTAACAGATTGAATCGGCTAGTACTTTTCGCATTTTTTGCGGGATGCCCCGTGCGTTTGCTCGCCCAGTTTTAGCAGCAACTTCGACCACAGAACTCGCGACTTAGTGACATCGCAGAAGCTGTGAGGTCATAAGCTCCTGCAGATAGCTCTTGTGTGCTCAAGTTACGCAACAGACGGCGCGGCCTCCGGCGAGTTTTTCGACTCTAGGGCTTCGCGAAGGAAAACCTCCGTACGAAGGTCGTCGCCGGAAAACCAGCTACAAGCAACGGTCTTCGAGCCAGCTTTAAATTTATCTTCCGTCACAGTGAGCCACGGGCCGCCCGATTTGAGCTTGACCACATCTCCGACGACGAGTTTTGCAGATGCCATGAAACATTTCTCCGAACAAGGTTGAGTGAGTGCTACTTCTCGTGTAGCAACTCAGTTACTGACCTAGCAGATAGCTTTCCGGAAGTCTGTTGGAAGGGGCAGCATCGTCCAATTACGCTGAGACGAGTCGATATCACCTACCTCGCTTCCGATTTATGCTGCGGGATGCCTTTGCCGCCTTTGCACGGTTCCTTTTCTTCTTCTCCTGGCGTTGCCGAGCGTGGTCTGCCACAGCGCTCTGCAAGTCACGACTTGGCGTTGCAAAATAGGGATATTCAGATGCCCGCATGCGCTTCAATTCTGAGCTATCCGCAAGAATTCCGAGTTCCGCACGGAAATGCTCTAGCTCCGTACGGGTCTCGTCATCGAGGTCAATGCACTCATAGACAAACAGGTCTTCCGATGCACCTGGATAGTCTTTGTTCGGATGGTCGAGCGCAATGCCGATGAAGAGTTTGCCGTCAGGGCACTTCAATTTGGCGCACCTGCAGTAGGCATGTAATACCGCCATACGGTAGCGTCGATACTCCTCGTAGGTTTCGTGACCTCGCTTGGGCACAGACAGAAATACATATACACGTTCGGGGTTTTGCTCGGTCGTAAAAAGACGTGCTGCGCGCCCATCTTCTTCTCGCGCCCGAAGGAGCAGTCCTCGAATGACATCTATAAGGATGCGCCTCTGGAAACGAGATTCACTCGCGATTACACGAAGAGCCTCTTCCGTTTCGTGATTTTCCTGTGCGTGGCCCGGCGGCGCGACAAGCGCTGGGTCTCCGAGCTGAATGAACTGTTCGATTAACCTATCCCATTCGTAGCTGGGTCGGTCGAGTCGCTTTTTTGCGATGTACTCAGGTCGTCGAATGAGCCCGTCGAAGTGAGACTCATCGAAAATAGCTATATCCAGTGATTTGTCCTTCGCCGAGGGAGGTAGAAAGCCCCGCCCAAGCTCGTTCCCGTTTTGCAGATATGAGGCGACTAGCTGCTCCTCCCCAGCGGCGACGACGCGTATATTCGAGGTAAGGAAGGTTTCCCGGTCGCGTAGGTAAGAGATGAAATCCGATGCTGTATCCATCTCACGAAGGACGACCTCGAGCGCGAACTCGTCGAGTACATGAACGAATGTTTTCCCGGGCGCCACCAAGCCAACTGTGAATGGGTTATCACCGTGGTCCTGACCATGAACATCTGTTCGAATTTGCAGCGTACCGCGACTTCCGTGGAAATATCGGCTACACGCATCGAAGCTACCACGGGTAACCGCTATCAGATGGAATCTTGCGTTTTCGATGCCGGGTATCGCGACCGGGAGCGGACGTTGACATTTGCTGTCGAGAAAAATTCTTTCTGGATAGCGCTTCAGCCAGTTCATTGCACCATAAAGCTGTCGAACAGACGCATCCACCGCACGTCTATACCAGCGCTTCCAAGCGACGTCGAGTGGCTTGTCGTCCTGAAACGGGACATGCTTATCAGAGAAGATAATGACATCGTTGCCGAATACCACCAGGACATCAGCGAATTCCTTCGAGCTGCCACGGCCGTCACGCATGTCTTCGTCGGTATGCAGGTTCGCGAATGACCAAAGACTGAGAAATGACCGTCGACAGAGCCGCATCAAGAGCCGCTCGGAGGCGTTCACTCCCTCCGCTTCGGAGATGTCAAAAATGCCCGCGTTTGCAGACGCGGGCAAGGGCCTCGCAGATGTATCCGCCGCCGATGCTGAATCGCTTACTTGGTTCATGACACAGAGTCCCCGTCGTTAGCCGCTTTTCAGGCGGCCTGCTCAATACTTGTTTTTTCCGCCAACAGACGCAGCCGTCACCAGAGTCACTGATTTCCTGAAAGACACCAGCGGGCGTGTCGCCGCAAAGCATAGAGCAGCGTTTTTCACATCGTCACTGAGTTCTCTCCGCGATGGGTCTCAGTCGATTGTCGTTGCGAAAACTGCCGTTGAAGTCAACAGCCGGCTAGTGTTCCATTCGGCTTGAGGCTGCCGGGGCGAATCGGCAGTCTCATTTCATTGCATACGATAGTAGTCACGGTGGTTACGCGGCCGCCTATCGCGGACGGCCGTCTGCCGCAATACTACGTAGCGACACGCGTTGTTGGCAGCACGGCGATGACGAGGCGCTTACCGATGGCTGGAACCTCATAGTCGGGCACCGGCGTAAAGAACGGCTTCACACCTGCGCGTACGAGGCAGTCGACATGTTGCAGTTGAGCCAGAAATTCCTCGGCATCAACGGAGTGAACTGCGCCATCCAGACCCTCAATGCCACCCGCCCGATTCTGTTGTTGCGTCCAACGCGCAGCCGTAAGGTCCTCTGTGGCCTGCTCGACCAACTCACGGTCCTCAGGGGCGAGCGTGGAAGACAATGCGAAGCTCACGACGTCTGTCGCGTCCAGTAGTCCCTGGAGAACCTCCGAAGACTGCGCATCGACCCATGCGTTCTGCGGAATACGCCCGACCAGTTCGTTGTAGTCGGCAACATCCAGGAAGGTCGCGACCTTGATGAACAGCCCGATGGGCACACGCCACCCCAGCTCTCCCTCCTCAACCTCGAGTTTTTCGGCTAGGCTAGCCCTAGACATCCTCCTCTCGGCTAGCATACGGTCTAATGCATCTTCATTGAGCACCACGGATTCAGGTAGTCCGCTCCCGGCCGGGTAGCGAATTGTGGCGGCCGGCTTCGCCAGAGAATGCATGAGGTCACGCTTTGCAAAGCGTTGAGCACGCTTCAGCAGCGATTCGGTCACGGGATGCTGGGAAATGTAGTTGGTAACGCGAAGAAGCGGCTCGGTCTCGCGTAAGGCATAGACGATTGGCAGCGACTCCTCTCCAATCCGAATCGCTGAGCCATCCGCTACGGCCTGTCCCACCTGCTCAGGCGTCCAACGTTCGAGCAGCGCGGAGTACGCTTCAAGCTCGTGTCCAACGGCGACGCGCAAACCGCCGCGCCATACCTCGAGTTCGCCACTGTTTTTGTGGCCGACATTCCCGTACCGCGCGCACGCATAACCAACGAGGATGCCTGGGCTTCCCGCCTCTTCAACTGTGCGGCGCAAGGCCCCGAGAAAGGTCGGCATTTCCTCAATCCATTCGGACATGCGGCCTTCGTCGGAGAGCATCAGCAGTGCGATGGCGTAGCCAGGCTGCATTACTTCACCGAAAGTGCACATCACCGCCCGGTGATTGCGCGTCAGCGTGGCTGTGAAAGGTTGATGAAGCTGCGACGCAAACGTCGCTACCCCGTTCAAGAAAGCATGGGCGGCGTCGGTGAATTCAGCACACTGCCCTTGCACACCTTCGTGACCGACCGCTGCGAACTGAACACCGAACGCAAGAGTTTGCTGGCGGTCATTCATGCCGCGACGTCCACGGAGCTGGGCGGCGACCTGTGAAGCCTGCATGTGGCCAAGCTTGACCCGTTGCAGCTGCAATCGCTGTCGAAGCGCGGCAGTCAGCTGCGCGTCGTGCAGGTCAACGAGCGCTTCGACGGTTGCACGTGCCGAATCAGGAGAAAAGCCGGAACGACCCACAAACGCGTGGAGGATAGCGGCCTGTTCGGCCAGAGAGGGGATGGCGAAGTCAGACATGAGACGTCCTTGACCAATGGAGGGCTTTCATGGTCAGGCGGCACGCGTTACCTGAGCGCCCTCCTGGTTAAGGAGTCAACACTCAATGTGGGGGTGAGGCGGTCTGGCTTTGCCTGATGCGTTGCGTGCGCGTGACGGGTGCCAACTTACCCGGGCAGGGCGTCCCTACCTGCTCTTTAGAATACGCAAAAACATTCACGTTCGTCAAGTAGGCGGAATTTTCGTACTTGCGCGGAGCGCGTCGTGAGACGACGCTAGCCCGTGTAGCTGGCGCCGGGAGGCCGGTTGCAATGGGCTTGCCGACACTGTCGCGACCCGAACTCATCGGGTAGTCTCGGCGCCCTTCAAATGCCGCCTACCGCCACATTTTTGGAGCGTGCAACCCTTGCTCTTCCGCTGCTTTCTCGTCAGCCTTCTGCTGCGCCACCAGTTGGTGGCGTAGGCGCTCGAGTTCCTCAAAAAACGCCCGCATATTTCTTTCGTCGAGAACGTTCTCTGAGGCGTTTTCGGGTTTCATTTTTTGTCTCCGGTTAGCTGTATGCGGTTAGTGTAGTTACCGCAGACAGGACCGTTCTATGAGGCTTACCGAGACCATTGCGACCGAGGATAAAGTTTACGCCAGCGCTATTTACAATGACTGAGTGACTGCTGAAGCAGAGCGAAAAACTTACGTCGTCAGTTCCTGCGGCGCTGATGAATGTTGCCGCTACGCCGCCAAGAGCGTTTTTCGGATTTGATATCTCGGCGACCCAGACGTGCGGCGGCCAGCTTATGTCGTTGAGCTTCTCCTGCTCCTCGACTTGAAGTCTATTGACTGACGAGCACACGTGGCGCTTCATTACTTCCCAAGACCTGGCAAAGATACGTGTAACGGACTCGTTGCGTGGCGGCGTCCAAAGTGAAGGCCCGTATTGGGCAACGAGCTTGGAGAGCACGGTCTTCGCGCGGTCGAAGTCGATAAAATCTTTCCAGGGAAAGACCGTCGCGAAACCACGTATGTGTTGAACCTGATATCGCCGGGTGTCGTTTTTCTCAGTTTCTGAAACGATGCAGGGGACGTAGTGATACGGGAAATGATGGTCGTCTGATACGTAGAGACCGGTGATAACGCCACGCAAGGTTACCCCTTCGGTTGAGCTCGGCATCACGCGTTCGGAGTCTAGTCTGTATCCGACCACGGCGACTGCATGCTCTCTCTCGCGGACTTCGGCCAATATCGGAAACCCAGAATCTACATATGCTACGAGAGTGTCAAGGAACGTCGCCTCATCGTCGTCCTGTATCCACGTAAGTCTGCAACTCGGAATGACAGTTTCGAGCAATTTTGCTGCGGCCTGGAGGTTCATGCCATCGTTCGATGGCGCGGAATCGGGCGACATTCTCAACACTGTGTCGTTGATTTCCCTCAGGCTCAAAATCCTGTCGCTCCAGCCCATGGCGTAACAGTGGCGAAAAATCGACCAGCTCCCAATGTACGCACACGTAGCCACCATTGGCAACTGGTTCATCCAGGCAAAGCCAGTGACTTGTAGTGAAAGACCGTTGACGCTCAAGCGGTGGGGTGCGACGTTCAAATGCCCGTGTGCACCAACCGTGCGTGGGTCGATAACCGTGCTGCCTACAGCTAATTCGGTCAGGGGGCGCAAGGTCACGAAGCCGCGATACCGTGCAGCAACTTCTTCCTCGGGCCTAGAGAACTGTCCAGAATCAATATTGTAAGTGACACCAGCAGCGAAGAAGTGAATTCGCACGCACTCGAGGTGCTCGCTGTCTGATAGCAATTCTGAGGAGAAGTAGCTTCGGTCAAAGTCCTCATCCGTGCAGGGCCGCTCTAGCATTATGGAACGGATTTCGGTCGATAGCTGGTCGGCCCACTCCGGCATTCTGTCAGGTAGGTATTGCGGGACGTGCTCCTCGATTAACGCTTTTATCCCGCCGGGATTCGCGACTTTGTGCCATGTGAATTGCGACATGTTTGTTTCTTGTCGATTTTGATGCGGCAACCGTGAGACGGCTTCCGCGTTGGAGTGCGGGCAACGCGAACAGAAAGTTCTCAGCGGGCGTCGGGAGGAGCGGCGCGAAGCAACTCGGGAATGGCAACTCCAAGGACGTTGGCCAGGTCCTGCAAGTCCACCACCATTGGATTCGCCATCCCATTCTCTAGCCGTCCGACATACGTGCGAAACCGGTTAGCTTTCACTGAAAGCAACTCTTGGCTGAGGCCCTGCCCCATTCGAAGGGCTTTTACGTTGGCAATGACGCGCGCGAGCGGCTCCTGGCTCTCGGGGCGCTGCTCCTCGAGCGGACGGTCAGACAGGAAATCCAAAACATCGACGTCCAGTTGTTGAGCGAAACGGACCAAGGTAGTCAGGCGAAGGTTCGCGCGCCGCTTCTGCTCAAGAGCGGCAAGATTTGGCCGGGATACCGCCGCCTTCGCGGCCAGTTGGTCCTGCGATAGGCCTTTGCGTTTTCGAATTTTTTGAAGTCTCTCGGAAAGCCCGAGCGCGACTGCTTCGTCGAGTGTTGGCATGCCCGAACTTTGGCTCGCCTCACATTTCTTTTCTACTACTCAGAAAAAGCACGCTTGAAAGTATCACTCATATAAAGATACAATGGTTGTTATTCCGCACTCTTGCTGCCGCAGGCAGCGATTGCGGGCGTCCGCAGTTTCCGGAAGATTGATAACGCTTGCCTGCCCGGTTGGGTCGGCAATTGAAAAGTAACGTCGGTCGAACGTCGGACAGACGGGTTGCCTTGTTGCGACGAGAGTTGAAGGTAAGTGTTGACGCTCGCGGAGCGTTCGCACGGCACCGAGGAAGAGGGAGCGTGCCGGAGCCGCTCACGTCGAGTTGACAACCTTGCTGACAATGTACTGCGGATTATCCCGTGACAGTCCACATAGCCGGGAGGGAGCGTGGTCTTCGTTTTTTTCTGCGTTGGAGGTGTCTTGCCGCCTATGCGTCGGCACCCATCGCTCATGACGCGGGAAGGTGCACCCGAAGCAACTCGCGAGCTTGAGGTCGATGCATTACTGCTGACTCGAACACTGGTCCCCTATCCGGGGGCGGTGATTGTCGTAGCGAATGATTGGCCCTTTTACTATGACCTCGAGGAGTTGCGCTCTTCGCGTGAATTCGGGCGACGCATCGTCAATGTCGTCAGAACGCTGGGAAGCACGAAAGAATCGGCAGTGCTCGATTTCATGTCGGGGCGCGCAGAGCCATTCATCGTTATTGCGTCACCGGACTTTGAATTCACTCAGTTGACGGATTCCAGGCGCATCGACGTTGGCCTGGAACAAGGGTTTGACGAAGAAGCTCAAGTGAGTCTTCTCGAGCATCTGCGTCTGTTAGGCGAGCAAGCGACGAATCCGCTTTCTGAAGATGACATGCTGCGGGCCACTGTCGGTTCGCGGGACCTGCGCCGCGCGCGCAAATACATATCGCCCATTCGTGCTAGCGGTGACGTAGCGTTTCAACATAAGCTCCGCTCCCTCATCGGCAAGGAGGGAATCCGGTGAGACTTCAGATTGCGTCGGATTTACATCACGACCTTGCCAACTCAGGTTCGACCCGTCGAAAGTCATCAGTGTGTAGCGCAACCAGGAGCGTTGTTATGTCGCTTTACTTCTTGGCCCCTTGTCATGTCGTGCTCGAAAGATGGTCTATTCGCGAAAGGGAAGATACCGGTGAACGTCATTTTGTGGGATTCGATACCGTTAACAACGACGGTCGAGTTAGTACTCCCATTCGCGTGTTTGACCCGGTCACCCGCACTGGGTCCACAGCTACAGGAAGCACGTACCGGCTCGTCGGACGCGCAGGCCATGACAGAGATGGTGAATACGTGTGGTCTCGCGTGGTAAGGATTTGGGAAATAAAGGGTTGGAAAGACGTCACACCAGACCCGGTGCCCGATTGGCGGCAAGCACTAGCGGTTGATAAGCTGGCCGGCGACGACTGAGTGGTGTTCCATCGATAGTTGTGGTCCCGATTTGGCGTTTGGTCCTTCGCGCCGTGAGGGAGAACTGTGTGGCCGAAGTATCCGAGGAGAGCGAATTGACCACGGCGGAGGAAAGAACTCGCGCACTGTTGCGTGCTCGCGATTTGATTGTTGAGCTTTCGCTAGCCGAGTCGCCGACACAACTGGAGACCCTACGTGACAAGGCCATAGCCGTGCTTAGGCATTACCCAGACCGGGGTGAAATTGAGTTAATTGCGAAAGGTGGCCGCTGGCTCGAGTGGCCATGCTGAGCGCCCGCCCCACGGCAGCGACTCTGCTCAGATTCCAATCTTAGCCGCGAGATAAAGCGCTCATCATCATGCGTAAGGCGACACCGCGTTTGCCAGGAAAAATGCTGCGAGATGCAATGCGAGCGCGTCGACAGATGATGCGCGACGGCGAACTTGTGCCCGAAGACGAATTTCGTCGACTGCGCGGAGTTACACCCACTCGCCTTGCACGCCTGAACAAGAGCGGCAGTGTATTTTCGATTGAAATCGATGGGAGTGCGTATTACCCACGTTTGCTCGTCGACCCCACGCACGACGCGCGGCGTTTGGCGTACGTATGCCGCGTTTTGTGGCCTGCTCCACCGGCCTCCCGGCTTGACTTTCTAACGTCAGAAAATAGCGCGCTTGGTGGCATCACACCATTGCAGGCGCTGGCAATCGACTGCAGCTATCGAGAATTACTGACGCATGCGAAAGGCTGGGCATCGGAGTTTTGCCTGACAACCGTGATGGTGTGTAAAGGGGAGTTTCTTCGCGATATTGAGTTGCCCGTTGTCTGCACGGGCTATGTTGAAGCGGACCCACGAGAAAGCCTGTGGCGTCGAGCGGCCGAGGCACTCCAAGAAGGGGGGAACTTGCGGCCAGACGGCCCATATTGTCAAGCTAAGGCGGCGACGGTCTTCGTTTCTCGAAATACTGCAGGGAAACCTGGTGAGCCGATGGAGGCCAGATTTGACGTGATTGTTGCCAAGGGTCTGGCACACACTGGAGTAGTGACTGCCGACGCTCCTCGCTGTGACCTGAATCCGGTGCGCGTAGACAAGTCTGATGACATTGTTGCTGTTATACGGAAAATATTGGCGGCATGCGGATGACAATACGCATACGCGCTGACCGACCGTACTGTGAGCATCGACTTGCGGCGTAGATTGACTTGGTACATGCCCGCCAAGCCTGTGCAATAGCGCGAGACTAAGCAAAGACGACTGACGGGAAATTTGATGAAAGTGCGCAAGACGAAACGCGCGCGGGGCCGCGTTACACCTGGCTTCGGATACTTATCTAGCGACGAAGCGGCGCTCGTATTGCGTGTGTCGTGCGAGTGTTTTGATGGTCTGGTCCGGACGGGCAAGTTGGTGACAATCCGGCGCACGCGAGATGGCCGTCGGTGGTTCTCAATGGCGACCTTGCTAGCATATAAAGAGCGGAGCAAGGTCCGGCAACGGGCGGGGCTAGATAAGATGATGGAAGCAACGCGGCGCATGGGTCTTTATGACGCAGAGCTAGAGGGACTACCTCCCCGCTGAGATGCTGATTTAGCCCCAATTGGCCGTGTAAATCTCAAATTTGAAGTTTATGCGGCCAATTCTTTCAAATCGGCAACTTGCACTGCTCGACAGCTCGCGAAGGTAATCGCTGACGTACGACCAGACAGGGTGTATGTAGAGCGGGCCCGTCGTAGGATTTGTGACTTAATAGGCAGAGCAAATGCGTTTGCAAATAGCCTCGGACCTGCATCACGAGTTCATCGCTCCGGGCCGGCCGGGTAGTGAACCGATTGCGCTCGCTGACGGCGTTGACGTTCTGGTACTTGCTGGCGATATCCACTCGCACGCGAATGGGTGCAACCTGTACCATGACTATCCCGTACCCGTCGTGTATGTACACGGAAATCATGAGCTGTACCGCAGTGAGTTCCACTCAATGGTGTACCAACTGCGCATGAACGCAAGCGACAGCTCGATTTGCCTCCTTGAACGAGACGAAATCGTCATCGATGGCGTTAGGTTCATCGGCACCTGCCTGTGGACCGACTACAGCCTTCAGCCGGTCTGGAAGCAAGTGGCTATGAGCCAGGCGGAAATGTCCGTCACTGACCACCGTCTGATACGGTATACGGGCGCAAGAGCATTCTCGCCGCGCAACGCTGAGGCTGAACACGCGAAATCGCGCGCTTGGCTTGAGGAGAAACTCCGAACGAGCTTCAATGGACCGACCGTAGTTGTGACGCATCACGCGCCGCACCCCGAGTCGATTCCAGCAGAACACAAGGACGACGTCCTCAGCGCTTCGTTTGCCAGCGACCTCACCCCACTGGTCGAGCGTGCCGACGTATGGATTCACGGGCACATTCACGCGTCATCTGACTACCAGGTTGGTCGCTGCAGTGTGATATGCAATCCTCGTGGCTATCCGAATCGGGTGTCTACCAGGACCGGTGTGACATCGACATTCGAGAATTCGGCGTTTGACCCCGCGTTCGTCGTCGACATCTGATGTTGCTTTTATCAAGCATATCGAACGCTCGCGGAAATCCACAGTTTTCACTGGATGCCCCATGAGAACAGCGAACTTTTCGGTATGAACGAACCGCCTCTGACATCAGTTTCGGTGCACGCTGGCTCTTATCTCGCGCACGACTTCATGTCTGCGATGCCACTCGTCTGCAGAGGTGTGAGGATGAGCGTACATGGGGAAACACTGTGGGAGCGAATTGCGCTCGCTCTGCAGAACCTGCAGCCTGCGGGGCCCTACCCGCAAAGCGACGCTTTGACTGTTTTTGTGCGCGACAATAGGGTGTTGACGGCACGATTCGACGTGAGCGTAACGTGGCGTGGCGCGATTGCGTGGATTGTTGTCGGCAACATCCCGCGCATCAAGCATGCGCCGATACCGGTGGACTACGGCGATGACGTAGTGACCGTTGCTCGCAAGATTTTTTCGGCGGGGTTGCCGCAATGAAAGGGAAACAGAAGTGCCCGACAACTTCCGAAACGGCACCATGCCGGCAGGAGTAACGGGCGCGTAACCGGTTCTTATTCTAAATTGCTGGCAGGCACGGTGCAGAGCCTTAAGTCACTGCGGGCTGACGGAACATGACGGTTGGGTTCTCTGTCGAGCTCGGCCATCTGCTCGAATCAGCTCACGCATGAGTATCCGCTCAAATGTGAGCGGATACTGAGCGGATTCTGAGCGGATTAACCCCGGCGGCTAGGCGTTGATGATATCGGCCTCTGGGAAGTGAATGAAGCCTTCGCATGTCAGGTGCTGTACTGTCGAGACAAACTTGGCATAGCTCCCGAGAAATATAACGTTGACGGAGGGGCTATCGCGGTGGGACATCCTTATGGAATGACTGGAGCAAGGCTGGTTGGGCATGCCCTCATAGAGGGAAAGCGTAGAGGAGTTAGTTACGTGGTAGTTGCGATTTGCGTAGGAGGCGCCTACTTCATTACGACGGACGAGCGCATCTTGAAAAAGAGGAGCGAACTGCGACGCATCTGCTCGGCGGTCATCGTCAAACCGACCGAGTTTCTTGGCATCTTGGAGACGTACGAAGCAGCCGACGCTGGGTCGACCGAGCCCCGTGCATAAATTGCGGCGCATAGCCGTGACTGCTCCGGTGGCTACAGTCGAGTCTGGCGCTGGCTCGATTACCTGAGCGCAATTGTCAGTTGCCCGGTGGCACAAGCGACTCTCTGGCCCCACCGGGCACACCACGCCGACGACATTTTATTGGGCCTGCGCTGCCTGACGTTGCACGGCTTGCTGTTGGGCGTGCTGTTTCGCAAGATGCCTGCCGACCATGCACCCGCCAACTGCCCCGACGACAGCATGGTGCCCCGCGTAATGCCCAGCGACCCCACCTACAACCGCGCCTTTGAGGCAGCCAGCGGCGTTCGCCGTTCCTATTGTTGCCAAGGTCAGGGTAGTGGCCAGCAAGGCGATTTTTATCGGGCTAGCTTTCATTCGAAAGTACTCTGAGGTTGTATTTTCCGCATGTGGCGCCGTCCGGCGTCGATTCAATATCCGTCCCGACCGCGCTCGCGCCAGTCGTGCTCACGCCATTCCTGGCGGCGCCATTCCCGTTCACGCCACTCACGACGCTCGCGCCATTGCCGGGCACGCCAGTCGTCGTCACCGCCGTACGCGACGGCAACAGGTGCGGGAGCATACACAACGGGAGGCGGCGGTGCGTACACTGGCTCTGCCGGTGCATACACTGCTCCGGGGATTCCGAAGCCGATGGCGACGTCGACGTGCGCCGATGCCGCTGTTGATGCTGCCAATACTGCCAGACCGACTGCTGCGCCAAGAATCTTCTTGTTCATTTCGCTACTCCTCGCACGTTGTGTGCAATGTCAGTGACCACGGTGCGAAGTGTAGGAGGGCATATTGGACACAGGTGAAACAGCCGTGCGAGATTGGTAACGCGGGATTACTTGAAGAACCGTGTCGAGCTTCCCTATCCGGCTTTCCTTGAGCAGGTGCGCTGATGTTCGGTCGTCTTGAATTCGACCATCACGTGCCGGTGTGCGGACAAATGAAAGACGAGTCGATGCTCAGCGACGCCAGCATTCGGTTGTACGCATGCGAATATTGCAAAGAGGTGCTCAGGCCGAAACTCGGGGATTGCTGCGTGTACTGCTCGTACGGCACCACCAAGTGCCCTCCGATGCAGCAGTCTGGCTCTTGCTGTGGGGGCTGAGGCTTTAGAGCGGTTCAAGGCGGCTTACAGAAGGTTACCGGAGAGACAGGGCGGTTTCACCTGGTGGTCTTTCGGTCGCCTAGGATGAAAGTGGAGTGTATCGGGGCACTCGGGCTGCCTGCGTGACTGTGTCGCCATACGGTAGACCGTTCTAAGACGGAATCGCGAGGATTGCTCGCCTGACCGATGTATTGACACGTCGAGAAAGTGTGGCGGGCGGATGCGTGACGAATGGCATGCCGACGCTTCCCACAACCTCTTGCAACAAGCAAAGATGAAAACCATTCTTGTCGTGGATGACGAATTCGGCGTCGTGAAGGCGTGGAAACGCATCCTTCAATTAGAAGGCTACCGAGTTGTGACCGCTAGCGATGGCCGTGAGGGGCTTGTCGCCGCTAACGAGCATAAGCCCGACCTCATCATCACAGAGTGGTTGATGCCAATAATGGATGGCGTTGAGTTTTGCCGCCGCCTGAAGCTGGAACAAGAGTTTGCGCGAATTCCTGTCATTCTCACCAGCGCTGACCCTCTGGACCCCGGCGATATAGCAGTATGGGATGAGTTTTGGCTTAAGCCCGTGTCCATCGAGATGCTGATAGTGTCGGCACAACGCCTTTTGAATGCGTGTTCATGAGGTATCTAATGTCTTCTCGAATGGCGAGGTCTCGAGGCGCGGGTTGTACCGGCTAACCGTGGCTGTCTACCCACGCTCGCGCCCAAGCGAGCCCGGCCTGCTGTGCTTCTTCGTCGGTATCGAAATAGCCAAGCACGCCAGACGCTTCAACCAGTTTGTTGTTTTGCGTGATAGTCCCGCTTGCTGCGTAGCGCTCCGGCTGCAGGATATCTTCTTGCTGCAAGATGGCGTGGCCCCAAAAGTTATAACCGTTGTAGCTCTCCGACTGCATCAGCGGGAGACCTCAGCGGCCGCGTCGCGGGAATCAACGCGAAGTATGTTGCCCTCAGGCGTTATCTGGCGGGGAATGTCAGACAGGTCCGGCTCCGGCGTTTTCGCCGTTACGCCCGTCGACGCGGTGTGTCGCTTCATCGTGAGCGTCGGCGCAGGAGTAGTCATCGGCGCCCGAGGAGTTCGTGCTTTCACGAGACGCGGCATGTTGCGCGTGTGCTTTATCTGCTTGTGACTTGTCGTGCGATGCAGCGGAATGCCCCGCGCCTCCGGGGGATTCCAGATTTCTTTATATACA
The DNA here is from genome assembly GCF_050436625.1 of Paraburkholderia sp. GAS334. NCBI lineage: Bacteria > Pseudomonadati > Pseudomonadota > Betaproteobacteria > Burkholderiales > Burkholderiaceae > Paraburkholderia > Paraburkholderia sp. GAS334. The sequence goes on along the minus strand of NZ_JBNDMO010000001.1, from coordinate 119,778 downwards.
CCAGTTGCAAACGCAGACGACGTGAATCCGAGCAGCAACAAGGCACAACCCAAAATTTTCACCGTTCCTTCTCCTTTTTCCCTCGCTTGAGCCAATCACGGCAGCAGACTCCCTGACCGACACATTCGCCCTCACAACCGTCGCAATAGTGTCGGTCGTGAATCGAATCATCGACCTGCCAAGCGCTGTCGCCCGAAGGCGTCGCTGTCCCGACGGCGTGGCCATTTTCGCACGCGTAGAAGAACGGCTCTCCGGCTTTCCCGCGCCTGACCGCTTCGTCAATCACCTCGTCGCCGAACGCCGAGCGCAATTTTGCGACGAAGGCCACTGTCTCGGGCATCGGATGGCCGACCTTGCGAACGCGTGCATCCATAGTTCAGCCTCCGATTAAAAGTGACAGTTCACTGTCGCAAAATTGCGTGTACGATACTGTATGGATATACAGGTTTTTCGATGCCGCATGTCTACCGCTAGCGTTACTGCCGAAGAGATACACCCGTCCTTGTGGCGGGCGTCGCAGCTTGCGCGTGGCCGTGGGCGGGTTGTTGATACCGGCTACCCAGCGCTTTCAGCCGAGCTGCCGGGTGGTGGTTGGCCGGTCGGGGCGCTGATAGACCTTTTGGTGCAACAAGCCGGCGTGGGCGAGCTTAGGCTTCTGCGCCCAGCGTTGAGTGCGGCAGGCAACCGGCCGATTGCCCTCGTGCAGCCGCCGCATACGCCGGACGGTCTTGGGCTGAGCTACATCGGCCTCTCCATTGACCGGGTTCTGCGCGTGAACGCGAAGAAAACGGCTGACGCACTCTGGTCGGCGGAGCAGATTCTCCGAGCGGGTAGCTGCAGTGCGCTTATTTTTTGGACGCAGTACGCACAGGCGTCATCGCTTCGACGTCTGCACCTCGCAGCGCAGTCATCTGAAACGCTTTTTGTAATGGTCAGGCCTCTGGCGGCTGCGCAGGACTCGTCTCCGGCGCTCCTCCGACTTGCATTGAGACCATCAACCGACGGCTTGAACGTCGACATCGTGAAACGACGAGGGCCTTCTCGCGCAGAGCCTCTGTCGATTCCTCTTCAACCAACACCCGTACTGCTTTCCCGTCATGCGCGTCTTTCTCGCCGTTCACTTGCCGAAGTTGCCGCTCGAGGTGTTCCGACCGAAGTGGTCTCCTGAGCCGGCTCACGGCAGTGCTGTGCTTGAGAAAGACAAGGTTGTCATCGCCGACGGCGCGGCTCGCGCGGCCGGCGTGCGTCTTGGTATGAAACGCGGTGGGGTGCTCACCCTGTCTCCCGAGACGGAGATACACGAGCGTGACGCGGGTCGCGAAGCAGCTGCGCAACGTGAGGTAGGCGTGGCCTTGATGCGATTCTCGCCGGAAGTTGCGTTGCTTGATGAAGCGACAGTCGTTGTGGAGGTCGGCGCGAGCCTGCGTCTGTTCGGCGGCCTGCTTGCGCTCTGCCGCGAAGCAAAGGCGGTACTGGCGACGCTGGGATTTACGGCGCGTGTCAGCGCGGCTCCTACCGGCCAGGGTGCATGGCTACTAGCAAAATTTGGGAACCGGCGAGTGTTGAAATTGGCATCGCTCGAGCAACGGCTGTCAATGTTGCCAATGATGGCTGTACCGGAGGTCCGCCAGTTCGGAGAGTGGTTCTCTGGGCTTGGTTGCGAGACCATCGCAGACATCCGCCGCCTTCCACGCTCTGGCCTACAGCGGCGTTGCGGCGAACACTTGCTGGATTCGCTCGACCGCGCGTTCGGCACCGCGCCAGAACTGTTCGACTGGCTCGAGCTGCCGCCAACATTCTCTGCACGCATTGAGATGCCGGACCGTCTCGAGCATGCTGACGGCGCCGTCTTTGGCGCGCATCGACTGATTGTTCAACTGTGCGGGTGGCTTTGCGCGAAGCAGCTCGCGGTCACGGCGATAAAGCTACTGCTCGAACACGAACGTGGGCGCGACGCTATCGAGCCGACAACCATCGACATTGCGCTGGGCGAGCCGACCTGGAAGGAGGAGCATCTCGTCAGACTGCTCAAGGAGCGGTTGCACCGGATTGAGCTGGCTGCACCGGTTATTGCGCTGCGACTCGATGCGTCGAAAGTGGAATCTGCAGTGCCAGCTTCCGACACGCTATTCCCGGAACCGGGAGGTTCGAAGGAGGACCATGCACGCCTTCTTGAGTTGCTCGTTGCGCGCCTCGGAGAAGACAACGTTCTTCGCCCAGCGCCCACCGCCGACCATCGCCCGGAGGTCGCAAATCGTTGGGTGCCGGTGACGCGCAAGTTGAAGCAGGAAGCACTTCCGCTGGGCCTTCCGAGACCGACGTGGATGCTGGACAGCCCTGTGCGACTGTTGATGCGTCAGCATCGTCCCTTCTATGGGTCCCCATTGCGTATGGTGTCGCCAGGTGAACGCATCGAAGCTGGCTGGTTTGATGGTGAGCTGGTGACGCGCGACTATTTCGTGGCGCAAGCGGAGGACCAGAGTTGCTACTGGATATACCGTGAGCGTGTCAGCAGTCGCGACGCGGAGGAAGAGCAGCGGTGGTTCCTTCACGGACTGTTTGGCTGATGCGCCATGGACACTACCTTCAATGTCCTTCCGGCGTATGCCGAGCTTTTCTGTCTCTCGAACTTCAGCTTCCTGCATGGCGCTTCGCATGCCGAGGAGCTATCCGAGCGCGCAGCACTGCTCGGCTATTCGGCACTGGCTGTCACAGACGAATGTTCGCTAGCTGGTGTTGTGCGTGCGCACGTCGCAGCGAAGGAAGCGAAGCTGCCGTTTATCGTCGGCTCGTTCTTCCGTCTGGTCAATGCCGATGGCTCGCCAGCATTCGGACTAATCCTCCTCGCTCAGAACCGGGAGGGATACGGCAACCTGTCTGAACTGATTACGCTCGCGCGCACCCGGGCAACCAAGGGCGAATATCGCCTGACGCCGCAGGACCTCTCCCGTCCCGAGAAAGAATATCGGCACCTTCGCGGGATGCCGGATTGTCTTGCCATTCTCATACCTGATTTCCCGGCAAAGGAGGATGTCCTTGCCGCACAGGTCGAGTGGCTGGACGATACCTTCACTGGCCGAGCCTGGGTAGGTTTGGTGCTCCACCAACGCGCGATGGATGACATTCACCGTGGCTCGGTCGAGTTCATCGCACGCGGACTCGACGTCCCCGTTGTGGCGCTGGGCCATGTCGTCATGCATGTGCGCTCGCGCAAGCCACTGCAGGACACGATGACCGCCATCCGTGTCGGCAGGCCAGTACACGAGTGCGGTTACGACCTCGCGCCGAACGCCGAGCAGCATCTGCGTTCTCGGCTCCGGCTTGCGAATCTCTACCCCGTCGAAGCACTGGCGGCGACCGTAGACATTGCGGCGCGCTGCACATTCTCACTGGACGAGTTGCGCTACGAGTACCCGGATGAGCTCGTACCGGCCGGTTTCACGCCGGCGGCATACCTACGGCAGGAAACCTATGTCGGCGCCCAGCGGCGTTTCCCTTCAGGCATTCCGTATAAGGTCCAGGAGCAGATTGAGCACGAGCTTGAACTGATTGCCGACCTCCAATACGAGCCATATTTTCTGACCGTGTACGACATCGTGCTCTACGCGCGTAGTCAGCACATCCTTTGCCAAGGGCGCGGCTCAGCGGCAAACTCAGCCGTCTGCTATTGCCTGGGCATAACGGAGGTCGACCCAGCGCGCGGCAACATGCTGTTCGAGCGGTTCATCTCGAAAGAGCGCGGCGAACCACCAGATATTGACGTTGACTTCGAGCACCAGCGGCGCGAAGAGGTAATTCAATACATCTATCGCAAGTACGGTCGCGACCGAGCGGCGATTGCGGCGGCTGTGTCGACGTACCGGCCTCGTGGCGCACTGCGTGAGACTGGCAAGGCGCTGGGTGTCGAGCCACAGATTGTCGACGCCGTCGCAAAATCTCATCATTGGTTCGACAATAGCCAGGACCTTTTGGTGCGATTCGCGGAGTCAGGGCTCGACCCGGAAACCCCGCTCATCCAGTCATGGGTGAGACTTGCCTCACAGCTGTTGAACTTTCCACGACATCTATCTCAGCATTCGGGGGGCTTTGTCATCAGTCGCGGCAAGCTGACGCGTCTCGTGCCCATCGAGAACGCGGCGATGTCTGACCGCAGCGTGATTCAGTGGGACAAGGATGACTTGGAGTCCTTGGGCCTTCTGAAAATCGATGTGCTCGCATTGGGCATGCTGTCAGCTATCCGGCGTACCCTGGACATCGTCTCGGAGCAGCGTGGCGAGCGTTTTGAGATGCAGGACATCCCGTCCGAGGACCCCGCGACATATGAAATGATTTCGGCTGCCGATACCGTCGGCGTCTTTCAAATCGAATCGCGCGCGCAGATGAGCATGCTACCGCGTATGCGCCCTCGAACATTCTATGACCTTGTCATTGAGGTCGCTATTGTTCGGCCAGGTCCCATCCAGGGCGGCGCCGTTCATCCGTATCTGCAACGCCGCCAAGGCTTCGAGCCTGTGACGTACCCAAGCGATGCGCTAAAGACGGCCCTCGGCCGGACGTTGGGCGTGCCGATTTTTCAAGAACAGGTCATGCAAGTAGCCATTCTGGCGGCCGGCTTCACTGCCGGCGAAGCAGATGCACTCAGGCGCGCCATGGCTGCGTGGAAACGCAAGGGCGGCCTCGAGAAATACTACGACCGTATCGTCAACGGGATGCTTGAGCGCGGCTACGAACAGAGTTTCGCCGAAGGCATTTTCGAGCAGATTAAGGGCTTCGGCGAATATGGCTTTCCCGAGAGTCATGCAGCGAGTTTCGCCTTACTCGTCTATGCAAGCAGCTGGCTGAAGTGCCATGAGCCGGAGGCATTCCTCGCAGCGATGCTTAACTCGCAGCCGCTAGGGTTCTACTCGCCCTCTCAGTTGGTCCAAGATGCACAACGCCACGGAGTAACAGTGTTGCCAGTGGACGTGACTATCAGCGGATGGGATTCGGTGCTTGAACGGCATGAAGGGACGCAGCGTCCTTCCGTTCGGTTGGGACTTTCTCTGCTTAGAGGGATGAAAGACGGCGCTGCCGAGCGAATCGAGAACTCACGTGCCGTAAGACCTTTCGAAAGCGTCAATGACATGGCGCGTCGAGCGCAACTGGACAGGCACGACCTACATGTCCTCGCCGATGCCAATGCCCTAGCTTCGCTCGCCGGGAATCGCCGCGAGGCCCTCTGGCAGTCCGTCGCCGCCGTCCCTGACAGAGATATGCTCGCTCAGGCGGCTGTATCGGACGAAACACCTGAACTCGGTGCTCCGTCGGAAGCTCAAGACGTTGTCGCGGACTACAGGTCGGTTGGTCTCACGCTCGGTCGGCACCCCGTCGAATTGCTGCGTCCGCAATTGATGGCAAACAAGCTGATGCCCGCCTCTACGCTGCGCACGTACCGCGACGGGCGACTCGCTCGTGGCTGCGGCATTGTTACTGTGCGCCAGCGGCCAGGCACAGCTAGAGGCGTGATGTTTGTCACGCTAGAAGACGAGACCGGCAACGTAAATGTGATTATTTGGCCGAGCCTGCTCGAAAAGCAGCGCAAAGAGGCACTGGGCGCCTCCTTACTAGCGGTGTACGGAGTCTGGCAATGCCAAGGGGAGGTCCGTCATCTCGTAGCCCAGAGACTCGTCGATATGTCTCATCTACTGGGTGGGTTGCAATCCGCAAGCAGAGATTTCTGCTGAAGAGGCTGGCGCGCTCGCCGTATGCCACCGTGCGAGGTCCCACGCGGACGTGTTGACCCGCTCGCATAAGCCAGCTAGCCCTACTAGGCCTTGAGTGCGGAAGCCAAGACGCAGGGCATGGGAACCCGTAGTTCCCCGACACGGTTCCGATACGCCTCGGCGTCGTGTGCGACGGCCCGTTCAATCAACGCCAGCGCGGCCGGCGTCTGGGCGTTTAGCGTCGCGGCAACTCGGACGCCACCGCGCATGAGCGCGTGAAACGGTGTATCCGGCGCACGAAGCACCAGGGTCTGGTCCACTTCGCGTACGTCCGGTTGGACGAACCCGGCGTCCAGCAACGCGCGCCTCGACTCCTGCCAGTCGCTGAAGCGAAAGAAGGGTGGTCCCGGCGGCACTGGCACATCGGTCGTCCCGTGCTCCTCGATTGCCCTTAACACCATCGCGAAGCCAACTGCCTTGTCCGGCGTCGCGCAGACCGTAAAGGCAATTCTGCCGCCAGGTTGAAGCACGCGAAACGCCTCCGCGAGCGCACGCTCAGGGTGCTGAAAATGCGACATCCCGAAACTGATACCCACTGCGCCGAAGCCTTCGTCGGGAAAGGGCAAATCCTCCGCGTCGCCTACGCGGAACTCGAGTCCCGGAAAGACGCGTCGTGCCTTTTCCACCATCGCGACCGAGAAATCCACGCCAGCGACGTCCGCACCACGGCGCGCGGCTGCAGCAGCGAGGTAGCCAGGCCCGGATGCGACGTCGAGAAAACGCGTGCCACGACCAATGCCAAGCGCCTCGAGCATCGCGGGGTTCGACTGGGTGGTCAAATCACCGAAATACGTGTGATAGGGCTGAGCGACCCTCTCCCAGCCTTGGTGCTCGAATGTGCCGAAGTCGACTTGTCCCATGCTTGCCTCCCACTCGTTTGATGCCTTTACGTGTTGGAGCGCAGGCCTTCGTGTTCTCCGTGAGAGGCGTATGTCCGTCTGTCGAGGAACAATCCAGGCTGGCCAACTAAGGCCAAACAACTGTGTGGTGCAGCGCACCAACAATCATCGTCCAGAGCCGCCGAACATGCGCTTTTGGGCTACTCTTCTTTTTGTTGCTATCTTGCTGAAGCATACGCCGTTGCTTGCTTTTGGCGCTATGGTTAAAGTGGTTGTTGAAGCTCTCGATGCGGCGCGGGAAAATGGCGTCGAACATCGAGGCACCCGGTTCTTGGTTAGCATTTTCGCTGTATCTGGCGAATGGGTTGCGAAAGTACCGGTGTACGGGAGCAGCAGATGAAAGACGTAAAGGCGCAGTCACTGCGATACCAAGTGGAAAAATGGCTCACCCCTACCACGCCAGTGCATGTAACCGCCTTCGGTCGTACCCGCTCAGGCAGAGCCCGCTACGTGTGCGTGGAGACTTGGCTACCGACGGGTTCGCACGCGCTGTTCTTCTTCCAACACGACGACGGTTACTGGAACGTGTTTCCGCCCCTGGCTGACACGGCACAACTGCGCGTGCGGCGCACAGGCACGCACGGCGGTTAAGTTACCTCCGCCCTCAGGCTATTCCGTCGCCTGCGCCGTCTCTTTCCCGGCTGACCCGCGTTTGACGCGACGCACCGATTTCGTCTCCGCAACCTTGCTGCCCGTAGTTTTCTCTGAAGCGGCGCCCTTGCCGGCAGCCTTCCTGCTCGTGTGCTTGACCGGCGCTGCGCCGGCTGGACCTGCTATCAAGAACGCGGTGCGGTCCTTCACTGCCTTAATCCATGCGGGCGCCCGGCCATGGCCGGTCCATTCGGCGCCGGTCTTCGGGTCGCGATACTTTGGTATGCTGATGAAGACTCTCTTTGCCTGAGCACGGCTCCTGCGCCCGAAAATGTCCTTTTCGGTGAGTCCGTATTCGGCGACTTTCGCGCGAATGTCGTCAACGACAGCTTGAATTTCGAGCGCCTTTGCTTCCTCCGTTTGACGGGCAAGGTCGGCCAATTCTGCCTTGAGTTCGTGATACGTTGCCATTTGGCGCCTCCTCGTATTCTTCAGCGGGTCCTGTTCATAGGATAGCGCGACGGTGGACGACTGCAATTTGTGCAGGTTGACGAAAGGCGTCGTCCGGGAGTATGTCGGGGACCGCGCAGCACGTGAGGTCCTACACTTAAGCCATGCCCGCCATTTCCGACCCGACACGTTTGCCGCTGTCCCGCTACCGAAAAAAGCGGGACTTCGATGTCACGCCTGAGCCGGCGGCATCGGCTGAAACCGCATCAGCTGAGAGCGAGCGCCTGGCCTTTGTTGTGCAAAAGCATTGGTCTGGCCGACTGCACTACGACTTTCGACTTGAACTCGACGGCGTGTTGATGTCCTGGGCCGTGCCGAAAGGGCCCAGCTACGACCCGAAGGAAAAAAGGATTGCGATTCATGTCGAGGACCACCCGCTTGATTATGCGAGCTTCGAAGGCACGATTCCGCCCAAGCAGTACGGCGCCGGCACCGTGCTCGTGTGGGACCGTGGAACGTGGGAGCCGGTCGGCGACCCGCACGAGGGGATGAAAGTCGGAAAGCTCGTGTTCCAACTCCACGGCGAAAAGCTCGCCGGCATGTGGGAGCTGGTGCGAATAGCAAAGCCGGACGACCCGCAGGACCTGTGGCTGCTGTTTAAGAAAAATGACGAGTGGGCGCAACCGCTCACGCAATACGATGTCGTTAAAGCGTTACCTGACAGCGTCGTCGGGAAACCCCTCGGACTTGCGGAAGAGCGCGAACCCAAGTCTGCTCGGCCCACGCACGGCGCTGATTCGGCAATCGACCTCTCTGCAGCCGTACCGGCTCCGCTTCCCGCAAAAATCGAGCCGCAACTCGCGACCTTGGCGAGCTCCCTGCCGACCGGAGGCGACTGGATAGCAGAGACCAAATTTGACGGCTACCGAATGCTCGCGCGGATAGACAAGGGCCGTGTGCGATTCTCCACCAGCGGCGGCCATGACTGGACGAAAAAGCTGATGAGTCTCGCGGCAGAGGTTAAAAAACTCCCCGTCTCGAGTGCATGGCTCGATGGCGAAATTGTCGTGCTCAAGGATGGCATCCCTGATTTCGCCGCTCTGCAGAATGCGATAGACGGCGCTTCCAACAAGAACATCGTCTACTTTGCGTTTGACCTGATGTATTTGGATGGACAGGACCTGCGGAAGGTGCCACTGAGTGCAAGGCGCGCGCTCCTCGCGCAGCTTTTGGAAGATGCGGGCGAGCGGATTCGCTTCAGTCAGGACTTTCAGGCGCCACCGGCACAAGTATACCAAGCCGCCTCGGAATTGGGTCTGGAAGGCCTAATGTTCAAGCGTCGCAATGCGCCTTACGTATCGGGGAGGTCGCAGACGTGGTTCAAGGCAAAATGCAGGCTTCGCCAGGAGTTCGTCATCTGCGGCTTTACCAATCGAAGCACTGCGCCCGGTGAGGTTGGCAGCCTGCTACTCGGTTACTACGATGATGGCAAGCTCCGCGATGCCGGCAGCGTTGGAACCGGTTGGGATGCCCGTACTGCGCGAGACCTGTGGACCCGCCTTACCCCGCTTGAAGCGGATTCCGTGCGATTTGACGTCGCCACCGCCAAACCACGGCGGTGGTCCAGGCGCACCGCCGGCAGCGAGCGCTGGGTCCAGCCGGTATTGGTCGCGGAGGTTGAGTTCGCCGAGTGGACCCCCGACGGTCTCGTGCGGCAGGCCTCCTTCAAAGGGTTGCGCTTCGACAAGTCGGCAAGCGACATCACTCGCGAAGCCGCCAAGACATTAGCGTCGAAACCTGCGCCAGACGTCAAGGTTACCCACCCGAACAGAGTGATTGACCCAACGACCGGCATCACCAAGCTTGACCTGGTCCGCTATTACGAGAGTGTCGCGCAGTGGCTGTTGCCCCACCTGAAGGACCGTCCGCTGGCGATGCTGCGCGCGCCCGCCGGCATCAACGAGGAAATGTTCTTCCAGAAGCATGCGGAGACGACGAGGATGCCAGGTCTGAAGGAACACGACCCGAATCTGTGGCCTGGGCACCGGCCCTTGCTGACAGTCGACACGCTTGACGCGCTCATGTCGGCGTCACAGATGAATGTTGTCGAGTTTCACACGTGGAACTCGACGGTGCAAAGGCTCGATAGGCCCGACCGGGTCATCTTCGACCTTGACCCTGGCGAAGGGCAGAAGTGGGGGCAGATGCAGGAAGCCGCGCTGCTTGTCCACGCCCTCTTGACCGAATTGGGGCTCAAGGCGTGGCTCAAGACGAGCGGCGGCAAAGGGTTACACATCGCTGTGCCCCTGATGCCCAAGCAAGACTACGATGCCGTGAAGGGGTTCTCGCGCGCATTTGTCCGACATCTCGCCAAGACCATTCCCGAGCGATTTTCGGCAACACCCGGGCCTTCCCATCGCGTCGGCAAGGTATTTGTCGACTACCTGCGCAACGGAATGGGCCAGACGACTGTCGCGGCCTTTTCCGCCCGGGCTCGGCCGGGCATGGGGGTCTCGATGCCGGTGTCGTGGGAGCAGCTTTCCGCCCTGAAGAGTGGCGCGCAGTGGACCGTGCTGACGGCGCGCGAGTACCTGAGCTTCCAGACCCAAGACCCGTGGGCCGATTACTGGTCAACGAGGCAGTCGTTGGCATCAGCAATGAAGCGTCTACAATGATTCGACTGGTGGCCAGCGCAGGAATGTGGGACGTTCCGAATGCCAGCTGGAGACCCGGAGCCCCGAAGGGGGCACATGCATTGCTTGGCCGGCTGGCTGAAACCCGGTCATCCGCGAGGAGAAGTCCATGCCCGCTCGTTCCATCGCCTCGTTATCCCTGTCCTTTGGGCTCGTTTCCATCCCTGTCAAGCTCTATCCCGCGACGGAAAGTGCCTCCGACGTCAAATTCAACCTGCTTGCTCCCGACGGCTCCCGCGTGAAACAGCAGTACGTCTCGGAGTCGACAGGCGCGGTTGTCGAGCGCTCTTCGATGAAGAAGGGCTACGAGTTTGAGAAGGACAAATACGTCGTATTCACCGGTGACGAACTTAAGGCGCTGGAGGAAGCCGCCAGTCACGTCGTCGAGATACTGGCATTCATACCGGAGAAAGCGATTGACCCGGTCTACTACGACAAGGCGTATTACATCGCACCCGACAAACGAGGCGGAAAGCCATACGGCTTGCTCCAGCAGGCGCTGGCCGAGAGCGGTCGATGCGCATTGGCCAAGTGGGCCTTCAAGGGCAAGACTCGAATCGTTCAGGTGCGGCCGGACGAAGACGGGCTGGTTTTTCAGCAGTTGCTCTTTGCGGACGAGGTGCGGTCGCTGAAGGACTTGAACATCGAACACGTTCAAGTGTCGGCTGCTGAGCTAAAGCTGGCGTTGCAAATCATCGAGCAGGGTGCTGAGGATAGCTACGACCCGTCGGCCTACGAGGACGAAGAGAAAAAGCGCATCCTTGCGGCCATCGACAGAAAGATTGAAGGCAAGGAAGTCATCTCGGCCGAGTCGGAAGAGGCGGCATCTGGCGGCGACGTTATCGACCTCATGGAAGCATTACGCGCCAGTCTTAAGGGAGGCGCGAAGGCTAAGGCCACGGCAGCGCCCAAGCGTGCGAGCGCGGAGCCGGTCGCTGAAATTTCTGCAGCGCCGAAAGTTCGGAAGCCTGCGGCTCGTGCTCCCAAAGCGTCCACCGAGACCACAGCGAAGGTCCGAGCTCGCAAGTGACGCCACAAAGCACCGCGCACGAAATTACGCTAACCAAGCTGCAGGAGATGCTGGGCGTGTCCCGGCGTGTAGTTTCCGGCCTGGTTGCTGCCGGGTTCGTGACGCCGTTGCGCGGGCCGCGCAACGAACTTCGATTCACCTTCCAGGATGTCGTTCTGCTGCGCACCGCATTGCAGTTACGTTCCGCAAAAATACCTCCGCGCAAGATTGTCCAAGCCCTCTCGCGACTGCGGGATGAGCTGCCGGACGAATTGCCACTCTCAGGTATTCGCGTCACAGCTGTCGGGAACGACGTCGTCGTGAAGACCGGCCCGTCGCAGTGGGACGCCGCCACGGGGCAGCTCCTGCTGGATTTTGAGGTTGCGGAAATCAAGGGATATGTCGCTGTCCTCGACACATCACCATGGCGGAAGGATGCCGCTCTCCAAGCCGAGGAATGGTACGACCTTGGAGAGCAATTGAGGAAGTCCGACGTGAAAGGCGCGGAGCGGGCATACAGACAAGCAATAGAGTTCTCGCCCGAGCCGTTCTACGCCGCCTACGTTGACTTGGGCGCTTTACTGTGTGAAGACGAGAAGCGTTGCGAGGACGCGCTGCGTGTGTTTGACGACGCGCTATCCCATTTTCCAGGGGACGCGGTGCTGCACTTTAACCGAGCAGTCGCGCTTGAGGGGTTGGGTCGATTCGACGAAGCTGAGCGTAGCTACGAACGGTGTCTCGAACTCAATCCCGCCTACGCTGACGCACATCACAACCTAGCGATACTTTTTGAGACGCGTGGCGACAAGCAAGGCCTGGTGCGCCATCTGAGTGCTTACCGCCGGCTGACGAACTGAATGACAGTCACGGCTGCGGTTGTCGAGCCTGTATGCAAGGCTCTATCGCCGGCTCAAAGCCATGTTCGTTTGACCTTGTTCGGTAAGTGCAGGCACCCGAATGTATCCTCCGGCAGCATCGCCATATGAATAGGTTCGCCCTGTCAGCAAGAATCCTGCCGTCAGTGCGCACAGGGCGGCATCTACGGCGTCTATGGACCTCAACGCTGTCGCGTCGATTCCTACGTTGGCAAGAAGTTGTCTACGCTGAGAGCGTTCTGTCTTGCGGAGGTGAATTCTTTCCCACGAACGGCGCATGTTATGGCATGAGGGAACGTTTCGAGACTCACGCGTCCGCCCGAATAATCTCTAGATGTCAGAAGCGGGTATGTCGTGGCGAACGCCTGGTAGACTCGCTCGCCATTAAGCATCCACCCGCCAACACCGACGACGTACATGCGCTGAGACAGCAGGAATTTCTTGCCGATATCAAGGGGCTGGTGGTTGGCGACAGCGGCTATTTTAGTACCGCAGAAATCGACCGCCTGGGGCAGCGCGGGCTGGCGCTCGTTGCCAAGCCACCTCAGTCAAAAGTGGCCGCGCTGCCCCAGGGAGATACACTGCGGACTTGTTCAGCCGTTCGAGTCTTTTCGAAAAGCGAAACTGCCGGCGACCTGTGCGGTGTGACACTGCGCCGGGCGAGCATTGAGCGGAGTGGTCAGCATGAAGATTCTCGCACGTCTTGGAGCAGCACTGACAGCAGCCGCTGCGGCCATGGAGTCGAACGAGCGACCTACCCCTCGCGCCGTGCGTATCGGGGTCGTCACCGATGCGCTTGGCAAAGGCGGTTCGGCGGCGCTGCGATTCCTCATCCTGCAGCTGAATTGCGTTCAGGGCAGCTTGCAATTTGAACTTGTGCCCGCACCAGAAAACGATGCCTTGATAAGCCGTTTGAAAGAGGCATCCCTCCCGTGGCCTCTGAAAAAAAGATGGTCTCGAGAAGAAATCAAGAATGAACGGGCTCTCGAGCTTTTCGGCGGACGTATGCAGAAACATCTCGAGAAATTGACGAGTGAATGCAAAGAGCCACCGGTCAGCAAGTTTGTAGTGCTATCAACTGCGTCTCTCACAGATAACCGTCATTCAATCCGCAAACCGGACGGCGCTCCGCTAGTAGCGTTAATCGCGCTCGGGCAATGGGAACGCACAATGGCGCCTCCCACCGAGGTTGAGCTTTTTCTGGCGTTGCTGCTACGACAGGCATCGGCGCTTGCAGTCCCGGACCTGGACCATACGATGCATTTTGGCAGCAAGGGATGTCTTTTCGACTATAACCAAGAACTCAGGGATGTGCGCAACAAAGCCCTCGGCGGCTTCATTTGCGACTTCTGCAATGAGGCTATCTCAAGCAGCGCCTATCCTCACCTTGGCGACGACCTACGCAAGGCACTCTCAAAAGCGTGGCTCGGCGCTTTTGATGACCCTCACTCGCCCGCCGCGATTTCGGCGAAGCTGGGCCACAACCTGTTTATCAACAAGAGCCTGAATAGCACGGTCTGGGAGAGCATTCGTGCCGCTCTTCCGGCGGAATCGCTCAAGGGAGTGTACGCCGTAGTCGGCGGACTTCTCATCGCCTGGGGAGGATATCAGCTGGGGATGAAGCAGCCCGCCAAGCAGCAGTGCGGATGTTCCCCGTCATCCTCCCAGCACCTTTCGGGCTTGTCGCCAACGTACGGGTTGTACGCAGAATGCGATAGCAATGGCGTCACGAATGACAACCACGACCGCACTTCCAGTATCTCCCACGGCCTCCTCTTTCATATGCCTCCTTGAGGCGAGCGCGACGCGAGCGGACTCCCCGGACCCGGCGGCCTGTCAGCATGCTGCCGGTTTCGTGGCAGCGCCAGTATGATGCAGTCCGATGCCGCTTCGCCCGTCGCGGTCCCGGAGAAACCTCGAAATTTTGTGGACGGAGTGCTGATTCGGGGCGATAGGCACACGGCACCGTTCAAATGCACAGGGTTGGACCTTACGGATAGGCGAACACACCGCATCTCGTGTCGAGTAATTCGTTGCTCACGCGAGTAGCTTCCTGAACAATCAGGAGGCTATCGGATTGCGCGATGCTCATCGCACTCGCGGAGGTCAGCTCCTTTGACGCATTTATGAGGTTGTCGCGTATCGCGACAAGCAGTGAGACCACCGCTGTGCGGAGCACCGGCCTCGCCGACATCTCCAAAATTCCCTCCGTTGGCTGGTCGCCCTGAAGTTGACGTAGCAATGAGTTTAGAGCTACGCACAGCGTAGTTCCGAACGGTTCAAAGTGCTTTGTACATGCGCGCGCACGGCCTGATGCAGCAAAATAACGTATAACGTGAATAGGCCGGAGCTTCCGGAAACGCCTTACGCGGGTGTTTGGCTACTGTATTTCAGGCGGGCGTTTTCATTTCATGGCTTCGAGGAGTGGCCTGTAAGGCATCACTTGCAACTAGGTCTGGTTTTCAGCCTGAATGGCGCAAGCAGCGCCTGGACGTCGACCGACTGGCCTTGCAGAAGCAAAAGGCGGGCACGCAGGACGGTGTTTTCAAGCAGGAGTTTGGCCGTGCTTAGCAGATACATGCCGTGTACGTCATCGACGTTCAGGTCCTTCTGGACGAGCTGGTGGCGGTCGACGAGTGAGCCGACAACAAGCCGACGCAGTTCCTTCTCGTCAAACGGCAGGTCGGCGTAGTCGATAGGGTCTGCAGTCTCGATTTCCTGCAGCATGTCTACGAGATTTTCGGTGCTTACCTGCATGTTGGCTCCATTTGTGAGACTCAATCAGCATAGGTATCGCGGAAGCCGTTTTCGACCCCGTAAAGCTAGCCTACCAGAGCGATGCCCGCCCCGTCGGCGCACTTTCGCACGTGGCATCGGCGTGTATTATGGTTCGCATCGCCCCTGACCTGATGGAGAGACGCCTGTGGATGTATCGTTCCTCATCGACCCAATTCACAAAACCGTCACCAGCGTGCATGACGGCTATGCGCGTGCTGGTGAACTTATCGGCACGGATTTGACCGATACCGCGACCCTGTGGGGTGATGCTGCCGACTCGGATACCTCGGTCCAGGTCATCGTCGCGGACGACAGCCTTACAAACAACGCTATCTCGCGCGGCTTTTTCAAGGTCACGCTCGAGCTGGAGAACGTAAGACTGGAACGGGTACTTGCGGGAAAAGCAGTACTCAATGCGTATGGCAGCCCACCTCCCGACATCAAGGAGCAAGTCAAAACGCTCAAGGCCATGCGCGAGCGCGTCAGCTTTATCAGCGTTGAGGACGCGTTTCAATGGTTCGAGGAAAACACTGGCGGCTCACCGTTTTCACTGGAGGGCTGAAGATGGCTTGCGCTCAGCCCGAGATGCCGAATCGCCCATAGAGCCGTGCGTGAGCCCTGACGAGGACTATTCAGCCGGTAGACATCGATGCAGGGCAGCCTTTCCGTCCTCAGAAGGAGGGGGCAGAATTTCGCTACGAGACGCTTTTCGACTTGCGACTGGGGGCGGATAAACGTACCAATTCCAGTCGGAGCGCAGAAAAAAGTAAATTGAACGAGTGCCCATCGTCGACTGGACTCCGACGAGTACGTAGCGCGTTCCTGAAGAGCACAGTCGACCATGTTCGGCTAGCTGTGCATTGAAGTGCTGTCTTGCATTTCAGCGAAATTTTGTTCGAGCGCCCATGCCGGGGTTCTTTCGCGTCGAGTGAGACATCACGGTTCAGGACAATGGGAGGCATCGATTGACCAAGCGGCGAATCGAATTGCAATACGTCACGGCGCTTGTTGAGGTGTTAAGGCCGCTGCCGAGCGGGATTGTATCGTTCGATGGCTGCGATGGAGCCGGGAAGACTACGCTTGCACAAAAAATCTCAGATGCCTTAGGTCACGATGTGGTTGACCTGGACAAGCATCTTGTGCGAGACACCGGCGAATTTGTCAATGCCATTCGCCTCGCAGAACTTGTTAAGGACATTGATGGTGCGCTTACGCGTTCACGGGTCGTGTTGCTATCTGGAGTGTGCATGCAGCAAGTACTCGCTGCTGTCAATCGTTCGGCAGCAGTGAGTGTCTACGTCCAACGTAACACCAGCGCGGGCTTACCGGGGGACATAGATTTTATTGGCGTTGAATCGGGCGTCGAGGCAAGCGACGATGTGATGTCCTATTTCAATGAACTGGAACTCGAAATATACGCGTACCATCGCCTTCATCGTCCGCACACCAACGCAGATGTCGTGTTCATTCGAACGGCCGAGTAATATCGGCAGCGTTCGCCTTTGAGTGACTCAGGTACAGGTTACTGCGAAGTCCGGCCGCCCTTTGTGTGGGCTACCACCCAATCCGGCGCACCCATTGGGAAGTGCTCAGGTAGTGTGGACCGATAGGTTGATTTTTCACCCTGAACACGCGTTCCATTCGTAGTTCTCGTAGGGTCAAAATCTGCCGGTATCAGTAGGCCACCGTATTTGCTTTTGAGATATGGCTCGAGGCGCTCCCCTTTCCACGTCCGTCAGTTCAAATACCACGGTCTTCAGTTGCATTTGGCGTCCTGCGTCGCATATGTAAAGGTTGTGTGCCGTGCGCTTCACGGGTGAGGCTTATAACTACGTTGGTCTGCACATCTCGTGACGCTCCTATCTTCCTCGTGCAATCGAAAATGCGCCTCTTCGGAACCTCGACGTCTTTCAATTTGCTTCAGCAAGACCTGGTTCTATGTTGGTCGGCCGCGTGAATAGCCTGACCGTCGAGTACGGATAGTGGCCTTTTTCAACGTTCACGCCAAAGATGAGGCACAAGTCGACGTGCGATTCGTCGAACGTGCTCAGCGCGAGGTCCTCCATGGCTTCTTCCCGGTTCGCTGCAGCAGTCTCTTTGTACGCATACATTGCCAAGGCGGTGTTCCGGAAGACTTGAGGCACAGCAACGACACTTGACGTTTTGTTTTCCTTAAAACCTCGCTTCTTGACGTTCTTATAGACACGTGTGAACATTCGTTCCATCTGCTCCTGTTCTTCGTGCCCGAAATTAAGGACAATGCATGCTGCCTCTGACCAACCGGGGAACCGGCGCCGTTCAAAGGTAGCGATAATATCGAACCATAACCGCGTCACCTTGGCTTTCGGTTTACGCGGTGCCAACCCCGCTTCCAATTGGGTGTAGTACAAGTCAATCTTGCGCGACAAGCCTGAAATGGAAAGGGCGGTGCCATTTATCTCAGCGTCCCCGATGTTGAATCCGGTTGCCAGGTAAAAGCCGAGAAGGTCAAGTTCGTCCCCAAAGTGAAGAAGAGTTTGGTGAAGCTCGAGCCGACGTTTCAAGTAGTGAATCTTTTGCGCTTGCGTATCGAGAATGTCGAATACGGTTGCCAAGTCGGAGACCAGCATGCAAGGAGCAATAGGATGGTCTTCTGGTATCCACCCGGCGCGCTTCGCAAGCGAAAGGTTTGACTGTAGTACGGCGAAGTCCTCCAGCGTAACTGAAAGGCGCAACACGGTTCTCACACCATCGAGCGAGACGGGGAATTCTGGCACTAGCGCGTCGCGTTTCGATACGTCGTCAAGCGCAGCCTGAAGGCGTCTTTGCAATCGAAGCGACTGCTCGGACGGAGCCAACAGCAAGTCTCGAACGTGTCGGCGGGCCCTATCTGGCGCTCCGCGCAATGCTTGCGGAGTCACACTGCCAGATTTCGCCTCAATTAAGAAGAGGTGGGAGTCGACGCGAACTATAAGGTCGTTTTCATAGATGTGCTCACCTTCGGGCCATTTATAACTACGAGCAACCTCTGTGTCACTGAAGGCTGACCGAAACAGACGTTCAATCTCCTCTTCGAGGAAGCCAGCTTTTTCGCGTTCGAATTTCCTCAGAAGCATCTCGCGCCCACCAAGCAGGTGTCGAACTGTTGCAAAGAAATAGCCAGTAAACAGTGGAGGCATGAAGCAATAGAAGCGGTCGTCATCGACCTGGACCAAAGGCTTGCACCATATGGGATTGTCCAGAAGGAGATGTCCAGAATTTGCGCTGGCCAAATCGCCAAACCGATGCCCGAGGTTACCGAGAACTGTTTGTATTGGACCAATTTCGAGACCCAGTTCGTCGCTAACTTCGCTACAGGAAAATTCGAAGATTCGTGGCAGGAGACCATCTGCATAGGCAAGCATCATCAGTGCTGCCTGCTCCCTGTTGTAGCCAAGTCGCTTTAATTCGGCAGCGACTTGGCGCGGGTCATCCAGCAGCTCCGGGAATTCGTGAGGGTACGCCTCGACCAATGCTTCGAGCGTCTTCCGCTTCCGCATAGCTGACAACCTGCGAAGGTGTTCTCGGGCACGTGCCTCGGTCCTACTGCGAAACAAGTCAAATAGAGCGACCAGTTGACTCGCCGGAATGCCTATTTGCGAAGCAAACTCGGGCTCTAACTTGGCAAGAATCCTTGTGCAGAGGTCGATGGCTTGCTGAAAATAGGTCCAATTGCGTACGGCTTGCGTGTGGACTCGCAAATGCTGCTGCAACATGAGTACAGCGCGAGCCTCGTCCGATAGTCCATCTGTACTCTGAGCGAAACCCATGGAATTGAAGGATTTCGTTAGCTCGGTCAGAAGTTCGAATAGCCGTTGAATTGACTGTGGAGATGGGCTCTGTTCTCCAGCTTCTTCCCGACGGCGTTGAAGCAAGAACGCTTGTGCCAATTCAACGTGAGATTGGCTGCCCCCCCTTTCAGCCTGCCATGCACGGCCCTTCTTTGCAGAACCGAAAGTTCCGTAGAACGCGAGTGTCGCCAGGATGCAGAGGCGGTCACCGACGTCCAACGCCTCCCGAACTTCGATAAGGAGTTTGGGGAAGTCGTCGAGGGATGCTTTCCCTCGAATCTGGAGAGCGGCCACTAAGTCGTCGCGCGCGATACCGTGAAAAAGACTTGAGACGGAGATGAAGGACGAGCCGTCGTCTGGCGTCGGCCTATTCGATGGGCGCCGCTTCTTTTGACGATGCTTGCTTTTTGCCATGAATTCACCAGGTCGCAGCGGTAAGGATACGCAGTCGGTTCGACGAGTACTATCGGACACGTTTGACGCGTGCAAACCGAGCTGCTGTGTCTTCCAAGGGATGTGCGGGGCGCTCGAGCTTAAGCTTGCTGGCGTGGCCGTAGCGGTTTGTCTGTACGAGCTCACCTGTATCGCTATCGAACGCAACGTAGTCCGCCACTAGTTCCTGCGCTTTCTCGGAGTCGACGAGATATGCGCTCCAGAAATACTCACGCAACGCCCCGTGGAATGCCCGAGTCATGAAATTTATGCGCGTGTCGTCGTCTGGCACCTCACTGGCATCCCAAACGCCAACGAGATAACAGAGCGGCCGCGAAACGAACGGATAGTAGCCATCAACCATATTCCGTTTCAGCTTTTCTACCAACAGTGCCTTGACTCGCCGATTAATCTCGCCAGCAGCAGGCCCACCATTGCCTAATGTACCTGCGACTCGTTCGAATATGTCGAGGAGCATCAGACGTAAGGCTTCGTCGTGTCCTCGGTCAACTGCGGCGCCTTCGACTAGTTCGAAGAATGCCTTCGCGTACACCGCATATATGGAGATGTCCCCGAGAGTTGGATGCTTCTTGTCCTCGTCACCGTAGTCGGTGGGAAGTGCGGCCTGATTCTTTACTATCAGGTCGTGCGCCTCACCGTAGGTGTCTGCTATTACCGATGCGATTTTGTACGCTTGCGTTCGATACGCGCTATCGTCCGGCACGCCTTGGAGTTCCCACATTTGCGTCCGAAACACTTCCACTAGATTTTTGAACGCATGTACTAGCGCGCTCGGATAGTTGTAGAAATCTTTGTACTCGAAGTAGCCCTCAAGCATCGACTTGAAGGCCCTGCAATAGCGCTCCGTTGAGCCGCCTGTCACGTCCTCTGTTCGATAGCTTTTCCACCCGTCGAACAATTCAAAGCGGTTACCAGAGAAGTGATAGTCGCCGTATATGGCACGCGTGTACATGCCGTAGTGCCCTAGTCCCGCGTACTTCTCTTCCTTTTCCAGGAAGGAATTGTCGCTCAGCACCGCGCTGGCAGACAGCTCACGCAGTAACGACTTGGCCACGTCCCGGTCCGCGTGGCGCCCTTTGAGTTCTTCGACTATCGCAACCAGGGTACCGGGCGATGACTCTACGACCACCCTACAAAACCGCCGGTCAGACAGCATCTGCAGCAGCTGATACGCGACCTTCTCGTGCTCGAGAAGGGGTTTTTTCTGGTGAAGCTTCATAAGCCCCACCGAAGCGGCCTGCACGAGACGGCCGGCATTGCTCGCAATTTCCACGGAGAGGGCGCGCAAAGCGTCGGTGTCACCAGCTGCGAGCGTGTACATGCCAGCTTGAGCAAATCCTTGGGCGTTTCGGCGACTGAACTTTGTCGGCCAGAAATAGCTGTAGGCCACTATGACGAATGCAATTAATCCGCTCAACGCTCCCGCTAGCTCCCAGACAACCGGGTAGCCCAACGGGGAAGATGGCGGTAGTGAATAGAGCGACGGGATTAGAGCCGCGTAGCCTGTGAACGCGAAAACGAGGAGGAACAACGCAAAGGCTAGCTTTATCATCTGCGCACGGATTCGGTTGCGCAGTCGAACTGTAGGGGTTCCGAGCTGGAGGAAAGCGATTACGAGGCCGAGCGCCGCGAGTGCGTCGCCGAGGGTCAAGTATGCGTTGTTGGGCTTCAGAGGGTTGTACTGGCACCGCCCGAGAGCCTTAATCCCCAAACAAGAAAACGTTTCATCCGTTGCTACTGTCGCAGAAGCGGCTACGGCTGATGCGGCGTGAACCGCGCTAGCAATACCGAAAGATGCGCCATGCATCGCGCTCCCGGCAACTGCCGACACTGCGTGCGCAGCGTTCGCAACCACATTGGCGTCCAAGCTTACTCCCCGACTCGGCGTTTTCCGCATTCTACGCGGGTGAACGCCCTGCAGCGTATCGGGTCCCCGTGAATCTCGCCGTACGAGAACGCGTAACTTCTGCGGCATTTGCGGCTCCCACGGGTTGCCCATTCTCCTGGCAGCTGCCAGAGCCCCCGTAGACTGGCTGTTTGCGCCATCGAGTGCGCCGCGCTCCGGAATCGCGGCGACCGAATAGACCGCCCTCGCAACGGCCAAAGCGATATCCAGCTTCAATTTCCAGGTCGGGATGTAAAATCTCTGGCATTTCCTGCCGTTAATTACGGCAACGCCAAATCACCGTCCGACTCGGGCGGTCGACAAGCCAACAAGCAGTAGCGGGATAGGTATCGAAAAAATGAACCATCAGGCCTTGTCTTCTTTCATCTGGTCCGTAGCCGACCTTCTGCGCGGCGATTACAAGCAGTCGGAGTACGGACGCGTCATCCTGCCGTTCACCGTACTGCGACGTCTCGATTGCGTACTAGAGCCGACCAAGGCGGCCGTGCTTGCTGAATTTGAAGCCAAGACCAAGGCGGGGCTGAATCCGGACCCGTTCGTCACCCGCAAGGCGGGACAGTCGTTCTACAACACCTCACCGCTCGACCTCGTCAAACTGCTGGGCGACCAGGACAACATCCGGCAGAACCTGTACACCTACGTTCAGGCGTTCTCGCCCGCTGCACGCGACATTTTCGAACGCTTTGACTTCTATACCCAGGTGGAGAGGCTTGCAAAAGCAAACCTGCTGTACCTGGTCACCGAGAAGTTCGCGAATATCGACCTGCATCCCGAGAAGGTCGACAACAACCAGATGGGCCTCGTGTTCGAAGAGCTCATCCGCAAGTTCGCGGAAATCTCGAATGAAACTGCTGGGGAGCACTTCACGCCTCGCGAGGTCATCAGGCTCATGGTGAACCTGCTGTTCATTGAGGACGACGACGTGCTCACGCCCGGCAACGCGGTGGTACGCACGATTTACGACCCGACCGCAGGGACAGGCGGCATGCTCTCGATTGCGGGTGAATATCTGCTCGAACACAACCCTGAGGCACGGTTGACCATGTTCGGGCAGGAGCTTAACGACGAGTCGTATGCCATCTGCAAGGCCGATATGCTCATTAAGGGACAGGACGTCGCCAACATCATTGTCGGCAACACCCTGTCGGACGACGGTCACAGCGGACGCAAGTTCGACTACATGCTCTCCAATCCGCCGTTCGGTGTGGAGTGGAAAAAGGTCGAAAAGGCGGTGCGCAAGGAGCATGAAGAGAAGGGCTTTGATGGCCGCTTCGGCCCGGGCCTGCCGCGTGTGTCTGACGGCTCGATGTTGTTCCTTATGCATCTGCTTTCAAAGATGCGTTCGGCGAACGAAGGTGGCAGCCGCTTTGGCATTGTGCTTAACGGTTCGCCGCTCTTTACTGGCGGTGCTGGTTCGGGCGAATCCGAAGTCCGCCGGTACGTTTTGGAGAACGACCTGGTGGAGGCCATCATCGGCCTGCCGACCGACATGTTTTACAACACCGGCATCTCGACATACGTGTGGATTCTGTCAAACAAAAAGCCGCATCACCGCAAGGGCTACGTGCAGCTTATCGACGCGTCTAGTTTTTGGCAGAAGATGCGCAAGAGCTTGGGCAGCAAGCGTAGAGAAATGTCGGACGAGCAAATCGAGACTGTCACCCGGCTTTTTGGGGATTTCGTCGAAGCTGAACTCGCAACGGTACTGGATGCCGAAGGCAAAGAGCTTTCCCGCTGGGTCGTACCTGCTGGCGGGCGTGCGCCGGGAGTGCCTGCTGGCGGCAAGTTGAAGTCGATACCAATTTCGCGAGTATTCAGGAACGAAGACTTTGGCTTCACCACGATTACTGTTGAGCGCCCGATACGCGACGGGAATGGTAAGGTCGTGCTCGGCCTGAAGGGAAAACAGAAAGGCCAGCCACAACCGGATAGTGCGTTGCGCGACGCCGAGAATGTACCGCTTTCCGAAGACATTGCCGCCTACTTCAAACGGGAAGTCCTGCCTCATGCGCTCGACGCGTGGATTGATGACGAAAAGAGCAAGATAGGCTACGAGATTCCTTTCAACCGGCATTTCTATGTGTTCGAGCCACCGCGCGACCTGCACACGATTGATGAAGAACTGAAGACGGTGTCGGCCAATATCATGAAGATGCTTGAGGAACTGGCGGAATGAGCTTGTCACGCTATCGGGAATACAAGGACAGCGGCCAGGAGTGGCTCGCAGAGGTACCGCAGCATTGGAACGTGAAGCGTGTTAAGAGGCTAGTCAGCTCAATCGAACAGGGCTGGAGTCCACAGTGTGAGAATTTCGCGGTTGATGGCGAAGATGAGTGGGGCGTTCTTAAAGTCGGCTGCGTGAACGGTGGAGTGTTCAACCCACTTGAGAACAAGAAACTACCTTCCGAGCTAAGGGCAATCCCCGAACTCGGTATTGCGCAAGGGGATTTGCTAATTTCTCGCGCTAACACGCGGGAGCTGGTTGGTAGCGCGGCCGTGGCCACGAAGGACTACAGAAATCTTTTGCTATGTGACAAGCTGTATCGACTTCGTTTGCAAAGCGAGCAATGCACGCCGCATTTCTTGTCCTGCTATCTCAGCATCGAGGAAGTCAGAGGTCAAATTGAATTGGCGGCTACTGGGGCAAGCAGCTCGATGCTCAATATCGGACAATCCGTAATTCTCGAGCTACCCGTACCTCTGCCACCTTTAAAAGAGCAATTGGCCATCGCCGCCTTCCTCGACCGCGAAACCAGCAAGATTGATACTCTGATTGCAGAGCAAGAAAAGCTCCTTGCCCTGCTGGCAAAAAAGCGCCAGGCAACCATCTCGCACGCGGTGACCCGTGGCCTCAATCCTGACGTGCCGATGAAGGGTTCGGGTGTGGCGTGGCTCGGCGAGGTACCGGCACATTGGGAGCTAAAGGCTCTCAAGCGGGCAGTGGTGCTTCAACGTGGGCACGACCTACCAGCTGAGGAGAGAATTGAGGGAGACATTCCTGTCGTCTCATCGGGTGGCGTCTCTGGGCGTCACAATGTTGCAATCACGACAGGACCGACCATAGTTACTGGTCGATATGGAACAATCGGGGAGTTCACTTTAGTAAAGGCTAATTGTTGGCCACTTAATACGGCTCTCTACGCTGTCCAGATGTTCAATAATTCTCCCGAATACCTTTGGTATATGCTCCAATCGCTAAAGGAAATATTCGTTCTCAACTCGATGAAATCAGCCGTTCCGGGCGTCGACAGGAACGATATCCACCCGCTTACGATTTGTTTGCCTCCCCTCGAGGAGCAATTCGACATCGTCGCATTCCTCGACGCCGAGACATCAAAACTAGACAGGCTTAAAGCGGGGGCTGAGCACGCTATGGAATTGTTAAAAGAACGTCGCAGCGCGCTGATATCTGCTGCCGTCACTGGCAAAATCGACGTGCGCGAGCAGCAGTCTGCTCTGGAAGCGGCAGCATGAACCGCGACAGCTCGTTTCGCGTGCCGGCGACCGACGCGCCGCTGACTCGCGAGCCGGGCCAACTCGCACCGAAAGAACAATAGACCGTCCCGGGGAACGCATGAGCAATCTGCACCAAGAACACCACTTCGAAGCGGAAATTTGCCAGCACCTGGGCGCCAACGGATGGCTGTATGCCGAGGGCGACGCGGCCCGCTATGACCGCGCGAACGCTCTCTTTCTTCCGGACTTGCTGGCCTGGATTGAGGAGAGCCAGCCCGATACCTGGCAACGCCTGACCAAGACCCATGGTCCAGCGATGACCGAGCGACTGGCAGAACGCGTGCGCAAGAGCCTGAATGAGCGCGGCACTCTCGACGTCCTGCGGCGCGGCGTGGAGATGCTGGGTCTGAAGGAGCCACTGTCACTGGTGCAGTTCAAACCGGCGCTCGCCATCAACCCGGCCATTCTGCAGCGTTATGCCGGAAACCGCCTGCGCGTGGTGCGGCAGGTGCGGCATTCGCCGAATAATCCGCTCGAAGAACTGGACGTCGTGCTGTTCGTCAACGGCATTCCCGTTGCCACGGTCGAACTGAAGTCGAACTTTACCCAAAGCGTGCAGGATGCAGTGGACCAGTACCGCTTCGACCGGCATCCGCAACCGAAGGGCGGCGTGGCCGAGCCACTGCTTAGTTTCCCCGGCGGGGCGCTGGTGCATTTTGCCGTGAGCCAGAGCGAAGTCATGATGTGCACGCGACTATCGGGCCCGTCATCGGTCTTTCTGCCCTTCAACCGGGGTAACGACGGTGCGGCCGGCAACGCCCCGAACTCGAACGGCTTTGCCACGGCCTACCTTTGGGAAGACGTCTGGGCTCGCGAGAGCTGGCTGGAAATTCTCGGACGCTACCTGATAGGCAAGCGGGACGACAAAAAGCAGCTTAAGAGCATCATCTTCCCCAGATATCACCAGCTGGATGCGACCCGCAAACTTGTTGCCGATGTGCTCACCAACGGCGCGGGCGAGCGCTACCTCATTCAGCATTCCGCCGGGTCTGGCAAGACCAACTCGATTGCGTGGACGGCGCACTTCCTTGCTGACCTGCATGATGCTGAGAACAACAAGTTGTTCGACAGTGTGCTGGTCGTGTCGGACCGTACGGTGCTCGATGCGCAACTGCAAGAAGCCATCTTCGACTTTGAGCGTACCACCGGCGTGGTCGCTACCATCACGAACGAGCACGGCAGCAAGAGCGCCCAGCTCAGCCAGGCGCTGAAGGACGGTAAGAAAATCATTGTCTGCACCATTCAGACCTTCCCGTTCGCGCTTCAGGCAGTGCAGGAACTGGCTGCCACCGAAGGCAAACGCTTTGCCGTCATCGCCGACGAGGCGCACAGCTCCCAGACGGGCGAAGCGGCGTCCAAGCTCAAGCAACTGCTATCTGCCGAGGAGTGGACTGCACTGCAGGACGGAGGTGAAATCGATACTGAAGCGCTGCTCGCTGCGCAGATGGAAGCGCGCACCGGCGCAAAGGGCTTGACGTACGTAGCGTTCACTGCGACGCCGAAACAAAAGACCCTCGAACTCTTCGGTCGTCCCGGCCCGGACGGCCTGCCGCAGCCCTTCCACGTGTATTCGATGCGCCAGGCAATTGAGGAAGGCTTCATCCTCGATGTGCTTAAGAACTACACCAGCTATAAGCTCGCTTTCAAACTCGCCCACGACGGTCACGAGCTCGACGAGAAACAGGTCGAGCGTAGCATGGCGATGAAAGGCATCATGCAGTGGGTCCGGCTGCACCCATACAACATATCGCAGAAGGTTCAGGTCGTTGTCGAGCACTACCGCGAGAATGTGCAGCCACTGCTCGACGGCCGCGCGAAGGCGATGGTAGTTGTGGCCAGCCGCAAGGAAGCGGTGCGCTGGCAGAAGGCGATTCGCGCCTATATCGAAAAACAAAATTATCCGCTTGGCGTGCTCGTTGCATTCTCCGGCGAAATCGACGACCCCGAGACCTTTCCAATGCCCGTGTCCGAGACCAGCAAGGAACTAAATCCCGGGCTCAAGGGGCGCGACATCCGGGACGCGTTTGGCGAACCCAACTACCACCTGCTGCTCGTGGCCAACAAGTTCCAGACCGGCTTCGACCAGCCGCTGCTGTGCGGCATGTACGTCGACAAGATGCTGGGCGGTATCCAGGCGGTACAAACGCTCTCGCGCCTGAACCGCGCGCATCCGGGGAAGGACACCACCTACATTCTCGACTTCGTCAATGACGCCGGTGAAATTCTGAAGGCGTTCAAAACCTACTATGAGACCGCAGAACTTGAAGCGACGACGGACCCCCACAAGGTCTACGACCTGCGTGCCAAGCTTGATGCGAGCGGCAACTATGATGACTTCGAGGTCGAGCGGGTAGCAAAGGTTGACCTTGACCCGAAAGGAACTCAGGCGCAATTGGACGCGGCAGTCGCTCCCGTCGCGGACCGTTTGCTAAAACGCTACAAGTCCTTGGTGCAGGAGCGAACCCATGCCGAGGAGCAGCACGACGACAAGGTCGTTCAGGCCGCGAAAGATGCGCTCGATGCGCTTGTGCTCTTCAAAAATGACATGGGCGCATTCATCCGCCTGTACGCGTTCCTGTCGCAGATTTTCGATTACGGCAATACCGACATTGAAAAACGCTTCTTGTTCTTTAAGCGACTGATACCGCTGCTGGAGTTTGGTCGTGAACGCGATGCGGTCGACCTCTCCAAAGTGGTGCTGACTCACCATAACTTGCGAAACACCGGGAGACAGCCGTTGAATCTCGGGCACGGTGAATCACCAAAGCTCCCGCCGATGGATGCAGTCGGAAGCGGCTCCGTTCAGGATAAACAGCAGGCGTTTCTCGATGAAATCATCGAGAAGGTCAATGGACTGTTCGAAGGCGAGCTCACGGACGATGACCAGCTCGTGTACGTCAACGGTGTCATCAAGGGCAAGCTGCTCGAGAACGCTACCTTGGTGCAACAGGCGATGAGCAACAGCAAGGAGCAGTTCGCCAGCTCGCCAGACCTGAAAAATGCGCTGCTTCACGCCATCATGGATGCGTTCGAAGCGCACAGTGCGATGAGCACTCAAGCCCTTGGCTCTGAGCGAGTGCGCGAAGGGCTTAAGGACATTTTGCTGGGACCAGCGCAGTTGTATGAAGCGTTGCGAGCGCGTCACGACGGGGCGCCGCCGGTTGCGCCTTGACCCGAGAGCTGGTCAACGCTATAGCTTGGTGGTATCAGGCGCGATGCTACATTCTGGCAAATGTGGACGTCCTGTAATGACGTCCCAGTATGCTCGATAACACGAATACGGGGACTACATGTCGAATCAACTCAAGGATGCTGGCGCACTGCGTGCCAGCCTAGAAGCAGTACATGCTTGTCCTGCCAAGTCCGCGACAAACTGGTATGCCGACCTAGAAGCTTTTTTGTCTGAGGTGCAGGAAGCAGAAAGTTCAAAGCTGAGCGACAAGTCCTTTTTTCGGCGCCTGTGGGACGACAATCCAGTATCGGCCGTTGGGAACGGAACGGTCAAGATTTCGCCCGCGCTGGAAAACGAGGCGTTTGTCGAGTGTTTCGCGGGGCGCGCATCTGCTGCATTGCCCGCAGACCCGCTTGAAGCGGAAGCTACCCACGTGGAAATTGCCGACCATGCGCACATGGTGCGCAGGACGTCAATGGGCAGTCTGTCCATGGCTTGCAGTCTGATTTCGTCCGAGCCGCTTTGCCTGATACAGCGCGGAGTCCGCCTCGGCCACCAGTTTTCGGACGCTCACGCCCGTGCCGCTCGCCGCAGCGGCCAGCCCCACGCTAACGGTCACTATTCCGCCGCTGCTCGTGGCATGCGGAATGGCCAATGCTTCGACTGAAGTGCGAACGCGCTCGGCGATGACCTGAGCTTCGGATTGGCCGCTGGCGGCGAGGATGATGCCAAACTCCTCTCCACCGTATCGTGCTGTCACTCCGGTGCTCGGCACGGACAACGCGATGGCGCTCGCTACCCTTCGCAGACAGTCATCACCGGCCTGGTGACCGTGGCAGTCGTTGTAGGTCTTGAAGTTGTCGATATCCACCAGCAGAAGGACGACTGTTGCCGACTGTGAAGACGGACTGTGTGACGATAGGCAGCGTTCAAGTTCGATATCAAAATGCCGACGGTTGTATAGCCCGGAGAGTCCGTCCACATAGGCAAGGCGTTCCAGTTCGAGGTGCATCGCATCTCGTCGCTGGTCCTCGAGCATTTTCGCGTTGATGTCGCGTATCGTAAATGCGAGGGCGTCAAATGCATGTTCGGGGATTTCGAGGACGGCGGACAGGAAGCTTTGAACCCAGATATACGTTCCATCGCTTCGACGGGTGCGATAGCGTATCGCGGCCTCGCTTTTTTCCTGCTGCACCGTGTCGATGGCTCTTTCGACCGCGCTGCGGTCCCCCGGATGGACGAGGTCAACAACGCCAGTCCCAATCAGCTCATGAGGCATGTAACCAAGTTTCAGCTTTGCGCGCGGTGAGACGTACTTTATGGTCCCGTTTAGTGAGAGCTGCATCACGACGTCGTCGGAGTTCTCTGCCAACGTTCGATAGCGTCGCTCGCTATCGCGCAGCAAATCGAGCAGCCGCTGGCGTTGCGCCTGCAACGCATGGATGGGAAATGCGATGCCAAGTGCGGCGAGCACAAATAGTTGCAGGGAAAGTATCCGCTCGTGGCTGGTCCTGTACGGAGGCATCCACAGTGGGCCGGTTCCGTGCATCGTCAGCGCCAATGCGATGGCGATACACAGCAGAACCCCGATGAACACACCCGCGAGGTCGGCCTCTAGTGCAAGCAAAGCGATGGGCGGAAGAATCCAGTACATCGAGCGGTAGAGCACCTGACTGAAGACGAGCGCGGTGACCAGACCCACGAGCGCAAGCAGCGCAAATGTCCTGTTACGCCGGTTGGACTGCCATAGCTGACGAAGCTCACCCGAGAAGAAGACCAGTGCGGCGGGAGTGAATATTGCCATGCCCAGACCGTCGGAAATGGCCCAATCTCTGAGCGAGGAGAAGGAATGCGTGCTGAACCACCCTTCCAGCAGGCACATGGCAACAACTCCGGACAGAGTTGGCGCAAGCAGTACGGCAGCGGCGACGAACCTTACGCACGGTCCCGGTTGAATCAGCTCAGAAGCCGTGCTGACTCGCGGGGCGAATAGCAGTGCGACGCCGATTTCCAGCATGTCTACGCCTGTAAACGAGCACGTGACATACAGGCTTTCGCCTTGCCACAGATTCGCGCCGAGAAATCCCAACGTACCGCCCAGCAAAACGAAGTATCGACGTGGGCGCTTTGCCGCCAGAGTCTGCGCGAGGAGTGCGCCATTGGCCATCCATATCGGTACGATTTCACCCGACATCGCCTTCAGGGTCGCGCTTCCAAGGCAAAGGAGACATGCCAGACTGGCCGCGAGAACCATCGAGGACAGTGGCCCATCCTGACGGGGGATTGACGTGCGGGTCGCGTCGGGTGAGTCGGTGAAGCTCGCGGGCTGTTGCCCGCTCGGGGAATCGCTCGACGGTTCCACAATTCTCCTGAGGTGGCGTAGAGGTTTGATTTTCCGCACAGATGGCGTGCCGTTGTTCCAGATTCCGTATAGGTGTATACGGCGCCTGCTTCAGTATGTTTAGGCTGAAGATAGTGAATATAAGTTACAGCCCGCCCGCCTTTCCGGTCGCCGGGATGTGAGAACGATTTCAAACACTTCAGTCCCGACCCTGCCCCAGTCCTGCTTTCCAGCAATCTTACTTGTATGGCACCCTGCGGCGACCTATCTTTTAAGCTCCTTCCAGCCAGGAGACGACCATGGATTGCGGGGTGGTAAGTGTGCATTTCGACAGCAGGCACTTGTTTGTCGACCTGGCTGACGGTCGGGCTGTCCAGTTTCCACTGGACCGGTTCCCTGTCCTGCGGGCAGCTACAACAGCGGAGCGCGGGCATTTTGCAATCTCTTTGGACCGCCAGCAGTTGTACTGGCCGGAACTGGACGAAGAGATGTGTATCACCGCTTTATTTCAATCCTCGCGAGACAGCACGCAACACTAGCGGCTCGCCTTGGTACTGCCGGGTGTTCGACGTCATCCGTCAAACACCCGGCGCGATTCCTTCGTTCTCGACTTGCCGGTTTATGTTTTCCGGCAGGGCGTTGTCTGCATCTCATCTGATATTGGGTAACCGCGACGGGCGCCGTTCAGGTCTTGTTGAAATTTCTGCTGTCTCGCCCGTACTATATGGCGACACGTGGAAACAATCTTTCGAGCACCTATCGTGGAAGCCCTTGACCTTGAACCCAGTGTTTCAACAGACGGCGTCGTATTTGCGCTATCACTCTGTGGTCGCGACGTCGCGTGTGTCATCACGCGCGAGACACTCGAGCAGCATTTCTGGGTGCAACCTGGCGCAACTGATGCGCGCGTTCTCAAGGCATTCTCCGAAGGCCGCCGGCGCATCGTGGCTTTGGCGGAACGAAAGGCCCGCGCACGACCAGGCGAGCGTATCGTGCTGACCGTGGATGACTTCGACCCGAGGAAATAGCGCGTCCCGGCAGCGGGCTCGTGCCCGAGCTTGAAGAAGTCGGGCAACGGTGATGTCCAATCAACGATGAATTTGCGGTATTAGCCGCGCGGGCAACCAAAGCGTGATGGCAGAAATCAAGGCCTCGCCAGAGGCCGTCGCACTTGAACGCATCGCTGGAGCCGCACGGGAAGTGCAGGCAGCGTCAACTGCGCTGGAAAAGCATTTCGATGGCAATGCGGGCGCGCAACCGTCCACGCTTGAACTCGCGCGGTTTGCCGCCGCCATGCAGGAACTGCGCGATGCACGTGAGGAATTCGACCGCCTGCTTTCGAACAATCGGCAGCAATGATTCGTCTCGTTTGAGTCGTGCCGGTCGGTGGTCTGCAGTACGCCCGCGCGGAGCAGGTCTCTGCCGGCTACCGGGGAGGCCCACGTGTCCAGATTGCTTTACGAGGCATGAGTGCCGGGCACGTCGTCCCCCGGTCGGCCCGTTGTCGGAATATGAGGCGCATGACGGATGCCATTTTTGCTATCTCGAAGGTTTTTGCGTCCGGCGGTCGAACGCTGCCACGCTGACAGCGCTCGGTCGTCAGTGAACCACGGTCGCGTGGCATGCGATTGATTTTCGTAAGCGCCGCATTTGTGCCAGATGAAGGGTGGGGAAGATACAGGCGGTTTGCAAGGCTTTCTGTGAGGGTTTCCCGCAACCCTATTCACACATTTGCGGCGAGGGCGGGTTGTTGCAGCTTTTGGCGGTGTCCCTGCAGGCAGTGTTCTGTGGTGGTACAAAAAAGTCTTCAGTGTCGCAATAAAGGTTTCAGTTGACTTTCTTCGACGGTGCGACTGCAAGCTTTTGGCCTCGGGGCGCGGCGTTCCATGTTAGGCCGGCTTTTCCTGTGCCGTGCTTCGGGAGGCTAATGTCCTGTTTGTCGCGTCACGCATTCGCGTGGCGCGACAATACGCGGCACTAGTCGACTTCGCTTAGCTTTGCAATCTGCGCAAGGAACAGCAACCACATCGAGAGCTCTCGATTGATGTATCCGCGAAAGCTGGCAGGTGACGATGGTGCGCGAACGGGTCTTTGATTTTTTGCCTGTTTCCAGTGTCCGTAGGCCAGGATTTCGACATTTGGTTTGAATCGTTCGAGCCATGTTGGTTCTTTGCTCCATCTACAGGCCTCACCGGTTTAACCAGTACTGCTGTCCTCGTCGAGCCGGGTGGCTTTCGCGCTTTTTAGATGTAGAACGTACAGCATGCCGTTGGCCGTAGGAACCTCGCGTACGTTATGGGACACTTAAGCGGCTTTATCGAGAATGCGCCGCTTCCGGTACGTCACCTGCGGATAAGACGGCGTCGCGGGAGGCGTGAATACGACAGGTTGACCGGGTGTTTGAGGACCGCCAGTTCCGGGATACGTTCCCAGGTACTGGCCGTCGAGCCGCCCGGTACCTTTGAAGTACACGGTGACCACAGTGAAGAAAGGCTGTTGCCACGGAATGAAGCGCAAGACCAATAGAGCTGTGGGCGAGAGCGTGATATTGACTTTGAGCTTTGACTCCTCTTCGGTCGTATAGATGTTTCCCGGCTGTGAAAGCTTTTTGTGCACCATTTCGGCAGCCGTAGTTCCTTGCTGCATCAACCAAGACCCGTGGTTCCTGTTGATGTGTACTTCGCCCCACTCGCCCGTGCCATGCTGGAGGCGGATAGGGACGCTTGTGCTCGGAGCCATAGATACAAGGCCCGGGGGCATAAATGCAAAATCGGTTGAACCGTTGACGGTCCAAAATTCGAACTCTGGTTTTTTATTGGTCATCTTGGCCTCGCATCGCTTTGGGATTATCCGTGATTACGGGTCAAAATGCCGAACAAAGAAGAAGTCGGCCGCGAAACGAGCGAATCAACTTGCCAATTGCGCATTTAAAAGCGCGGTGCTACACTTCAAACGTCGCTGAAATCGACGATTGGCCCGCCGTAGTGGCAAGTAAGGCGAGGCACGATGCAGCAGGGGTAGGGCCACGCTGTTTTATTACCTACCTGAACGGGGTGCTTGGTTTCGCCAAGCGCGGGGGTCCTGGGGCTTGTCCTCTAAGGGATACTGCGGGCGCCGTTCCGACAAGTTTCTCCAAAGCCGCCCTCTGGGCGGCTTTTCTTTTGCGCGCGACACCCGTAATCCTGCCTTTTGTACCGCTTGAAACTTTTCGACGTGGCTGCGTGTCTCGTGTCCTTCACATGCGAGCCGCACCGGGCTTGCTTAAGTTTCATAAGCGACCACAGAGCCACACTGACGGAGTAGCCCTTGATGGGCTGGAAGCTGGTGTGCCCAAACTGTTGAGCATCGCCGCGCCTTGCTTGAAGGGATGAGCGCCCAATCTTGTTCTGTGTTGCGTGCTTAAGCTGCCAATAGCTTCGAGGGGTCCACCTCAAGCGCTTCCGCAATTTTCTGGAGATTGTCGAGAGTGATATTTGTCACTGCACGCTCGACTTGGCTTATGTAAGTGCGATGAAATCCACAAGCCTCGCTGAGCCGTTCCTGCGACACCTTTCTTTCTAATCTCAACTGCCGCACGTGTTCCGCCAGTCGGCGGCGAAGCCACGGGTCTACGGCCTTCTTATCAATTTCGTCCATGCGCCGCAGAGTGTCGCAACACGGCGCGTACGTCTACCTCTCAAACATCTACTGTGTTTACATATACTGTTTAAACATCTACAATTGGAGCCACATTAGTGACGCGCTCGCGATGTCTGAAAACATCCCCGCGCTGCTCGGCGTTTAATTGAAAAGCCTCGGGGCCACGCATTCGGCAATTTTCGGGGCGTGTGTAACCGCGAGACCGGAACAAGACAAGCATGGTTTTCGTTTTCTTCTGCATTGGTGGCGTTCTAGGACCCATGCACCAGCATGCGTCCTTGACGACGCGCGAAAACGCACCCGAGGCTACTCGCTCGCTCGAGGCGGATGTGTCGTTGCTCGGGAGGACGCTCGATGCATTTCCCGGCGTGGTGGTTGTGGTCGGAAATGACTGGCCGTTCTATTACGACATCGGGCTTTTGCGGCGAGAATGCCGTGAGTTCGGGCGACGCGTCGTCAATGTCGTCAAAACACTGGGAGGCTCGAAGGAGCAGGCGGTGCTCGACTTCATGTCCGGTCGCGCCGAGCCGTTCATTGTTATCGCTTCACCGGATTTTGAGTTTACGGAACTGACGGCTTCTAGACGCATCGATGTCGACCTCGAACACGGGTTCGATGACGAAGCACGTGCTGGTCTTCTCGAACATCTGGATACGCTCGGAGTGTATGCATCGAATCCGCTATCGGAAGATGACATGCTGCGGGCCACTGTTGTTTCGCGAGACGTGCGACGCGCGCAGAAATACATATCACCCATTCGTGCAAGGGAGGATGTGGCGTTCCAGCACAAGCTCCGCTCTCTCATGAGCGAGGAGGCAATGAGGTGAAGCTTCAGATTGCGTCAGATTTGCATCACGAACTCGCCATCTCAGGTTGTCCGATGTCGCGACCGGTTCCACTCGCGGACGGTAACGTCGATGTGCTGGTGCTTGCAGGAGACATCCATAACCAGCTACGCGCGATAGATTTGTACTTCGACTATCCAGTACCGGTCGTCTACGTGTGCGGCAATCACGAATTTTATGACAGTGAGATGGCCACGCTGCTATCGGATATGAGGCGAAGGGCGATGGGGACCTCCGTCCAATTGTTTGAGAAAGACGAATTCGTTCTGCAGGACGTTCGATTCCTCGGGACCTGCCTATGGACGGACTATTGCGCATTCCCGTTGGCGTTGAACGAGTCTATGGAGTTTGCGGGGACGCATCTATTGGACCATCGCAGAATCCGAAAACCCAATCACGGTCGGTTTGAACCCGAAGACGCTGTCGCCGAGCAGCGCGAGGCGCTCAGCTTTCTCGTGAGAAAAATCCGAAAGCCGTTCGCGGGGAAGACGGTTGTCGTTACGCACCACGCTCCTAGCGCACGTTCCGTACACCCGACGGAGCAGAGAAATCCGCTTGTTCCGGCGTTTGCGAGCAATTTGGAGTTTCTTGTTTCGGAGGCGGATGTCTGGATTCACGGACACATTCACACGTCCAGCGACTACCAGCTCGGGAATTGTAGAGTCATTTGTAACCCGCGCGGCTACCCAGGTCGCAACCGTCAACGCCCGGAGCTGCCGTACGAAAACGCCCGATTCGACCCGGAGAAGGTTATCGATGTCTGAAGCGAACGGCTCTGTGCATTCCCCGCCACCAGGTCCCCTTGCGGTATTGGAGTCGTGCAGTCGTGACGAGTTGTTGGCAATCGTCGCAATCGTTGAGGCGCTGGCGCTTGAACAGCGCTGGGCTAGTTTGTACGAATTTCTGTTCGACAGAAGTCCTCCACCATTGGATGAGGCTCATGCGACAACGCCGGAGCAATACCAAACGTAGCAGCGACGAAAGCGTGCATTCACTTCAGATTGAGCTGACCGATGCTCTCGAGCGTGGAGCTACTGACGCGGTAAAGGAACTAAGTCCACGACAGTTCGTGGACTTGATGACGCGTTCGTCATTCGAAATCGGGCGAATATTCAAACGAGGTTTACGCGACGCGCTCTATGAGCGACACCGTGAAGCTAGCAAACGCAGCTGAAAATTCCGAAACGCACAAAGGGAGAACAAATGTCGCTATATCTGCATCGACGTGGCGAGGGGCCAATGACTGTCCAGTTAGAGCGATGGTCAATACGCCGTTTCCAGGAGGGCGCGCTGCACTTTGTGGGCTTTTCCCTCGACAGTTACGATGGACGCGTGAGCACCAAAATTCTCGAGCTGGACGCAGCGAACCGCACGGGTCGCACCGAGAGCGGTCGGGCATATATTTTAGTTGGACCGGCGGGCGGCGACCGCGACGCCGAGTATGTCTGGAACAAAGTATGGCGTTCGATAGGCGGCGGTCAGGCATGGACTGATGTCACTGAAGAACTCGTTCCTGGCACGCGACGTTCGCGTACAGCGTGAAGTCGTCGACCGCCGAGGAGCGGGTCATGTGGACCGCTCGCGCATATACGGGCGAATATCTGCGCTCGCCTGATGGACTCGGTCTCTTGTCGGCACGATTCGGCAGCCGCGAGTGGCCGGAAAACACGGCATTGCCTTTCGACGCCGCCGGCAAGTGTCTACTCTGCCTGCTCAGCGACTTGAAGGTTGCGTCCCGATACTATTTGCCGATTGACCCTGCGGCGAAACCGACACGGTTCGTCGATTTCGGCGGCGTGCCGGTAGACGCCGAAGAATACCTGGACCCAAATGATGTCCCATATCTCCGTTTGCAGAAGCGTATCTCGGAAATCAAACCCAGCGACAGCCATCGTGATTCAGCGTCTTTGGCAAAGCCGACTTGAAATCGGATTGCAGCGCGGACGACCACGCATTGCGCGTGTAGAGCGCGTTAGGCACTTTCGGTCAGACTTGGTAACCTGGCGGGATGAAAGAACGCAAACCCTACCCGACGGATGTATCGGATGAGGAATGGAGCTTCGCCGCTCCCTACCTTACCTTGATGAATGAAGGCACACCGCAGCGCAGAGCCTGTTTGAGGGCCTGCGCCGTGCGTTCAATATTTTCCGCCGCGCGTATCCGCAGTCGTTGAAAAAGAATAGGGCAGCCTCGGCTGCCCTTTTTTGTTTGCCACCGCGTGCGGTCAAACTTTCGGCAAGCTTGTGGTCGGGTCAGGGGCCGGGTCGAAGTGCGAACCTGCTGCAGCCGCTGCGTCTTGCGCTGCACCCGTCGCGTGTTGCAACACGAGGGCAGCAACGCGAGCATTGTTCAACGCCAGGGTCGTTGCCGTGGAGTCCCCAGACTTCACGGCAGCCTGATACTTGTCGGTGGCATCCTTCGCGCCCGTGTAGGCCGTGTTGTACGCGTCATTTGCCGTCTTCAGGCCTGTGGTGGCTTTCGTCGCAGCGTCGGCCCCGCACGAAGGCGACTGCAGCGCCCCATCTGAAGGCACACTCTCACACTTCTGGCGCTAACAGCAGTACGGCCCCTGCGAGAACTGACATGAAGCATCAGGAAGGTATGCGCAAACGACCTTCATCGCCTTCTGTCGGTGGCGATATTCCGATGACCAACGCTGCTTCCCCGTTGCTTTCGCCGCAGCCCACTTCGCATCCTGAAAGTTGCCCACCCAGTGTCGACAGACTCGGATGTTCCGGCGCGGCAATGAGTCCGCCATCGTCGACAGGTCTTATCGTGCCGCCCCACGCCCACTATGAAGCAACTGGATTTGGGTGGGAGTGCAATATTGGATATGTACAGAATGGTGACGCATGTGTCGCGCTGCACGTTCCAGTCCATGCGCACCTCGATATTTCCGGTCATGGCTGGTTCTGCGACGACGGGTTTATCCAGAGCGGAGACGTTTGCGTACGCTGAGAGCTGTGCTGAGTATGCCTGTCGCATGAATTCTGCGGTTCCCGAAGTGGCCAACGTCGAAAAGGCACACTCTAAAGTATGGATAGGTTATGTCGTTGGCATGCGACACGACTCGCGTAGCACGGCTGCCGCATCCAGCGGCCTCCTTTTGTCGGACGGTCGTCAAAACACATGTAAACTCAAGCTCTCGGTCGTAACGACCATCGACAGAACGGGGGATGGCATGTCGACCAAGCCGCGAGAGCTTCTGCACCGACTGTTCGAATACATCGAGGAGCAACTGAAGCAGGCCGACCCACGGGGCTTTGTGATTGGCAAATCCCTAACGCCACGATTCTTTCAGAAAGATTTAGCGGCTCTACCAGGAGTGGCGTTTGACGTCACCGAGCCCGGTGACCACATCTGGCTTAAGGTCGACCGTTTGGAAGCGAACCATCCGCCAGCGGTCGCGTCGGAATACGCCCACCTTATTCGCTTCACCGATGACCCGGCCGGGGCGGTACCGCACCTGGACGAGCTGGAGTTTGCTCGCGTCCTGCACGAGGCAAAAGCCGAAAAGGATGAGGCACTGCACGAGGACATTGAAAACGAGCTCCGCACGCGAGTGGACGCGGCACTCGTCGGTTACACAAGCCACTGGCAGGAGTGGGCGGCCATCGAGAGGCCCCGGCGTCGGTCGATTTCACTCTACGGCGACCTGTTTGCGCTCAAGCACCAACTGCAGGCTGAGCAGACCGCCAATCCAATCGAGTTCGTCTGGGGCTTGGGAATCGCGTCTTGGACACTGTCCTTCGAGGATAAACCATTTGATTTCCAATATCCGCTGCTCACCCAGCCCCTGGAAATCGCCCTCGACGACAACTCGATGGCGCTGGAGGTTCGCCCGCGCGCGACCGACCCGCGTTGCGAGATGGACGCCTTTGTCGGCGTAGGCGTACTGGGTGCGGCCGACTGCGAAAAGGCGATGCGCGAGCATATCGCGCGGCACCGCGAAACGCCTGTCTCGCCATTCAGTCCCTCGAGTTACGCTGATGTCCTCAAGCTCGCGGCTCGAAATCTGGACAGCCGGGGCACGTACGTCGAAGTTCTGAGCGCCGGCAAAGATGCCCCCGCCGCTGGCGAACATCTCGTCGTCAGTGACTCCTGGGTGTTGTTTGCACGGCCAAAGTCGAACAATTTTCTGGTCGAGGACCTGAAAAACATTCGCCATAAGCTCGAGGAGGGGTGCGATATCCCTGCTGGGCCGCTGGCCTTGGTGTCCCCGCCGTCAAACGTCCCAATTTCCTACGAAGCCGTAAACTTCCGGGGGCTGTCTGGTCGCGGAACCAGTTCTGGCCCGAGCGGTGGAAGCGCGCCGCAGGAACTCTATTTCCCGTTGCCCTACAACCAGGAGCAGGTCACCATCGTCCAGCGCCTTGAGCGTGCCGCTGGAGTCACCGTTCAAGGGCCGCCAGGGACAACTGCGACCGGCTCTCCCTTCAGAGTACCAAACCCAAATAGTCGATGTTCGACCCGGTCTCCTTCGTCGAATGACCGTTGTTTGGTCCCCATTTATCAATCTCCTGAATTGATTCTGCGAAACAGTATGATGCTCCGAGGCAGCGACAAGGCCGAGAGCTACGGCCGGTCGCGCTTTGTGCAGCTTCAGTGTTGCTCCCGCAAACTCCGAGGACGCGAGTTTCCCAGTGCCTTACAGGTAGGCCGGTGTTGCGCCGCCAAGATTGATATTTGGGCGACTTACTATCGTACGAGGACCGGATGCTCTCCCGTGCGGTCCGCTCAGCTGCCACGGCAAACAGCCGCGTACGGCTGCCCAACTGCTCGGCGTCATTCGGAGTATCAGTAGCTACCTGGCTGCGCTCTCGTTTGTCACCCATTTAAATTGAGCAGAGTTAAATGCCGTGAGTCACAACCTCATGTCCAACCACCTGACCCCGGGGACGGACGCCAGGGCGGCCATCTCTCTGGCGCTCGGGCTAGGAGGCGCCTATCGGACTCGCAAGCCCCAAAATGAAAAACCCAGTCGTTCAAGACTGGGTTCTGTAATCAACCGCCACATCAAACTTTTGTCCGGTACTTGCCGCGCAGTTTGACCTTTTGTGCAACGCGTCTGCCGCCATGCCGACCTAGTTGGCTACGTATGGCCTTGATTTTATTGCGAACTTCGGACAATGAAGCGCTAGCGACGTTTGGGACGCCGCTACTGGCCCCCGGTTTGCCTCTCACTTCAGGCCCCGTATCGAGGCGCTTCTGCGCGACCGCATCCAAAGCCGTTCTATCGGAGCCTACGCCATCGCGTGTCTGACGGTCATGCCGCTCTGTCACGTACGCCCGTGCAGCTTCAGGCGACATCGGTTTCGTCAATTTCAGCAGCACATCTCGTAAGCTGGCGCTCATAGTTCAATCCCCCTTTCTTGCATATAGACACCGAGGCGCTTCCAGCTGGGTGAGTCGAGGCCAAGGTCAAAAGATACCATTACCTCGTCGCCATGCTCCAACCATTGGTTGAGACCCTCCTCAGTATCCACTAATTCTATGATTCTATTGCATTTTTTGAATTTCTGCTCAAGCTTCGGGGCGACCGTCGCAGGGATGGCTGCATCGAAACCCATACTCGGCCAGACGTAGTATCCCCGCATGGGATATTTTGAGTCATAGAAGCTCCGAATGTTGCCCACTGCCCATGCTTCAATACGCGTTATCTGAACCGTGCCTGCTTTCGCCAAATCCGACGCCCCGAAGATTTCGTGAATCACACACCGTGGCCCAATACCCTGGTTTGAAAATTCCTCTTTCAGGTCAAGTACCCGATTCTGGATGTGGAAGCTGTACGTGTCATCGGCATTCTGAATCAGGTATCGCCACATCGCTCCTTGGAAAATTTCATTTTCCACTTGAAATCTAATAGCCTGTTCATCCGTGGAAACTGTAATCTCGCTCCCTTTGGGAGCTCCAGTGAGCTTTGCAATCTCGCGACCTGATATCCACTCCTCAATGGAACTCGCAGCGCCGTCAAATTTGACGCTAACATTGTCGAAGTCAAACCATTTTCTTGTTATTTCATCCACTTCGCGCCCCGAAGATATAATCGCTTATGCGACGCCCACTATTGGAGGATAGGCTCGCTCCCAGCAAATTCTTGCACGCATATGCATACTCCGTCTACCACACATGCTGGATAACAACGGAAAACTAATCGAACACGGTCAGGTCCACATTTCAAACCAATCCGATAGACTTCCGGGAACTGCTCGAACATTGCCACCAGGGCTGCCGTCAGCTTCCAGACTTCCTGCGTAGCCAGGTATGGGTGAAGACCGCATCGAGAGCCTAATCGCGTCAATCTCACGCGCATTGCCAAAAGCGTTGTAGTAGATTGAACCACGCCCAAGGGTTGGGTGGCTAGCGCTAATGAACATGTGAGGCGAAATGGCGAGTACGTCTTCAAGGACTTTTGAGCGACGCTTTAAGCTTCTTCTTTCCGATGGGTTCTTTGCCGCGCAGATTCCACCATGTTTCACATCGAACCGCCTGGCAGCTAGGCACCGGCATCTTGCGCAAATCTGGGATAGGATAAAAGAGGGGCGATGCGCGGAAGAGACATCGTTCGAGCGATACTCCGTCGCTCGTGTTGGTCACAGCCGGCGACCAATAGCGATTACCAATCCGGTCTCGTATTTCTTCCTTGCTCGCTGTATTGCGCTGGAGTGGCAGAAACTTGCACGGCTGATGCGAAGAAGCAAGCTCAGTTTGAGTTTTCCGGAAATCGGAGAACCAGGAAGCCGTGCTATCAGCATTACTCCAGTGAAGCAACTGAACGAAAAAAGACTTCTACGGTCAGCCGGAGCGAGGTATCTTTTAGTCAGTGACATATCGCAGTTCTTCCCCAGTATCTATACGCATGCTATAGCGTGGGCCGTAGAGGGTAAGCAGAAAGCGAAGAGCAAGGCGGCGCGGCGTGATAAAACTTTGCTGGGAAATCGACTTGATGAACTCGTGCGATTTACTCAGTCTAACCAAACGGTAGGCATACCAATTGGACCTGACACTTCACACATAATCGCGGAACTAGTCGGGGTGGCGGTAGACCTAGAGTTGCGCAAGCGTCTAGGATTCTGGCCAAAGGGATATCGCCACGTGGACGATTTCTGTCTTTGCTTTGACACGGAAAATGACGCCGCTCAGGCATACTCAAAACTATCGGAGTCTCTTGCCACCTTCGAATTGAAAGTTAATATACAAAAGACAAAAATCGTTCGAGTCAGTGAGTTCCAATATGATTCGTGGGTTCATGAGTTTGACTCTTTTGCTTTTTCGACCGGCAAGGTTGCACAACGACGTGACCTCCATCGGTTTTTCGACGTGGCTTTCGCACTTGCTCAGCGATTCGATGACGAGAATGTGATGCAGTACGCTTTGCGGCGCGTAGAGACCGAGATTGTGAAGAGCAAGAACTGGGACGTGTTTGCAGCGTACCTCATGCGCTGCATGGATGCGTATCCAAACACCATTCCGACGTGCGTGATGATTATTGACACCTACAATAGGTACTGGCCAGCAACTTCATTTGACCCGGAAGCTTGGCATGCCTTTGTGTCTAACCAGGTAGCGTTACACGCGCCCATCGAACGTCACAGCGAGGTCGCTTGGTTGCTTTGGCTCTCACTCCGCTTAAACCTAAAATTGAGAACGGTAGCGGTCAGGATGCTGGAGCAAATGCAGAGTTCGGTCTGCTTGCTGCTCGCGTTGGCTCTCGAGGCGAAAGGCCTATTGCAGAGTAAGCTGGCGCGCAATCGAATGCCCCGACACACGATGACAGAGGACCTGTACGGAGAGAACTGGTTGCTGGCATATGAAGGTGCGGCGCAGGGGTGGTTGAAGTCGGCGGTGAACCTGGTCAAGACCGATAGGTACTTTGGCAAACTTATGGAACAGGGGATTACTTTTTTGGACCTGTCTCGTGAGCCAGAGCCAGTATTCTCGTTCAAAGGTGTCGACGCGACTCCCTTCTCCACCCCGGCATCGGTCTTTGATAGCGACGGGGACGTGTACGACTATTTCACTTTCAACGAGTCCGACGAGGACTATCTAGGCCGGAGAACTCGGAGCGACGTTGACGCCGATGACGGTGAGGACGCAAACGAGGAGACTTTGGACGTAGACGATGACTGGTCTGATTTGTTGTAAAAACTCAGGTCAATCTACGTTGAGGGGCTAACTCCGGCAGCTCGTTGTAGCACCTGCGGTGCACATACTAGTACTTATGTCGTGTCATATCATCAACGGTATTTTGACAAGTGATGCTTCACGGCCAGGTCTCTCAAAACGATGAGGCGGACTGGTCGGCGCATAAACGGCTACCACTTGTTCGCATTGCTTGACGGTAGGGCTCGTCAAACCGTTAGTCATGCGAAATCAAAGACTACGTTGGCACGACTGGGCACATACTTAGATAGGCGCATCGGCCGCAATGCCTGCCTGTCGACGGTCCCCTGTCCCCTGCCTGCATCCGAATCGCGGCTTTGAACGCTGCAGTTTTCGTGGGTGCTTGGCTAAGTGGTACATCAATGTGTTTTTCAACGAGTAGCGTATGCAGCATCATTGGACGAGGTTTCTTTCCTTCGATTTCAAGCAGCATTGGTCTGAGTAGTGATGCTGTCGTCGAGGAGCCTTTGGCCGAAAAGCGAATCAAATGCAGCTTCGAGGATGACCCGCTGCCGGTCTCTATGAGCCATGGCAGTTCCACTTCGACTCCACCAATCTTTGCCACGAGCATTTCACCGAAGGTGCCGCTGTTCCCTCGAACGACCGCCAGCCCTCGTTTGCAAACGTTGATTGCATCGCGAATGAGTCCAGGGTCCTCGACTTTGCTGGGAAGGTGATAGCTTGCCCACGCTGCCGCAAATGCGTCCTTAGGCAAAACACCATCTTTCACTACAGCCTTCAGGGTATCCATCACTGCCCAGCGTGCCCTTACGGCGATGTCGGTTTCCTGCTCCCGCGAGAGTTGGAGGCGGTACCGATAGTGATGTTGCAGGGGACATCTCGAATACGCTTCGAATTCGTCAAATTGAACTCGTTGTACTTCGGACGCTTGCGGACTGACGCTCGGAACATATGCCTCGCTCTCCTCGCTGGCGTTGAAGGACCGTTTTTTGTATGTAGCCGCTTCGGATTTGAGTTGGACAGGTCTTCCCTTTGTTCCAAACTCCACGTTCTCGTAGAGCCGAAGATGTAACTTTGCTCTAGACAACGCCACATAGAACAGGTTGTTGCGCTCAACTGCGGTCTCGAATTTGTATTCCTCTTCGCTGCTTCCAAGAACGCTCGGAGGTACTAGGTCGATAATCGATTCGGGAGCGCCCCATTTCGGCTCTTCAGGCCCGTATGCATCAGCGTCGACATATCCAATATGCACGGCTTCAAATTCGAGCCCTTTGCTTCCATGGACTGTCAGGAGACGTACGGCGTCCATTTCTGATGCTTCGGGCGGTAGCTCCCTATCGGAATGTGTTTCGCCGATGCGTTGCCTCAGTTGTTGCCGCAGAAGGTATCTGGACAGTCGGGCTTGTCTGACATCCCCGTCTCCATTGCGTACTGAATACGCGAACTGCCACAGCGCTATGCGGATTGTTTGCGCTTCAAGCGAGTCGTCATCGGGGTTGGGTAGTCCAAACCGGCGTTCAAGGAGAACATCGCACACGAAGTGCCACGGATTCGAGTGGCGGGTGAAGCCGGCAAGGAGCGATTGGAGTCGAACGCTAGCGACAATCCCTTGCGCTGATAAACTTGAGGGAGCACTTCCGAGCCAGCGACCACGTTGCCATTTGATATCACCGTGCGAACAGTCCAGCAGAGCGGCAATGTCGCGCATGGGCATACCCAAGCCAGGTTGGTCCGCCAATCCAACCAATGCCCTAGGTTCGCGTTCGCACAACAGTTGCATGAGGCAGAGCAACCGCTTTATCTCAGAGCGCTGCGCAAGTTCGCCGATATATAAGGTA
Source organism: Paraburkholderia sp. GAS334 (assembly GCF_050436625.1). Lineage (NCBI taxonomy): Bacteria > Pseudomonadati > Pseudomonadota > Betaproteobacteria > Burkholderiales > Burkholderiaceae > Paraburkholderia > Paraburkholderia sp. GAS334. The sequence continues at coordinate 75,078 of NZ_JBNDMO010000001.1, read as the reverse complement.
CGAACGCCAGCATCGCGCAGCCGCTCGGCCAGGAACTCCACGTCGGCGCCTTTTCTGCAAAGTACCGCCTGATGCCTAAATTCAATGCCATCGCTCTCATGCTGGATAATCTTCTGCGCGATTGCAGCATGAATGTCTGCACGAGAATCACAGGAAATCAGCTCAGGAAGGATAGAGCTCTTTCCATTGACCGCATGCATTGTGTCGAGCGGTAACTGTGCTTCCAGCACATGAACCCGCCCCGCAACACTGAAAAGGTCAAGAATCTCGGTCGAGCTGCGCCGGTTCGAATCGAGCGAGTATTTTCGAACCGTCGATGCATCACCTGCGGTCCGAAAAGCGTGCTCGAACTTCATGAGACTTTTTACTGAAGCGCCTCGCCAATGATGAATCGCCTGCCGGACATCTCCGACAACCCAGAGGGATTTAGCGTTGACGGCTAGTTGTCGCACCAACATCACCATCGCCTCGGTAACGTCCTGATACTCATCTACGAGCACATGCTCGAAGTGATTGGCCAATTCGGCGACACTGTTTCTGTCATCGCGTATTCTCAATGCAGATTTCGCAACAAGGTCCACAAAGTCCACCATCTTCGCGTCTCGCAACGCTCCTTCGTGGGCTTCGTATAGTGACGCGATGTCTTCTCGCTGATGCTGCAATTCCTCAGATACCGGTTCGAGAGCAGCGAGGCGTGACCGATATTCCTCGGGATTAACGAGTTCCTCTTTCAGTCGTTGTATGCATTTGATAACAGTCTGCAACCAGTCATACGGGTCCTCCACTCGCAGGTAGTACCTTAAGTCGACCTGCGGCAGGCTTCGAATGAGTAACGACATCTGGTGCAACTTGTCAGCAACAAGAACATCGGCGTCAAGGCCGAAGTGCTGATGGTATTTGCGCAGGAACTCAAGTCCGAAGGCGTGGAATGTGCCCGCCCAGATATCTGATGCGCGCTGTATCCCTGCGTTGCGGAGCCGCTCGACCAACTCCAAGGCAGCCTTGTTCGTGAAAGTTAGAACGAGGATTCGACTCGGGTCGACGCCTTGCTGCTCGATGAGGTATTTGACGCGGTGGACGAGGGTCGTTGTTTTGCCTGTTCCAGGACCCGCGACGACGTTCACGAACCTTTCGCGGGCTTCGGCAGCGGCCTTCTGGTCACTGCTCGGTGCGGGCAATGTCTTCGGTACGCCCGGTACGGATATGGGAAGCAGCAGGGCATCCAGCAGTTGAAGCCGGACAAGTTCGAGAGGGAGAACAAACTCCTTCGCAATCTGGTAGGTTCCTGTTCCTGCTCGCCAAAGCTCGCTCGCGGCTTGCCTTGGCAAGAGCAATTCACGGGCGAAAACATTGGCCTGCAGTTCCTGTCTTTCTCTCGCGCCATACGCCTCTACCTTGACTGCAGCGGGAGTGCCCTCGGTTGCAACCAACGATTTGAGATGCGCGATTGTGAGTTGCGGCTTATCCGCATCTAGAGCCCAGTGGCCCAGTTCATGCGCGACGAGATAAGCGTACTCAGGGTCTTTGACATCGTCACGAACATAGATAAAACATTCGCCACGCTCAAGTACCGCCCCTCCACCGCCGAGCGCCGCAAAGCCGGCTGGAACCTTCTCAATAGCTAGATTCAGTTCGCTTTCGACAAATGAAAGCAGCTCCAGACTAGTCGGAATATGTGTTGCGCAATGCTGCACAAGGCGTTGCCGAAGCGCGTGCGCCTCGGTTCGAGCGCGCTCAAATGGGTTCATTGAGACATTTAATCTTTGAACTGCAACAGTTTGGTGGTCTCATCGTCCGGCAAGCCAAGTGATTTGACAGCATCTTCCCACGTTTGTGGAACGAGTTGCACGTAAGGCTTGCCTTCTTCCGCTTTGTATGCGGGAACGGTCGCCGACTGAAATGAGTCCGCGAAAACTTGCGATAGCGCTGCAGCTGACACTTCTAATTTTATCGACAAAGACTTCAGCAGCGCCCTCGGGGTCTGGATTTTTCCTGCAAGCATTCCGCTCATAAGCCCCCCTTGTTTGCCGATGCCGACGTCTTGGGCAAGTTTGCGCACGGCTGGGCCTTTCACCTTGACGACTGCCGCGCGCGCTAGCGCCAACTCCGCCGCAGTTGCAGCTTGCGCTGCCGCTACTTCATGCTTTGACAGTGCCTCCGTCATGCACATAGCGACTAATTGAGAAGCAGACTTACCATACTCCTTGGCGGTGAGCTTCATTCGAATAGCCAGATGCCGGTTTAGTCGAACCATCCATTGCGTAGTTTCGTCGCCTTCGAGTGCGCTTAACTTCGACTCATAGCTGTCCAGCAATTTTCGCGGACTTTCGCAAAGACTTCGCTTTTCGAATTCCTCAAATCCTTCAGACACCAACTCTCGTGCAATGGCTGCAAGCGAATCTCCGCGCAGGTCAGCAAGAGCGTTCACGGACGTTTGAAGCGCCTTTTTGCTGCTTACGCCAATAGTGTCTTGCCGTTCTTTTGTCCGGATAGACGCGTCTGCGAACTGCTGTGTCTCACCTTGCATCATTGCCTCCGCTGCTTGCATTGGTAGTCGGACCCGATTGAGTAATTCTTGATATTCCGGGACCCAGCGCTCGCCGACCCACGCCTCACGCACGTTGTCACTCAACGCTGTCATCATTTGAATAGCGGCGATTTGAGCAGTCTCGGCGCTGACGCTTAGCTTTGCAGCATTCGGCAGCGCGACGACACACTTTACCAACGAAGCCTGCTCGTCATGACTGAATTTCGCCGTGGTCGACATTGCCCACACGAGCCGCGCCCATTCGCCGAGAATGCAAGCTGCGCGTTGGACATCACTTTGGGTCAGAATATCGGATTGCATGCTGGACGGTCTAAATAAGTGAGTCTAGTATAGGCGTGTATCAACAATATATCAATTGCCGGGGGCTGTGCTGATTTTTACTGACTTTGCTATGGCTGTCCGGAGCGCCGTGAGTGGCTGGCGGGACAAAAAATCTTTCGATGATGCTTGCCAATGGCTCAGCGACCCCGTGAAGCTAGGGGGTGAGCTTGTGGGGGGCGTTGGGGCTGAACTGGAGCGGTTGGGTCAAGACCTGTCAACCGTTCGGTCGCTCGCGTGGAGCAGTGCGTATATTCACCTGCCCGGCGCCTTCGTGCCACTGGGCCTTCCAGAGACGCCCACCGGCTTTTGTCCGGTTCCGGAAGCCGAGGGTACGTTGCTTGCGCAAGCAACTTCGATTGCGTCGCTCGCGACGCTAGGCCTTGACCCGGTCTCTTACGGTTCTGAAAACAACGGCGAACTGTTCGTGAATCTAGTCCTTATGCCCGGCGAGGGTCTATATGCAGACAAGTCTCGCAAAGGCATGAAGGGTCACACCGACGCTGTGAGTTTCCCTGTGCGCGGCAGGGTCGATGAGGCGCGGCAAGCGCTCGCCCCGTCTCCAGACTTCGTTTGTCTTTCGGGTGTCCGCAACCCGGACGCGGTGCGTACGACCGTCATGCCCCTTGGGGATGTACTCGCCAAGCTCGAATCTACGCAAATTGCCGAACTGAAGAAACCCCAGTTCATCATTCGTTCTCAAGGAACATTCCGTGAAGGGATGAAAAGCATCCTCGGAGAAGAGCATGTTGTTGATGGAGGAGGATTTCTCTTCGATATTGACGGCCAAACTTGGGTGCGTTATAGCCACAGCAGTGCCGGCGTCGACGACGAAGATGGTCCTGCGGCCAAAGCCGTCGCCGCTTTCGAGAACGCATGCAAAGAAAGCGCCAAAGAGGTCATTGTCGCGTCGGGCGACATTCTCCTCGTAAATAATCGCTTGGGGCTGCACGGCCGGACGCTTGTTGCTGGCGAGCCCGGGGGGCAGTCCCGCTGGCTCCTAAGGACGTATGGCTTGGTCACGGAAGGGTTGGTGGCGGCACAGCGGTATAAAGATTCGCCTTACAAGCTTTTTCCCTAAGCGTTAGCCCGTATGCCGTAACCCTACCGTTTCCGCTTGGAATCCGAAGTGCGACATACGTAGCCCACAGTCGGCCAGCATATTCGCGCAGAATCATGAAAACCTCCCCTCACTAACATTCTTGAGCGCACAACCTGGATGAGGGGCGTGTACATTTACTCGGAACTTAAAGATTCTGTACGAATATGCCGTTATACGAAAGGGAGAGTCGCTAACTCCATCACGGCCCCTCGATAGCCAATCTCAAGTAGTCTTGATGACTCATAGATGACCACTGGACCCACCTCGCAAACCGTCCCATCATCTCCGCCATGGGAGGACTCACTGATAATCGCGCTACGCGACCTGCAGTGGTTAAAGAAGAATCGGGCGCTCAAGGAAATCTTTGACGCGGAGCGCCGGGCGTCCCTTGGTAGCGAGGTGGTGAGGCAGAGGGTGAGCGATGTATCGAAGGCACCGCCACTCTTGGCCAAGTTCGACGGCAATGCGGAGAGTGCAAGCGGTGACGTTCTCACTTCGTCGGAGAAAAGATTCTTTTTGCTCGAATTCAAGGCCTCCGAGGCCGCACTGTCGTCGGAGAACGGCAAGTTCGTATTCAACTGCCTTGCATCGCTGGCGTTGGAAAATCCTGACGACAAAGTGTTCCTTGAACTGTCGAGGCGTGGGCATCATGTCCTCTACCCTGTTGTTAATCCCTCCGGCGATTCCGTTCCGGCTGGATTTCTACCCGTGCATCAGGTCACGCTGACTACTCGTCGATACTATGACGCGGTTATCCAGGATGTGAGCGTATCCGAATCAATTACTGCGTCGAACCTGTTATGGAACAGGCAGGAACTGGGGCTGCAGGTTCATGAGATGGCCGCCTATCTAGATGCACTTGCGACGGCACATAAGGGAGGCTCTGCGCGTCATCCGCTAAAGGTCGTCGTTGCAGGAGCAGGAGATGGTGACGATGTCGATAATTTCTTTTGGCCGTGTGCAGACCTCGTTCAGTTTATCGAGTTCGCCGGGTACTTCGACAATTCGCTGAGGAACAGCGCGTCAGACACGCTTTATCAACGCCTCAGGTCGCAATTGTCGAGCATCGTCGCTCGCTTTGCCGCATCAGCAAACGCAGCCATCGATTCCGACGAAGTAGAAAGCCAGAACACCGACAGTCTCACTCCCTAGTCAACTTAAGGCTCCTCCGCGTTCTTCAAGCTTCCGAAGCGGTCAAATGTCGCATGTTCCCGGTTTCATCGCTCCATGGGCCCTACCTGTGCTGCACCACAGTCGGTAGCATTTTGCGACGTTGCGTCCGAGACTTCTGCGGAACGCCGCTTTCAGCGGTTCACTATTCTCGATGCGTCCTCAAGCGTCTGAAGGGTACGGCGGCTGGTGCGGGCGCAGTCAACCTAAGGCTGTCGGTCAAGTAAATTTCCTTCCCTTCAGGTGGGAACCAGACATCGTTACCGCGTATCAAATTGTCGTTTGCGAGATGCGACATCAAATTGTGAAGAAAATAGCCCGGCGCCATCGCGTTGAGTTGATAGTGATGCCAACTCTCATATTCCCTATCTCGTGAGTTAGAGGGGTCCTGCCTCCAGAACTTAATAAAGCGAGATTTGCCCAGCGACACGTGATTAATCAACCGATTTCGACTTCTTTGCGCAGCATTATCAAGATGTTCCAGAAGTCGTACGGGGTCACCTCCGTGAAAGTCGTAGGAGAAGACGCCGGTAAAGAGTCGCCGCGTCCGAGGATAGCGAAGTATCAATTCGCTATCGTCTGCGACCTTTTGAATTGCTGCTAGGAACGAATTTGCTCTCAGGGACGATTTGACTTCAATGATGGCAGCGCACGCGCTCGGCGTGACAAAGACAAGGTCACCGCCACGATACAAAACGGGAATTGTATTGTCGTACACCAGCACGTCTATCTGCTTGGACGGTCCACTTTCCGTTAGTACAAAACCCGATGCGACTGAGAAAGTCGAAGGAATCGTCCGAGATATCAGCGCCCTCAAAATTGACTCCTTCCAAGCACCATCTGTCGGCCAATGGCCATCGTCAATGAAGTAACGGACGCGGTCCTGGAGCGCTTCGCACTCAGCCGTTATTGACTTCAGATATAGAGTTACGTCCATCCATCCCCCGAATTTCTTGAATAATCCGGACTACCCGTCATTCTTCGCTCTAAGCCAACCCAGCCAAAGCACGCACCATGATTGGAAATCGACCGGGAGCGGGATAGCCTAGTGCGTGTCCGTGTCCTGTGGTCTGCCTCTCAGGCCAGTAACTTTCTGACAATCAGGAGGCTATCAGACTGCGCTACGCCCAAGGCGCTAGCTAAGGCTGACTCTTCTGACGAACCTTCCAGATTATCGCGAATCGCGACCAGCAGTGAGACAACTGCTACGCGGAGGAGCGGCCGAGCCGCCATTTCCAGGACGCCCTCTGTTTGCTGGTCGTCCTGAAGCTGAAGTAACAGTGAGTTCAGAGCGACGCAGAGCGTAGTTCCGAATGACTCAAAGTGCTTTGCACAATCCACCCGCAATAGTTCTGTGATGCTGTCGAGCTTGAGGTTCAAGCACGAACCGGTTCGACTACGCACACTTTCGACAAGATAGTTAACGTAGCGACGCGACACGTCCGTGTGCGTGTTTTCATTCAGTAGCCAAACGCCAGCCGCGTTCAGTGCGGCGCTAACGACGTTGCGGTCGGTGTTCGAACTTAGGACCGAAATCGTGATGTCGACTACGGCATCAGATTTCTCTGGCCACCATTCAAGGCCGGCAAAAAGAAGAGGAACGAGTGGAGTGTTAAGGACCCGCCCGCTATTCCAAAGTTCTTCCAACCACTTCGCTATACCATATTGCTCTGCCGTCGAGCGTCGTAGACGTGGAGCGAGTACCCGGTGGATGACGTGCGCAATTAGTCTTAGGCGCGCCGGAAGGTATTCCCACACCGCGTCGCCAGTGGGCTTCGCAATTGCTCGCTCCGCAAGACGAAGACCCTCCTCCCTCCACCACTGTTCTATCCTGTTGATGACATCTAGCAGTTCGGGCTCTGACCATTCGAACTGTAAGTTATTACTGACCGTCAGGAGAACGTTTACGAGGAACGCTTCGTTTACCCCACTAAACCCCATGACTGTCTTGCCATCGATTTCGACGGGCCGTTCGATGCACTCCATTTTCTCGATTTTTAACCAATCCCGAAAAGAATCCATGGGAGATGGTCTATGCGGTGAATTTGGCCATGACAGAATTGCGCCGCGATAGAATCGCTCGATGACAGGCAGTTCGCCTGGTTCGACACCTTCCCATAAAAGGTCCGCGAACCGTTCCTTCTGCCTGCGAGACATCAATCCGTGTCGATAGAACCAATCCAAACGCGTGAAGTAAAAAGTTGCTTCGCGGGGAGTCTCTGAGGGCAGAGCGCGTTCAGCTTGCTCAAGCACGTCATTGACGGAACTTTGCCACTCGCCATTCGCACCGACCGACAAATTGAGGTCGGTTAGTATCTCAACAACGTCTGGCCAATAGTCTCGCCAACCGAACGTAACCTTCTGGGGCGGTAGAGCAATAAGGCGTTTGGCGAAAGCAGCTAGCGTCGCTTCTGATAGCAAGCGAAGTGCACGCTTGAGAAACTTCCCATACGGCCGTTGGAGTGACGGCTCCTCCTGCATAGCCGAAAGCGTGTAGAGACGAATGGCAAGCTCTGTCATCGCGATGGCTTGCCTTTCGTCGAGACGGAATGCCACGCGCGAGGCGAAGTCGAGTGCAAACTTCAGGGGCGCAACGGTTGCCCTGTTCCACGGCAGATTGGTATCAGCAATATGGTCTTCAATTTCGTCAAGAAAGCGTTCGAAGATGTCTTTCGCTCCTTCATGCGTAAGCCGCGCGACGGCGGGGAGACCGAGCGATTCGGCCGAGGCAAGTGTCGCACCGCTGTTCGCACGATATAGGACACGCAGATTCGCGTTGGCGTCTTTCGTCAGCGAAAGAATGCGATAGCAGGAAGCCAAGTCTTTTGCTGCGAAACCTACGATTCCCACCGACGGAACTAGTCCCGCGCGCTCCGCGAGGCGAATGTAGGTTATCGCCGCCCCGGTCGCTTCCTGCCGGATGGTCGAGTCGGTTTTATCTAGATTTGGTGATTCTGAGTCGATGTCAATGCTTGTGCCTCGCAACACCTCGTCTGCAATTTCTATTTCACGCAATACAAGTTCAGTCTGAAAGTTTGGATGCTCCACGTTGTCGCGCGCGCTTTCGTCGCGATGAATCCTTTGCTCCTTTTGTTCCGTGGGCTTCGAGCGGTGCTGTTCGCGAACAATCGTTTCTCGCAATCCAACTTCTGGAGACTTGGCCTCGTGTTCTACCCGGGTTGAAGCGAGTAGGTCCCTAAGCTTCCAGTTCTTTTCTTCCTCTACGGCAAAGTTCAACGCTCCTAGCAAACGTTCAGCCCATTGCTCGCGAGAAAGCAAGAACGACGTTTCGCCTTCGGCCTGAATCGATTCTCGTATTCCTTGGAGGGCCGCTCGCACTAGGCCCTGACCGCGCTCTGTCAGTCCCAGTTCACCAAACAGCGCGCCGACGCGCGCAAGCCAGTACGGGTCCGCCTTCGCTCCGCTGGCCTGCTGTAGATGATTCAGCAAGGTAAGTGCATTGTCGCGTCGGCGTCGCTCCAGATTGAAAAGTACCTGTTCATGAAGAAACCAGCATCGGCCGTCAGGTGACAGGTCAGATTCCGGCGTCTTATCGAGCAGCGATTTCCAAATATTGAATCCGTCGGAATCCCCGCTTTCGCGCGCGGCGTGAAGCATCGCCAGCTGGAGACGCGACTTCAGAACACTTAGCTGTTTCGCTTCGGGTCTAAGACTAGAAGCTTCGTCCGGCAACGCTTGCATTGGAGAAGGCTTGCTTTCTTCTGGCTCCGGCAGAAGCAGCTTGGCGATGTCGTCAACGACGGATAATGCAGGAAACGCCAGCATCGTTTCAAGAATCCACACCAGTTCTTCGAGAAGCACAATCCGGAACCAGGTGGGGAGGTCTTGCTGATGCTTCCGATAAGCAAATACTACTCGCCAAACGCCGGAACACTGCTCTAGTCGCGTGCGATTGTCTGCCGGAGCAATGAGCCATCCAGGATACTCGCTTCGGTTTTTCCTCGCCGTGATGGTCCAGACGACGAGTTCTGCGACGCCGGGTTGAGCGGATTTGAGGTCATTCGTTGGTTTATGAAATGGCCAATCAGCTCTTCGCGGCGGCGGTTGGTCAATCCAGAAATCGAGGAGGGCATTTAACGAAGCGGCATAGTCAGTCTGTCCGTCAGATACGCCGAGTTCCGCAATGTAAATCGGGAAGACATTGCGACGCTCCAGAATGAGACGCTGACCTTCCGATACCTTTTTCAAAGTGATGAGGTAAATCGGCGGTGTTTTCTCGCCGAGTCTGTCGCGAACCCAACCCGTCCAGAGCAAGAAATTCGGGTCATCGCCCGAGAAGCCAATGAGGCAGAACACGTTCTCCAACATTGATTGCTGGACCGTATTGACGAATGGCGCGAAGTCTTTGGGATATGACCGGTAGTCCTCTTCCGTAACAATAAGCCGCGAACCGGTGCGCAGGCTCCCGTGTAGCTTGACCACGCGTGGCCGACCATTGCTCTTGGAGAAGGGTACATCGTTAGCCGCCACCACAACCTGATAGCGACGCTTTATTTGTGGATTGAGTTCCCTGCGGTCTGTGTCCAGGGCACGTTCGAGCAGTGTGTCGTAGTTTGTGGTGTAGACGTCTGACCAGGGGAGCGACAGCAATTTTATGTGCAGGTCGCCAGGCATGACTACGCCGGCGTCTGGAAGCAATTCATGTAGCCGGGTGTCCAGTTGCGCGCGGCCCCGAACTGCCGCATATTCCTCGGCGAGGCGAAGCATGCCGCTTATTCCGCCGAGGCGGCTTTTTGCGTCTTTCCGCGCATCAGCAGTTATGTAAATGTCAGCGAGCAGCTTATCAATGAGCCCGTCCCAGACCGTTAGCCTGTTGCCGCCCTGCGCGTTCAGGCTGAAACCCGAGCCGACCATCACCGCTGCATGCCCCTTATCTAGGGCTTCCCGAATTCTATGCAAGTGAATTCCGTTCGGAATTCTCTCGATTACAGCGGCGGCAGATTCTTTCTTCCCCGGCTCGGCGGTCGTATTCTTTGTCATATAGCGCCAGAAATTAGAGTGTTCAGCTATGGCGGTGCGCCTCGCAGTTTTGGAGCAGGTCTGCCCGGCAGCGCTTGCGGAAGGCGAGCGGCTAATCCAATGGCCCTTGTTAAATGCGAAACTGGTCGGACGGACATCGACAGACGAGAATATTAAGCCGATTTTCCCGTCGCGGCGTATCCCGCTGAAAAGTTGAGTATGGTTTATCGGTAGGTTCTTGGTTGATGATGCTCACGAACGGACGCCGGGCGAGGGGAAGGTATCGTCTATCCGTCGTCCACCATTTGAATTTTTAATGATTTTGCGGGTAATCTCGAACTGCGGCACGTAGCCTCCGTTGACGACTGACTTCGAGCCTGCCCGTAATAAATGTATGGTTGATTGGTTAGAACGCGCGCCGTATCAAGATGCTTATCCCACGAGAGCCCCCAGAGCAGGCTAATATGGCAAGCATGGCTGACGGTGCGCAAGCGCAGACAGGCCTGTGTGCCGATGCAGATTGCCGCTTTCAACGTCGTCGAAGACCACCGGCGACCTCAATTGACTCGTGAAGTCAGGCAGCCCTTGCATGGGAAGGCAAAACGGCCGCAAGTGAGTGCCCAAAAAAAGACACAAAAAATAGACTAGACTATGCAATTCCGAATTCCAAAGCTACTTCCTGATGAGCCTGCAGTAGTCGATTCTTTCGGTGCACACGAAAGAATCGCAGGCACTTTGGCGACGTTAATCGAAACGTCTGAGGGAGGAAAGAGTATCCGTCTCGACGGTGCTTGGGGAGCCGGAAAATCGACCGTCGTTCAAATTCTCCGGAAGCTTCTGGCTGAGAAGCACGCCTCAGTGAAAGGGGGAAATTCTGCTCCACTCGTTTTTCTGTACGACGCTTGGGTCCATTCGGGCGACGGGTTACGACGGGCGTTCCTTGAAGAGTTAGCACGGAACCTCCTTGAACAAGGGTGGATTGCAGCGCAGTCCCCTCTTGGGAAGCGCTGGCAGCAAAAGCTGTCGACCATCGCCGGCAAGCGAAAGCAAGTTACCAAAATCACCAATCCGCAGTTAACGTGGCGCGCGCGAGTGGCAATCGCTTTCAGCGTGACGAGTGCTTTAATGGCACCTGCGGTCTACAAATTACTGTCTCTTATATTCGGAGACTGGACGACGCCCGAGCTATCGTGGCTGACGGCATGCGCTGCTGTCGGTCTATTCGCTCTGACTTATGCGATTAGCGCAGCGGACCTCCGCGTCCTGCTCACGAGGTCCACGCTTGAGGAAATGACGGAAACCTTGAGCGACTCAGAACCTACTTCAATAGAGTTCCAGCAAGCATTTGACGAATTGATGTCCGATTTTTTGACGACTGGTCGAAAGCTCGTCGTTGTAATCGATAACCTCGACCGCATTGATTCCGACGAAGCGAAACAGGTCTGGACCTTGCTGCGCTCCTTTCTCGACAACCCTACGTTTCGAAAAAAGCAATGGTTTGAACGGCTATGGTTGCTCGTACCTGTCGCTGATGAGGGGCGTCTGCTGGGCCTGTCACAGACTGGCGACTATGAGATACAGGCCCCGCAGGGCAACATCCTCGAAAAAGTGTTCCAGGTACGGATGTCTTTGCCTCTTCCTATGCTTAGGCCGTGGAAGCAGTTTCTCGCAGAGAAGTTGAGTCATTGTTTTGGCCCGGACGAAGAGCGTAGCCATGAGGTCATTGCACGTCTGCTGCACGCTTTCGCATCAAATTCAGCACCGACCCCGAGAGAGATAGTTGTTTTCGTGAACGAACTTGTTGCTCTTTATATTGAGCGCCATGGGGACATGTCTTTAGCAACTTTGGCGGCCTATATTCTTGCCAGAAAACAGACAAAGATGAGGGCGTGGCAAGTTCCACACGATATAGCGCAGGTGTACTTCACGCCAACCCTTGAGCAAGACTTCGCAACGCTGTATCTACATGCAGAGAAGTCGAAAGAATCACTGTACTTGCTCGTCACGCCAAATCTGGAACGGGCTCTCGAAAAAGGGAGTCCTCGCGAACTTCATGACGTGCTGGATAGCAGTCCCGCCTCGCTGGACGTCCTTGAGCAACTGCTGATACAGTTTTTTTCGAGGCTTTCTCAAATGCCTGGAACCCAAGCTCCGGAGCAAGACCGCTTCTTCGCGTATTTGCGCGCATTGAGGCTGTTCACGGATGCGGAACTCAGTGGTCAAAGCTCCTCGGGCTTCCTGAGTCATATTCGCCCGCGAATCGACAGCGTCATGCAAATGACAACGGCTCTCAACCTGGCCAATCCAAACGTGGCAGAAGGCGTCGCGGCGTACATCGATTTGGCCACGGCGCAAGAGTCGGCGGTTGCTAAGGTTGTGTACCTGCTGGCAACGCTCGAGCCCTATAAGGAGGTCGAGAATGCCGCTAACGTTGGAGCGTGGCAAGTTTGGTCGACGTCGTTGATTGAGGTTCTGTCTATTCCGCAAGTTCGGGCAGCAGCCACGGACCTGGACGCACAACGCATCCCTCTTCGGGTTTCAGCTGAGCGGTGGGCGACATTCTGCTTAAAAGTGGCGGCAGAGCCGAGCAACCGCTTCGTCTTGGATATTACAGACATCTCTATGTCTGACGACGAGCTGGCAGATTGGACTATCACCGAGTTGATACCGATGAACGCGAACGGACGTGGAGAAATTGTTCTTCGGCAGACATTTTGCTCTCGTGGAGATGCTTTTTTCAACCTCGTGGCCGAGAAGGTTGCTGCGGTATTCCAGGCGCGCTCCGACTTGCCCGCCGCTATGGTCCTTGATTGCTTAACCTGTCTCATTGCAGTATCCGGCGAAGGTGCAAGGGCATTCGTGAAACGACTTGCAGAGGCCGGCATGTTTTCTTTATGGGCGGCACTGGGTCAGCCACCTAATTCGCTCACGCTTAACGAAGATTTCGTTCGGTTCGCCGTTCTTTACCTCTGGGCAATGCGCGAGCTGCCACCTATGCATCCCAATACCATGGCCATGTCGGTTGGAAGGCTAATTGCGAACTTCTTCGAGGGCAACACGCCGTCTGGTGAGCCGCTTATAGACGCGTGTAACCAGCTGATTCTGAAGGCGCATATATTTGACGTGTTATCGACTATTGCCGACATTTCCGCGCACAACTACAGTGTCCTAACCAAGGTGCTGTCGGGTTTGTGTGCCGACGCGGATTTTCTTGAGATTGCCCGTGCGGAATTAAGTGGCGAGACGGGTTCGTCGGGGCCAAAATTGCTCTCTGGACCGCAACCGGAGGTTATGCGAAGCCTGCTATCTCAGGTGATTGCAAATATAAGAGTTCAAGGCTCTGAAGTGCTGAGTCAAGCCAAGGAATGATGAAGTCAACGGTCCATCGGATTTCTGGCCTCGCGTTAATCGTGGTTAGGCACGGTAGACGTTGCGGCGGAGAGGTCAGTATCACCCCGACAAGCAGTAGCTTCGCAAGCATGGCGCCACGCTCGCGAGGCGCATTAACCTTGTCATGAGCCCGGAGCGGATAACCTGACTTCGCTGACCAAGACTGGCATCAGTGCTTTACCGGTAATCTGTCGCGTTGCCCAGCGCTGAGGCCAAATACGAGATGGGGTCAATCGGCCTACCGCTTAACGGAAAGCAGCTCGGCAAGCCCTGCGGGCGAGGGGCGTTCCGATTCAAAAATCACCCAGTCGTCATCTTGACTCTCGTCAAACTCAATGTTGACAGACGAGAACGCCAATCCCATTGCTTCGTCGCGGCACAGTTTGCTGACCAACTCAGGATGGCCTTCTGCAAAGTCTGCCTGACTTATGCGGCCTGTGAGCAGACCCTGAAGGGTGAGAAGGGACATTTTTACTCTGTTGCCGGACATTTGGCATCCTCCGAATTTGGCCGGATATTTAAGCTCGCTGCATGCGTTTGCCGGTGTTGTCATCGGCATGGGTATCGTCCGCAACCCGCGTTCGACTGCGCCGGCTAGCGCGTCCGGGAGCGGGTGCTTGCATTTGGTCGTATTGGCGGTCACTTCGCACTCGAGGCCGCCGTTGTTGGCGACACGAATCACGTAGACAGCGTTGAGACTGGTTGTGCGTTTCGAGGAACGCTGTGTCGGCGGTGTCAGGAAATGATGACGGGAGCCGGGGCCGTTCAGGAATTGGTCGATGATGTTCGGATACGTTACTGGATTCCATGGCGACACTCCATGACGACTAAGCGCGCGGCATCCGTTGTCAGCCAGGAACACTATCGCAGGCATCTCGAGACCCGATTTCTTAACCTGGCTCGCCTTTGAAAGGAGTCTTTTAACAATGATGTTGTCTCCGACCGACTCAATTTCAGCGGCCATCGGTCCTGTGCCACCAGAGAATTGTGCGCCGGGCCGAAAACCCACGCTAGACCTGCCTCCGTCGATTTCGAAGGTCAGTTCATGAGCATGCAGCGGCTGATTGCGAATTTCAGAGAAGAAAGTCGTAAACAGAGGGGACTTGAACAACTCAGCTATTTTGTGCGCAACCGGCAGCGCCAGTTCCATGCTTCCTTCTCGTCTCGCGATGTTGACAGAAAAAGCGCCGAGTTGAAGAAGTCCGCGCTTCGCCGTCACGCGGCGCAATTCAGACCAGAATGCTTCGACTGCAGCCACGCCATGTTGGTCTTCATCCGAAAGGGCGGTGATTTCGACCAAGACACCTTGTGTCTCGCCATTAGGAGTGAAGATGGCATCGGGCCTCGTTCGCCCCTTTACTTCAGGTGCGGACTGGACTGTGCCGGCCTGACTCAACGCGTGCAATATCAGAACTTCCCATTGCGCCGCGACTGCTGACGAATTTTTCAGAACGAGCCGTCCGCAAGTATCGGAGAACCACGTTTGCCCCATAGAAGCGGCAAGTTGGTGCGTCATAGCGGCAAGACGGCGATTGGAAAGCAGGCCCATGATGTTTATGTCTTGTTAGTCGATGCATTGTACCGCCGCAGTTAATCGACTGCGGCCCGACTGTCCAGAGGGAGCCCGTTGCTTCTTCTGGAATGGCCCGACGCAAATCGCGACCTGGTAACCGCCGTCGGTTACACGAGAATTGTCGTGGTGAAGGTCTATAAAGAATCAGTTCTTTTCAGCCATCTGAGGGTTGTTTTTCGTTTAACTTGTTAAACGATGTCGTGCTGTGATAACGTACAAGAGAGGTCAATTGACTTCCTGGTTGCCGCCGGGACCCACCCGGCAAGTGAGTCGGCTGCTCACTGAACCGGAAGGCGCGTAGTACACGATTGCAGCACCCCGTCCCCAGCCACATTCAATTCCCCTGACCTCAATCGGGCTAATCGCCCGGCCACTCTCATTCCAATTTGACTTGTGGATGTCGGTACTCGCCTTCTGCGCGAGCGCGGCATTGGGGATTTCATGAAACATGCAAGCCTGAAACCTGCTGGACCTTCGAACCACCAGAGCTTCGAAGTCTCAACTTCTCCGCGTCGTCGACGCGAAGCGTACCAACGCACGGGGATGCCGAGAGGCTCCGCAATCGCGACAACGCCAGAGTCCGTCTTGAAAGCAGTGGCCGCTAACTTTGAAACAGCTCTCATCGGCATTTCAATCGGTGAAATGAAAGAGCTCAGCCGTCGGCCGCCTGCTGATTAGCGCGCTCTTTCGCGCGCAGCGAGAACCCCGGCAGCCAGCGAGTTTTAGATAACCGCAGACTAACCGTCCGCATAAACGACGGTGCCATTTCCCGTCCGCTCGCTCGGTGTATTGGCCTCGGCTCCCGCGCACTTCCGGTCGGAGCACCTACTTCGATGCTTCTCGACGCGCGCCTGAACGCCCTAGCCTATATAAAACAACTGTAAATATCAAATGCTCCTGAAAGCTGCTGACCATCTGTCTCCGTATCAATTACTCGTTTGCCCTGACCTACCAGCGGTCGACGGGCGGGGCGTACCGAACGGAATGAAATACAGGTCGTTCCTCGATGCAACGACGGCCACGACCAGCTTAGCAAACGTGACATGGGGATATATCTCGAGTCGAGGCTACGAACTGCTTTCATTCCTCGAACGAAGCGTGCATTACTGGTTGCATCTGCAGCCGGACGTCGTCGACTGGCGCGAACAATATCCGTTTTTCGACCCGAACGAGGTTGCGCGCTATATGCGGACGGGAAAGAGAGTCCCGAGGAACAAGGTTCCAACGCTCGATTTCGTCTACACGCTCGCGGCCAATGACAACCAGCCATATCGCAGCGGTGCAATCTCCGTTAAATCAAAGGAAGAACTCAAGCTCGCAGCAACCTGGCGGCGGATGGAGCGAGAGCAAGCCTTTTGTGCTCAGCACGGGTGGTCTTGGCGAATGATTACGGAGGAGCAAATGCCAACCTCTAAGGGGCGGGCATGTCGCGAGGTCGTGCTGTGGGCACAATATTCCGAGATTGCTGCGGATGCGGATAGCGCGCGATTGTTGGCGGCTCTTGTTCGCAAGTCAGCGAACGGGCATGACAGCTTCGAGGACGTTTTGAGTGATTCAGCGCTACAGCTCGGCTGCACGCTCAACGACGCGTATACGTTCTTTGCGGTGGCGTGCATTTCGAAGTTGCTGTTCCTTGACCTTTCGAAATTTCGCAATATTCACTCTCCGCTGGTGTTGCTATGAAGGAAAATCTGGAAGAGGGTCAACTTTTACGCGAGTTGCTTCCCAAGAAGAAGCAAGCCTTCTGGCGCGTAGTGTGGATTAACGAGCACGATAACGAGATATATCTGTTTCCCGTGTCGGAGGTAACACCCACGGGCACAAAGTTGCCGAAGCGAAGGCCATACAACATCGTGCAGGCGCAACTCGCGGACCGATTCGAACAGGTCGAAGACCATATCGTCTTGCCAGACATGATTCTCCCGGAGGCCGAAATACCCGAGAACATTAAGAAGGTCAGAGACGATAGATACGCACTTATCGCAAGTTTGGTCACCGAGTCTGCGCCAGAGCTATATTCGAAGTCCACGCGTGGGCATCTCCTCCGACAGCACAGTGAGAAAGTCGGGAAGCCTGAGTCTACGATTCGTAGGCTGTTGGTTGCGTACTGGAACTTCGGGTGTAACTCAAACGCGATGCTGGAGCTTCGTGCCCGATTTGGCGGAGCCGGAAAATCGAGGGAAGCGGGACACGCGCCTCGCGGCCGACCAAACGCATCAATAGTTTTACACGGGGAGGAAAAGGGAGCGCCAAACCGTAACTTGAGCGAATTCGATAAAGAAACCATTCGCCAGGCGTTGATGACGCACTTCATTGACGCCGACAAAAACTACTCCGCCACCCGCGAAGAAATGCTCATCGAGAGTTACCCGAATGGCAATGGCCCGAAGTACACGACCTTTTATTCCTACGCTAAGAAAGTAACATCTACCCCAGAATGGCTCGAGGCAAAGGCCGGTGCGAAAGAGATGCGGGAGCGCCACGCGAACGCGCGCGGGCATGCTCGAGATATTGCATCAGGTGCGGGAGATATAACGGATGTAGACGGCACACCCTTTCCTCAGGAGCTTATTGCTTCATGGGCGCCGGCACGCGCAATCCGCAAGCCAACCCTCATTGTCGCCATTGACAGATACTCGTATTACATCACGGGGTTCTATGACAGTATGGTCCCCGAGAATTGGGACGGCGTTCGGATGTGTCTGTTCAGCACCCTTACTTCCAAAGATGAACTGTTGGCCGAATATGGGCTGGAGCCACACCACTGGAGAACAGGGGCCCATCCGGCCGGCATTTTTTTCGACCGTGGAGTATCCAAGACAGCGACTGCGAAGGCCGCCTTGTGTGATGAGCTCAAGATGGAAATTATCTGGGCGCCGCCGGGCCACCCCGAGGGCAAGCCGACTGCAGAGGGCATGCTCGGAAAAATACAAAACAGGATGATGTACGGACCGGGGTCAACCAAAGGCTCCGGTAGAATTAAAGACGTCCAGCGGGTGAAGAAAGCTATCGACCTCGCTGAATGGACGCCGTGGAGATTTCGAAAGGAACTCGTTGACGAGATTATTCTGCACAATAAATTCACGGACGTATCTCATCTTCTGACTCGCGAAATGATGGATTCTGAGCGTCCACCAGCGCCGACGCCGGAGGGGATTTACTTTTGGAATCAGCAACAGTTGCGGGGCGGCCGAGCGAAGAGGCTGAGCGACGAAGAGCTGTATTTCGGACTGCTGCGGCGCGTGCATGTGGCAATCTATCCAAGTGGAGTTCGATTCAAGAAACACGCGTTTTCATCGCCAGGTCTTATGGCGTACAGGTTGAGCAAAATCTCGGCACTCGGAAACAAACGCAACTGCTGGACGAACGTCTATTGGGACCCGCTCACGCCGTCCAGACTTTATTGGCGAAACCCGGAAGGTAGGCTCGAAATACTGCTGCCTGACAATTATTCGGCGGACCTGCTCCGTCAAAAGACGTGGGCAGACATCGCGGTGGACCGGATGCGTATGCTTGTCACCCTCGAAGAAGTTGACGCGCGCAAGCAGGAATTCCAGGTCGCCCGTAGCAAAGCAGTCATCACCCGGAAGCAGGAGAAAAATATCGAACCAACGCTTGCGCTAGCAGCCCCAATAAAGAAGACTAGAATCAACAAGAAGTCAACGGCAGTCGCCAGAGACATCGAATATCATTTGCAGCAGCAGGATTTGCTCGACAAGGTCACGCCCACAATCGAGAAAGTGGTTGGAAAAGCTTCTTTGATGCCAAGCCCGGCTGTGCGGGCACTGCCGAATTTGTCCGATGAAGAAGCTGAAGACTTCATGCGGAGAATGATGGAAAACTAGGAACAAGGGATGCCGTCGAGAGTTGCCAGTCGAATTTTAGAATCGATTCACGACTAGCAACGTACGTAGGTCGGGGCAATGTCGGGTGCTACGGTTAGATGCTCGACACGTCACCGATGAATTGAGGACGTGACGAACTGCAGTCACTCTATAACGATGTCTTTCTCGAAAGGGCGGACCGCCTCATAACATGGGTCCGCCCGAATTCTGTCCGTCAACCTTCCTTTCTATTTCTTATCTCAGTCAGCAGCGACTCCAATTCTGCGGCCTTGAGCTTCGTTGCACGCCGAATCTGAGCCATGTCGTATTGACCAGGGTTAGTCAGTAACCATTCGGCCCGTCGAAGGGACCAAGCTCTATCGCTTTCCGTGTACTCAGCCAGCAAAGCAGCGGAGCGCGGATACTTTTCGGTCTGGTAAAGAATCACAGGGCTCGCACTCCGCAGAAGCTCGCTTTTGGTCATGCGTTTCGGTTTTTCCAGAGAAACTATTTCCCTTTCGTAATTCCTTTGGATGATTTTGCTGGCACGCTCATCACGCTCCTCCGCTTGGATGCTTCTAACTTTTCTTGCACCGCTATGGAAGTTAGGGCGGTCATCAAGGTCAATCGTTTCTCGGCCCCAGCCATCAACCTCCTCCCAAATGTTGATAGGGAGTTCCGACCTTTTGAATTTCCTTCTTATCGTTTCTCGAAATTGCTGAGGCGATTCGAACAGTACAGCTACGAGAATCACGTTGAATTCTAGCTCAGGGGAGACAGTTCCGTGGTAGAGGTGGCGGCGAATAGACGTGAAGCGACGCTCCCGCCGCCAAGCGTATGTGTGGAAGAAATTAGGAGCGTTGAAGGTGTCAATGTGCCGCTTCATTTCTGCCATCTGAATCCCTCTGTCGTTCATCAGTCCCAGCTCAGTCGCCCGTGTCTGCATGGCGGCGGCGATGAAAGGAAATTCCTCTTCAGGTATTGGGTCAGCGAGAAGATTGTCGAAAATTCCATGAATTCGCTCTTCCAAGATACCATTAAGGTCCTCTGCTCCCGGGATTCGATAAAGCCTTGCTGGTTTTCCGCAGATGCACTCCATAACTGGCAGCCTAGTCTTGACATTTTTGTGCCGATGACCAGCACATTCTCCGCAATCGGTGTGCAGCGGCATCTTGTGCTTCAGACACCTCGTGACTAGAGCAAACTGGTGCTCCCGGTGCCAGTATGAGTGACCGAATTTTTTCGTATCTTCCGCAATGCACTGGAAGCACCACTTCATTTCCTCACGCGTCCTTCCGCGCCAAACGTTGTTTGAGGCCTTGCCGCCGGGCGCCGTGAGCATATCCTCGACGCACTGCTGTCTGTGGCGTTCCGACAGGAACGGCGCGATTGCGGGGAAGATTGTTTGATTTGCAATCATCGATTCCGAATCACCTAGCACTTTCCCCGTCTTTTCAATGAAATGCTCCAGTCCTCTGGATAGAGTCCAAGGATATGTGATGATGCTTCGCCCAAAAATGTATCGACCCGTATCAAGCGGCAGCACACAATTCTCGATGCAAATACGAATGAAGTGCCCGACAATCGTTTCACCGGGCAGAAATGGAGGAAGGTTTAGAATGGTTACTTTACGTGGTTGTCTGGCCATTTTTATAGTAAGAAAAATCTAGCGTTAAAGGTAGCTCGGAATAACCGTCAAAGAATGCAGCCAGTGCTTGCGTCACCAACTTCCGCAATCGTGAGCCGGGAGAAGGACCCGCCCAAACTAGTCGTCAAGCGTCTCTCGCACGAGTCCTTGCTCGACTGCGGCCTCATAAGAATACGAGGCCGTCGCCGTTACTTGTTTTTTCCGCGATTGTTTGGGCGCGGCATCTTTTCTTCCCGACCTCGGACTCGATGTATTGTTTTTCTTTGCGTTGCTCTGTTTGGAGTTGCTCGCAGTCGCAGAACCGTCTTTGGCCTTTGCTTCTGCGGCTGCTTTTTCCTTCGTGATGGCGGCCTCAGCCTTTGCTTGTCGCTTAGCAGCTTCGACCTTCCTTCGCTCCTCAAGGCTCTGCAGTTCCTGCGCTTCGTGGAGCGTTTGAATTTTCTCGCGCGGATACGGCAACAGGTGTTCGAATCGTTTGTACTGTTCCCGACTTGGGCTTTTCCCGGCCGCGACCTCGCGCAAAATGCTGATTGAAGGACCGTATTCGAGGAGAGTGGCTGCGCAGCTATCAATCATTGCCACAGACAGCTCGGCTTTGTCGCCTGACTTCGCCATCGCCTCAAAAACCTGGCTGATGAGCAGTGAAACTGCATGCAGAAAGCCTTGCGTGTGGTGATGAATCGCTTGGGGGAAGAACACGGGCATCTGGAGTTCCGAGTGGCTGACTCGGTATTCCCACATCATTAAACAAAGCTTATAAAATTCGGCGCCTAATGGAAGCAATGACAACTCGCGATGTCCACGCGCCGCCAACTTGCGCCCCTCTTGCAAATGCGAAGTGAGTAGCGGTTCGACCCCATTTGTGGCAACGCTAAGAATCGGGATTCCCGTAGCCTGCATGAATGTAGAAAACGCCTGGAGTGTCGCCTCCGTCCTCTCGTCAAGTGCTTTTAGGCGTTGCAGGTCATCGACGATTAGCAGCCCGAGATAGTTTGACGTAGCTGCGCGATACAGTTGAGACAAATGCGCCCAAAGAGGGGTTTGAGTGCTGCGTGTCAGCCGGGCATAGTCGGTTCCGAGTACGGCGTCGAAATTCTCCAGTACTTTTCGGACCATTGCCTTGAGGTCGGACGCCTGTTCGCATTGCACGGAGATGACCGGCAGTTGCACGACCTTCAGTTTGCGTCCACCGATGTGGGTATGCACAATCGGTATTGTTCCGATGTAGCGTGTAATCCGGTTTACTAGCGTCGTTTTTCCCGCGCCAGTGGGGCCGAAAAGCATCCGACCCATAGCAGCGCCTCCTGAGGGACTGCGAGCCTGAAGCAGCCTCGTCGCCGCGCCGGTTCTCCATTCGTGGTCGGTGCACTGTGCGATTCTATAAATATGCGCCATCACTTCGGGCGCGGTCGGGTTTCGATATTTGTATCCTCGCCGAACCAACGTCATCACCGACGACAACTCGTCTGCGTGCGTGTCAGTCGGGACAAAGATATCCTCGATATCGTGAAGAGCCTCGATGCGGTGATGAAGCTGCGATGCGAAAAATTCGTTGGTGCGCCGTTCGGGCAAGTGACGAAGCACTTTCCAGGTGGCCTCGCTATCAATCAACGGCGGTAATGCTTCGACGAACGCGTTGCCTGCGAATGGTCCGACCTCCGCCCGATATGTCGCGCGCTTGAAGATATAACCGTTTTCGACGAAGGTTGCGGTGTCTGCGAACGTGCCTTGCTGGTCATCTTCGCCCGTCAGCGCAAATCCCGAGCTGCCCCCCGGAAGCGGTACATCCTCGATTAAAGACCGAAGATGGACATCCTCTACCGAGGGCGGAAAGTTCTTGAAGTTTTGCTGTTGCATTGAATCCCCAATACCGCGAATGCAGCAAAGCTGCGGCGATATCCACAAGTCAAAGGAAATGAGTGTGCTCGGACGGACGGTCCGATGAGGTCAGGGGGAATTGGATAGCGGCTGAGACGGGTTACAACAATAGTACTTCGCACCTTCTACTTCAGCGAGCAGCCAACCCGCTTGCCGGGTGGGTCCCGGCGGCAAGCAGAAGTCAATAGACCTCAAGTAAGATGCTATCACATGAGAATAAAAAATACACTTCCGCTTGTGCTTGATGGCGAAAGCCTGCTAAATGCTGGCGCACAGTAGAATAATTGCGGTGATTATTTGTTAAACCGACGACCTCAGGAAATTGAATTTACGGCAAAGTTTCGACACATTGCATTGCGAATCAAGTTTCTTTTCGTCTCGCGCCAATACTGACTTCCAGCGAATTTTTTGCGCCGACTTTGAATGAAATTTGCAGGAAATTTTTGGTCGATTCACGCGCGGTCACCCCGCAACACCTCATCGAGCGTCACCGAAAGATGGGTGTAAAAGCGGATCGGCCGGTCCTGCGCCATCGGCGAATACGACATCGCGAGACTCTCCATGTCGTCGATGGGACGGAACGTCTCCGTGACGAGCTTCATCTCGCCAGCATCGATCTTCGAGAAATCGAGGATGTCGTTCACGATGCGGCGCAGGCCGTCCGCCGCCATGCCTACCGCACGAAGCCGCTGCTCATGCGGCTCCAGTCCCGGGCTACGCGACAGCAGTTCGAGATTGCCGAGCAGCGCATTGAGCGGCGTGCGGATTTCATGACTCATCGACGCGAAGAAGTTCGAGCGCGCGCGCATCATCGCTTCGGAGGCCTGTTGCGCCTCACGAAGCTGCTGCTCGAGCGTCTGCTGTGCAGTCACGTCGAGGACCGCGCAAAACAGCACGTCCTCGTCGTCGTAACGCGCAGGCGCGTAGGTAATCTGCAGGAATTGAGGATGCGCGCCGCCGTCGTCGAGCGGCTTCGCCGGCACGATAAAGCCCGCGATCTTCGCGAACGACGAAGCCGACAACGCATGACCGCCCTGCTCGCGAAACGCGGTGACGATATGAGACGGCAGCGTCATCTCGCTTCCGAGGTGCAGAAGCGCCGCTGCCAGCTGATTCGATGTCAGCAGCGAGTAGTCGCGTTGACGGACGATACACAGTCCGACGGGCGTCGCGCTGACGAGAATATGGTTGATCGTTTCGCTTTCCAGCGCACGAGCCGTTTCGGCGTGAGACTGGCGCAACAGGCGCATCCCCCAGAAGCGCGCCGTCAGCAGAACGCCGGCGACGAGCAGCAACGCGAGCCCCGCGATTACCGTCAGCTGCACGCTGAGCGCGCCCAGCAAGCCCGCATACGACAAAAAATAGATCAGCGAGCCGAACCCCGGTTGCGTCGGCTCGACAAGCAGCACGCCTTCGCGCGAGTAGACGAAATGGCCAGGTGACACGCCGTTGGCCATTGCCTGCAACCGGCGAGAGCGATCCGTTGCAGCGGGCGGTGACGATGCCACGAGGCGCCCTTTGTCGGTCATCAATAGCAGCGTGCCCGGGTCGCCTGGACGGACGAGGCCTGTGAGAAACATATCGACGGGAACGCTTGCGGCAATGAGCACGATCGCTCTGTCGTCCTCGTAGGCGGCCGTCACCGCTGTCATCACCGTGATGTGCTGCACTGGATCGAGGTACGGTCCAATCCACACCCGCCCGCCTCGCGCCGGTACGCTCTTTCCCGTACGCGACTGGAGTTCGCGCGTCAGCATGTCGCGCAATTGCGTCAACGCGCTGGCATCGGGCGCACGCGGCTCGCCCGACGGTGCTGAATCGATGGCAGGAAGAATGACGTCATAGCGGTCAGCCAGGCCGAACAGATACGCACGATGCGTGAGATCGAACGCGCGCTGCGTCGCCAGCGTCGAGTCAGCTGTTTCATAAAGGCGCGCGAGATGTTCGTCGAGTGCATCACCCCCACGCGGCGCGTGTGCTTTCCGGCACCAGTACGTCGAAGCGCGCATCGGGCAATTTGACGAAACCGCTCACGGTGCCCGTCTGCCGCAACTGGTCGGCCACGCCGGGTGGCAAAGGACGGGGCGTGTCGATCGTGCCGAAGTAGCGGACAGTGAGCTCAGTGCGACGCAGGAACGAGGCCTCGCGATCAACGAGCGCGGACACATCGGTCGCGTATTGCACGACCTGTCCACGCCGGTAGTCGAGATGCCGCGCAGCGGCCAGTACCGCCATCAGCAAGCCCGATACGAAGACGATCACCACCAGCGTGACAATCGTTGCAAAGTAAAGGTAGCGTTGCCGTCGCGCGCTTCGGGCAAGCGCCGCGAACGACTCGGCGAGTGAGTCCTGCGTGAGGTCGAGAATTTTCTGCATGACGTCGTCGTCAGATCAGGCCGTTCTCATAGGCATAGCGGATGAGATCAGTGTTGGTCTGCAGGCCGAGCTTCTGCATCGCCATGGTCTTCTGGCTCGATACGGTGCTGACCGAACGCCCGAGCTTGGTCGCGATTTCCGAGAGCAGCGATCCCTGCGCGTACAGACGTACCACTTCGAGTTCGCGCTGCGTCAGTTCGGTTGCGGGAGCGGCGTTGGCGGAAGCGGAATCGAGCAGCGCGCGGATCGAAGGCGAGTAGAAGTGGCCATCGCTGACGGTCACGTGGATGCACGCGCGGACGGTTTCGTCGAGCTGGTCTTCCTTGCTGACGAAGGCGCGCGCGCCGAGCTTCATCGCGCGCAGGACAACGCCTGGATTGGTCTGCGCGCTGACCACGACGATTCGCGTGTCGGGATAAAGGCGCGTCAGACGCTTGAGCAGGTTGAAGCCGTCGAGCGACGCGTCGCCGTGCCCCATGCTGAAGTCGGTGACGGCGACATCCGCTGGGTTCTGCGCCAGCGCCTGCACGAGCTGGCTGCCGTTCGTGCATTCGCACACCACCTCGAAACCCGGTGCCCGTCGCAAGCAATCCCTCAGGGCAACGACAATCAACGGATGATCGTCGGCAAGCGCGACACGTATGGGCTTCACTGACATGCCGTTGTTCCTTAGGACGCCGGAGGGGAATGTGCAGGCTGCTTTCGGAGGCAGTTTAGCCTTTTTGCCAACCTTAGGAAATGTCTGATTCACAAATGTGGAATTGGCGAAAACCTCTCGGCTGCCGCTCAAGGAATATTGGGTTTTCCGGAAACACACGGCCGAGGAGCGGTGCGTATAAAGATGCAATGGAGATAATCCATTGTGTTGATTGGTAAAACGTCGAGCTAGCAAAAACGTCCCTCCGCTATCAAGCCTGGCGGCGTCTGACGCCGATCCGGTCGCCGGACTACATGGATAAAGATTGCCCGCCACACTATGCGTCGTGCATTCTCAATGGCGTTTTTGGTAAGCGGTATCGTATTTCCCTTAAATCAGGGATTCGAATTTCAGATATTTCGCAAAGGGAAGTGGCGGACTCATGCCTTATTTGAAGGTCATCCGACTGCCTGACGACCGTTCCCGATTGAACGCCGCGGCGAACTGACCCGTCGTGCGCATCGTCGATACAGGTGTCAGGGGGCATTGTTCAGCGCGACCGTTCGCGGGTCACGCGCGCGAGATCGAGCCGGACATGGAAGCGGAATTGATCTGATAGATCGGCGTTACTACCATCTCGACAGCGGGTGGAGAACGGCTCAGGATGGACCCGTCAGCGCCCAATAGTGCGGGCTGGCTGATCCAGGTAACAACGGCGTTTTAGCGGCCCGCCCAGGTATGGACGGGCTATTTTTTTGGCCGCCTGTTTGCGGAACCGACGCTCAGGCGCCGAACAGATTCATCTGCCGGGCTGAAGTGATCGCCGGCCGCTCAAGCGCGAGCAGTCCCTGCTTGCGTTCGAGTCCGCCTGCGTATCCGGTCAGGTCGCCCGCGCCCGACAGCACGCGATGGCACGGTACGATGATCGACACCGGGTTGCGCCCGTTCGCAGCGCCGACCGCGCGGGCGCTGTTGCCCTCGAGCCCGAGCCGGTCGGCAAGGCCGCCGTAGCTCTCGATCTGCCCATAGGGAATCTTCACGAGTTCGCGCCAGACGCGAAGCTGGAACGTCGTGCCCGACGGTTGCACGTTGATCGTGAACACCTTGCGTTCGCCCGCGAAGTATTCGGCGAGCTCCTCCTGCGTCTGACGCAGCACGGGCAATGTTTCGCCACCTCGATCGTCGATGCGCTCGTCGGGAAAATACTTCTGGCCGACGAAGAAGAGACCGGTCAGGGCGTCGTCTTCCGCGCGCAACAGGATGTCGCCGAACGGGCTCGCAATCAGTGTGCACTGTTTCATGTGGCGCTCGTGGGTTCTGGCAGCGCTTCCACCTTCAGTCAAACACCGCCGTCGATCGCTCTCACTGTAGCGCATCGTCTGGTGCCGCACCGCGTTTCCGCCTGTGAGGCTAACGAAGATCTGGTGCTACGCTTTCAACGAATCGCCCGTGCAATGTGACTGCCATTGACCAACCGGAGACCAATGTGAGTCCAGCCACCTCCCCGCTCGCCCTGCATTGTGCCGATATGGCGCGCAACAACGCGTGGTCGAACGCGCGTTTATATCGCGCGTGTCTCGCGCTATCCGACGATGCGTTCGCTGCGACCCGTGTGAGCTTTTTCCCGTCACTGCAGCTCACGCTGAATCACATCCTGCTGGTGGACCGCTATTACATCGACGCGCTCGTCGACGGCGGCGCAGGCCTGACGATCTTCGACGAAGAGGTGCCTTACCCGCGCGCCGCCGACCTGTGGCCCGCGCAACAGGAAAGCGACCACCGTCTGATCGCCTTTTGCGATGCACTCGATAGCGACGCGGCCCTCCAGCGCGAAGTCCACATCGACCGCGGGCCCGGTGTCGGCATCACGCATGAAACAGTCGGCGCCGTGCTGCCGCATCTCTTCGTGCATCAGATCCATCATCGCGGTCAGGTTCACGCGATGCTGTCAGGCACGACCGTCGCGCCGCCGCAGCTCGACGAGTTTTTCCTGCGCTTCGACGCGCCTTCCCGCGCCCGCGACGCGCCGTACGACGCGCGCTGACACAGCCTGACGACACCGCGATGACACGGCGATAAAACCGTGAAGAACCGCATGCACCGTGGCTGGGCATGCAAAAAGCCCGCCAGCGTGATGGACACTCGCGTTAAACTGCCCTTGATCCGCTGCGGCAGGCTGCATGCGGTCCTCCGGGCGGCCACACGCACGGCATCGGATGCCCGCGCGTGATGGCCGCGCGACAGACGAAGTCGCAGCCAGCCCGTACAATGAATCGCTCAACAACGGAACGAGGACAATGTCGATGCGCACCACCGGCTCTTCCGGGGCAATGACCCTGCTCACCGAATACGACGACGCAACGGCGCGCGAACTTCGCTCGCTGCGCCTCGAATCGACTGAAGACGGCAAAGGCATTCTTCTGATCGAAGTCGATGAACGCAAGCCGGGAATCCACCGCGAAGTGCGTTACGAAATCACCCCTGCGGAACTGATCGCAGCAATTCGCGCCCACGGCGCCGAACTGCCGGGCGAACAGCACAACCGTTAGCCGCCAGGCGCACAACCCGCACGACCATTCACTGTCAGGCGCGACGGGTTTCACCGCGGGCGGCAGCAGGCGTCGTACGTCAGCAACCGCCCGGCGCGCGCTCCCAGCAGGCCAGCCGTCCGGCCATAGCCAGCCAGCACCGGCGGCGGCCGACCCACGAAGGTAGACAATGGAATACGATCCGCAGAATGCGTTCGCCCGGATACTGCGCGGCGAACTGCCGGACATCCGCGTGTATGAAGACGAATTGACGGTCGCGATCATGGATATCATGCCGCAGGCCGACGGCCACGTTCTGATCCTGTCGAAGGAGCTAGCGGTTGAGATCTTCGACCTGTCGGAAGAGAGCGCGGCAGCCTGCATGCGGACGACGCGCCGGGTCGCGACGGCCGTCAGGGCGGCGCTCCACCCGCCCGGTGTGCTGATCGCCCAGTTCAATGGCCTCGCGGCCGGCCAGACCGTTCCGCACGTGCATTTCCATGTGATTCCGCGACGCGAAGGCGAAACGCTGAAACCGCACGGCGCGGTGCTTGCCGATACCGAAAAGCTTCGCGAAATCGCCGCGCGAATTGTGGCCGCCATGCCGGAAGGTGCCGCCTGACCTTGCCAAACGGCGCTTCGTCCCCATCTGCCCGTGACGCGGCCAGTAGCGCCGACTGACGTCACGACCGCTTCCAGCGGGCCGGTTGCGCGAAGCGGCCGGCCCGCTGCGTTTCACCGGCGCGTTCCAGGCCGGTTCGCAGCTGATTTTCGTTTGTTTTCAAGTCACTTTTCGGTACGCTTGCACGTCTCGAAAATGCGTCCATAATCTTTGAGTCACCTTCATTTCTGGCCATAAGGCCGCGGATGTAAGCCGATGCTACATGACCTCGTCGAACAGTACGGGCCGTTGCTGGTGTTTGCCAACGTGCTCGCCGCCTCGTTCGGGCTGCCCCTGCCCGCGATGCCGTCTCTCGTCCTGTTTGGGGCAATGGCTGCGCTGCATCCGGGATCCATTGGCGGGCAACTGCTGCCGGTGCTGGTGCTGTCGATTTTCGCGACGCTGATCGGCGATAGCGCGTGGTTTCTGGCGGGCCGCATCTACGGCGGCAACACGCTGAAGACGCTCTGCAAGCTGTCGCTGTCGCGCGATACGTGCGTGAAGAAGACCGAGCGCTTTTTCGGCCGCTGGGGCGTGCGCGTGCTGGCGGTGGCGAAGTTCGTGCCGGGCCTGTCGATCGTCTCCGTGCCGATGGCCGGCGCGATGGGCGTCCGGTACCGCACGTTCCTGAGCTACGACAGCATCGGCGCGGCGCTGTGGTCCGGCGTTGGGCTGATTATCGGCGTGCTGTTCGCGCAGCAGATCGACATGTTGTTTGCGGGCGCGAGCCGGCTCGGGCACATGACCGCGGTCGTCGTGGTCGCGCTGTTGCTGGCGTACGGGACGTATCGCTGGATCCGCCGCCGTCAGCTGATCAAGAAGCTGGCGACCGCGCGTATGGAAATCGAGGAACTCGACGAGCTGATCACCGCGAATCAGACGCCCGTGCTTTTCGATATCCGCTCGCATGAAAAGCGCAAGCTCGATCCGTTCGTGATTCCCGGCTCGCAGTATGCGGACGAGCGTCAGCTCGAAGAGATCATCGCGAAATATCCGCACGATCAGAAGGTCGTGATCTATTGCTCGTGCCCGAACGAAATTTCGGCAGCGTGGATGGCGAAGCAGATGACCGAGGCCGGCTTCTCCGATGTCGTGCCGCTGCGCGGCGGCCTTGACGCATGGCGCGACGCCGGCCGCGAGCTGGAACCGCTGCCCGGCGAACCCGCCCGTCACGTTGATGGTGACATCGCCCCGAAAGCTGCATAGCGCGCGGCCCATGGAGCGCGGCCGCGAGGCGTTCCCGACGCGGGCGCCCCGGCTGCGGCAACCCATGCGGCACGCCGACGTCAGCCCCCTGTCACACAGAAAGAGGAAGGAGCCGTTTGATGGCAGCGACTCAGGAAAGTGAAGGACAAGCAATCGTAGCCGACGCACCGTTCTCGAATCTGAGCACGCGGCGTCACCAGATGTTTCCGGAGCTCACGAACGAAGAGATCGATCGCCTGCGCAAGTTCGGCGAGGTGACCCGCCGGGGAGCCGGGGAATATCTGTTCCTCACCGGCCAGAAGGGCCCCGGCATGTTCGTCATCCTGTGCGGAGGCGTCCGGATAACCCGGCGCGACGCCCTCGGGCGCGAACATGTGATCGCCGACCATGGTCGCGGCCAGTTTATGGCCGAAGTCGGCCAGCTGTCCGGAAAGCCGGCGCTGGTCGACGGGCTGACCACCCGACCAGTCGAAGTGCTCCTGATTCCGCCAGATCGCCTGCGCGCGCTGATCGTCGCTGAAGCGGAACTGGGCGAGCGGATCATGCGCGCGCTGATCCTGCGCCGTGTGGCGCTGATCGAAAACGGCGCCGGCGGTCCAGTTTTGATCGGAAAGCGCAATGATCCCCGCCTCGTCTCACTGGAAGGCTTCCTTTCGCGCAATGGTCATCCGCATTCGGTGATCGACGAACGCGACGAAGACGCGTTGCGTCTCATCGAACAGTTCGCCGCGCGGCCCGAAGACCTGCCGCTCGTGATCTGTCCAGACGGCACGGTGCTGCATCATCCGAGCGACCCTGAACTGGCAACCTGCCTCGGGATGTTGCCCGATCTCGACGCGTCGCATGTCTACGACGTCGCGGTTGTCGGCGCGGGTCCGGCCGGGCTCGCGACGGCCGTGTATGCGGCGTCTGAAGGCCTCTCGGTGATCGTGCTCGACAGCCGTGCGCCCGGCGGCCAGGCTGGCGCCAGTTCGCGCATCGAAAACTACCTTGGCTTCCCGACCGGTATTTCCGGCCAGGCGCTGGCGGGCCGCGCGTTCGTGCAGGCGCAGAAGTTCGGTGCGCACGTCGCGATTCCCGTGAAGGTCCGCACGCTCCATTGCGACGAGCAACCGCACCGGCTGGATCTGGTGTGCGGCGGCAGCCTGCTGTCGCGCACGGTCGTGATCGCGACGGGCGCGGTATACCGCCGTCCGGCGCTTGAAGGGCTGGAGCGCTTTGAAGGGCGCGGCGCGTATTACTGGGCGTCACCCGTCGAGGCGAAGCTGTGCAAGCACGAGGAAATCGTGCTGGTCGGCGGTGGCAATTCGGCTGGCCAGGGGATCGTCTATCTGGCGTCGCACGCGAAACACGTGCACGTGCTGATCCGCAAGAGCGGCTTCGAATCGACGATGTCGCGTTACCTGATCGACCGCATCCAGTCGTTGCCGAACGTGACCGTGCATCCGCGCGCTGAAATCGGCCGGCTCGAAGCCGACGACAGCGGGCTCGCTTCGGTCGTGCTGAAATCGCCGCTTCCGGACGGCACCGATCACTTCGACACGCGCCATCTATTCCTCTTCACCGGCGCCGACCCGAACACTGACTGGCTGCGCACCTGCGGCGTCCAGCTCGACGCGAAGGGCTTCGTGCTGACCGGCGTGGGCGCAGGCTCGGGCTGCGATCTGGCGACGACGGTCGAAGGCGTCTACGCCATCGGCGACGCTCGTGCCGGGTCGACGAAGCGCGTTGCGGCCGCCGTCGGCGAAGGCGCGGCGGTGGTGGCGCAGATTCACCAGCTACTGGCGGAACGGGCGGGCGAAGCCATCGCGCTTGGCGCCTGACCGAGCGGACGCGCCCTCTTTGAAGACCGTCCCGCTTTCCGCTGCCCGCACGCTTCATCTGGCCGCACAAGGTCTGCTCGCTCCGCCGCGCCGCAAGGCGGCGAAGGCGGACGTGCTGACCGCCATCCGCCAGATGGGGCAACTGCAGATCGACACGATTCATGTCGTCGCGCGCAGCCCGTACCTCGTGCTGTTCAGCCGGATCGGCGCGTACGAGCCGGCCTGGCTCGACGCGCATCTCGCCGAAGGCAAGCTGTTCGAATACTGGTCGCACGAGGCGTGTTTCGTGCCGATCGAAGACTACGGTCTGCTGCGGCATCGCATGCTGGACCCGGTCGGCATGGGCTGGAAATACGCCGCCGACTGGCACGGCAAATATCGCGCCGATATCGACAGTCTCCTCGAGCACATCCGGCAAAACGGCGCCGTGCGCGCGGCCGATTTTGCGCGCGAAGGCGGCAAAGGTAATGGCTGGTGGGACTGGAAACCCGAGAAGCGCCATCTCGAAGTGCTGTTCGCGACCGGCCAGTTGATGGTGTCCGCGCGACACAATTTCCATCGCATCTACGATCTGGCCGAGCGCGTGCTACCCGGCTGGGACGACGCACGCGATCTGCAACCGGTCGAGGCTGTCGCGCGTGAGTTGCTGTTGCGTAGCTGCCGCGCGCTCGGCATCGCGCGGGCGGACTGGGTCGCGGATTATTACCGGCTGCCACGTCGCCCTTATGTCGATGCACTCAACGCGCTCGCCGACGAAGGCGAACTGGTACGCGTGCAGGTCGACGGCTGGAAGCAGGACACGTTCGTGCATCGTGAATTCGCGCCGATGATTGACGATGCCATGACCGGCAAGCTCGCTTCGACGGTGACCACCGTGCTCTCGCCCTTCGATCCGGTCGTGTGGGATCGCAAACGCGCGGCTGCGCTGTTCGATTTCGACTACGCGATCGAGTGCTACACGCCCGCTGCAAAACGCAAATACGGGTACTTCGTGCTGCCCTTGCTAAGCCGCGGAAAGCTCGTGGGTCGTGTGGATGCAAAGGCGCATCGCGCGGAGGGTGTGTTCGAGCTGAAATCGTTTCATCTCGAACCCGGCGTGCGGTTGAGTGGCCGGCTGACGGACGATCTGCGTCGCGCGTTGCAGCGTTGCGCCGACTGGCACGGCACGCCTGAATTACGGATCACGTCGGGGCCCAAGGAAGTGCTCGCCGCGTTCAGGGACGAAGCGAAGAAACGCGCACTCAGTGAAACGCCGCCCACGCCAGCGACAGCGAAAACACGCCGAGCACAATCGACGCGCCGCGCTGCACTTTCGACGGATTGATCCACGCGAGTTTGCCGTTGCCAAGCGCCGCGCCGAACGAGATCCACGCGAACGCGGCCGGCACGAGCAGGCAGACGAAGACCGCCATCGTCAGCAGATACGCCTCGCCGTTAGTGAACGCGACGGCCGGAAAGATCGTGCCCGCAAACAACAACCCCTTGGGATTGAGCAGCGTCGCGACAAACAGCGTGTGCGGACCGGTGGCAGCCTGCGTCGAAGTGGGCAGCGCAACCGCCGCCTTCCACATGTTGACTGCGAGCCAGGCGATGTAGAGTCCGCTCGCGACGCGCAACACCGAAGGCAGCCACGGCCACGCGTGCGAAGCCTGCGCGAGAAAGTGCCCCCACACCGAAATCGACACGATGTAGCCGGCGAGTTCCGCGCCGATCAACGGCACGGAACGACGGACGCCCTGTCGCAAACCGGCTGCGGCGAGCAACGTATTCGTCGGACCTGGCGTAATGAGCACGACGGCGATACCGAGTGCGAGAAGTACGGCTTCGGAAACAGAAAACATGGGGAGCGAAGTCAGACGGATGCGGTGCGACTTTTTAACATAGATTGTCTGTCGCGCGACCAGAACCATTCAACGCCGTCGCCAGAAGACAGAACGGCCGGCATCGCGCCGGCCGCCAGCACACACGAAAGCACACGAACGCACGCGAACACACACGAGCGGCGCCGGTCCGATCGACCGGCACACGTCGCACGCGGCTAGCGTTCGAGCTTTGCGCGCAGTTCGCGCGCGGTTTCGAGCAGCCCTTCGTAGCCCGAGCGCGCATGCTCGGGCAGATCCGGGTCACCGACAAAGGCGCCGAGCGTTTCGATCAGGCTGTACAGAATGCCCTTTGCGGCACCCACCGCGATACCGCCGGTCGACACCAGATGATCGACGTGGCTGACCGCTGCGTCGAGATGCTCCAGGTCAGGCCGCTCGTCTGTTTCCTGCTTGTCCGGTACTTCACGCGTCATGATGGTCATCGCTCCCTGTTGAAGGACCCGTGATAGATCTTTCATGCTGTTATATACCGATCGTGCGCGGTCGTCCATTCGGCGCGACCTGAGCATCAGGGCGCCCAGCGATACATCAGGATTTTCGCGCGCGCGTCATCTTCGACGAGCACGACGTATTCCCCGTTCGCGCGCTGCACGGCGCTCACGCCGAGATACACATCGACCCAGCCCGACGTGCTGCCCACGCTCGCGCCCGGCGACAGGTAGCCGACCGCCTGGCCGGTGCGCGCGTCGTACACATCGATCTTCGGCGTATAGAGTTCGGTGACGAACACATAGTTGCCCGCCACCGCGACGCCCACCGGCGTAACCTGCGGCGAGGTTTGCGTGCTCCAGGGCAACGCGATCGTGTACTGCATCGAGGGCGTGCCGGAACTCCAGTTGTCATAGCGCGCGAGCACCGGGCCGGCTTCTTTCCAGTGCGTGCTGTCCCACGGCGTCGCGGCCGTGAAGCCGGAAATGTACATCGTGTCCGTCTCTGCGATATAGACGATGCGCGCGATGCGGTTGAACGGCTGCGGCATCGGAAACATCTTCGACGACGCATACGTATAAACCGGATTGCCGACCGCATCGAAGCCCTGCAACGGCATTTCGCGGATGCCGCTGCCGGGCGTCGCCTGCCAGACATTGCCCGGCGTATCGACCCAGTAGAAGCCGTTGCCGACCGTGCTGCCCGTCGATGGATTGCCGGTGATTTCGCTCGCATCCACGCGACCGTTGCCGTTCGTGTCGCGCCACATCCATTCGCCGTAGGTCGGCTGGCCGGCGGGCCATGTACCCGGCACCGGATTCTGCGCGAACAGCCCGGCAGGTATCGCGATCTCGCCCTGCTTCGCCGGATCGAAACGATAGACGTTCAGGTAGTGCGCGCCCATATCGAGCGTGAACAGATACAGATTGCCGTTGATCCGCCGCAGCATCGGCTCGCCGCGCACGTTGCGCGGAAGATGCAGCGCGGGGTCGTCGGGATAGTCGAAGCGGCTCATCGTGAACGCCTTGTACGACCATTCCTGTCCCGGGCCGCGGCTGTAGTCGAGCGCGAAATGTTTCGAGCCGCTGTAGACCTGATCGGGCGATGCCGGATCGAAGGCGCCGCCATCGACGAACAGCAAACCATACAACCGCCAGTTCACCGAACGCGTGCCAACCCGGTAACTTTCGAGCACCGCGCCGTCGCCGGTATAACCCGAGCCGAACGGACGCGGGCCGAAGTTGTTTTGCGCGACGTAGAGATTGCCTGAACTGTCGTATCCAATGCCGGTGATGCCGTTAAAACGCATGTCGCCTGCAGCACCCTTTGTCGCGTGGAAAATGCCCGAGCGCGTGCCGATCGATGCGGCCTGCTGCGTCTGTCCGTTGGCGATCTTGTTGAAGGCAAGGATCTGTTGAGAAGGCCCGTTATCGGCGACAAGAATCTGGCCCGATGGCGAGATCGTGATGGCGGTCGGCAATGTCGATGCGGGCAATAGAAGCGTGCCTGATAGCGCCGCGCCATTCGCCGAATAATGCGCAACAGAAGCACCGCTCGACGACAGGTAACCCTGGATCACCCACACCGTCGAATCGGTATCGATCGCGATGCGGCCAGGCGTCGGCACGCTCCACGAGCGCAATCGCTGCATCGTCTGTGCATCGAACACGACGATCTGGTTGCCGTATGTATCGGCCACATACAGTTCGGTATCGGTTGCAGCCATGCCGCGAATGCCTGCATCGGCGCCAGCGGCGGCCGCGCGGAGCAGCATGAAGCTGTTCTTCGTCGCGTTCGCGCTGTTGCCGATGCCGCCCGCGAACGGCGCGCCGACTGCGATGTTCGCAAGCAGGCGTCGCGTGATGCCGAACCACGTCTGGTCTCGTGGCGGGAAGTCCGCTCCGACGAGCCCGTTGTTCCCGTTGGCTATCGACATGGCCGCGTACAGGTACGTGTGATTGGTCGCGATCGCGTCGCCGCCCGCGTTGCCCCAGCCGTGCGTGTTTCCGCCAACAGCGATCTTGTCGCCCGCACGGTACGCGCCGATTTCGCTGCCGCTTTCGTCCCACGGTGCGTTGGTGTACACGGTGCCATTGGGCGCGACGCTGATCGCCTCGATGTCCTGCTGCATCCATTTACCGTCGCCAAAGCCGAAGCTGTTGCCGATCCAGGACGTGGTGGCGTTGAGTTGGGATTGCGCGTGCGATACGGCTGGCAGACAACCCTGCCAGACAAGCATCGACGTCGCGAGAAAAGTAGAGACTTTCACGACGAAGTTCCTTGCGAGTGGTCAAGCGCGGCTGATCGATCGATGTCGTCAGCCTGTCGAGTGGCCGTACGCCGCGCGAAAGTGCGTGGCGCTCAAACCGGCCGTCCTGATCTTCACATGGGAACTCGTCGGTCAATTCGCCGAAAAAAGGTGAAATGTGGGGGACAGGTACCTGCTTGATGCGTTGAGCATCGACCAGGTTCATCGATTCGGTACGCAGCAAATGCGGCGCGCCCCTGCACGCTCCGTTCTGGTCGTCGTTCAAAACATCGTGTTCGAATTCGCCGACTGCTCCGGGATGGGTTGAATCACATCCCAATGCTCCGTGATTTTTCCGTTGGTCACGCGATAGATGTTCACGATCGCACGACCGCGATCAGACGGATTCAGCGTGGAATGCAAATGCACGTAGACGAGGTCGCCATCCACAGCGGAGCGGACGACATCAGAACGCGCCTGCGGGTTTCGCTCGAACACCTTCGTGAACACTTCGACAAGCGCCTTACGACCGTCCGGTACGGTCGGATTGTGCTGCACATAGTTTTCAGCGACGAAGCGGTCTGCGGCGCTCAGGTCGTGCTGATTGAAGAACTGCTCATGGAACGCGAGCACAACCTGCCGGTTCTGTTCCGCCTGCGAGAGGCTGGCGATATTTGCGGGCGGCGTCTGCGTCTGTGCGTGCGCGGGTATCGCGACGCAGATCGCGAGCGCCAGCGCAAACGGGTACGCGTTGAATCGATTGAGTGCCATCGCTGCAACCTCCGTAAAGACATGTTGATCGTTGTGTATGCACACAAATCGTGCATTGCGGCGCGAGCCGATGCTGCTGAGGCTTCATCTTCGTGCATACCTCAACCGCAATCCACGACGGCGTAAGGCTCGCCGGCATGGCACGCTTATCGCTTAGTACGATGCACGGGAGCCGGCGCACTATCCGGTTTAGCACGTAGTCACAATTTGCAATGGACGACTAGGGTTCCGGTCTGCATCGCTTAACTGCACGCAGACGCTGGTCCGAGAGTTGTCGACCTCAGGCGAGGTTACACGGCGGGATAAAAGCCCGGGAGAGAACGCGATGAGTCGCGCCGCTCCTGCCGTCGATAAACCGTCCTGCGAGGTCAACCCCATGCGCAAGCTCCGCCTTTTCGCCTCTGCTGTCACCGCTCTCTCCATTCTCGCCTCCACCCCCGCATTCGCCGCCGGGAAAACCGACTTCAAGGTCTGCTGGACCATCTACGCGGGCTGGATGCCGTGGGGCGAAGCCAAAACCCAGGGCATCGTATCGAAGTGGGCGAAGAAATACGGCATCAACGTCGATGTCGTCCAGCTCAACGATTACGTCGAATCGATCAATCAGTACACCGCCGGCAAGTTCGACGGCTGCGCGATGACCAATATGGACGCGCTGACGATTCCCGCTACAGGCGGCGTCGATTCGACCGCGCTCATCGTCAGCGACTATTCCAACGGCAACGACGGCGTGCTCATCAAGGGCAAGGGCAAGAAGATCACCGACCTGAAGGGTCAGTCGATCAACCTGGTCGAACTCTCCGTGTCGCATTACCTGCTCGCCCGCGCGCTTGAATCCGCCGGCATGAGCGAACGCGACGTCAAGACCGTCAACACGTCGGACGCCGACATCTCCGCTGCCTTTGCGACGCCGACCGTCAAGCAGGCCGTCACGTGGAATCCGATGCTGGCCGACCTGAAGGCGCAGCCGAACGTCAGTGAAGTCTTCGATTCCACGAAGATTCCGGGCGAGATCATGGACATGATGGTGGTCAACACAAAGACGCTCGCGGATAACCCGGCACTCGGCAAGGCACTCACCGGCGCATGGTTCGAAATGCTCGCGCTGATGAAGGCGAACAACGCGAACAGCACGGCCGCATTGACATCGATGGCGAAGGCTTCGGGCACCGACCTCGCCGGCTTCAAGGGCCAGCTGGCTACGACCGCGCTCTTCTACACGCCGAAGGACGCGCTCGCTTTCGCAACCAGCCCGACCTTGCCGCAAACGATGACACGCGTCGCGAAGTTCTCGTTCGATCACGGTCTGCTCGGTCAGGGCGCACCGAACCCGGATGCCGTCGGCATGGCGTTCGATAAAGGTGTGATCGTCGGCAGCAAGAGCAACGTGAAGCTGCGCTTCGATCCGACCTACGTCCGCATGGCCGCGGACGGCAAGCTCTAAACCCACGATCTCCACGATCCACCTGAAAAGACGGCGCACCATGCGACTCATCAACCGACACCCGAGCCGAAGCGGCGCGCTCATGCTGCTGCTCATGCCGTTCATCGTGCTGGTCGCGGTGTACTTCACGGGTTCGTCGCTGCGGCTTGCGGCGAATCCTGAAGACAAGCTGCTGCCGAGCGCCACGCAGATGACCGACGCCGTCAAACAGTTAGCCTTCACCGAGGACAAACGCACGGGCGAACATCTGCTGTGGGCCGATACGGCCTCCAGCCTGCGACGCCTCGGCATCGGCCTCTTTGTGAGCGCTGTGATCGCGCTGGTGGCGGGCATCCTGACGGGCAGCATTCCGCTCGTCACGGCCACGCTGTCGCCGTTCATCACGGTGATATCGATGATTCCGCCACTCGCGGTGCTACCGATTCTCTTCATCGTGTTTGGGCTGGATGAACTGTCGAAGGTCGTGCTGATCGTGATCGGCATCACGCCGATGATGATCCGCGATCTTCAACAGCGCGCCCGCGAAATCCCGAACGAGCTATGGGTGAAGGCACAAACACTCGGCGCCACGAGCTGGACGCTGATGTTGCGCGTGATCGTGCCGCAGTTGCTACCGCGTCTGCTGGTCGCGTTGAGGCTTTCATTGTGCTCAGCCTGGCTCTTCCTCATCGCGGCGGAAGCGATCGCTTCGACCGATGGCCTCGGCTATCGCATCTTCCTCGTGCGCCGCTATCTGGCCATGGACGTGATCCTGCCTTATGTCATGTGGATCACGCTGCTCGCGTGGCTGATGGATGAAGCGCTGCGTCGTCTGACGAAGGCGGCATTCCCGTGGTACGGCGGAGGTTCGCGATGATCGAAGTCCGCAACGTCTGGAAAGAATACGGCGACCAGGTCGTGCTGGAGCGTCTGAACCTGAAGATCGAACAGGGCGAATTCTGCTCGATGGTCGGTGCATCGGGATGTGGCAAATCGACGTTTCTGCGTCTGCTGCTTGGACAGGAACGCGTGACACGCGGCGAGATCCTGCTCGATGGCGAGCCGCTGCCTGGTGAACCGGATGCGCATCGCGGCGTCGTGTTCCAGCGCTATTCGGTGTTCGATCACCTCAGCGTGATGCGCAACGTGCTGCTCGGCCTTGAGCTGCCGCATGCGAAGTTCACCGGGCGTCTGTTCGGTGCGCGCCGCCGCGCGGCGCAGGACGAAGCCGTTTCGATGCTCGAACGCGTCGGCCTTGGCGCCGCGCTCGACAAGTATCCGCATCAACTGTCCGGCGGCATGCAGCAACGTCTCGCGATTGCACAGGCGCTGGTGATGAAGCCGCGCGTGCTGCTGCTCGACGAGCCGTTCGGCGCACTCGATCCGGGCATTCGCAAGGACATGCAGGATCTGCTGCTGAAGCTCTGGCGCGAAACTGGCCTGACGATTTTCATGGTGACGCACGACCTGAAGGAAGGCTTCGCGCTCGGCAGTCGCGTGCTGGTGTTCGACAAGGTGCGCGTCGATCCGCAGGCGCCCGGCGCGTACGGCGCGCGTATCACCTACAACATTCCGCTTGAACACAACCGCGATTCGGCGTCGGCGCTTCATCTGGCGAAGGCCGTCGTCGAAGGCGCATCGCGCGTCGATGTGCTCGCGGCATAAGGAACACTCAACATGGATCTGCTACTCGAAGAAAACATGCCCGGCGGCGGCCACACGTCGCTGATCGTCAGACGTGGGCAGCTGCTGCGTATCACCGATCTGCGCGGCGGCGCCAATCTCAGCGTGATGATGGTCAACGCTGCTGAGAAGAGCGAACGCCTGAACCTGCCCGACACACTCAAGTGCCAGCACACCGCAAAGCTCACCAAAGGTCACTGCCTGTACTCCGACATGGGCCGCGTGCTTGCAGCGATCGTCGCGGATACGTGCGGCTGGCATGACACGCTCGCAGGCATCTCGAATGCCGAAGAAGTGCACGAGAAATACGGCACAGGGCGCTATCAGGAACTGCGCAACGCGTTCTTCCGCAATGGCACCGACAACCTGCTGGTCGAACTCGGCAAATGGGGTTTAGGCCTCTCCGATCTGCTGATGACGTTGAATCTCTTTAGCCGCGTCGACGTCACCGATAGAGGCGCAATGAGCTTCGTTCCCGGCAATTCGAAAGCGGGCGACTACGTCGAGCTGTACGCGCCGATGAACACGCTGGTCGTGCTGACGGCGATCCAGCATCCGCTCGATCCGAATCCGGAATACGCGCCGAAGCCGGTCAAGCTGGCGCTCAGCGCAGCCGACCCGCAGGTCGCAGAAATCTGCCGCACATCGTGCGACGAAAACGGCCGCGGCTTCATCAATACCGAACGCTTCTTCCTCTGACCGGAGCACGCCAGATGACGACACCGCTCACCGAAAGCACAAAGAATCCCGCTGAAGCGGTCTACCGCGAAACGCTCGCCGCCGGCGAACCGTGGCTCAAGGAAGTCAAAGCCGGCCAGACCCTGCGCATCCACGACCTCGAAGGCAATCAGGCTGTCGATACGCTGTTCTACAGTCTCGCTGATCCGCGCGAACGCTACGACGCGCAACGCACGCTGCGTCGCCAGCAGAGCCTGTATCTGACGACCGGCACCGTGCTGTATTCGAACCTCGGCAATCCGATGCTGACAATCGTGGCGGATACCTGCGGCCGTCACGACACGCTCGGCGGCGCCTGCGCGCAGGAAAGCAACACCGTCCGCTATGCGCTCGAAAAGCGCTACATGCACAGCTGCCGCGATAACTACCTGCGCGCATGCGCACACGACGGCCGTCTGTCGAAGACCGACATCAGCGCGAACGTCAACTTCTTCATGAACGTGCCGGTCACCGCAAGCGGCGGCCTCACGTTCGAAGACGGCATTTCCGCACCGGGCAAGTACGTGGAGATGCGCGCGGAGATGGACGTGATCGTGCTGATCTCGAACTGCCCGCAGCTGAACAACCCGTGTAACGCGTACAACCCGACGCCCGCAGAGCTGCTGATATGGAACTGAAGACCTTGCGTGACTGGCTTTACGCGATGCTGAAGGCGCGCGCGGAACGTCTTTTCCCGATGCAGCGCGCTTCGCCGAAGCGCTAAACGCAGCACCGCTGACATGCCGTGGACGACCACGGCATGCA
Source organism: Paraburkholderia sp. GAS334 (assembly GCF_050436625.1). Classification (NCBI taxonomy): domain Bacteria; kingdom Pseudomonadati; phylum Pseudomonadota; class Betaproteobacteria; order Burkholderiales; family Burkholderiaceae; genus Paraburkholderia; species Paraburkholderia sp. GAS334. Next base: position 33,497 of record NZ_JBNDMO010000001.1, on the reverse strand, counting down.
TGCCCACGTGGCGGGACGACCCGCCCATGTCTGACACGTCCTCTCATGTTCGAGAAAGTTCTCATCGCCAATCGCGGCGCCATCGCCTGCCGCATTCTGCGCACACTGCGCGAACTCGAAGTGGCGGGCGTCGCCGTCTATAGCGAAGCCGATCGCGCGAGCCGTCACGTCATCGAAGCCACCGTTGCGCACGGCCTCGGCGAAGGCGCGGCCGGCGCAACGTATCTCAACGTCGGCAAGATCCTCGGTATCGCGCGCGCCGAAGGTGTTCAGGCGATTCATCCGGGCTACGGCTTTCTGTCGGAAAACGCGGCGTTTGCGGAGGCGTGCGAAGCGGTCGGGATCGCGTTCATCGGACCGACGCCTGACCAGTTGCGCGCTTTTGGCCTGAAGCACACGGCCCGCGCAATCGCCGGCAAACAGGGCGTGCCGATGCTCGAAGGCACCGGCCTCCTCGACGATATCGCAGCGGCATTAAGCGCGGCGGAACGCATCGGCTACCCGGTGATGCTGAAAAGCACGGCGGGCGGCGGCGGCATCGGCATGCGCGTGTGCCGCTCGGCGGACGAACTGACATCGCAGTTCGAAGTCGTGAAGCGACTCGGCCAGAACAATTTCAGCGACGCGGGCGTGTTCCTCGAAAAGTACATCGAGCGCGCGCGTCACCTCGAAGTGCAGGTTTTCGGCGACGGCAAAGGTCACGCGATTGCGCTCGGCGTGCGCGACTGCTCTGTGCAGCGACGCAATCAGAAAGTGCTCGAAGAAACGCCCGCACCGAATCTGCCCGAAGGCATGGCCGACGAACTGTGCGACGCGGCGATCAAGCTCGCGCGGGCCGTCAGCTATCGCTCGGCAGGCACGGTCGAGTTTGTGTACGACAGCCTCGCGCAGCGTTTCTATTTCCTTGAAGTGAATACGCGCCTTCAGGTTGAACACGGCGTGACGGAACAGGTCTGGGGCGTCGATCTCGTCCGCTGGATGATCGAACTGGCCGCCGGCACGCTCGCGCCGCTCGACATGCTCGCGCGCGATCTGCGGCCGTCGGGTCATGCGATCCAGGCGCGTCTTTACGCCGAAGATCCGGGCCGCGATTTCAAGCCGAGTCCGGGTCTGCTGACCGACGTCGCATTTCCCGAGGCCGATGGTCGTGCTTTGCGTATCGATACGTGGATCGAAGCCGGTTGCGAGGTGCCGCCGTATTTCGATCCGATGCTCGCGAAGCTGATCGCCTGGTCGCCAACGCGCGATGAAGCACGTCACGCGCTGGGTGAAGCTTTGCGTGCAACGCGGCTTTACGGCGTCGAAACGAATCGCGACTATCTGCGCCAGATTCTCGATGACACGCCATTCGCCAGCGGCGAACCGTGGACGCGTTGCCTGGAAGGCCTGCGCTATCACGCCGCTACGTTCGAGGTGCTGAGCGGCGGCACACAGACGACCGTGCAGGATTACCCAGGGCGTCTCGGCTATTGGGCGGTCGGTATTCCGCCGTCGGGTCCGATGGACGACCGCGCGTTGCGTCTCGGCAATCGTCTGCTGGGCAACGACGCTCAAGCCGCCGCGCTCGAAATCACGATGAGCGGGCCGACGTTGCGCTTCAACACGGATGCGGTGATCGCCATCACAGGCGCGACGCTACCTGTCACGACCGATGACATCGCGCAGCCGATGAACACGACGCTGTTCATCGCGGCAGGAACAACGCTCACGCTCGGCACGATCCGGGGCGCTGGGGCGCGCGCGTATCTGTGCGTGCGCGGCGGGCTCGATGTTGCGCAATATCTCGGCAGCCGCAGCACATTCACGCTCGGCCAGTTCGGCGGACACGGCGGCCGCGCGTTGCGTGCCGGCGACGTGCTGCATCTACAGCCGCTTGCAGATCAGAGCGCGGGCGCAACGTTGCCTTCAACGCTCACCCCGCAACTGGAAAACGTGCGCGTCCTGCGCGTGATCTATGGCCCGCACGGTGCGCCCGAATACTTCAGCGTGCCGTACATCGAGCGCTTCCTCGCGACCGAATGGGAGATCCACTTCAACTCGAGCCGCACGGGCGTGCGCCTGATCGGCCCGAAGCCGGAATGGACCCGTCAGGATGGCGGCGAAGCGGGTCTGCATCCGTCGAACATTCACGACAACCCCTACGCGGTGGGCGCGATCGATTTCACCGGCGATATGCCTGTGATTCTTGGGCCCGATGGTCCGAGCCTTGGCGGCTTCGTGTGCCCCGTGACGATCATCGAAGCCGACCTCTGGCAGATCGGTCAGCTCAAAGCCGGCGACAAGGTGCGCTTCGTTCCCGTCGATATCACAATGGCACGCGCCGCCGCAGTCGCACGCAATCACGAAACCGCGACGCTGGAAGCCCATGCCGATGCCACGCCGCTCACGGTAACGCACGCGAACGAAACACCCACGCTGGATTCGCCGATCGTCCTCGACATCGGCGCTGAACGCGAACGTCTCGTCGCGCGTCTTTCAGGCGACACGCATCTGCTGCTCGAAATCGGACCGGCCGAACTCGACCTCGTGCTGCGTTTTCGCGGCCACGCGCTGATGCAATCGCTCGAAGCGCTCGACCTCGATGGCGTGATCGACCTGACACCCGGCATCCGTTCGCTGCAGATTCACTATCAGCCCGAATGCCTGCCGCTCGCAAAGCTGCTGGCGACCGTCGAAAGCACATGGCAACGCGTGCTGCTGCAACAGGATCTGCGCGTGCCGTCGCGCGTCGTGCATCTGCCGCTGTCGTGGGACGATCCGGCGTGCCAGCTCGCGATCGACAAATACATGACGACCGTGCGCAAGGATGCGCCGTGGTGCCCGAGCAATCTGGAGTTCATCCGCCGCATCAACGATCTCGATTCGATCGATGCCGTGAAGAACATCGTCTTCGATGCGAGCTATCTCGTGATGGGTCTCGGCGACGTCTATCTCGGCGCGCCGGTCGCGACGCCGCTCGATCCGCGCCACCGGCTCGTGACGACCAAGTACAACCCGGCACGCACGTGGACGGCGGAAAATTCGGTTGGCATCGGCGGCGCCTATCTGTGCGTGTATGGCATGGAAGGTCCGGGCGGCTATCAGTTCGTCGGCCGCACGCTGCAGATGTGGAATCGCTTCCGCAAGACCGCGGATTTTGCGGGACGCCCCTATCTGCTGCGCTTCTTCGACCAGATCCGTTTCTACGAAGTCCCTGCCGGTGAACTGCTGCAGATTCGCGCCGACTTTCCGCTCGGCCGTTATCCGCTGAAGATCGAAGAGACGGAACTGTCGCTCGCGGACTATCAAGGTTTTCTCGATCGCGAAGCGGGCGAGATCGACGCATTCCGCACGCGTCAGCAGGCGGCGTTTCAGGCAGAACGTCAACGCTGGCACGAAGCGGGGAGCGCGGAAGAAACGCTGGAACCGCCTGTCGCCGACGACGCGGATACCACGCCGCTCGAAGACCATCAGATCGCCGTCGACAGCGAGATCGCGGGCAACCTCTGGCAGGTGCACGTGAACCCGGGCCAGACAGTCGCGACCGGCGACGTGCTGCTGATTATTGAATCGATGAAAATGGAAATCTCGGTCACGGCACCGTGCGCGGGCGTCATCGACGAGGTATACGTCGCACCTGGCTCGCCGGTACGTGCAGGCCAGCGCGTCGTGGTGATCGGGCGCGCATGAACCTTGAAGCCGTGACCATGAGCACACAAACGAACCCGGAAACAGGAGCCGGCATGCCTTCCTTCGATATGCGTCTGCCGACGCTGCGCGCGGCGTACCGCGCAGGACAGAAGACGCCGCGCCAGTTGATCGGCGAGCTGCGCGAGCGCGCCGCCGCATTGAACGCGGACTATCACCTGTTCATTCATCTGCTGAGCGACGCGGAACTCGAACCGTACTTCGCCGCGCTCGAAACACGCGACATCGAATCGTTGCCGCTCTATGGCATTCCGTTCGCGATCAAGGACAACATCGATCTCGCCGGCATTCCTACGACGGCCGCGTGCCCTGCATTTGCGTACACGCCGGCCGCCTCCGCGAAGCTCGTCGAGCAGTTGATCGCGCTCGGCGCGGTGCCGCTCGGCAAGACCAATCTCGACCAGTTCGCGACCGGCCTGAACGGCACGCGCTCGCCTTACGGCACATGCCGCAACAGCGTGTTGCCGGAATATCCGTCAGGCGGATCGAGTTCGGGATCGTCGCTGGCCGTGGCGCTCGGCGTCGCGAGCTTTGCGCTCGGCACCGACACCGCCGGGTCGGGACGCGTGCCCGCCGCGCTGAACAACCTCGTCGGCCTGAAGGGCACAAAGGGGTTGCTTTCGACGTCAGGTGTCGTGCCCGCGTGCCGCACGCTCGACTGCGTGACGTTCCTCACCGCGACCGCGCGCGAAGCCAGCGAGCTGCTCGCGCTAACCGCGCAGGAAGACCCCGCCGACGCCTATAGCCGCGCCAATCCGCAATGGAATGACGGCGCGGCGTTCGGCAGGATCGCGCGCTTCCGTTTCGGCGTGCCGCGCGATCCCGAATTTGCCGGCTGCGACGAAAGCCCGGCGCTGTTCGCGTACGCGCGTTCGACGCTCGAAGCGATGGGCGGCGAAGCCGTCGAGATCGACTTCGCGCCGTTCGTCGAGGCCGCGAAGCTGCTGTACGAAGGACCGTGGGTCGCGGAGCGCTATAGCGTCGCGGGCGAACTGGTGGAAACGCAACCCGACGCCGTGCTGCCCGTGATTCGCGACGTGCTGGCGAAAGCGCCCGGCGCGACCGCCGTCGATGCATTCCGTGCGCAGTACCGTCTGCAGGCGCTCAAGAAAACCTGCGACGCGGTGCTCGCAACCGTCGACTTCGTGCTGACGCCGTCGTTCCCGCGCCCGGTGACGCTCGCCGAACTGGAGCGCGACCCGATCGGCGCAAATTCGCTGCTGGGCTATTACACCAACTTCATGAACCTGCTCGACTACGCAGCCGTTGCCGCGCCCATCGGGTTCATGAAGAACGGTCTGCCATGGGGCATCACGCTGTTCGGTCGCGCGTTCACCGATCAGTACCTGCTCAGCGTCGCCGACGACCTGCAACGCACGCTCAAACTGCCGCTCGTCGGCGGCGTCTCGTGCGACCTCGATGCGCCTGTGGGTGTTGCACGTCATGACCGTACGCGCGTGGTGGTGTGCGGCGCGCACCTCGATGGTCTGCCGCTCAATGGGCAACTGAAGCGCCGCGGTGCGCGCCTCGTCGAAGCGACGCTGAGCGCGCCGCACTACCGTCTCTACGCGCTGGCCGGCGGCAGCATCGCACGGCCGGGCATGGTGCGCGTCGACAAGGAAGGCGCCGCGATCGCAGTCGAAGTCTGGGACCTGTCAAGCGCTGAACTCGGCTCGTTCCTGACCGGCATTGCCGCACCGCTCGGACTCGGCAAGGTCGAACTCGCGGACGGCAGTTGGGAGACGGGTTTCATCTGCGAATCACAAGGTCTCGACGATGCCATCGACATCACGCACACCGGCGGATGGCGCGCGTGGCTCGCTGAACGCGAGAAGGAAACGCATCCCGCTGCGAGCGCCTGATAACCCTGTTCGCGATGCCAGGGTGAACCGCGCCGGCCGGCGCGGCTCACCGGCCGACGGGTCCCGGATGTTCTCACCTGTCGCCTTGAAACGGTTGCGCTAACGCTCCCGAACCCTCTCACCTTCAGGCCGTCAGGGGATCGCACGCTCCCGGGTGTCAACCGCTCCTGACGGTCGAGTACCGGGTACGATGTCCCTTTCGTCACCACGGGAGCGAGCGAGCTTGCGTCCTACCGAGTCCTCGGCACTCGACCTGCCCCTCCCGTCGCGCAATTTTGCAGCGACGCGCCGTATCCTCCAGGTCGTCCTCGCGGCAGCCGTGCTGATCCCGCTGGTCTGCCTGATCGGCTATGGGTACTACGACTATCAGCGCCGCACGATCGACGCGAACGATGTGACTGATCGCCTCGTGCGGGTTGCACAGGAACACGCGCTGAAGGTGCTGGATCTGAACAACGAAATGGCGACGCGCATCATCGATCTGCTCGACGACAGCGACGACGCCGAAATCCGCGCACATGAAGCGCTGATACATCGGCGGCTGAGTGCCATCGGCGGTGACTTTCCGCAGATCGCCGCGATCTCCGTATTCGGCGAAACAGGCGATGTGCTCGCGTCGAGCCGCTACTACCCGGTGCCGAAAGCGTCGGTGGCGAATCGCGAAGACTTTCTCTCCGCGCGCGCGATCCGGCCCGAGCCCTATTTCTCGCTGCCGTTGCGCGGGGTCATCGGCCAGGCTGACGTTTTCGTGACGAACACGGGCCGCACGGCGATCAATGACGGCCAGTTTCTCGGCGTCGTATCGATTGCGTTGCAACGAAAGTATTTCGCCGATTTCTACCGCGAACTCGTTAGCGACAATCCGCCTGTGACCATCGGCCTCTATCGCCGTGATGGCGGCATTCTGCTGCGCTATCCGGAAGGCAAGCCGGGCGTCATGCCCGCCGCGAATACGCCGTTCACGCGCGCGCTGCACGACGGCCTGCTGTTCGGCCGCCTGCGCATGACGTCGACGGTCGATGACGTGGATCGTCTGCTGTCGTTCCGGCGCGTCGGCAGCTATCCGCTCTATGTCGTGACCGGCTATGCCACCGACGCGATCTTCGACGAGTGGTGGCATCACTATCTGCTGATTGCAGCGATCACCGCCGTGCCGTGCTTCGCGGTATGCGTGCTCGTGCTGTTCTCGCTGCGGCAACTGCGCGCCGAGCAGATCGCGTGGGAGCGCTGGCAGGCCGAAGTGGCAATGCGTCTTTCCGCGGAAGCGTCGAGCCGGCAGATGCGCCGGATGGGCGCACTCGGTAACCTCGTCGCCAACGTCGCGCACGACTTCAACAATCTGCTGATGGTCGTCTCGACCAACATGGGGCTCGCGCGTCGCAAAGGCTTCAACAATCTCGAGCGCGAAGTGGTGGCGGTCGAGCGCGCGACGGTCGGCGCGCAGTCGCTGGCGCGGCGACTCCTGAGCGTCGCCCGCAAGCAGCCGCTCAAGCAGGACGCCATCGACTTCGCCAGCTGGTTGCCAGCCGCGACGCATCTGATCCAGACCGCCGTCGGCGACAAGGTGCAGGTCAGCATGCAGGTGGTCTCTGACTTGTGGCCGGTGTTCGCGGACGCGACGGAACTCGAATTTGCGATCATCAACATTGCCGTGAACGCGCGCGACGCCATGCCGCTTGGCGGACGCTTCGCCATTCGCGGCCAGAACGTGCGCCTGACGGCGAGCGACACACCATTGCCCGATGGCGAATACGTGCTGGTATCGCTCACGGACGACGGCGAAGGCATGTCGGAGAGCGTGTTGAAGCGCGCGTTCGAACCGCTGTTTACGACGAAGTTCAGCGGCGCAGGGACAGGCCTCGGACTCGCGCAGGTGCTGGCCGTGTGCGAACAGGCCGGCGGGACGGCACGCATCGACAGCGTGCCGGAGCGCGGCACAACCGTGCGGCTCTATCTGCCGCGCTATCAGGGTGAGCAGGTTCCGCTTCAGCCCGTTACACATCCTGCGCCCTCCAGTGCGGACGCAACGCAGGGCACGGTATTGCTCGTCGAAGACAACGACGATGTGGCCGCGGGCGTTGCCGCCGTGCTGGAAGTGTTCGGCTGCAAGGTGCGTCACGAGCCGACTGCCGACGCCGCGCTCGATACGCTCAATGCGGGCGACACGTTCGATCTCGTGCTGTCCGACATCCAGATGCCCGGCCGCCTGAGCGGGATCGATCTCGCGGAGCGGGTGAAACGGACATGGCCGGACCAGCGGATCGCGCTGATGACCGGTTACGCCGACGAACTCGAACGCGCCCGGCACCTCGGTGTGCCGATTCTGGCGAAGCCGTTCGATATCGATGAATTGCGGGGACTGGTGGCGTGCACGCCTTGATGAGAGCCGTTGACGCAACCGCCCTGGTTAGCGCCCACTTACGTTGTGAGCCCGCTATTCCGTCTATCGCTCGCGATGAGCGACGGTGACGCGTGCTGGTTGAGGCGACGCCTTTATGCGCAAAAAGATTTGGCCGTTGCATTCGAGGCGGCCCGGAGCGTGGCGTCAAGGGGCTGTGAGGGCATGTGGGGCTGCGTGAACAGGTCATCCTTGCACCGTTGCGTGCTCCCGAAAAACCTCACCTCAACGCGATAGACCACCTCGCAGCGGGTTGTAGCGTCGAGTGGCGCGGATGCCTTCTGGATTCGCCACCCGCCCTCATGCGCAGACATATTCGCGGCCCGCGATGGCTCAACCCGCGCGACGTCGTGGTCGGACACGCTGCCCGGAGAGCCTTTGTTTAAAGGCTTCTCCGCATGACCATTCATTCGCGCGGAGAGGGTTTTCCCATCGCTGCCCACGCCCGATATTTCGCGTTGCGGAATCGCAGGCGATCACACCAAGCTCATGGCAGAAAACTCGCCGGACGGGCAGATCAGCCATTACGCTACGAGACTCCTGAAAATCCTCACCATTGATCGCCGGGTCGACTCAGGCTGGGTCGGCGTGGGCGCCCCCCTTTCATGGACGGGTTTCGCGACGGTGCTTTCCGGTCAGCCCTTTGGTCTCGTCAACGATCAGGCAATCGACGGTTGCGGACATGCCGCAACGAGTGTCAGGATGCACGAGGCGCGTCAGGTTCCACGCGCCAGGCTCCGCGTGCGGTTCTGTCTGACGCCGGGCAGCCGCCAATCATGCCGCAGTCAACCCGCCCACCCGCCAGGAGACGCGCCGATGCAGCCCGACGACCCAACTCTTCCTCCCGCCAATGCCCAGCCAGCAGACCAGCCTGACGATCCCGACCGCCGTCGTGTCCTGACCGGCATTGCAGCGGTCGGGATCGGTCTGGCGCTGACAGGCTGCCATACCTCCGCGCAGACATCGGCGAACGGCGGCGGACCGCTCAGCGCGGCCGACCTCCGGCTCAACGCCGCGCTGAACGATCAGGTTCGCCACATCGTCGTGATCTATGCAGAAAATCGCAGCTTCGCGAATCTGTACGGCAACTTCCCGGGCGTGCAGCATCCGCTCGACGCAGTGCCCGCCGAGCGTTACGTACAACTCGACCGCGACGGCAAGACGCCGTTACCGCAGTTGCCGAAGATCTGGGGCGGTCTCGTGCCACAGGCGCAGGAAGTGGACGGCAAGCGCTACATGATCGCCGAGCGCGACATCGCTGGCCTGCCCAATGGTCCGTTCCGGATCGCCGACGCGCACGGCACACCACTGCCGAACGGCGTCATCACGCGCGACCTCGTGCATCGCTTCTATCAGAACCAGATGCAGATCAGCGCCGGGGGCAACAACCAGTTCGCCGCGTGGGCGGACTCGGGCGGACTCGTGATGGGTCATTATCGAAACTCGGCTGATTCACTCCGTCTGTGGAGCCTCGCGCAGCAATACACGCTGTGCGACAACTTCTTCATGGCGGCTTTTGGCGGCTCGTGGCTCAACCATATCTTCCTGATTTCGGCGCAGGCGCCCTTCTATCCGGATGTGCATAACAGCCCCGCGAAGAAACTGGTGTCGGTGGTCGTGGGCGACGACCCGACAGGCACGCGGCTGAAGCTCGCCGCCGATTCCCCGGCGTCGGCGCTCAACGGGCCGCCGAAGTATGAAAACGACGGTCTCTTCACCGCGGACGGCTACGCCGTCAACACGATGGCGCCGCCCTACATGCCGAGCAGCGTACGGCCTGCGGAAGGCGGTGACCCGAATCGCGCGGACCCGTCCAATCCGAAGGTGCTGCTGCCGCAGACCTACGCGACGATCGGCGACCGGCTGTCGGATAAGAGCGTCGACTGGGCGTGGTACAGCGGCGCGTGGCAATACGCGCTTGATCATCAGGACACGGGCGCCGTCCCCGACTTCCAGTATCACCACCAGCCGTTCAACTACTTCGTCAATTTCGCACCCGGCACAGATGCGCGCAGGAAACATCTGCGCGACGCGGGCACGGGCGACGACGCGTCGACGAACCTTCTGATCGCCGACATCGATGCGGGACGTCTTCCTGCCGTCACGTTCTACAAGCCGCAGGGGAACCTGAACATGCACGCGGGTTACGCGGATGTCGAATCGGGCGACCGTCACATCGCCAACGTCATCGATCATCTGCAGCGCAGCCCGCTGTGGGCGAACACCGTCGTGATTGTCACGCACGACGAGAACGGCGGCTGGTGGGATCCGGTTTCGCCACCGAAAGGCGACCGCTGGGGCCCGGGCTCGCGCATTCCGACGCTCGTCGTGTCGCCGCTTGCGAAAAAGGGTTACGTCGATCACACCGTCTACGACACCAACTCGATTCTGCGGCTGATTACGCGCGTGCACGGACTGGTGCCGCTCGATGGCGTCGTCGCCCGTGACCGCGCGTTCGCGCAGAACAACCTGGCGCCGCCCGGCGATATGACCGGCGCGCTCGATCTTGCGTGATGTTGTGCGGGCTGATCGATATCGCGCGCTCCGGATGATTCCTTAAAGTCCACAATAGACTTTTCGTCTATACCCGATGCCGGGAGGTCGCGTGCCGCCGCGACCGTTGATCACGGCATGATGTATGTGCGCTTCTTCAATCGAGGACGGAAGTCATGAAAATCAGGGAATTCGGTGTCGAACGCTGGATGGATCTCTACGAGAACCGCTGCGAGTTGAATCTCGCGGAAACCTGCGTCGAATCGTTGACGGTTGAGGAACTGCTGCGCATGTCCGGCAGGCAGGACACCATCCTCGGCGAGATGCTGCCGCTCAAGCTGACGTATGGCGCCATCGACGGCACCGAGCGGCTGCGCTCGAACGTTGCGTCGCTGTACGAAAAGCAGAACGTACCGAATGTGCTGATCACGCACGGCGCGATCAGCGCAAACGCGCTGGTGTATGAAACGCTCGTCGAACCCGGAGATCACGTGATCTCCGTGCTGCCGACGTATCAACAGCATTATTCGATTCCGGCGAGCTACGGCGCGAACGTCGACATCCTTCCGCTTCGTGAAGAGAACGGTTTCCTGCCGGATCTCGACGAGTTGAAGCGTCTCGTCAAAAGCAACACCCGCGTCATCGCGATCAACAATCCGAACAACCCGACGGGTTCGCTGATGGACCGCGCCCTCCTCGAACGCTTCGTCGAGATCGCGCGGTCGTGCGGCGCCTGGGTGCTGTGCGACGAGGTCTATCGCGGCACGGATCAGGAGGGCGACGGCTTCACCGCCTCGATCGCCGACCTGTACGAAAAAGGCATCGGCACGGGCAGCATGTCGAAGACGTGGTCGCTCGCCGGCCTGCGCGTGGGCTGGATCGTCGCGCCGGTAGAACTGATCCACCGCGTACAGATTCACCGCGACTACAACACGATCAGCGTCGGCATGCTGAACGATCTGTTCGCTTCCATTGCCCTTGAAAGCCGCGACGCGATCATCAAGCGCAGCCACGATATTCTGCGCACGAACCTTGCGATTCTCGATGCGTGGATCGCAAAGGAGCCTCTGCTCTCGTACGTCAAACCGAAGTCGGGCACGACGGCGCTCGTACGCTTCGATCTCGACATGACGTCCCGCGACTTCTGCGTGGCGCTGCTCGAAAAAACCGGCGTGATGTTCACGCCCGGCAGTGCGATGGATATGGAAGGCTACGTGCGCATCGGTTATACGAACAGCCGCGAAGTGCTGGAAGCCGGGCTGGCGAAAGTGTCCGGCTTCCTGCGGGATATCTCGCGTGGCCCATCCCTACGCGACCGTATACCCCCCATCCGCAACCAGCGCATGCCCTGACACATACGTCGAATCGTCAGAGGCCAGGAAGGCGACGATCGTAGCCATCTCCTCCGCCGTGCCAAAGCGCCCCGCTGGAGAAGCAGCGGCAAACTCCCGCTGCGCTTCAGGCGAAGGCCAGATGCCACGATGATGGAACGGCGTCTCGATCAAGCCCGGGCTCAGCGCATTCACGCGCACGCCGCGGCGGAACCACTCGATGGATGCAGTCTTCGTCATGCCGATCACCGCATGCTTGGTCGCGGTATACAGCGACGCGTTGGCGAACCCGATTACGCCGCCCATCGACGCGTTGTTGATGATCGTGCCTGTCCCTTGCGCGAGCATCACCTCGGCCTCGTACTTCATCGAGTTGAAGACCCCGCGCACGTTCGGCTCGAACACCATGTCATAGCGCTCGGCGTTCTGCTCGACCAGCGGCGCGAACACGCCTTCGACGCCTGCATTGTTGAAAGCGATGTCCAGTCGGCCATATGTCGCGACGGCGAACTGCACCATGTTCTTGATGTCCGCTTCACGCGTCACGTCGACGGTAACAGCGGCAGCATCCGCGCCCTCTTCGGCGAGCACCTTCACCAGTTCGTCGAGTTCCGTTTTGCGGCGCGCCGCCAGCACCACCTTCGCGCCGCGCCGCGCAAGTTCGATGGCGGACGCGCGGCCGATTCCCGAGCTTGCACCCGTAACGAGTGCGACTTTACCTTCGAGCGGCCGCTGCGTACGCGCGCCGTTGCTGTTCGATGCATTCATGATGTGCTCCGTTCTGTTAGCGGCCGCGTGGCCGCGAAAAATAGCGCCGGCGACTTCGTCGAAATGTCCGTCTTGCCAGGTGTGAACACAGTATGGAAGCAACCAATGTCGAATAAAATGGAATAATCACGCATTCACAATTCCGTTAAACGGAATTAACCAGAAGAGGTCTGCATGCTCAATCGACTGGACCTGTTGCGCGTTTTCGTTGCGGCGGCGACTGCGCCTACCTTCCGCGATGCCGCTGTGCGAATCGGCGCTTCGCCGCAGGTGGTGACGCGCGCGGTGCGCGAACTCGAAGAAACGCTCGGCGAAACGCTCTTCCATCGCAACACGCGGCGCGTGCAGATCACGACGTATGGCGAACGCTTCGCGATTGAGGCGCAGGCCGCGCTCGACGCCGTCGATGGCGTCTTCGGAAAAGCCGCAGGGGCGTCAGGTGAAGGTGGAGGAACGGTGCGGATTACCGTCGCAGCCGGGCTCGGACGCCTCTACGTCATGCCCGTGCTCGCCGACCTCGCGATTCAGCATCCCGAAATCGTCATCGATCTGCGACTGTCGGACATTCCGTCGGCAGTGGTCGATGAACAGATCGATATCGGTGTGCGGGTCGGTTTGACCGCGGACAACCGTTTTGTCGCACGACACGTCGGCGGCCTGCCGATCTGGGTGGTTGCGTCGCCGGAGTTGCTGGCGCGTGTCGGTGAGCCCAAAAATCTCAAGACGCTCTCGTCGATGCCCATCACCGTGTTGATCGATCGCGAGACGGGTCGTCCGTGGCCGTGGGTTTTCAGTCGCGACGAGCAGTTGATCCCGCGCGCGCCGGCCTTTATCACTGACGATCAAGGCATCGAAATGGAAGCGGCCGAAGCGGGGCTCGGGTTCAGTCAGTGTCCCGAGTATCTCGTTCGGTCACATATCGCGACCGGACGGCTGATCCGCATCCTGAGACGCTTCGAACCTGAACCATGGAAGCTCCAGGTATACCGGCCACAACGCGGACCCGTACCCCAACGCGTGCGCATTGTGTTCGACGCGCTCGTGAAGCAGTTAGGCGATACAGTCTGCAAAAGTTAGTGTCCCAAACAAACGGTGCGCAACGCGTCACCACGTTGCGCACCGTTCCTCGGCTCCCGCAAACACTCACCTTTTGACAAATCTCAATACGTTTCGAGGTGCAGGCGCCCTTCGCGTTTGAGCTTCTGCCACAACGGTTCCCACTCAAGCCCGTTCTGTTCCGCGATATCGCGCAGTGCCTGCAACACGCCGTCTTCCATACCCTTCAGGCCGCACACATAGATGTAAGTGTTGGCGTCGCGCAGCATCTGCGCGACATCCGCGGCGCGTTCGCGCATTGCGTCCTGCACATATCGCTTCGACTGACCGGGCGTGCGTGAAAACGCCAGCGTCGTATCGATGAAGTCGCGCGGCAGATTCACGAGCGGCCCGAAGTAAGGCAACTCTTCCTTGGTACGCGCGCCGAAGAACAGCATCAGCTTGCCCGTCGCACCCTTCAGCCTGCGACGGCGACGATATTCGGTCATCGCGCGCATCGGCGCCGAACCCGTACCGGTGCAGATCATCAGCAAATGCGAGTTCGGATGATTCGGCATCAGGAACGTGCTACCGAACGGACCGATCACATCGACCTTGTCGCCCTTCTTCAGATCGCACAGATAGTTCGAACACACGCCGTCGGCGGTATTGCCGTGATAGTCCTGCGTGACGCGCTTCACCGTCAGCGACAGATTGTTGTAGCCCTTGCGCTCGCCATCACGCGGGCTCGCGATCGAATACTGCCGCGCGTGATGCGACTTGCCCTCCTTCGAACCCGGCGGTAACACGCCGATCGATTGTCCTTCCAGAACCGGGAACGGCATCGTTCCGAAATCCAGCACAATGTGATGTATATCGCTTTCGGTCGACTCATCCGTCAGCCGGTAGTTGCCGACCACCGTCGCCGCCACCGGGGCTTTATGCGTATAAAGATTCACATAGGGCCTGGCCGATGACCACGGCGGCAACGTCGAGCCCCGGATCGTATCGACTTCGATTCCTTCGGACGTGTCACCCGCATCATCGTCCGCCGGGCCTGCTTGAGGCGCGACTGCATCGAGTACAGGACTGGCCGTCGTGTTCTGCGCGGGCAGTTCATCCCACGTGAACTGTTCTTCGATGCTGTATGCGTCGGCCTGCAGGACGTTGCGCCAGTTGTCGATGGCGCCCGTTGGACACGGCGGCACGCATGCCATGCAGCCGTTGCACACATCGGCTTTCACGACGTAGTTATTCGAGTCGTGTGTGATGGCGTCGACAGGACAGGTCTCTTCGCACGTGTTGCAGCGAATGCAGATTTCCGGGTCGATCAGGTGCTGCTTGAGGACTGCGATCGGAGCTGGGCCGTTCATGTTTTGTCTCCCCCTGCGCCCGGCTTCGTCGCTATCGTTCGCGACACCGCCGGGCACCTGGTATTGCTGGGATAAATCAGTTGAAGCGCACGTAATCGAAATCGACCGGCTGGCGGTTGATCCCCATCGCCGGCGGTGCAATCCAGTTCGCGAACTTGCCCGGCTCGACGACGCGCCCCATCAGCGATGCGACGTACGCGCGGTCTTCCGGCGTCGGCAGCCACGTGGCTTCGTTCGCCTTCCATTCGTTTTCGTTGATCACGCGGCCGTCAGGTGCGACGCGCACGCCGGCGAACGTGCCGATCTGACGATTGAACGCCTTATGCGGCACCGTCATGCGGAAATCGATGCCAGCCTTTTCGAGCACCTTGTTCCAGCGCCCAACGCCCGCCACCGAATCCTTGATGTAATCGTCGCGCAGCACTTCATTCATCGCGTTGAGCATCGGGACTTCGCGTTCGACCAGCTTGCCGTCCTGTACATCGAGCAGCTTGTAGTTCTGGCCGTTCAGCTGATGATCGTCGTCGCGCTTCGTTTCTTCATAACGGCCTTTCAGGCCCGAGCTATAGAACGTCGCGGCATTCGATGAATGATCCGCGCCGAACAGGTCGATCGTCACCGAGTAATGGAAGTTCAGGTACCGCTGGATCGTCTCCAGATCGATCACGCCGGCCGCGCGGAGTTTGTTGATGTCGTCGGTCTTGAGTTCGTTCATCACCTGCGCGGTGCGCTGGATGACGCGCGACACACCCGATTCGCCGACGAACATGTGATGCGCTTCTTCGGTCAGCATGAACTTCGTCGTGCGCGCAAGCGGATCGAAGCCCGACTCGGCCAGCGCCGACAGCTGGAATTTGCCGTCGCGGTCCGTGAAGTACGTGAACATGAAGAACGACAGCCAGTCCGGCGTACGTTCGTTGAACGCGCCGAGAATGCGCGGATTGTTGTCGTCACCGGAACGGCGATCGAGCAGCGCATCCGCTTCTTCACGGCCGTCGCGGCCGAAGTAGCGATGCAGCAGATAGACCATCGCCCACAGGTGACGGCCTTCCTCGACGTTCACCTGGAACAGGTTGCGCAGGTCGTACATCGAAGGCGCGGTCAACCCCAGGTGACGCTGCTGTTCAACCGATGCCGGTTCCGTATCGCCTTGCGTCACGATAATGCGGCGCAGGTTCGCGCGATGCTCGCCGGGCACGTCCTGCCATGCGGCTTCGCCCTTGTGTTCGCCGAAGTTGATCTTGCGATCGGCGTCGCCGGGTGTGAGGAAAATGCCCCAGCGATAGTCCGGCATCTTCACGTGATCGAAATGCGCCCAGCCGCCTGCATCGACGCTGACTGCCGTGCGCAGATAGACGTCGTAGCCATGCGAGCCTTCCGGACCCATGTCGCCCCACCATGACAGGAAGTTCGGCTGCCATTGTTCGAGCGCGCGTTGCAGCGTGCGGTCGTCGGCCAGATTGACGTTGTTCGGAATCTTTTCGCTGTAGTTGATCGTGGACATGTTCGTTTCCTTAAGGCTTGAGCGCGTACTTCGCGAGATCGTTGGGCGGGGACTGATTTCGTTCGATTGCGTCTTAAACGCGGTTCAAATCGAATTGCGCCTTGCTGCCCTTGCCGTACACCTTGAGAGCGCCCTTCTCGCCCACCGCGTTCGGCCGGTTGAAAATCCAGTTCTGCCAGGCGGAAAGCCGGCCGAAGATGCGCGTGTTCATCGTTTCCGGTCCGTTGAAGCGCAGATTCGCTTCGAGACCCGTCAGCGCATCGGGTGACATCGCGGCGCGTTCTTCGATCGCGATACGGATTTCGTCGGCCCAGTCGATGTCATCCGGCGAAGCGGTCACGAGGCCGAGGCGCTCGGCTTCGACCGGCTTCACCGCCTTGCCGATCTGCTCGCGTGCGGCCTGCATCGGTTCGGTTTCGTCATAGAAGCGGCGACCGAGGCGCGACTGGCCCGTGATCATCGGATACAGACCGAAGTTGACGTCGGACAGCGTGATCGCCGGTTCTTCGTCTTCATTGCTCGGGAGCGCGGCCATGTAGGTGCGATCGGTCGCGAAAGCCAGTTCGGCGAACGTGCCGGCAAAGCACGAACCCGGCTCGATCAACGCGAACAGCGAGCGCGACGACACGTCGATGCGTGCCAGCGTGCGGCGCAGCATGCCGATCGTTTCGCGGACAAACCAGTGGTCCTTGTGTTGCAGCAGCGTGGCGTCGGTGGCAAGCAGCGCGCGGGCGTCGCCTTCAGTCTTGAAGATCCACGTGCCGATTTCGAGTTCGTTGGTGCGCATCGAGAGAATCGCGTCGTCGAGTTCGCGTGCGAACTGCAGCGGCCACCAGTTCGCGCCAGCTGCCACGATTGCATCGATATCGGCGGGCTGGTTGCCGGATGGCGCTTTCGCCGTGAACGTCGCCGTACGTTTAGCGCGATCGATCGTGACGTCGACGGTCGCGTAGCCAAGACCATCTTCGCGATCCAGACGTTCGACGCGCGTCAGCGTCACGCCCTTCGCATCCGCCGGGCGGTCGCTTTGCGCAGCCAGTTCCAGCGCGCGCGCCTCTACCGTCTGCCTGAACACGTTCGGCTTGACCACTTCATCGACCAGACGCCATTGCTTCGCGCGCTCGCCGCGTACGCCTTCGACGATCGTGCAGAAGATATCGGCGCGGTCGTGGCGGACCTTGCGCTTGTCGGTGACACGCGTGAGACCACCGGTGCCGGGCAATACGCCGAGCAGCGGCACTTCAGGCAACGCGACGGACGACGAGCGATCGTCGACCAGGTAAATCTCATCACACGCGAGTGCCATTTCGTAGCCGCCGCCGGCGCACGCACCGTTCACTGCTGCGAGAAACTTGATGCCGGAATAGCGCGACGTATCTTCGAGACCGTTACGCGTTTCGTTGGTGAATTTGCAGAAGTTGACCTTCCAGGCATGCGATGACAAACCCAGCATGAAGATGTTCGCGCCGGAGCAGAACACGCGATCCTTCAGGCTCGTCACGACGACTGTGCGCACTTCCGGATGTTCGAAGCGCACGCGCTGGATGGCGTCGTGCAGTTCGATATCGACGCCGAGGTCATACGAATTGAGCTTGAGCTTGTAGCCCTCGCGAATGCCGCCGTCTTCGGCGATATCGATGCCGAGCGTGGCGACCGGACCATCGAATGTCAGCGACCAGTGCTTATAGCGCGACGGCTCCGTGCGGTAATCGACACGCGGACCCACCGGCAGCGCGGCGGAAGCCGGCCCCGAAGAACCGGCTGTCTGGCTGACCGGCGTGGCGCCTGATGCGGCTCCCTGCTCTACTGACCGAGCGACTGACATGGATGTCTCCTTCGTACATTGCGGGCTGGTTTAATGTACGATAATGCATCTTTTATGTCGAGTAAAGCACTTTAGTGCCTATTGCGGGTTTTCCCGGGCATGTCTCATCATGCACTTTTCCCCGCCCGGATCATCATTCGGAAGCGATGCGCGCCGCCAGCCGGTCCCGCAGCGAGAGATAGCACTCGGCCAACGGCTTGCCGCTGGTATCGAACGTCATGTCGGCGCGGCCGTAGAACTCGCCACGGCCTTCCAGAATGCGCTTCAGATCGTCCATCGCTTCCTTGTTGCCGGACATCGGCCGCAGGTCGCCCTGGGCGATGACGCGCCGCATGTGCTCCTCCGGCGTGGCCTGCAGCCAGACCGTGAAACAGTGCGCGAGGAGCGCATTCAACGTGGTCGGCTCCGACACCAGACCGCCCGGAGACGCAATCACCGCGCGAGGATGCTCCTGAATCACCGCTTCCAGCGCGCGGTGCTCGTAGCGCCTGTAAGCGCTCGCTCCGTATAGCGCGTGGATCTCGGCGGGCGGGCAGCCGGCCAGTTGTTCGATCACCCGATTCAGTTCGACGAAAGGCATCTTCAGCTCGTCGGCGAGCATCCGGCCGAGCGTCGATTTGCCGGCGCCGCGCAGGCCGATCAGCGCGATCCGGTTGCGGCGGTTCGGGTCTTGCGGCGCGGTCGCAAGCATTTCCTCGAGCGCGACGCGGGCGCGCTTCAGCGTGTCGTGGTCACGGCCATAGAGCAGTTCGCGGATGCGCAGCCAGTCGGCCGACGAGGTCGTTTCGTCGCCGACAATCTCGGCCAGCGTGCAGTTTAGTGCCTTCGTGAGCTGACGAAGAAACAGCACCGACGCATTACCCACACCCGATTC
Organism: Paraburkholderia sp. GAS334; assembly: GCF_050436625.1. Classification (NCBI taxonomy): domain Bacteria; kingdom Pseudomonadati; phylum Pseudomonadota; class Betaproteobacteria; order Burkholderiales; family Burkholderiaceae; genus Paraburkholderia; species Paraburkholderia sp. GAS334. The sequence continues at coordinate 14,347 of NZ_JBNDMO010000001.1, read as the reverse complement.
GAGATTCGCAAGATAGCGCTCGGACACGTCCGCTTCCTTCGCCAGCGCTTTACGCGTCAGGCCGCGGCGAGCGCGCAGCACCCGCACGCGCTCGCCCATTCCGACCAGAAAGGGATCGCGGACCTCGCGCGATTCATCGGGTGCAGCGTCTGGCTCAGCGGGCTCGACCGGCTGCGCGGCGGCGGTTTGTTTCATGTTGATGCATCCTTTGGGCAGGCTTTGATGAATTATAGTGCTTGACATGCAGTTTGTCGCACGCTAAGTTTAATGCACATTTCAAGACTGCCAGGCACCTGCGGCTCGCTCGCGCCACGGCATCGATCCGCGCTCAACGCGCGGTGGAGACACGCATGTCCCCCGATACTTTCCGAACGCTGATTGGCCGCGTAACTGAACGGATCGAAGCCCGCGCGCTCGATCAGGATCTCGCCGACTGGCTGAATGCCGAATACTCCGCCAGCAGCACGGCATATGCCGAACTCGCCGCCGCGTGCCGCGCCGGCGTCAAGGAAGGCTGGCTGTGCGACCGCGAGGCCGGCGGCATCCGCTACGGACGCATCTTCAAGGCGCTGCCGGAAACACATGGCTTTTCGGTCGACGTCGTCAGCATGACTGACATTGCCGGGCCGCATCACGTGCATCCGAATGGTGAAATCGATTTGATCATCCCGCTCACCGAGGGCGCGACGTTCGACGGTCATCCGGCTGGCTGGTGCGTCTACGGGCCCGGCACCGCTCACCGGCCGACAGTCGCAAACGGTAGCGCGCTCGTTCTCTATCTGTTGCCTGAAGGCGCAATCCAGTTCACGAAACAGGAAGCCGCGGCTTGACGCTCGCCGCGCTACGTATTCCCGACCGCCGCAACGCTGCATCGCATCAATTCACGCCGCGCTATCCGCGGCAGTTGAAGGTCACGTTGCGAACCGGTTCACCGACGTCTCAAGAAGGGCATCTCATGACCGAACTGCTAGAAAACTTTATCGCCGGCAAGTGGGTTGCCGGCGGCGGCAAAGGCACACTGCTCACGGATCCGGTGACGGGCGAAGCGCTGGTGCGCGTCTCCAGTCAAGGTCTCGACCTGTCCGAAGCATTCGGTTACGCCCGCTCAAAAGGCGGCGCCGCGCTGCGCGGCCTGACCTACGCGGCGCGCGCCGCCCTGCTCGCGGAAGTCGCGAAAGTGCTGCAGGCGAATCGCGACGACTATTACGCAATCGCGCTCGCCAACTCCGGCACGACGAAGAACGATTCGGCGGTCGATATTGACGGCGGTATTTTCACGCTGTCGTACTACGCGAAACTCGGCGCGACGCTCGGCGAAGTGCACGCGCTGCGCGACGGCGCCACGGTGAGTCTCAGCAAGGACAAATCCTTCACCACGCAACACGTGCTGACGCCGACGCGCGGCGTCGCGCTTTTCATCAACGCGTTCAATTTTCCGTCGTGGGGATTGTGGGAAAAGGCGGCACCCGCGCTGCTCTCCGGCGTGCCGGTGATCATCAAGCCCGCGACGGCTACTGCGTGGCTCACGCAACGCATGGTTGCGGATGTCGTGAAGGCGGGCATTCTGCCCGAGGGCGCGCTGTCGGTGATCTGCGGAAGCTCGGCAGGTCTGCTCGACCAGATCGGCGCGTTCGATGTCGTCTCGTTCACCGGCTCTGCTGAAACCGCCGCGAAGCTGCGCGCGCATCCGGCGTTTATCGAGCATGGCGCGCGCCTGAATGTCGAAGCCGACAGCCTGAACAGCGCGATCCTCGCCGCCGATGCAGCGCCGGGCACCGAGGCGTTCGATCTCTTCATCAAGGAAGTCGTACGCGAAATGACGGTGAAGTCCGGCCAGAAATGTACGGCGATCCGTCGCGCGTTCGTGCCGAAGCAGCATCTCGCCGCAGCCACCGATGCGCTCGTCGCCAGGCTCGCAAAGATCACCGTCGGCAATCCGCGCAACGAAGCAGTGCGGATGGGCGCGCTCGTCAACCGCGAGCAGTACGACAACGTGCGCGCCGGCATCGCGGCGTTGCGCGAAGAAGCGCGCGTCGCGTTCGATGGCTCGAAGGTCGAACTCGTCGATGCCGATCCGTCTGTCGCTGCGTGCGTCGCGCCGCACCTGCTGGTCGTCGACGATGCGGACAAGGCCACGCGCATCCACGATATCGAAGTGTTTGGTCCAGTAGCGACGCTATGCGCTTACGAAGTTGCAACTTCGGGCAGCGCGACGCTCGAAGAAGCGCACGCGATAGCGCTGGCCAGACGCGGACATGGTTCGCTCGTCGCGTCGGTGTATTCGAACGATGAAGCGCGTCTTGCGCGAATCGCGCTGGAACTTGCCGATACGCATGGCCGCGTCCACGCAATTTCGCCGGCGGTGGCGCAGAGCCAGACCGGACACGGTAACGTCATGCCGATGTCGTTGCACGGCGGCCCGGGCCGGGCAGGCGGCGGAGAAGAACTTGGCGGCGTGCGCGCGCTGAATTTCTATCATCGCCGCGCGGCTATCCAGGCGCCGTTGGCGACGAACGATGCCGTTCAGCAGGCGACCGGCAGTTTCCCTGACTGAACTGAACCTGGCTAAAACCGGGCTGCAGCCGGATCCGCTGCAGAACGCTGAAACAACACGCAACACCCTATCCGCCAGTAACCGGCAAAAGAACGCATGACGGCCGCTCCCGCCCAGCCGGACAGGCGTCGCCCACGTCAGGAGACACGCATGGAAGCCCTTGTTGAGCCGGCCGCTGCAAACGGTCAACCCGCCGTCGACGCACCGCCGTTCCACTTCAATTTCGCGACGCACCTTTTCGCGCTAAACGAGGCACGCGCGTCGAAAGCCGTGTATATCGACGACACCGGCGTCACGACCTACGGCGAACTCGAAACGCAGGCACGCCGTTTCGCGAGCGCGCTGACGAAGCTCGGCATTCACGCCGAAGAACGCATCCTGCTCGTGATGCACGACACGACCGATCTGCCCGTCGCGTTTCTCGGCGCCCTGTATGCGGGCGTCGTGCCGGTCATCGCCAATACGCTTCTGACGCCGGCTGACTACACGTACATGCTCGATCACAGCCGCGCACGCGCCGTCATCGCGACAGGCGCACTGCTGCCGACGATCGCAGAGGCGCTCGCCGATACCTCGAACGAAGGCTGCGTGCTCGTGGTCTCGCAACCGCAGAACGACGATCTGCCTGGAGGACACGTGTTCCGCCGCATGATCGAAGAGGCCACGCCACGCGCCGCGCCGTACGCGAGCAACGCCGACGACATCGCCTTCTGGCTGTACTCGTCCGGCTCGACGGGCAAGCCGAAAGGCACTGTCCACACGCACGCGAACCTGTACTGGACAGCCGAGCTTTATGGCAAACGCGTGCTCGGCATCCGCGAAGACGACGTCGTTTATTCAGCGGCGAAGCTGTTCTTTGCGTACGGTCTCGGCAACGCGCTGACGTTTCCACTCTCGGTTGGCGCGACCGCGATCCTGATGGCCGCGCGCCCGACGCCCGAGGCCGTCTTCGCACAACTCACGCGCTACAAGCCGACGATCTTCTACGGCGTGCCGACGCTCTACGCGGGCATGCTGTCGTCACCCGATCTGCCGGCGCGCGCGGACGTGCGGCTGCGAGTCTGCACATCCGCGGGCGAAGCGTTGCCGCGCGAGACCGGCGAGCATTTCACGGAACGGTTCGGCTGCGAGATTCTCGACGGCATCGGTTCGACCGAGATGCTGCATATCTTCCTGTCGAACCGCGCAGGTCATGTCGCGTACGGCACGACGGGCACCGCAGTGCCGGGCTATGAGATCGAACTGCGCGACGAAAGCGGGCATCTGGTTCCCGATGGCGAAATCGGTGACCTCTACATCAAGGGGCCGAGCGCCGCGCTGATGTACTGGTGCAATCGCGAGAAGTCGCGCGCGACGTTTCGTGGCGACTGGCTGAAAAGTGGCGACAAATACCGTCGACTGCCGGATGGCAACTACACGTATGCGGGCCGCAGCGACGACATGCTGAAAGTTAGCGGACAATACGTGTCGCCGATCGAGGTCGAGATGGTGCTCATGCAGCACGACGATGTGCTCGAAGCGGCCGTTGTTGGCGTGACGCGCGACGGGCTGACGAAGATCCGCGCGTTCGTCGTGCTGAAGCATGCTGCGCCCGCTACCGATGCGTTCGCTGCCGAACTGAAGGCGTTCGTCAAGGCACGGCTCGCGCCCCACAAATATCCGCGCGAAATCCTGTTCGTCGAAGATCTGCCAAAGACGGCGACAGGCAAGATCCAGCGTTTCAAGCTGCGTGACGTGCCTTGATTTACATGGAGCCTGACGGGCTCACAATACGCGATGAAAAGCTGCCCAACTCTTTTGTGACCTGTCCAATGGATCGCCTGACCATCCACTCGCCTGCTTCGATCGCTTTCACGGAGCTGCCTGCCACTGCCGGGCGCGGCGCGCTGCGTCTGGAGTACCAGTGGCTGAACCCGGCGCGCACCGACGCGCCGCTTGCCGTGTTTCTGCACGAAGGGCTCGGTTCGATCGCGATGTGGAAAGACTGGCCGCAGTCGTTGTGTGATGCGCTGGGCTTTCGGGGTCTCGTCTATTCGCGTCCGGGCTATGGGCGCTCGACGCCGCGCGAACACAGCGTGAAGTGGCCCGTCGATTTCATGCATCGGCAGGCGCATGACGTGTTGCCCGCTCTGCTCGACGCATTAAAGATCGACCATGCCGAACGCGCCCGTATGTGGCTCGTCGGTCATAGCGACGGCGGTTCGATCGCGCTGCTCTATGCAGCAGCGTTTCCGGAAGCGCTCGGCGGCGCTGTTGTCGTCGCGCCGCATGTGATCGTCGAACAGAAGTCCGTCGATGCAATCGCTGAAGCAACGGTCGCTTACGAAACAACCGACTTCAAGAGCAAGCTCGCGCGTTATCACGAGGATGTCGACTCCGCGTTCTACGGCTGGAACGATATCTGGCTCAACGCGGATTTTCGGCGCTGGGATATCACCGGCGTTCTGCCCTCGATTACGTGTCCGCTGCTGGCCGCTCAAGGTTATGACGACGAGTACGGCACGATGGCGCAGATCGACCTGATCGGGCAGCACGTCGCCCATGCGCAGCTCGCGAAGCTCGACGGTTGCGGGCATTCTCCGCATCGTCAGGCGCCGGCATTGCTGAACGGCCAGATCGCAGATTTCGTGAAAAGTCAGTGAGCCCCGCTTTGCGGTGAGCTTTTTCGGGAGGTGAGTGCGGCGCCATCTTGCGCTCACCTTTGTCACCCGGCCTTTCTGGCCCCGGATATCTCCGTCCCGCCGCGTCTGACACCCGCCGGTGCTTCCCGTGCTCAGTGCATACGAATATCCCGAATGATCAGTCATCGTATAACTTAACGCTGACGGTCGCCCCGCCACATTACACGTCGAAATTCGGGTTAACGCGGCTACCAAGGCAGGTCGGTTGGCGCATATCCTGTGTCTTGATGTACGACAACCGATAACACAGCGCATTGCGCGATATGCCGGTTCATCGCCCGCGCGTTACCCTGAACACCCAGCCGAAGGACAAGCCATGACTGCATCCTCGCCGTATCAGCCCTTGCCCAATGGATTCCGTCAGGCCGTACGCAACCGCGAGAAGATGATCGGTTGCTGGTCGTCGCTGGCGAGCCCGATCGTCACGGAAATGCTCGGTGTGATCGGCTTCGACTGGCTCCTGCTCGACGCCGAACACGCGCCGAACGACGTCACCACCCTCATTCCGCAGTTGATGGCGCTGAAGGACAGTCGCAGCGCGCCCGTTGTCCGGCCGCCGGCGAATGAGAACGTCGTCATCAAGCGTCTGCTCGACATCGGCTTTTACAACTTCCTGATTCCGTTCGTCGACAGCGCAGCCGACGCCGGGCGCGCCGTCGCCTCGACGCGCTATCCGCCGCACGGCGTACGCGGCGTGTCGGTCGGTCATCGCGCGAATCGTTACGGCACGGTCGCCAATTACTTCGATATTGCGAACCAGAACATCTGCGTGATCGTGCAGATCGAAAGCCGCGCAGCCGTCGAGGCAATCGACGAGATCGTCGCTGTTGAAGGCGTCGACGCGGTGTTCGTCGGCCCATCGGATCTCGCGGCCGCGTACGGACATCTCGGCAACGCGAATCATCCGGACGTGCAGCAGGCCATCGAACGGATCTTCGCGAGCGCCCGTGCAGGCGGCAAGGCGAGCGGCATTCTCGCGCCCGTGCAGGCGGACGCAGAGCGCTATATCGCGATGGGTTGCCAGGTGGTTGCTGTGTGCGCCGATCTCGGCTTGCTGCGCAATGCAGCGCAAGCCGTGCACAAGCATTTCATACCCGCCTGAGCCGGATACGGCGACAAGCCAAACCACAGACATAGAACGGAGGATCACATGCAATCAACAGGCTTCATCGGACTCGGCATCATGGGCAAGCCCATGGCCGCGAATCTCCTCAAGAACAACGTGTCGCTCGCGGCCTTCACGCGCAGCGGCGTGCCGGACGAGCTGAAGCAGGCCGGCGCCGTCGCATGCGACAGCCCCGCCGGCGTCGCGGCGAAAGCCGACGTCATCTTCATCATGGTGCCGGATACACCCGACGTCGAGCGCGTGCTGTTCGGCGAGAACGGCCTCGCGGGCGCACTGCGTGCGGGCCACACGGTCGTCGACATGAGTTCGATCTCGCCGATGGCCACGCGCGAATTCGCCGCGCGCGTCCGCGAAAGCGGCGCGGAGTATCTCGATGCGCCGGTGTCAGGCGGCGAAGTCGGCGCGAAGGCCGGATCGCTGACGATCATGGTCGGCGGCAAGCAGGCCACGTTCGACAGCGTCAAGCCGCTCTTCGACATGATGGGCAAGAACGTCACGCTGATCGGCGAAGTCGGCGCGGGACAGGTATGCAAGGTGGCCAACCAGGTGATCGTTGCAGCAACGATCGAAGCGGTTGGCGAGGCGTTGCTGCTAGCTTCGAAGGCGGGTGTCGATCCGGCGCGTGTGCGCGAAGCGTTGATGGGCGGGTTCGCGTCGTCGCGGATTCTCGAAGTGCATGGCGAACGGATGACGAAGCGCAGCTTCGATCCAGGCTTTCGCATCGAGCTGCATCAGAAGGATCTGAACCTCGCGCTTTCTACCGCGCAGACGCTCGGCGTGTCGCTGCCCAACACGGCCACGTGTCAGGCGCTGTTCAACGCGTGCGTCGCGCACGGCGGCAAGGCATGGGATCACTCGGCGATGGTACGCGCACTCGAAGTGCTCGCGAATCACGAGATCGGTCAGCCTGTTAAGGCGTAAAGAGGCTGCGCCAGTAGCGCAGTGAGCATGGAGCCGAATACGATCGATCCCACTCATGTGGCATCGATCGCATTCGGCTCCCGAAAACACTCACCGTTGTGCAGGACGTCCATTTCTGGCGGGAAACGGGTTCCTCGTCGAATTACCGCCCTGTCATTTCCTCGACCGCCCGAATCGCCTTCGCGACGCCTTCGCCGTAAGCCGGGTCGGCCTTCGTGCAGTGTTCGATATGCAGTGCCTGGATCGGCTTCGACACGCCTGCAATCGCGCGCGCCGTGTTGTCGAACAGCGCCTGCTGCTGCGCCGGCGACATCAGACGGAACAGCGCGCCGGGCTGTGAGAAATAGTCTTCGTCGACGCGATGATTCCAGTGATCTGCTGAGCCTTCCAGCGTGAGTGGCGGCTCGCGGAAGTCGGGCTGCTCGATCCATTCGCCGCGCGAGTTCGGGTTGTACGACGTCGCGCCACCCGCATTGCCATCGACGCGCATCGGTCCGTCGCGGTGATAGCTGTGCACGGGACACTTCGCCGCATTCACCGGAATCTGGTTGTGATTCACGCCGAGGCGATAGCGCTGCGTATCGCCGTACGAGAACAGACGGCCCTGCAACATCTTGTCCGGCGAAAAGCTGATGCCCGGCACGACGTTAGCCGGATTGAACGCCGACTGTTCGACATCGGCGAAATGGTTCTCCGGGTTGCGGTTCAGTTCCACATAGCCGACTTCGATCAGCGGATAGTCCTTCTTCGGCCAGACCTTCGTCAGATCGAACGGGTTGATCGGATACGTGGCCGCGTCCTTCTCCGGCATGATCTGCACGAGCAATGTCCAGCGCGGAAACGCTTTACGCTCGATGCTTTCGTACAGGTCACGATGCGAGCTTTCACGATCCTTGCCGACCAGCGCTTCCGCTTCGGCGTCGGTCAGGTTCTGGATGCCCTGTTCCGTGCGGAAATGGAACTTGACCCAGTGACGCTCGTTCGAGGCGTTGATAAAGCTGAACGTGTGGCTGCCGAACCCATGCATGAAACGGAACGACTTCGGTATCCCGCGATCGCTCATCACGATCGTCACCTGGTGCAGTGCTTCGGGCAGATGTGTCCAGAAATCCCAGTTGCTTTCCGCGCTGCGCAGGCCGGTGCGCGGATCGCGCTTCACGGCGTGGTTCAGGTCGGGAAAGTTCAGCGGATCGCGCATGAAGAACACCGGCGTGTTGTTGCCGACCATGTCCCAGTTGCCTTCTTCCGTATAGAACTTGAACGCGAAGCCGCGGATGTCGCGCTCGGCGTCGGCTGCGCCGCGCTCGCCGGCGACCGTCGAGAAGCGGGCGAACATCGGCGTCGTCTTGCCGATGTCAGAGAAGATTTTCGCGCGCGTGTATTTCGTGATGTCGTGTGTCACCGTGAAGGTGCCGAACGCGCCCGAGCCCTTCGCGTGCATGCGGCGCTCGGGAATCACTTCGCGATCGAAGTGCGCGAGCTTTTCAAGGAACCACACGTCCTGCAACAGCGCGGGCCCGCGCGGGCCGGCCGTCTGGATGTTGTTGTTGTCGACAACGGGTGCACCAAAAGCTGTGGTGAGCTTGTTCATGTCGTGTCCTGCCCGGTGGGGAGATGGGCGCCAGCGGCGCCCGGTTCATGCGAACGCTGACGCGCTGATCATCGCGCTGACGTTGACTGGCACGCGTCGACCGCGATTTCTAGGACGATACACCGCATCGCCGCGGCGTATCGCCATGCCGCTGATCGCGCACTGGCCGGAACTGCGCGCGACGCCCTGAATCCAGACCTGGTCGCCATAGTGGCAAGTCGTGGAGCGCCAGCACAGCACGACCGCAGTCGCGGAAAGGCGTTCCAGCACCGTAATCACCGGCGGCACCGTTTCGCGGCACGCCGTCTGGTCGCACCGGGATGCACGCGTGCGGTGGCGTGCGTCTGCCCGACGTGTGTGGCGGTCGGACGCGTCGTCATCTACCGGCGCCGAAGACAGCGCGCCGAGCAGCGAAAGCGTCTGCGACCAGGGGTCGCGCGTCCGTGCGCCGGCTGGCAGCGGGCGGCAATGGCTGGTATGCGCGCGGGCGTCATGTTGGGACGGGAAATCCTGTACGTTCATCGGTCACCTCATGCGGGGGTGGCGGGCCAGACCTGCCGCGAAATGCGCGCTGCATGGGCAGCGACGGCGGCATGGGCGGCGACGGCAGTTGCAGGCGCAACGCCACCACGCGTCTGGCTAGTTCTGGAAACGACAAAAAGGGAACCACGCGAGAAGGCTTCCCGCCGCTCGTGCGCAGGAAGCCATGGATTGATCGTAGTCGCCCTCGTGTTCTGAATGGGATTAATTGTTGTGAATCTTTTGCGACCGGCCTTAACGAACGCACGTTCGCGAAGCGGCGGCCGGCTGGGTCGAACAGCCGATGCATCACGTCGGTGCATGCCTGAAACATCGGCCCGGCAAGGGTCGGCGGCCCATCGGCTCCCGAATACCCTCACCCATGTCGATGGGCTTTCGGTCAGACGTTTTTGCGCATTTTTGCCAGCGGTGTCAAAATAGAGGCATCACAGATTGAGTACCGGGGCACAGCATGGCGGGCGTTCGACAATTCGATGAAGACAGTGCCTTTGCGCAGGCGCTGGAAGTGTTCTGGCGCAAGGGATTCCGCGCGACGTCCATGCTGGACCTGGCCGAGGCCACCGGCGTGCAGCGCGGCTCGCTCTACAACGCGTACGGCGACAAGGAAGAGATTTTCGTGCGGGTATTCGAGCGCTACGCCGAACGCTTTATCGCCAGCGCGCGCCAGGCACTGAAAAAGCCAGACGTGCGCGATGCACTGACGGCTTTCTTCACCTTTGCGATCGGCTCGATCATGCAGGGCACGCCTGCGCGCGGCTGTCTGTCGACCAAAACCGCGAGTGAAATCGATCCCGATTCACCGCGTCTGCGCGAGGCGCTCCAGAACATGCTCGACGAACTGGAGGCGGCGTTGCTCAGCGTACTCGACACGCCCGAAGCGAGAACGCGACTCGCGATTCCGGCGGCGCAGGCGGCGAAACTCGTCGTCACGATGACGCGCGGCATCGCCGTCATGGAGCGCGTGTACGGCGATACGAAAGCGCTCAAACAGACGGCGTCCGCGCTCATCGACGCACTGGTGCCGAAGGTCTGACGAAAACGGGACGCCGTGCGTCTGTCAGCAGGCCGAGCCGGGCCTTTGTTAGATCGCGACTTCCGGCGGCGCCTGACGGAACAGACGCGTGATCCAGCACAGATAGACCAGTCCGGCCGCGAACCAGATTGCGCCGAGCACGAGCGCGGTCTTTTCAAGGCTGGCGAGCAGCCAGATGTCCGCGATCGCGCCGATCAGCGGGAACACCAGTCCGCCGATCACGCCCATCTTCCTGTCGCCATGATTACCAGACAGATAGAGGCGCACCACGCACAGATTGACCGCCGTGAAGGCGAGGAACGCACCGAAGTTGATGAAGGACGTCGACGTCGCCACGTCGAGCTTCAGCGCGATCAGGCCGACGATGCCCGCAATCGCGATGTTGATCGCCGGCGTCTTGAACTTCGGATGAATGAACCCGAAGATCCGCTTCGGCAGAATCTCGTCGCGACCCATTGCATACAGCAAACGCCCGACGCTCGCCTGTGCCGAGATGCCCGACGCGAACTGCGCAAGGATCAGGCCGGCAAGGAACACCGTCACGAAGATATCGCCGCCAATCATTTTGGCGACTTCGAAGGCGGCTGAATCGACGTCCTTGAATTCGACGCCCGGATGCGCGAGCTGCGTCGTGTACGCGGCCAGCACGAAGATGGCGCCGCCGATCAGCGCGATCAACAGGATGGCGCGCGGCATGTTCTTTTTCGGGTCGATGGTTTCTTCGGTGAGCGTCGACACCGCGTCGAAACCGAGGTACGAATAAGCGGCGATTGCGGCGCCGGCCATCGTCGCGGAAAGCGGCACGTGCGGCTTGAAGAACGGCTCAGCCATCGCGATGCCGCCGGGGCCTGCCGCAGCAGAAGCGTAGTGCCAGCAGAGCGCGACGAACAATGCAACGATCGCGAGCTGCACCACCATCAGCACGATATTGAAGCGCGCAGCGAGTTCAATGCCGACGATATTCAGCGCGCTGGTCGACACGATGAACGCGACGATCCAGATCCACGTCGGCACGTGTGGGAACGCCGAGTTCAGATACGCCGCGCCGATCAGCCAGATGACCATCGGCAGGAAGAAATAGTCGAGTAGCGTCGCCCAGCCAATCATGAAACCAAGGTGCGCGTTGAAGGTCTTGCGTGTGTACGTGTAGGCCGAACCCGCAACCGGATACAGGCGCGCGAGCTTGCCGTAACTCAGGGCCGTGAACGCGATTGCGATGAGCGCGAGGACGTAAGCGAGTGCGGCGGTGTCGTCGCTGGCCTTGGCGAGCACGCCGTAGGTGCCGTACACAATCAAGGGCGCCATGTAGGCGAGACCGAACAGCAAGACCGATGGCAGGCCGAGTGTTCGTTTCAGGTGCGGCTGCGATGCTATGGACGACTCTTGCATGATATCTCCAGGACTTTCGACAGGCGTAGTCGGACGCGTGCGAAGCGCGAGCCTCGCACGATGGATGTGCAACAGAACTGCGGAATTCAGTCGATACGGCGGCGGCGCTCTTCGATGACAAGCGCGCGGGAGCCGTCTGTGTTCTCGACGCTTGCGAGACCCAGCGGTACGCGCGCGTCGTGCAGATAGCGATAGTGCTCGCGACTTGCTTCGAGCCGTGTCATGTCGATCCGGCCCTTCAGTAGCGTCTCGTCTGCACCGGCCGCTACGACGATGTCGCCGAACGGATCGACCAGCGCGGATTCGCCGGGAAACGTCAGGTTTTCGTCGCCGTCGCCGCAGCGGTTCACCATCACCGCGAACATCTGGTTCTCCATCGCGCGGGCAGTGATCGCGCGCCGATGGACCGGGCCGAACGGGTCCATGTTGCCGTTCGTGACGATGAGCATGTCGGCGTCGAGCGCGGCGACGGCCCGCGCGGTTTCGGGAAACTCGATGTCGTAGCAGATCAGGAGGCCAACGGTCACGCCGTTCCACACGCAGGTCTCGAAGCGGTCGCCAGGGCTGAACACGCCGACGTCCGACGCCCACAGATGCGTCTTACGATAACGCAGCGCGATCTCGCCCTGTTGATCGATGAGCACGGTCGTGTTGTAAAACCGCGCGCCGACGCGTTCAGCAAAGCCCACCGCAACGGATACACGTGCGCGACGCGCTGCGTCGCGCACGGTGCCGAGCGCGGGACCGTCGATGGCCTGCGCAACATCGGCAACGTTTTCCCGGTTCGGGAAACCGGACAGCGTCGCTTCCGGAAAGACGACCAGCTGTGTGCCGCCGTCTACGTCAGCGCGTCCGATTGTCTCGATCACCTTGCGCAGATTGTTGTCGATGTCGCCGTCCACCAGCGAAAGTTGCGCGAGCTCCACCTGCATTGCACCGTCTCCTTTCAATTGCATTGCAATAGCCCTATGTCGGGCCATCGCTTCGTCCAGGGCATTATCGGGGTATTATTTTTGTCCACAAATTACCCACGTGAGTTACCCCACTGGAGGACGGCATGGAGTTCGAATGGCGTGATCTCGCCTTTCATCGGGAGATTGGTTCAGCCATCGACGCTCTCGACAGCCCGCATTTCTGGGCCCGTCTTACGCGCGTGCTGGAGCGGCATGTCGCCTTCGACAGCTGGGTCGCGTTGCGCTTCGCGCGTGATGCGCCGCCATTCGTGTGCGCCGAGCAGGCCGCGCCCGACGGCAAGATCGATCTGATGTTCCAGGACTATCTCGCGGCGCTTTATCAGCTCGATCCGTTCTATCTCGCCGCGTTCGAAGTGCATGCATCGGGGTTCTATACGCTCGCCGACGTCGCGCCCGATAACTTCAGGATGACCGAGTACTACAACCGGTACTTCAGGAAGAACATCATCGGCGATGAAGTGCATTTCAACGTTGTGATCGACAGCAATCACACGATGGGATTTTCGCTGGGCAACAAGCGCCGGTACGAGGAGCGCGAAATCGTGTTGCTGTCGCTGTTCGCGCCGTGGGTGCTGGCGCTGATGCAGCAGCGTCTGCGATACGAGGATTTCGGCACGACGCAGGACGTCTCGCCGGCTTTAGGGAATATCCAGCTCGACGTGCCTGCACGACTCGGCCTGCTGACGGAGAAAAGTCGACGCGGCGCGTTGACCAACCGCGAGAACGAAGTGGCGATGCTGTCGCTGAGCGGATTTTCGTCGCGCGCGATCGCGGACAAGCTCGCGATTTCCTTCGAGACCGTGCGTGCCCATAAGAAGCACATCTATGCAAAGCTCGGCGTTGGCTCGCAGTCGGAATTGTTTGCGATGTTCTATGAGCCTGGGCGTGTCGAGGGTGAGTGATTACCCTTTTTGCGACCTCGACCTCGATCAGCATACCAGGCGCTACCGCTTTAACGCGTGAATTCGCGGTGTCATCTCCTGGATATCCTCACCATCCTGGAAACGCTCACCTTAAGGCATCTGCTCACACCTCCTGGATTTGCTCACCTTTGGCGACATCTCCTGGAATTCCTCACCATTCCGGAATCGTGCAAACGCCAACTTTGAAGGACGCGCACCGGGCGTCGCTGTTTTCCCTTAAAGGAATGGCGAAATGTTCGCCATCGCGCGCGTCACGTAGGTCTCCTTCTCCCCCACCGGGGCGACATAGTGAATCGCGCTGCGCGCAGCCTCGATGCCTTCCAGACGCGCGATGAACCAGGCCGCCAGATACGGCGACGACAGGCACCCGCCTGCGGTCGCGACGTTTCGCCTGGCCACGAACGGCTGGTTGAGCACAGCTACGCCGGATTCTTCGACCCACGGCCTGGTGGTCAGGTCCGTGCAGGCCGGAACGCCGTCCAGCAGGCCCAGCCTGGCGAGTATCAGCGTGCCCGAGCATTGCGCGCCCAGCAACTGGCGCGTCGGGTCAAGCCTTAGCTGCGACATCAACGCGGCATCGGCGACAACGTCCCGGGTGTGTATCCCACTGCCGAC